>NZ_JAKSYG010000116.1 GCF_022829725.1 Methylobacterium sp. E-005 | reverse complement strand
ACCCGACCCCGCAATAGGGGCAGGTGGTCCGCACCGTCTGCGCCGCCACTGGCTGGGTCATGGCTTCTTCCTCGAAGGGTCGTCCTCGGCGGGAGCAAGCTCCGCGCCGTATCTCCCTCCCCCCTCTGCGGGGGAGGGTGGCCCCCGAAGGGGGTCGGGAGAGGGGAGCGACGGTGCCGGATGGAGCACAGCCCGTCCGTTGAGCCTTTTCCGGAACCCGGGTCCCCTCTCCCGCCCCGCATCCGCGGGGCACCCTCCCCCGCAGCGGGGGGAGGGTTGGGCTGGTCAGTACACGTCGGCCTGATACCGCCCGGCCTTCTTCAGCGCCGCAAGATACGCCACCGCGTCCTCGGGGCTCTTGCCACCGAACTGCGCAGCCACGTCGATGATCGCCCGCTCGACGTCCTTGGCCATGCGCTTGGCATCGCCGCAGACGTAGAAATGCGCGCCACCCTCGAGCCACTTCCACAGATCGGCGCCGTTCTCGCGCATCCGGTCCTGGACGTAGGTCTTCTCGGTCCCGTCGCGGGACCACGCCAGGGACAGGCGGGTGAGCACCTTGTCGTCCTTCAGCTTGGTCAGCTCGTCCTTGTAGAAGAAGTCGCTCGCCTGACGCTGGTGGCCGTAGAACAGCCAGTTGCGGCCGGGCGCCTGTGTGGCGGCGCGCTCGCGCAGGAAGGCCCGGAACGGCGCGATGCCGGTGCCGGGGCCGCACATGATCACGTCCTTCGACAGGTCGGCCGGCAGGCCGAAGCCATGCGCCTTCTGGAGATAGATTTTCACCCGGGTCTGCTCGGGCAGGCGCTCGCCGAGATGGGTCGAGGCCACGCCGAGCCGAAGCCGCGAGCGGTGGTTGTAGCGAACCGCGTCCACCGTCAGCGACACGCGTCCGACATCCATCCGGGGCGAGGAGGAGATCGAGTAGAGTCGCGGCTGCAACTCGTCCAAGGCCTCCAGAAACACCTCGGCGTTGGGCCGCGCGCCTGGGAACTTGTGCAGCGCGCCGAGCACGTCGAGGTAGGCGGCATCGCCGTCCGGATCCTCGCCGGAGGCGAGCGCCTGCGCCTTCTTGCGGGCCGGTCCCGAGGTGAGGAGCGACAGGAGCTGGTAGAGGTTGTCGGGCGCGGCACCCAGCGCGTAGTTCATCAGCAGGTGCTCGCGCAGGGTGCGCTCGCCGATCACCCGCTCGGGCCGGGCGCCGAGTTCCGCGATCACGGCATCCACCAGCGCCGGGGCGTTGGCTGGGAAAAGGCCCAGCGAATCGCCGACTTCGTACTGGATCGGCGTGCCGTCGAGGCCGATCTCGATGTGCCACGTCTCTTTCTCGCCGCCCGGATCGTTGAGGCGGCGGCGGGACAGGAACAACGCTTCCACCGGGTTTTCGCGGCAAAAGCCGAGTGGGCCAAGTTCGGCCGCCTTCTTCGGAGTGTCGCCCTCCGCCTTCGGGGCTGCCGGCGCGCCGGACGCGGCGCCGATCTCCTCCTCCAGCTTCTTGAGCATGCGCATCGTCTCCTTGCCGCCGGGCTGGCAAAGATTCAGGCGCTCCTCGTTCTTGAGGAAGATCGCGTTGGCGTAGTCGGCGCAGTTGTAGCCGCACTGGCCGCAATCCTGCTGCGCCATGGCGGCCATCAGCTTCTGCGGCTCGGACCGGTCCTTGGCCATGTCCATCCGCTCGCCGATCGGGACGGAGGGGTCGTGCCAGGGCGCGTCGTCGTTGTCGGCGAGCTTCGGGCCGGTGGCGGGGGCTTCGCCCGGCGCCAGAGCTGTGGCGCCCGCGATGGCGGGGCCGAGCAGAGCCGCGAAATAGCCCGAGAGCCACGCGCGCTGGTCCTCGTTGAACGGCGCGGTCTCGGGGATCAGGACGAGGGGAGGCGAGACGTGCTGGGTCATGCGGCGGCCTTCAGGGCGGGCTGGTCCTCGGCGGCGTCGCGGAGCGCCTCCGCGCCGGTGCGGCTGGTGAAGGCCTGGAAGCTCTCCTCGGGGCCCTGGCGGCGGGCGAGATAGGCGCGCAGCAGCGCCTCGACCCGGGCGGGGCAATCCTCGGCCTTGACGGCCTTCCAGATCTCGGTGCCGATCTTCGGGTTCTCGGCGAAGCCGCCGCCGACCACGATGTCGTAGCCCTCGACGGTGTCGCCCTCCTCGGAGACGACGACCTTGGCGCCGATCAGCCCGATATCGCCGATGTAGTGCTGGGCGCAGCTGTGATGGCAGCCGGTGAGATGGACGTTCACCGGCACGTCGAGGTTCGGCATCGCCGTCTCGATGTGGTCGGCGATGATCAGGGCGTGGCCCTTGGTGTCGGAGGCCGCGAACTTGCAGCCGCGGGCGCCCGTGCAGGCCACGAGGCCGGAGCGGATGCCCGCCGCCTTGGTGGTGAGGCCGAGCGCTTCCACGCGGGCCTCCACCTCGGCGACCTTCGCGTCCGGAACGCCGGAAACGATGAAGTTCTGCCAGACGGTGAGGCGAATCTGGCCGTCGCCGCACTCGGCCGCGATCGTGGCCAGCGCCCGCACCTGATCGCTCGTCATCTTGCCCACCGGCAGGACGACGCCGATCCAGTTGAGGCCGGGCTGCTTCTGGGCATGCACGCCGACATGGGCGTAGCGGTCGGTGGGCTTGCGCGGCGCCACGTGCTCCGGCGCGACCCGGTCGAGCTTGCGGCCGAGCTTGTCCTCGACGGCGGCGAGGTACTTGTCGAAGCCCCAGGCGTCGAGGACGTACTTCATCCGGCTCTTGTTGCGGTTCGTCCGGTCGCCGTTCTCGATGAAGACACGGATGATCGCGTCGGCGACCGCGTTGCAATCCGCGGGCTTGAGCACGATGCCGGTGTCCCGGGCGAGGTCCCGGTGGCCCGAGATGCCGCCGAGGACGAGGCGCATGTAGATGCCGGGCGGAACGGAAGCGCCCTCCAGCACCTCCACGGCCTGGAAGCCGATATCGTTGGTCTCCTCCAGGGTCGGCATCACGCCGCTGCCATCGAAGGCGACGTTGAACTTGCGCGGCAGGCCGTAGAGCGAGCGGTCGTTCAGGATCCAGTTGTGCCAGGACTTGGCGAGCGGGCGCGTGTCCAGCAGCTCCTGGGCGTCGATGCCGGCGGTGGACGAACCGGTGACGTTGCGGATGTTGTCGGCCCCCGCGCCCTGGGCGGTCAGCCCGATATCGGTGAGCCCATCGAGGAAGGGCTGGGCATGCTCGGGGTTGATCTCGCGGACCTGCAGGTTCGCCCGCGTGGTCACGTGGACGTAGCCACCGCCATGCTGGTCGGCGAGGTCGGCGACGCCCGCGAACTGCCAATGGTGCAGGATCCCGTTGGGGATCCGCATCCGGCACATGTACGAGACCTGGTTCGGCGCAACCCAGAACATCCCGTGGTAGCGCCAGCGGAAATTGTCCTCGGGCTTGGGCTGCTTGCCGGCGGCAGCCTCCTGGATCAGGCGGTTATGACCGTCGAACGGGCTCTCGGCGCGCTTCCACTTCTCCTGCTCGCAGAGCTTGCCGCCATCCTTGACGGTCTTGTCCTGCGCCTTGATGTGGATCGCATCCGGGCCGGTGGGCTCGGCGGGCGGGGCGGCCGCGCCCGCACCGCCGGAGAGGCCGCCGGTCATGCGGACGGCGGCGATGCCGGAGGCGAAGCCTTCGAGGTAGCGCTTCTGCTCGGCGTCGAACGAGTTCGGTGCAATCTGAGTGAGGGTCTCGGCCATCCCGTGCCTCCCTAAGCGGCCAGCGGCTCGGGCGCGGGGCACCCGAACATCAAGTCGTCCACGTTCTCGATCGGGTCGCCGGTACGGATCAGGCGCTTGCAGGCCGCCTGCTCGGCGATGTCGCCGACGAACACCGCGCCGATCAGCTTGCCCTCCCGCACCAGCAGCTTGCGGTACAGCCCGGCGCCGGGATCCGAGAGCACGATCGCCTCGGCGTCGTCCGGCGTGTCCACGATGCCGGCCGAGAAGACCGGCAGGCCCGAGACCTTGAGGCTCGTCGCCAGCGATGTTCCCCGGTACGCGGCCGTTTGCCCCGCGAGGTGGCGGGCCAGCGTATCGGCGTGCTCGTAAGCGGGCTCGACGAGGCCGTAGACCAGGCCGCGGTGCTCGGCGCATTCGCCCAGGGCGAAGATGCGCGGATCGGAGGTCGTCATCCGGTCGTCGACCGTGATGCCGCGACCGGTCGCGAGACCTGCGGCCTGCGCCAGCGCCACCGACGGGCGCACGCCCACCGACATCACCACGAGGTCGGCCGGCAGCACCGTGCCGTCGGAGAGGACAAGGCGCTCGACACAGGCCGCACCCTCGACCCGCGCGGTATCGGCCTGAAGAAGAACCTTGATGCCCCGGGCCTCCATGGCGCGTTTGACGAGCCCGGCAGCGTGGTGGTCGAGCTGGCGCTCCATCAGCCGGTCCATGACGTGGAGCAATGTCGTGTCGACGCCGAGCCGGGCGAGGCCGACGGCGGCTTCGAGGCCCAGCAGGCCGCCCCCGATGACGATCGCCCTCGCATGCTGCACGGCCGCCCGGCGGATCGCCGCCACGTCGGCAAGATCGCGGAACGTGATGATCCCGGGGAGATCCATGCCGGGCTTCGGCAGGCGGATGGGCAGGGACCCCACCGCGAGCACCAGCTTGTCGAAGGGTAGGACTTGGGTCTCGCCGACGATAACCAGACCGTTCTCCCGGTCGATCTGTGTGACCGGAGCGCCGGTGATCAGGCGAATGCCGTGGGCTTCGTACCAGTCGAGCCCGCGGAACGCGCAGGCCGCCTCATCGACCTCGCCGCCCAGGAGCGAGGAGAGCAGGACCCGGTTGTAGGCGGCCTGGGGCTCGGCGCCGACGCAGGTCACATCGAAGCGGTTGGGGCAGCCCTCGGTCAGGCGCTCGAGGAAGCGCAGGGAGGCCATGCCGTTGCCGACGACGACCAGCCTCTCGCGCGGCAGGCCGGTCTGGCTACGCGCGTCGTGTATGCGTGTGTCGCTAGGGGATGTCGCCATCGCTCGATCGCGTCTGGAACCTCGATTGCAGGATCGTTGGCGGACCGCCCACGAAAAAGCCGCTGCCGGTGACCCCGTGCAGGCTTCGAGCCCCAGGAGAACCGGATCAGCGGCCTCGCTGACGGCGCTGCCCGTCGCCGTTGACGGACGCGTTTAACCAAGCAGCTTCCGTGCCAGATCGTCGATCCGGGGCTCGTCGCCTGATCCGGCAGGCGAAATGCAACCCGGTCGCAGGGTGCGGTCCGGGCTCGGAATGCCCGGTGCGTTGCACAAAAAGCGGGCGTCCGGCGGCTAAATCATCACGTCCGGCCGTCACGTCGCGCGCCTGTGCCTACGCGGCATCGGGCGCCGGCGGCTCCCGCACGGCCGGTGCCCAGATCACAACGGGCAGACCGTGCCCATCCTGCTCCGGCAGATCGGGGAGTGGCCGGGCACAACCCGCCAGGATATCGCCCGCCACCACCAGGGCGGCCAGCGCATCGAGATGGTCGTCCTCGGGGATACCCTTCGCCCGGGCGTCGAGCAGCGCTGCCGGCAGACCCGCTGCGGACAGGAGCGTGCGTCGCCGATCGAGCCCTCGGCGGGCGTCGCGCCCCTTCTTCGGCAGGCCGAGCGGCCGATCGCCGTTGAGCGCGTGAAACGCCACCTCCGGGTGGACCTCGTGGATCCGCTTGCACAGCTCCGGCCGCGTCCGCAGGAGCGTATCCACCGCGCGGACGTAGCGGAAGATGTTGTAACCCTGGATCGAGGGCGCGAAGGGCGGGTCGCTGGCTGCCCGGGAGGCGGCCTTGGCGGTGTCGTAGTCGTCCGCATAGATCGCGGCCCGCGGCGGCATCGGGAAGACCGACGACCGCGCAGGACCGAGCGTGGCACGCGCCGCGAGATCGGCCGCCCGGCCGCCTCCGAGGATCCGGACGGGCAGGCCGATCGGCACGTCGATCCCGATCACGAGCGGTTGCTCCGGAGCATCGAGGAGTGCGGCCACGTCCGGGAAGAGGGCGCAGCGGTGGCGGTTGGGATCGTCGAGATCGAGCAAGGCCCCCGCCCAGGCGCCCCGGCAGCCGTCGAGTCCGGCGATCCACCGCGCCATCGTGATCCTCTCCCATGCGGAACTCGGTTCGGACTGCGTTCTTGTTCGGGCTGGCGTGGCCGGCTATCGCATCGCGCCGACGCACCGAATCCGGGAGCAGCGTGATGAGCGAGATCCGTCCCCGTCGCAGCGTCCTGGCGATGCCCGGCTCCAACGCGCGGGCACTCGAAAAGGCGCGCACGCTGCCCGCCGACGTAATCCTGATCGACCTCGAGGACGGAACCGCGCCGGAGGCCAAGGAAGCGGCCCGCGCGCAGGTCGCCGCCGCAGTGGCCGCCCGGGGCTTCGGGCCGCGCGAGGTGGTGGTGCGGATCAACCCGCCCGAGACCGATGACGGCGAGGCCGATCTCGTGGCGCTCGCCTCCGCCGCCCCGGACGCCATCCTGGTGCCGAAGGTCCGCACCTCCGATACGCTGATCGCCGTCGGATCCCGCCTGCGCCGGCTCGGCGCGCCACTGGCGACACGGGTCTGGGCGATGATCGAGACGCCGATGGCGGTGGTCAAGGCCGCCGAGATCGCCGGGGCGGCGCGGGACGTCGACGGGCGTCTCGCCGCCCTGGTGCTCGGCCCGAACGATCTCCTGAAGGCGGCCCGGATCCCGCCGCCGGGGCGGGCCGCCCTCGTCCCCTGGCTGATGACGGTGCTGGCCGCCGCCCGGGCCTACGAGATCGAGGCGATCGACGGCGTCTTCACCGACCTGACCGACGCGGCCGGCTTCGAAGCGGAGTGCGCGCAGGGCCGGGCTCTCGGCTTCGACGGCAAGATGCTGATCCACCCGAACCAGATCGGACCGGCCAACGCGGCCTTCGGGCCGAGCGCCGAGACGATCGAGCAGGCCAGACGGCTGATGGAGGTTTTCGAGGCGCCGGAGAATCGGGACCGCGGGGTCGTCGCGCTCGATGGCAAGATGATCGAGCGTCTCCACGTCGAGGCGGCCCGCCGGACGCTCGCCCTGGCTGACGCGATCGCGCAGCTTTCCGCGTGAGCGACCTGCCGGAGGTCGGATTGCGGCTGCTCGACCCGCGGCTCACCGGCTGGGGCTTCCCGCGTTGGGGTTCCGCAGCCGCCGCGGGGGTCGACCTGCATGCCTGCCTGGACGCGCCGCTGCTTCTGCCACCGCAGGGTAAGCCGGTGCTGATCCCGGCGGGGTTCAGCGTGCTGATCCGCGATCCCGCCTGGTGCGGCCTCATTTTTCCCCGCTCGGGTCGCGGACACCGGGAGGGCTTGGTGCTTGGCAACGGCACTGGTGTGATCGATGCGGATTATGAGGGCCCGCTGATGGTCTCCGCCTGGAACCGAGACGCGTCCGAGCCTGTCCGGATCGAGCCCGGCGAGCGGATCGCCCAGCTGGTCTTTACGCGCATTGCCCGGCCGGTCCTGACCGTCCTGGAAGGCCCGGCCGGCCCGGGCTCAGAGCGCGGCGCGGGTGGATTCGGGTCGAGCGGGCGCTGATCCGACGAGCGTCGCTGCGCGGCTCGATCGTTCCGCCGGCGGGGTCATCCTGTCGAGACGGGTTGCAGCGCTCTGCGCGTAGCGTTTCAAAAATGAACGAAACCGAATCTGCGCACCGCAAGCAGGTTTTGGAGCGCCATAACCACTTATGACTGTATTGTCAGATCTACTGCGAAAGTATATATTTATATAATACCGTTACCATTTCCCACAAACCCAATATTACAAGCCTTATCCTGAAATAATTCCAAATCATTGCGCTTGAGTCAGCTTTGCTACCCTGTTAACGGCAAAATCTGCACGGCATCGAAACACAGCACGCCCGCCTGAACTGACTGCTTCGGCAGATCAGATCATGTCGTGTTGCCAGAAGTCGCAGATATGCTCTTAACATCTTCCAAAAAACTTATCGTCCGGCACGCGCTGCGGACAGCTTTGCTGATGTTCCTTCTTCCGATCGCGGCCTCACCGGCACGCGCCGAGGATGCGCCGGGTGCATCGGTCCAGCTCGACACACTCTCCGTGGAGTCGCGCGGCCCAGCGGGGACGGGCGACCTTCCACCATCCTTCGCGGGCGGGCAGGTGGCCCGGGGCGGCCGGATTGGCCTGCTCGGCAACCGGGACTACATGCAGACGCCGTTCAGCACGGCGAGCTACACCGAGAAGACCATTCGCGACCGGCAAGTGATCAGCGTCGGCGATCTCCTGACCCGGACCGATCCGTCGGTGCGAGCGGCGATTGGCAGCGGCAACCGCTACGATGCCGTCACGATTCGGGGCTTTCGCATCGAGAACCGGGAATTCGCGCTGAACGAGCTCTACGGGCTCGTGCCGGATTACCGGATCGACCCCGCGCCGCTGGAGCGGGTCGAGATCCTGAAGGGTCCGGCCGCCTTCCTGTTCGGCGTGCCGCTGAACGGCGGCATCGCCGGCACCGTGAACGTCGTCACCAAGCGTGCCGGCGATGAGCCCCTGAACCGGGTTACGGTCGATTACGCCGCCCCGACGCGCGGGGGCGCCGAAATCGACGTCGCCCGGCGCTATGGCGATGCGAAGTAGGTCGGTGTGCGGATCAACGCCGCGGGCCTCGGCGGCGAGACGCCGATCGACCACACCGGCCAGCGCAACGCCGCCGGCTCGCTCGGCCTCGACTACGCCGGCGAGCGGCTCCGCCTCTCGGCGGACGTGATCGTCCAGCACGACGCCTATGACAGCCAGACGCGGGGCGGCCAGCCGGACAGGCGTCTGATCCGCATCCCGCGGGCGCCCAACCCGCGCCGCAACCTGTCCCAGGACTACGATTTCTCCCGCGCCGACAGCCTCACCGGCTTGGGCCGCGCGGAATACGACCTCACTCCAGACATCACGCTGTTCGGCGCCCTAGGTGCCAACAGCTTCACCTATGCCAAGCGGGAGAACCCGGCCTTCACGCTGCTCGACGAGACCGGCTTGGCGCGATCGAACTCCGTGTTCCAGACCGGGGATACCGCCGCGATCTCGGGCGAGGCGGGGGCGCGGGCCCGGTTCGAGACCGGCGGAATCCGCCACGAGGCGGCGGTCACCCCGACCGCCCTCGACCAATCCCTGTCGCTGGGCCAGATCACCGCCCCGGACTACATCACCAATATCTACGCGCCGGCGCGACGGCTTTCACCCGGTCAGCCCAAGAACTTCCCCGCCACCTTCCCCCGGGGCCGGGCAAGCTACAACCGGCTGACCAGCTACGGCGTCGCCGACACGATGACCTTCGCCGATGGGCTGGTGGCGCTGCTGGTCGGAGTCCGGCGGCAGGAGATCGACGCCGGCAATTACGCACCCGTGACGGGTCGAGTGAGTTCCGCCTACGACCGGAGCGCGACGACTCCGGCCTTCGGCCTTGTGCTGCGGCCGACTCAGGTCCTGTCGCTCTACGCTAACAGAGTCGAGGGCCTGACCGCATTGCGGGCGCCGAGCACGGCGGCCAACGTCAACGAAGTGTTCGCCCCGGCCCGGACCCGGCAATACGAGATCGGCGCGAAGCTCGATTTCCAGACCTTCGGCGTGACGCTGGCAGCCTTCGAGATCACCAACCCGGCGGGCAACACCGACGCCATGACCAACCGGTTCGGCCCCGGCGGCATTCAGCGCAACCGCGGATTTGAGGGGAGCGTCTTCGGCGAAGTCCTGCCGGATCTCCGCGTCATCGCAGGCGTGACGCTCCTGGACGCCCGCTGGGCGAAGTCGCCGGGCGGCACCTACGACGACAGTCCGGCCACGGGCGCGCCGCGCGTCCAGGCGACCACCGGGCTCGAATGGGACCTGCCGTTCCTGCGTGGGCTGACGGGAACCGCGACGGCGGTTTATACCGGCGCATCCTATGCGGGGAGCGCCGCTACGGGTCCGAAGACGATCCCGGGCTGGACGTCAGTCGATCTCTGTCTGCGCTACGCGACGGTTTTAGGCGACAAGCCCGTCACACTGCGGGCGAGCGTGAGCAACATCGCCGACAGCCACTATTGGATCGCCAACCCGAACGGTGCCCTGATCCTCGGGGCGCCACGCACGGTCTGGCTGTCGGCCTCGATCGATTATTGAGAGCGCCGTGCGCGGAAGGGGAGATCGAAACGGCGCAGGAGGGCTCGTCGGCCTGAAGCCGCCCCGTCTGCGCCGAGCCTATGTCCAATTCGGCGACGCAAGCTCTCGGTTTTGGGCCGCGAATGATCGCGGCTCCACCCCTTCGCGGGCTTGAGGCCTACGTCTTGACTGTTCCATGCAGTAAAAACGAGTCTTGATCAGGCGCGGCAATTCCTTCCAGCGATCTCAGATCTTCGCGCTTACCATCCCAATTGCATGTTTGCATTGCATAACCCAAATCGTCGAGCGTTTGCAGAAGCGTTATGATCGGTGTCCCGCGGGCATAGGCTCCGTGCGTGTAGCAATTGATGATCAGCTCCGGTTTGTAAGTCGCGATGGTCCGCCTTGATCCTTGAACGATACGCGCTTCATAGGATGGCTCATCGATAAAAATTGCCGTTGGAATATGCTCAGGATTTTTCTCGATGTATTGATCCAGTGATATCGTTTTTACTTTCTCGGTCCTTGCACCAGCTGAGTCTCCACGGATGACGTGATTATTTGGGCTGAACCACGTCTCCCTTTCCTCATCATCGAAAACAGCGTTGACCACCGACGCGCGATCGATTTTATTATAAGTTATAGTATTTCGGACACACTCCATCATCTTCTTGGATCGATTGAAAAAGCGGACCGTAGCCCCATTATTTGCGCACAGATATCCGAAGAAGCCGAGATCTCTGGCGATATCGAAAACACAACCACCCCTCCTGGCCGCGTTCAACGCCAAATCATGTTTCGCGGGAGCGTAATGTCTGAGTGTCGCAAATCGATGGATAAACTGCCGGGGAATTTCCCACGTCTCCGCCGGGTGTGAGATCGCGACCGTCGTGCCGGCGATCGACATCGGCGTGACCAGCGCGTAGGGCTCGCTCTCCGCACGGGATCTCCGGACTGACGTCACCCGTGTCAGCGGAGCTGCGGCATCGGCGGCAAGCCGACGCCGGCCCCGCGGCGCAGCAGCTACGGCAGCATCGATCACCCTGCTCCAGCGCTCCCGAAACAAGGCGGCACTATTCATTTTCAGAATCGCGTCGCGGCCGCGCAGAGACAGGTCTTTGGCGACACGCTTGTCGTGATTAAGATACTCGACGGCCTCCTTGCAGGAGTTATAGTCCCCTTCATCATAAAGAACGATATTGAGCTTATCATCGAAAAGCGCCGGCCAATCCGAATTTCTGGGCGCGATGACGGGACACCCCAGAAGCATGGCCTCTAAGGGCGCGAATGAGATCGGCGCCGCATCCGCCGTCCACAAAAAACCGGCCGCTTTAGAAACCGCATCGCGAAATTCGCCGACGGAATTCAGCACGCCTGCGCTGTGAGGACCGTTACTGGCGCCATAAAGCTTCTTGTTTACGAAATCGAGGGAGTCCCAGAACTTCGAGCCCACACCCCTTTTCGGAGCATAGAACATGTTGACGACATTTATGAAGTCGCTGCCGCCGGGCTCCCAGACCGGATCTCCGAAAACATGGTCGGGAACGAAGTGCTGGATCACCTGAACACATACATGGGAGTAGAATTTAAATTGTATCGGCTGAAAGTGAGAGACACATACAATCGCGGAATTCGAAACATCCTTCACGAATTGCTCGTACGCAACACCATCGTAGATATGCACCCATAAATCCGGCTGCAAGGCCCAATGAGCAATATAAATAATTCGCTCCCGGGGAATTCCGCGCTCTTCCAGCAGGCAGCTGAGCATCGCAAATTCGAGCGGGCCGTGCGCAAGAAAGAGATCATACTCTTCTAAGCGACGCTCCTTTTTCAAGGAGACGTTCGGCAACATGGGCCGATTCCCAGACCAGGAACCTTCAAAGGTCCATTTTATGTCTGGAAAGACGTAGGCCAAAGAATACTGATAAGACGTATGAAATGACGACGAATAGATATGCATTTCCGCACCGAATTTATTCTGGAAGCGTTTTATTGAATCGAAAACATTCGCATGATACGCGTTGAAAACCGTTCAATTGTGTATGAAGCCCTTGATTTACTGGACCTTAATTTCCTGTGAATCGAACGGCTGCTCTCGATCTGATCCGCAAATATTTTCGCTATCGGGCCGCGCTTGCGGGGGCAGAACAGCTTCTGTTGTTGGCCGGCTTGGCGATCAGGCTCAGGCCCGGATCCGCCGGCCTGAAGCCAAGATTTATGATTGCTTGCCGCCTGATACTGAATACTCGAGCTTGAGATACCTGTGAGTTCAAGAACCATTTTGAAGTTTCCGCAAAATAAAACCCAATTCGCGCGGACAGTTTACATCAAATCATGCCCCGTCATATCAAGCTATTTCAAAAAATCGTTTGCCAGTCAACGTCAAGCAGACGCAGCATCACCTGTTCTCGACTCGAGGACCTGATTTTATCTATCTTTAAACAGATGTAATATAGATTCATGCGATAGTCGAGAGGCACTCCTTGCAGCAGCAATGCGATTGGATCCATTCTTCCTGGCGCCTATGAGTATAGACATTTCGACCAGGACCGGATTCGTCAACTCGTTGTCAGCATCGTGAATTTTCCTCGTGCCCGATGACGAAGACGTCACAAGATCTGTGGCGCGCGCTGTCGCCCATCGCCTTGGCGTCGAGTGGCGCGTGATCCGGCAAGACCCGAACCGCGGTGGCGAGCGGAACGGATTGTCATCGGTGGCCGAGCAGCCGAGTGTGGGACCGATCGCGCCGCCGCGTGAAGGGGCGCGGCGTTCTGCAGCTGAGCGAGATGATCGGGAGGCGTTACGATCGCCGGACGATCCGCAACGGATGGCGGCCGATCTGTGTATCGTCAGACATCATCGTCAGCAGCCGATTGCCCAGCCAGCTGTCTAACTCACTCTCTTCGCGACGTTGACTGTACAATCGGCACCGCGCGCACCACCCTTCGGTGGACGCGTCCAACCCGAATGACGGTTCGATCGCGCCCGTCACGGATTATCGGGGGTTCACGGGGCAGAACGCCGCCGCGATCTTATGGTCTCGCATGCTCTGGACACGCGCTCAGTCCAGCGTCTTGCCAAGCCGCCCCGCGAGATCCTGGATGTACTGGAATGCGGTGCGGCCCGAGCGGGAGCCGCGGGTCGTGGCCCATTCGAGGGCTTCCGCCCGCAGCGTCTCAGGCGGCACGTCGAGGCGATAGCGCTCCGTGTAGGCACGGATCATCGCCAGGTACTCGTCCTGGCTGCATTTGTGGAAGCCGAGCCACAGGCCGAACCGGTCCGACAGCGAGACCTTCTCCTCCACCGCCTCGCCGGGGTTGATCGCGGTCGAGCGCTCGTTCTCCATCATGTCGCGGGCGAGGAGATGCCGGCGGTTGGACGTCGCATAGAACAGCACGTTCCCGGGCCGCCCCTCGATGCCACCGTCGAGGGCGGTCTTGAGCGACTTGTACGAGGTGTCGTCGGCATCGAACGAGAGATCGTCGCAGTAGACGAGCCAGCGGTGCGGGTCCGGCCGCAACAGGGCCATCAGGTCCGGCAGGGCCTCGATATCCTCGCGGTGGATCTCCACGAGCTTCATCGGCAGCGATCCGGCTGGCCGCCGGGCGTTGATCTCGGCATGGGCCGCCTTGACGAGCGACGACTTGCCCATGCCCCGGGCCCCCCACAGCAGGGCGTTGTTGGCCGGCAGGCCGCGGGCGAAGCGCTCGGTGTTCTCCACCAGGGTATCCCGGGCCCGGTCGATGCCGGTCAGCAGCCGCATCTCCACGCGGGCCACCTCGGGCACTGGGGTGAGCCGACGCTCGGGCCCCCATAGGAAGGCGTCGGCGGCGTTCGGGTCGAAGGCCGGCGGGGCCGGGGGCGCGGCCCGCTCCAGCGCGGTGGCGATGCGCTCCAAGAGCGGCATCAGGGCGTCGAGGGTCGGGGCGCTCGTCATCGGATCGCGGGGTTCGGGTTCGCGGAGGTCAGAAGGCCGCTTCTACGGGGAAGATCGGGGGAAAGCATCCGGTTGCAGATGCATGGCGTGGCCGCCCGAACAGGCGCGATGATCGGGCGTTGGTTCGTTCGGTGGGTCGAGGCACGCGCCCCCGCTGGAGGGGAAGAATGGACGCGGGACCGACGATCCGGATTACCCAGGTCGACGCTTACGTCTTCACGGTCGATTTTGGCGCCGTGCTGCCGGCCCTCATGACCGACGAGGCCCCCCCGATCGGCGGCGGGACCGGGCCGTTCCCCGAGCAGATCCTGATCTCCGGCGTCGCGAACTGCCTCTGCGCCAGCCTGGTCTTCGCCCTCGGAAAGTTCCGGCAGGATGCGCAGGGCGTCGCCGCCGAGGCGCAATGCCGGGTCGAGCGCAACGCCGAGGGCCGCCTGCGCATCACCGGGATCGACGTGCGGATCGGCCTGGGCGCGACCGCCGCCGAGATGCCGCGGATCGACCGGGTGCTGGAGCAATTCGAGCGGTTCTGCACCGTTTCGGAGAGCGTGAAGGCCGGGATCCCGGTCTCCGTCTCGGTGACGGATCGCCACGGAACCCGCCTGAAATGAGCCCGCCCGCGGAAAGATTGGCCGCCCGGCGCATTCTTGCAACGCCAACCGGTCGACCGAACCGGAGGAGGAAACGCCATGTCGGATACCCATGAGGCCGCCCGCGCCCCCGAAACGCTGGCCGAACTGTTCAACCAGCGCGCCAATGCGGGCGATGTCGAAGGCCTCGTCGCCCTCTATGAGCCCGACGCAGTGCTGGCGGCGGGCCGCGTGGTGGCCACCGGCCATGCCGAGATCCGCAGCTTCTACACCGACCTGCTGGCGCGCAAATCCGACTTCCCAAGCCCTGAGACCCTGCCGCCCCTGCGCACCGGGGCGCTCGCCATGACCTTCGCCCGGCTGCCCAAGAACGCCTTCTCGGTGGAGGTCGCCCGGGAGCAGCCCGACGGGACGTGGCTCTGGGTGATCGACCAGCTCAAGCTAGCGCCGCCGAAGGACTGAGCCGCGCTTGTCCCACCGGACGCGATGCGGCAAAGCGGGGCGCGCGCGCTCAACGCTGCGCCCAAGGCCCGAGCCGACTCGATGCACGACATCCGCGCCATCCGGGAGAACCCGGACGCCTTCGACCGCGACCTCGCCCGCCGGGGCCTCGCGCCGCTCTCGGCCGCGCTGATCGCCCTCGATGAGGCGCGGAAGGCGTCGGTCTCGGCCGCGCAGGCCAACCAGGAGCGCCGCAACGCGCTCGCCAAGGAGATCGGCGGCGCCAAGAAGGCCAGGGACGAGGCCCGCGCCGCCGCCCTGATGGCGGAGGTCGCGGAACTCAAGGCGGCCGAGCCGGAGCTGAAGGCCGCGCAGGAGGCGGCCGACACGGCTCTGTTCGACCGGCTTGCCGCGATCCCCAACCGACCGAAGGCCGACGTGCCCGAGGGCGCCGACGAGCACGGCAACGTCCTCTATCGCAGCCATGCTTCCGCCCGCGAGCGGCTGACCGAGGGACGGGAGCATTTCGAGCTCGGCGAGGCCGCAGGCCTGATGGATTTCGAGGCGGCGGCCAAGCTGTCCGGCTCGCGCTTCGTGGTGCTCAAGGGCCAGCTCGCCCGGCTGGAGCGGGCGCTCGGCCAGTTCATGGTCGACCTGCACACGCAGGAGCATGGGTATCTGGAAGTGGCGCCGCCGGTGCTGGTGCGCGACGCCGCCATGTTCGGTACGGCGCAGCTGCCGAAATTCGAGGACGACCAGTTCTCGGTCTTCAAGGGACTCGATTACGTCAAGTCGCTTCAGGGACAAGCGGGTGCGGAGTCGGCGCCGGTCAGCGACGAGCATTTCTGGCTCGTCCCCACCGCCGAGGTGCCGCTGACGAACCTCGTCCGCGAGTCGATCCTCCGCGAGGAGGAACTCCCCGTGCGTTTCACCGCGCTCACCCCCTGCTTCCGGGCCGAGGCCGGCGCGGCGGGGCGGGACACCCGCGGCATGCTGCGCCAGCACCAGTTCAGCAAGGTCGAGCTGGTCTCGATCACAACACCCGAGGAATCCGCCAACGAGCACGAGCGGATGCTCACTTGCGCCGAGGCGGTGCTGAAGAAGCTGGATCTGCCCTACCGGGTGATGACCCTCTGCACCGGCGACATGGGCTTCGCCAGCCAGAAGACCTACGACATCGAGGTCTGGGTGCCGGGCCAGCGCACCCACCGCGAGATCTCCTCGTGCTCGGTCTGCGGCGACTTCCAGGCGCGGCGGATGAACGCCCGGTACCGGGGCAAGGACGGCAAGCCGGCCTTCGTCCACACCCTCAACGGCTCGGGCGTAGCGGTCGGCCGCGCGCTCATCGCCGTGATGGAGAACTATCAGAACCCGGACGGGAGCATCACGGTCCCGTCGGTGCTCCACCCCTATATGGGCGGGCTCAACCGGATCGAAGGCCCTCGCTGATGCGCATCCTGGTCACCAACGACGACGGCATCCACGCGCCGGGCCTCGCCACCCTGGAGGAGATCGCCCGCGCGTTGTCGGACGACGTCTGGGTGGTGGCTCCGGAGAGCGATCAGTCCGGTGTGTCGCACTCGCTGTCGCTGAACGACCCGCTGCGGCTGCGGCAGGTCTCGGAGCAGCGCTTCGCCGTGAAAGGCACGCCGTCCGACTGCGTGATCCTGGGCGTGCGCCACATCCTGGGCGATCACGGTCCGGATCTCGTCCTGTCGGGGGTGAACCGCGGCCAGAACGTCGCCGAGGACGTGACCTATTCCGGCACGATCGCGGCCGCCATGGAGGGGACGATCCTGGGCATCCGCTCGATCGCCTTGAGCCAGGCCTACGGGGCGGGGGGGCGCGGCGCGCTCAAGTGGGATTGCGCGCGGACGCACGGGCCGAAAGTCATCAAAAAAATCCTGGAGACCGGGATCGAGCCCGGCATCCTGATCAACGTGAACTTCCCGGATTGCGAACCGGCCGACGTGCAGGGCATCGCGGTGGCGGCGCAGGGGTTCCGCAATCAGGCCCTGCTGTCGATCGACGCCCGGGTCGACGGGCGCGGCAACCCGTATTTCTGGCTGGCCTTCGCCAAGGCCCGATTCGAGCCGGGCCACGGCTCGGATCTCAAGGCCATCGCCGAGAAGCGGATCTCGGTGACGCCCCTGCGCCTGGACCTCACCGACGAGCCGACCCTGACGCGTTTCGCGCAGGCGTTCGCGGAGTGATTGAACGGCCATCGATCGATCTGGGCAGCCTGGAGGCGGCGGCCGGGAACGCGGCCTTCGTGATGGCGCTCCGGGGCCGGGGTCTGCGCGATACCGCGGTGCTCCGGGCGATGGAGCAGGTGCCACGGGAGGCCTTCGCGCCGCCGCAATACCGGGAACACGCTAGGCGGGACATCGCCCTGCCGCTGCCTTGCGGTGCCTCCATGACGGCGCCGTCCACGGTGGCGGTGATGCTGGCGCTGCTGCGTGTCGGGCCGGGCCACCGGGTGCTCGAGATCGGCACCGGCTCAGGCTACGTCACGTCGCTTCTCGCCCGCCTCGGAGCGAGTGCGGTGCTGAGCCTGGAGCGCTCCGTCACCCTTGCCGTCGAGGCGACGCGGCGGCTCGCGGCGCTGCCGGAGGCGCATGTCGTCCGAGCGGATGGCTTAGCCCCGGAGCTGCCGGATGGCGGCTTCGACCGCATCCTCGTCCACGGCAGCGTGGAGGCGATCCCGCCGCATTGGCGCGCGGCACTCGAACCGGGTGGAAGGCTGGTGACGGGCCTCAGCGGCGGCGACCTGTGCCAGGCTGCCGTCCTGACCTCACCGGAAGCCGAGGCAGAGGTCGGCGCGTCGGTCCGTTTGGCAGCGCTGGTGCCGGGGTTGGCGCGGGTTCTCTGACTATCCGATCCGCCGCGCCGCCCGCCACAGGCGCCATAGCCGGCGCCAGCGCGGCAGTTCCACGAGCGTGTTGAGCGGGTCGTAGGACGCCCGTTCCATGGCGGCGAGATAGGGTTCCACCAGAGTCACCGGCAGGAAGGCGGCCCCGGCCGAGGGCGCAACGGTCGGGCGCGCGGCCTCGAAGGCCGTGAGGTGCTGCCGGGCGAGGTCGCGCAGGTCGGCGCAAGCCCGGCGCAGGCCCGGCCCGCCGCGGCCCGTGACGATGTCCTCGCGGGTGACGCCGTAGCGGTTCAGGATGTCGGCCGGCAGGTAGACCTGACCCGAACGGGCGTGCCAGGGCAGGGCGCGCAACAATCCGGTGATCCCGTACGCCACCCCGGCATGCCCGGCCGCCCCCGCGCCGCCCGGCTCGGTGCCGTTACCGATCACGAGGCTCGCCAGCCGGAACAGCGCCGAGGCGGTCTCGCCGCAATAGCCCTCCAGGTCATTCACCCGGGGCATCGGATCCTCATAGAGGTCGAACACCCGGGCGTCGATCAGGTCGACGAAGGGCTGGCGCCCCAATCGGTTCACCCGGATCGCCTCCTCCAGGGCGGCCGCCACCGGGTTGGCGCGGACGTCGCCCCGCGCCTCGCCCTGCAGCGCGTCGCGCCACCATTGCAGGCGGATCTCCCCAGCCATCGGAGCCGAGACGGCCTCGCGCACCCGGGCGATCGTCAACGAGAAAGCGTAGAGCGCGAAGAGATGGGGGCGGGCCGCGGTCGGGGCGAAGAGCGTGGCGTAGTAGCGGTCCGGATCGCCGGCCCGCACGAGTTCCTCGCAGTGGGACTGGGCGAAGGCGAGCCCGGTCTCGGCGGCTTGGCCCTCGACTTCCGGCATCAGGCCACCGCGATCAGCGCAGCCGCGACCTTGCGGTTCTCGGCCACCAGGATGTTGTAGGTGCGTGCGGCCGCCCCGGTCTGCATCACGTCGAGTCCGACGCCGAAATCCTTCAGCCAACCGCGGAGAGCCGGATCGATCGCCGCGATGTCGAGGCCGGTGCCCACGAGCAGCAGTTCGATGTCGCCAGCCTCGGCTTGGACCGGGCGCAGCGCCGTCCGGTCGATCCCCTTCGGCCCCGTCACCTCCCAGGCGCGCACGCCCGAAGGCAGCATCAGGATCGAGCCGCGATGCGACATCCCGGCGAAGCGGAAGCCGCCATTGCCGTAGGTGTCGATGATGTGGCGCCCCGGCACGAAGCCGGAGTCGAAGGTTTTCAGATTCGGCTGATCGGCCATCTCGGAAAAAAGACTATTCCGCCGGTTGCGGGACGCCGGACCGCTCGGACGCCGCGCGGGCGCCCGAGAGCATCAGCCCCAGATAGATCAACACCGGAGTCGAGATGAAGATCGCCGAGTAGGTGCAGATCAGGACGCCGCAGAGCATCACGGTGGCAAAGCCCTTGATCGCCTCGCCGCCGAACAGGACCAGCGCCAGCAGCGAGAGGGCGGACGAGATCGAGGTCATCACCGTGCGCGACATGGTCGAGTTGATCGACAGGTTGAGGAGATCGACGGTGGGTATGGTCTTGTACCGGCGCATCAGTTCGCGGGTCCGGTCGAACACCACCACGGTCTCGTTCAGCGAGTAGCCCACGATGGTGAGGATCGCCGCAATCGAGGTCATGTTGAACTCGATCCGGGTGATGATGAACACGCCGACCGTCAGCACGATGTCGTGGAGCGTGCCCACGATGGCACCGAGCGCGAGTTCCCGCTCGAACCGGAACCAGAGGTAGAGCAACACCGCCACGACCGAGAGCACGACGCCGAGCGTCCCGGACTGGACGAGCTCCCCGGAGACGCGCGGGCCGACCGTCTCGGTTCGGCGGAAATCGTAATCCGTGTCGAAGGCGGCGTGCGCGTTGTTCATCACCGCGGTCTGGCCCTGCTCGCCGGGCTGGAGCGGCAGGCGGACCAGCACGGTGCCCTGGTTGCCGAGTTCCTGCACCTCCGGCTCGCCGAAGCCGAAGCCCGCCGCCGTATGGCGGATCGCGGCGACATCCGCGGTGCCGGACTTCGCCTGCAGCTCAACCAGGGTACCGCCCTTGAAGTCGATGCCGAAATTCAGGCCGATCGTCAGGAACAGCGCCACCGTGGCGAGCGAGAGCAGCGCCGAGAGCGGAAAGGTGAAGCGCCGGAATCGCATGAAGTCGAAATGCGATTCATCGGGCCAGAGGCGGAGCAGGCGCATGGTCGTGTCTCTTCTACAGGAGCCGCGACGCAAGAAACCGGGGCGCGGGTCCCCTCTCCCGTTCGGGAGAGGGACAGGGTGAGGGTCGAGAACTTTGAGGATGAAGCGCGTCCCGTCGGCGCACGCATCCCGAGCTTGATCCTGGGACTTCTCGTCCCTCACCCCGACCCTCTCCCGCACGGGAGAGGGGGTCCGTCGCGTCGCCCGCGATTCCTGCGTCGACCCTCCAAAAAATCAGAACGGCAGGGCCTTCGGTCGGAAGGTCTTGTACCACACCGCGATCATCATCCGGGTCAGCGTCACCGCCGTGATGACCGTGGTGAGGATGCCGAGGATGAAGACCACGGCGAACCCCTTCACCGGGCCCGAGCCGAGGAAGAACAGGATCAGGGCGGCGATCGCCATGGTCGAGTTCGAGTCGATGATGGTGGCGAACGCCCGGTCGAAGCCCGCCTGGAGCGCCGAGATCAGCGAGCGACCCGCCCGCTGCTCCTCACGCATGCGCTCGTAGATCAGCACGTTGGAATCCACCGCCGTGCCGATGGTGAGCACGATGCCGGCGATACCGGGCAACGTCATGGTGGCCTCGAGCACCGACATCAGGCCCAGGATCAACCCGACATGGACCATGAGGGCGATGTTGGCGATGAAGCCGAAGGTCCCGTAGGTCGCGAACATGAAGCAGACCACGAGGCCCGCCGCCACCAGGGTCGCGAGTTTGCCGGCCTCGATCGAGTCGCGGCCGAGGCCGGGGCCGACGACGCGGCGCTCGACCACGGTGAACTTCGCCGGCAGCGCGCCGGCCCGCAGCAGCACCGCCAGATCATTGGCCTGCTGCACGGTGAAGTTGCCGGTGATCTGGCCGGAGCCGCCGGTGATCGCCGAGCGGATCACCGGGGCCGAGACCACCTCGTTGTCGAGCACGATTGCCATGCGCCGGCCGACATTCTCCGAAGTCGCCTGCCCGAAGCGCTGCGCCCCGCGCAGGTTGAACTTGAAGCTCACCATCGGCTCGTGGGACTGCTGGTCGAAGGAGGGCTGCGCGTCGGTCAGTTCGCCGCCATCGGCCATGACCCGGCGCTCGACCGGCACCTTGGCGCCCTTCTCGTCCTTGGACGGCAGCATATCGACATCGCCCGAGGGGCTGTCGGCGAGCATGCGGAATTCGAGCTTGGCGGTGGAACCGAGGAGCTTCTCCAGGCGCTCGGGATTCTGCTCGCCCGGCACCTGGATCAGGATCCGGTCGGCGCCCTGCTGCTGGATCGAGGGCTCGGTGGTGCCGGTGGAGTCGAGGCGTCGCCGGATGACCTCGATGCCCTGGCTCACGGCCCGCCGGGTCCGGTCGGTGATGCCGGCATCGGTAAGCGTCAGGCGGACGAGGCCGCCGGGCTGCTCGGACACGTCGAGGGTGCGAGCCGCGGTCTGGCCCAGCGAGGTGGTGATCGGCTGCGACAGCTCCTGCAGCTTCGGCAGCGCTTTGGCCCGGGCCGCATCGTCCGCGATCTTCACCTGAACGCCGCGCTGGAGCAGGCCGATGCCCCCGTCGGCCCGGACGTTCTCCTGCTGAAGCACGCGGCGCACGTCGTCGCGCAGGGCCTTGGCCTGGGAGGCGATCAGCTCGTTCTGATCGACCTCAAGCAGGAGTTGCGAGCCGCCCTGAAGGTCGAGGCCGAGTACGATGGCCCGCGTCGGCACCACCCAGCTCGGAAACCAGGAGGGCAGGCTGGCCACGAAGCCCTTGCGCTGCTCGGGTGAGAAGAAGCTCGGCACGGCGAGCATCAGCCCCACCAGGATCAGACCCAGCGTCGCGATGATCTTCGCACGGGAGAAGCGCAGCATCGGCCGTCTTTTTCTCTTGTGGGCCGGCGCGTTACGCCGGCCGTTTCAACCGGGAAATCAGGCGGCCTTCACGGTGCCCTTGGCGCGGACCTCGGAGATCATCGACCGGACGACCCGCACGCGGACGTTCGGGGCGATCTCCACCTCGATCTCGGGCTGATCGTCCGCCGCCTTGGTCACGCGCCCGACGAGGCCGCCATTGGTGACGACCGTGTCGTCCCGGCGCACGGACTTCAGCAAGGTCTGGTGGTCCTTGACCCGCTTCTGCTGCGGCCGCAGGATCAGGAAGTACATGATCACGAAGATCAGAACGAACGGGATCACCTGAAAGGCGATCTCCGCTCCGCCAGCGGCCGTACCGGCCCCTTGCGCGAAGGCGGGGGTGATCAACGAGCGTCTCCTGCAAATGGCGATCGGGCCTGCCGCCGGTTTTCGGCGTGTGCAGACCTGTCGAAAAGCGCGCGGACTATAGCCAGGGGCTTCCCGAAAGCAACGTCGAAGCGCGCCGCGCCCGTATCGGCCTCACAGGAGGGCGCGGACCGCCGCCGCGAAGGCGTCCGGCGCCTCCTGGGGAAAGTTGTGGCCCACCCCCGCGACGATCTCCCGCCGATAGGGGCCGGTGAAGCGGCGGGCATCCGTATCGGTTTCCGGCGGCGGACCGACGCCATCGTCGGCGCCGAGCAGAACGATCGACGGCACCGCGATGTCCGGCTGGGTGGCCAGCCGGGCTTCGATCGCGACGAGGGCCGGATCGCTCGGCACGAGGCCGAAGCGGTGGCGGTAGGAATGCACCACCACATCGACGAAGTCGGGATTGTCGAAGGATCGGGCGGTCTGCGCGAAGGTCGCGGCGTCGAAGCCCCAGCTCGGCGACCAGAGCTGCCAGAGCAAGCGGCAAAAGGCGTCGCGGTTCTGCGCCAGTCCGGCGCGGCCGCGCTCGCCGTGGAGGTAGTACTGATACCAGAGGCGATGCTCCGCCTCCGGAGCGGCGGGCTGCCCGGAGGCCGGGATGTTCTGGATGTTGTAGCCGACGCCGCAGCTCACGAGTCCCTGCGCGCGCTCCGGCCAGAGGGCCGAGACGACGCAGGCCGCCCGGCCGCCCCAATCGTAGCCGGCGAGCACGGCGCACGGGATTTTGAGGGCGTCGAGAAAGGCCAGGAGGTCCGCCCCAAGCGCCGCCTGCTCACCCGAGCGGGGCGTCGCCGGATCGAGGAACCGCGTTGGCCCGTAGCCGCGCAGGTACGGGATCAGGCAGCGCACCCCGGCGGCGGCGAGTCGCTCGGCCGCGACGTCGTAGGCGTGGATGTCGTACGGGAAGCCGTGGAGCAGCACGGCGGGCGGCCCATCCGGCGGTCCGGCTTCCCGGTAGACGACATCCAGCACGCCGGCGCGCACGCTTTTCATGACGGGTCTCGCAATTCTGCGGGCCGCAGCTTACGCGATCCGCCGCGGAATTGCCGCACGCGCTTGCCGGCAGCCTTTCGCGCCCGACTTGTGCCCGGGATGCAAGCGTGACGGGGGAGAATGATGGGCCTGCTCGACGGTGCGAAGAACCTCATCGGCGATATCGCGGCCGCGGTGGATCGGGCCCTGGAAGACACCGGCAGCGGCAAGCTCGCCCTCGCGCTGGCAAAATTTTATCCGGGCGGTCTGGTGGCTTTCCTCGATCGCCTGCGCGAAACCGGCCATGGCGGCGCGGTCGAGTCCTGGCTGTCGGCACAGGCGCAGCCGGACGCACGGCAGGTCGTACCGGCCTCCGCCATCGCGGCGTGCCTGCCGGAGGCTGTCACCGAGCGTCTGGCCTACGATCTCGGCATCCCCGCGGGGCGGGTCGCCACATCCCTCTCGGAGTTCCTGCCGGCCGCGGTGGCGGCGCAGAGCGAGAATGGTGTGCTGAAGCCGCAGCCGAACTTCAGCACCCAGATCCGCTGAGCTACGGGACGGCGCATTTCATCAGCGGCGGCGCGGTGGCGCAACTCAGGTAGCAGCTCTGCTTCTGGAAGCAGAACCAGGACAGCTCGCCGCTCTTGAGGCAGGCACCGCCGCAATGCCGGTAGGTCCCGTAGAGCGGGCGGACGAACACCGCATCGGTGAGGGCACGCTCCTGCGTCATGGGCCGACTGGTCTCGGGCGGAACCGCCAGGGCCGCGCCTGCCCAGAGCGCCAGCAACAGGGATGGGGCGAGGGATTTCATGACCGCGCGACCGGGGAGCGGGAACCGGGTCGGCATTCCGGGCCAAGGCAAAGACGCTGTCGACTAAATTGCGGTTCACGCGTCCCCGCTCTCCCCGCGACGCCGGAGCGCCCTAGACTGAGACTGGACGGATCGGTCGACGGGGGGATCGCATGAGCTTGCTCGACTCACTGGGTGGTGCTTTCGGCGGTTCGCTCGGCCAGATGGCGCTGAAGGCGCTGCCCGGGATCATCCAGCAGGTGCTGCCCGGCGGCCTCAACGCGCTGCTCGACCAGCTCCGTCGCTCCGGTTACGAGAGCCAGGTGAATTCCTGGCTCGGCCGCGGCCCGAACGAGCCGATCACCGCGGACGACCTGCGTAAGGTCCTCGACAACGAGCAGGTTCGCCAAATGGCGCAGAAGCTCGGCATCCCGATGGATCAGCTGTTTCCGACCCTGGCTGAAGCGCTGCCGCAGGCGGTGGATCACCACAGCCCGGACGGTACGCTGGAAGTGCCGAAATCCTGAGGCCAGAAACGAAAACGGCGGCCCCTTCGGGACCGCCGCGCGCTCCGGCCCCGATGGGCCGCTCAGTTGCTGGCGAGCTGAGACATCGGGTCCACCGGGGCGCCGCCCTTGCGGATCTCGAAGTGCAGCTGCGGCGAGGTCACGTTGCCCGATGCACCGGACTTGGCGATCACCTGACCGCGCTTGACCTTGTCGCCGGGCTTCACGTCGAGCTCGCCGTTATGGGCGTAGGCCGAGACGTAGCCGTTGGCGTGGCGCACCAGCACGAGCTTGCCATACCCCTTCACGTCCGAGCCGGCATACGCCACGGTGCCCTCTTCGGCCGCCTTGACGGGCGTGCCCTCCGGTACCGCGATGTTGATGCCCTCGTTGCCGGACGTGCCGTAGCCCGAGATCACCCGGCCCTTGGCGGGCCAGCGGAAGCTCTCGGAGGCCGCAGCGTCGGCGACTGAGCCGGTGGCGGCCGGCTCGGGCTTCGCCGGAGCGACGGGCGCCGCAGCCTTCGGCGTTTCCTTGGCGGCAACCTTCTCGACCTTCTCGGCGGCGGCGGCCTTCTGCGCAGCCTCCTTGGCGGCCTTGGCCTCGGCGAGCTTCTGGGCGGCCTCGGCCTTCGCGGCGGCCTTGGCCTCGGCCTTGGCCTCCATCGCCTTCGCCTCGGCCTTGGCTTTCGCCTCGACCTTGGGATCCGGCTTCTTCGCGTCGGCCGCAGCGACCTGCCCGGGGCGGACGTGACGCGCCTTGTCGTCCGTCTTCGCGTCCACCTTGGCGTCCGCCCTGGCGGCCTCCTTCACGGTCTCCTTGCGGGACTTGGCGTCAGCGACCTTGCGGGCGGCGGCGTCGCGGGCCAGCGCCTCCTTGCGCTCCGCCTCCTTGTCGGCCGCCCGCTTCGTCGCCTCCTTGGCAGCTTCCTTGGCGGCTTCCTTGGCTTCCTCGCGCTTGGCCTCTTCGCGCTTCGCCTCTTCGCGCTTGGCTTCCTTGGCGGCTTCCTCGCGCTTGGCCGCCAGCTTGCCTTCGATCTGCTTGGCGTCCTCGCGCTTCTCCTCCGCGGCCCGGGCGGGGCGGGCGGTCATCGGGGCGGCGGCCGGATTCATGCCGGAGGCGTTGTAGACCGGGATCACGATCTGCCGCCCGGGGGTGATCTGGTTCGCGCTGGTCAGGCCGTTGGCGGCCAGGATCGCCGAGGCGGGAACGCCGTAGCGCGTCGACATCTGGTTCAGGCTGTCGTTCTGCGAGACGGTGATCTGCGTGCCGCCCTGGGCGTTCCAGCCGACCTGTCCGGTCGAGGCCACCCGGGTCGCGGGCGCTGTCGCATGAGCTTGAACCGGCGCCGCGACGCTGGCCGCGCGCGGTGCTCCGGGGGCGCTCAGCGCCTCCGACTGGATCCGGCCGGTACGGACCGGCGGCACGGATTTGAGGCTGCCATCCGGCAGGCTGCCGGTGGCCGATGGCTCCGAATCGAACGGGTTCGAGAACGGATTGCTCAGCCGCGAGGCGTCCGACGAGCAGGCGGCCGCCGCCCCACCAATGATGCCGATGAGGGCGATCCGCGACAGCGTCCGCAACATCCGACCCTTACCGCGCACCCGCATCGACGCACCCGTTTGCCTGACGCAACTTGATGCCCCAATGAAGACGGATTCAGGTTAAGCAACCGTTCCCAGCGCGCGCGGCTGCACGCCCTGCGCGAAGAGTACGGCGATGTTTTCGCCATCTCTGAGGGATGAATGCGGGTGGTGCGGCCGTGCCTTTTCCGTATCGCCCGGCACCCCATCTCGAAGGGATGTTTACCATCCGCGCCAGCCGGGCCAGCCTCAGCGACCTACCCGTGATCGAGACCGCGCGCCTCTCGATCACGGCTTTGCGGCGCGAGGATGCCGAGGCCCTGCGCCGACTCACGGACGACCCGGCGATCACCGCGGCGGTGGATTTCCTGCCGACCCCGTTCACGCTGCAGGACGCTCAGGATCTGATCCAGAGCGGCCGGCGGGGGCAGGACCGCTTCCTGGGCGCCTGGATCCGCGGCGCAGCTGGCGAGACCCGCGGATGCGATCTCGCCGGCCTCGTCGGCGTCGTGGGCACGCATCTGCGCGGGGCGGGCGTGATCGAGATCGGCTACTGGATCGGCGGCGCCGCGCGCGGACGCGGATTCGCGTTCGAGGCGGTCTCCGCGATCATCGGGCTTTTGGCCGGACGTTTCCCCGACCGCACCATCGTGGCGGAGTGCCGCCCCGGCAACGTCGCATCCTGGGGGCTTCTCGAGAAGCTCGGCTTCCGCGACACGGGCGAGGAGGGCCACCGTCCAGGTCGGCGGCTGCTCCGGCGGAGCTAGGGCGCCCTCCATCGAAGTGGACACGGGCTCAGCGCAAGACGGCGCGTCACACCACGGAGGCGGGGCCACGCATGAGGCGCCGCGCAGGGTACCGGGCCGCACCTCGTGGCGCGCCATGGGCTGATCCCACCCGCGCCCCGCACCCTGATGTGACCGCGTCAGCAGGCCCCGGAGAAGGCCTCCAGATGGTCCTCACGCTGAGATGATCGGGTTGGACCGCCGATCGGAGGCTTCCGGCCCTGCGTCATGGATCGTTTGCAACGTCACCGGGCACGGCTTGGCGCCCCCTTGTCGGACCCTGCCGTGCGCTCCGCTCACGCCGCCACGGCGGTCTCGGGGACAGGCGTTTCGACGGCACGGCGCTGCTTCTTCTTCCGCCGCTTGCCGATTGTCAGAGGCGGCTCGTCGCCCGGTATGCGCTCGGCCAGGGCAAATCGGTGCAGCGCGTCCAGCGTCTGATCATCAGGGGATCGGGCCTCGATCAGCGCGTAGAACGCGGCGCGCACGATATCCTTCTTTGACGCTTCGGGATGCTTTTCGCGGACGGCGGCGCGCAGCGCTTTCGGCGTCATACCCGGCACCGCCAGGCTCCAAAGGGTCGCGGACAAAGCCTCCATCGCGGTCATCTCCAAGTTCCCCGGCTTGAACACAGCCGGCGAGGGAAGAGAATTACATGACGGGACCATGACCCATCAAGTGCTCGACGGCACTTTAATCAGACCGTCAAATATTCGAAATACAAAACTTTTCAATATTTCAAATCAAAATCACGCCGATCATGAAGTGTTCGAGATATAACTTGACGCATTTGGTCGATTGGAAATGATCGACAAAAAAGCCCCCGGCCTTGCGGACGGGGGCTTCTCGCGCCCGGCCCAGAGGCCAGGATGTGACGTTTTTTCAGAAGGTGATGCCGGTTTCGACCATGTAGCGGTCCTGGGAGGTTCGATTGCCCGTTCGGCCGAAGCCGGTCCCCAGGGTCCCCTCTGCGATGTTGCCCCGGGTGATATTGCCGAGTTCGACATGCGCATACTCGACCCGGAAGAAGTAGCGGTCGAACGTGAAGGTCGGCGTCACGGTGACCGAGAACGCGTTGCTGCCGGGTCCGAACCCGAGGAGGTTCGGGGTCGTTCCACCCCGCGTGCCGCTCTGCTCGGTGTACTCGACGCGCCCGGCCAGGGAGAAATTGTCGGTGAACGAGTAGGCCGCCAGCAGCGCGCCGCCGTAGGTCGACGCGGAGGCATTAATGCCCACGCGCGGATCCCGCTCAACATTCGTGAACTGGAAGTAAGGCGAGATGATCCACGGACCGTTCGCGTAGGTGTAGTTGATGTCGAAGATGCCGCTGTTCTGCTGGAAGCCGGGCGTCGCGAACTGGTAGCGCGGGCTCCGGTCGAAGGCGTTGGTGCGGCCGAGGTTCAGGCCGCCGTTGACGCCGATCGTGTTGTAGTCGTCGAGCTTATAGGCGACGTTGCCGGTGAACCACGTGATCTCGTTGGAGAAGAAGCCGTCCGTCCCGGCGAGCGACACCGAGAGCGGACCGCTGCTGTAGTTGACCTGCACGCCCTGGTTGATGAAGTTCTCCTGCACGAACAGAAGGCCGCGGTTGATGTTCAGGTTCTGGTAGGTGAACAGCAGCTCGGTGCCGATCAGGGTGAACATCCGTCCGCCCTGGACCGACCACTCGTCGTTGATCTGGATCTTGCCGTAGGCGACCGGGACCGGTCCGAACAGGAGGTCGGTCTGCGTGAAGGTCCCGAGGGTCGGGAATCCGAGCTGCGGGATCGAATATCCGCCCGCCTGGATGTAGAACTGGAACCCACCCTCGGGCTTCTGGATGATGCCCTGGATGTTCGAGAAGTCGAACCGTGCGGCCCGGTCCCGGTCGTTCGGCGCAGCGGGCGTGGAGAAGGACGCGAAGGGATTGGTCTGGACGTACCCGTAGCCGGTGACGGCGCCGCCGACATAGAGGTCGCCGAGCGGGCCAGCGGCGAAGCAGGTCGGGGTCGGGTTGGCCTTGATCACGCCGCCATAGGTCGGGCCCAGCAGCGTCGCCTTGCAGGGCTCCACCGGGGCCGGGACGGGCGCCGGCGCTGGGACCGCAAGGTCAGCGGCCAGGATGCTGGTCGAGGACAGCAGGACAGCGGTGAAGCCGGCTAGGGTGGATCGCGTCAGCATGGAATCGCCGCTCGTTGGTGTTCGCCTACGGTCAAGCTGACACCGACGCGTCCGGGGGACAAAATCAAACAAATGGCAATTGCATAGTTTTTGGGCATTTTCACATCCGCGCGATCAGTCATCTCCCAAATGTGTCTTTATCGCAACAAGGACATTCCGGGCTGCACCTTCTGCTTGCCGCTGGAACGAAACCTCTATCCGTTGATCGGCCAAAGCTGCTGAGTCAGGTGCTGGGGCCGATCGGGTCGCAGCGAAATCCTCCGAAGTCCTGTCGGGCCAAGCGTTCAGCGAGGGCCGGGAGAATCACGAGGGCTTCTTCGGCGAGGCGCCAGGGTGGATTGACGACGATCAGCCCGCTGCCGGTCAGGCGCGTCGGATCGTCCGGACGGTCGATCAGCAGGTCGAGGCGCAGTGCCGGGCGGGGCAGCGTGGTGGCGAGATCCCGAACCATGCGGTCCAGGGCGGCCGAGTCCTTGACCGGGTACCAGGCGAGGAACACGCCGGTCGGCCACTTCGCCACCGCCCGGGCGAGGTGGGCGCCGAGCCGATCGATCTCGCCGGGCACCTCGTAGGGCGGGTCGATCAGCACGAGGCCGCGCCGCTCGGGCGGCGGGATCTGGGCGTTGACCGCGGTCCAGCCGTCGAGACTCAGGACCTTCGTGCGCGGATCACGCTCGTAGCGCGCCCGCAAAGTCGCGGCGTCCGCCGGGTGCAGCTCGACGAACACGCCCTTGTCCCCGGGTCGCAGGGCTTCTCGGATCACCGCGGGTGAGCCGGGATAGGCGGTCGCACCACAGCGCGCCTGGACCGCCGCCACCGCGGCCCGGTAGGGGGCGAGCAGCGCTTCCACGGGCGGCGCGAAGGGCGCTTCCATCCGGCCCCAGCCGTCCCGCCACTCGCCGGTGCGGGACGCCTCGTCGGCCATGAGGTCGTAGACCCCGAGCCCCGCGAAGGCGTCGAGCGCCCGGAACGGCTTGTCCTTCAGGCGCAGGTGGTCGAGCACCCGCGCCAGGACGAGGTGCTTGAGCACGTCGGCGTGGTTGCCGGCGTGGAAGGCGTGCCGATAATTCATACGGTTGCCCTGAAGCGGATCCGGCGGCCCGGGTCCAGCGCCCAGAGCCGAAAAAGATCAGCGCGCGGCGTCGACGGTGATCTCAGGTGCGCGGCAATCGCCGCGGGCGACCTCGGGGCAGGGGGTAAAGCCCTTTAGGTCCTTGCCGAAGCAGATCCGGACCTCCTGCAGCTGTCCGCGCGCGCAGGTGACGGCCATCATGTCAGGGCGCAGGCCACGATTGGCCGCAACGAATTGCCGGGCGATCTCGATCGGCGCGAGCGTCTGGGGTGGGCCGCCGCCCTTGAGGGTCTCGGGGATTGTCACGGCCAGCCGGGCGTCCCGGGCGGCGGTGAAATAGGCCGCCGGGTCGAGGCCCGAGCAGGTGCCGTGCTTGCGCCACTCGTAGCGGGCCAGCCCCTCGCTCGGATAGACCTGCCCGGCCAGCGCGATCGCCTGCCGGGTCGGGGCGCGCACCACCGCGGAGCAGTTCTCGGGATAGCCCCGGCTGTATTGCGGCCACAGCCCGTGGACCACGAAGCCGAGCCCGCGGCCCGGCGCGCACTGGACATCGTCCCGACGCTCGCCCGCCCCGGCGCAGTAGGTCGGCGACCACGACAGGGCCAGCACGTAGAAGTCGAACTCGCCGGGGGTGCCGCGGCGGGCGAAGCCGCCGTAATCCTGGGCGGCGGCCGGCCCGGCGAGCAGCAGGACGGCGAGGCAGGCCGCGAGCCCACGCATGGTCAGGGACGCGCCATCCGGCAGGCGGTGGCGTAGGCGTAGGCCAAGTCGCGGTCGAGCCCGTGGACGCAGAACTCGACGCCCCAGGTCGCCCCGATGATGCCGAGGCTCTCGCGGACCGAATAGTCGACCTTGCGGCGCACACCGTCCGAGGTCGTCACGGTCGCGGTGCAGAACCGGCGCGGGTAGGTATCCAGCCCCCAGGGGCGCCACGCGGTGCGCTCGATCGTGTCGAAGGACAGGATCGTCATCGATGAATTCCAGAACTTCGCCTCCTTCTCGGCGAAGTTGGTCGAGACCCGCTCCAGCACCGAGGGGTCCTGGCAGCCGGGGATCTGCGCGTCGAACGGGAATTCCCGCTCTTCGGCGGGCTCGATATCCTCGCGCGCCGTGCGCGCCAGGGCCGGCTGGGCCAGGGCAAGGAGGGCCAGCCCAAGGGCGAGGCCGTGACGGATCGAACGCATGGCGCGAGCCTCGGCGGATGTACGGTCCTGCATCCCCGGACGATGGCTCGGCTGCGCCGCCAGTCAAGCTCCGGCGGGGGTGCGTCGGCGGTTTTGGCGGATGGTGCGGCGCGGCCGCTACACCACCGATGCGGCCTCGGCGACATTGAACAAAGCCGCACGGATCCGGTCACGATCTCCTCGGAGAAGGCAGCGCATGAGTGCCGGCCAGCTCACGACGTCGGCGGCATCCCGGTCGGGATACCGACTGCGGACACGGGCCAGTACGAAGCCGCCGTCCCTCACCCGATAGAACCGGACATGGTTGCCGAAGGGAAGCGGATTGCATCCGTGATTTCGGGGCGGTCCCGGCCGATGAGCGGGCGCTGGGCGAGACGGTTGAGCTTCGACCCGACCCGATCTGATCGAGCAGCCGGTCGGCCGCGTCAGGATCACCCTGCGCGACGGAGGTTCAGATCCGAAGCAGATCCTCCTCCGCACGCGGGCGCCGGAGGATCCTACTTACGGCCCACGGGAAGCGGCCGGCGGCGGCCTTCGGCTTTGACGGCCTCCAGATTTAATGGCTCGGCGACACCGCTCTCGAGACCCTCACGGATATCTCGCTGTAAAACCTCAAGCTCGGCCTGACGATGCTGCTCGCGCGCGGCGACAAGGCGAAGGCCATGACGTCGGACCTCGTCGACCGACGCGTAGCGCCCGCTCGCCACCAGAGCGCGTGCGAAGCTCTCGTCCTGGTCGTCCAGAGTGTAACGCCACGGCATAAGTCTCACGGAGAGACCGAGCGACTAGCCCATCACCCTGAAACCGGAACCGGGGCGATGGGCCTGCACAAAGAATGGACCCGCGAACGCGGCGTGTTCACCTCAGTAGATCGGCCCCGTGCTGGGCGCCGGCGCGCCGAGCTGAAGCGGCTCGTCGTAGGCCTGCTCCGCCTCCTCGGGGAGGGCGGTCGCGACATGCGGCGCGGGTCGGACCGGGGGCGCCGACGTGTAGGCCGTGGCCGCGGCAGGGCGCGCCGGGGCGCGGGCCACCTGCGTCGGGCTTGCCGCCTTCGACATCGGCGAGACGCCGTAGGGGTCATCCTCCTCGATATCCACCGGGGCCTGCGGGGCGGCGGGCTGGCGCGGCGGCGGGACAGGGCGGGACAGGGGCCGCTCGACGCCAGTGCCGAGTTGCGGCGTGAACTTGATCAGCGGCTGGCAGATCCGCCGCAAACCGCGCGGGTCATGGCGGGCGAGGTCCACGTGGATATGGTCGTAGTGGAACACGTTGGAGCCCGGCGCCAGCACCGTGGTGAAGCGCTGGCAGGCGCCCAGAAAGATCTCGCGCAGAAAACCCTGCTCGGCCTCGGTGCCGCGCCAGCCGCCCTTCACGGTGATGACGTGCCCATCGGCGAGCTTCACCGACATCAGGTCGACCGCGTTGCCAAAACCGTGCTCGGAGAGCTTGGCGCCCGGCTGATTGTTGCGGCCGCGGCAGGAATAGGAGCCCGCGTTGATCTCCGCCACGGGCACACCGAAATAGAGATTGGCGGCGGGCTGGATCGTGTCCGCGAGCCACGCCTCGGCCTCGGCCAGGGCCGGGCAGCCGAGCGTCATCCGCTGCTTGAGCACGACGGAGCCGCCGCCGAGCCGCGTCACCCGGAACGGCTGCTGCATGCCGCAGGGGCCGGGGCCATCCATCGCGGCCACCGGCGTGATGAACTCGGTGGGCTCCACCAGCTTCTTGGCCAGGCAGACCTGCTCCGCCTGATCGCGCCACGGATCGCGTCGCTCGAAATGGTTGATCGAGCACGCGGTGAGCCCCGCGCCGAACAGCGCCAGAGCCGATAGAAGGGATACGCCACGCCACATGACCCGGACGATGCGCACGGTCCCGTAAAGCGTTCGTCAACGCCGTTTCCCGAATGCCGCGCCCTGTGGCTCTGTTGACAGAGGCCCCCTCCGGAGCACTGAATACAAAATGCTTTCGCTCCTCGACCTCCGCGCCCGCATCGACGCCGGCACCCTGACGCCCACGGGCGCGATCGATCTCTGTCGGGCGGCGATCGCCGACCGAGAGCCGGAGTTGCACGCGTTCGTCACCCTCGACGGGGCGCCCGCGATCCTGGAGACGGGGCCGCTCGCCGGGATCGCGGTGGGCGTGAAGGACATCATCGACAGCGCAGGCCTGCCGACACAGATGGGCTCGTCGATCTACCAGGGCTGGCACCCGCGGGGGGATGCCGCCGTGGTGGCGCGGCTGAAGAGCCTCGGGGCGGTGGCACTCGCCAAGACCACAACCACGGCTTTCGCCAGCAGCGATCCGACCGCGACGGTCAATCCGCACGATCCGGGCCATACGCCCGGGGGCTCCTCGGCGGGATCGGCCGCGGCGGTCGGCGCCGGAATGCTGCCGCTGGCGCTCGGCACGCAGACGGCCGGCTCGGTGATCCGGCCCGCAAGCTATTGCGGCTGCGCGGCGGTGAAACCGTCGTTCCGGTTGATCCCGACCGTGGGGGTGAAGACGTATTCCTGGGCGCTCGACACAGTCGGCCTGTTCGCCGCCGGGGTCGCGGACGTTGCGCATGCCCTGGCGCTGGTGACGGGCCGGCCGCAGATCGAGGGGGCTGAGACGGGATCCGCGCCGCGCATCGGCCTCGTCCGGCAGGAATTCGCCGAGGCGCCCGAGCCGGAGGCCGAAGCCGCCCTGGCGCGCGCCCGGCAGGCGGCTGAGCGCGCCGGCGCGCGGCTGACCGACCTGATGCTTCCACCGGAGCTGGCCGAGGCCTGGGAGCGTCACCGAATCATCCAGAATTACGAGGGCCGGCTGGCGCTCGCCTGGGAGTACGATACGCAGGCCGGATCGCTGCCGCCCCTCGTCCGGGCGCATCTCGATGCAGGCGCGGCGATCGCACCGGCCGCGTATGACGATGCCCGCCGCCACGCCCACCGGGCCCGGCGGGTGCTGAAGGACCTGTTCGCCGGCTACGACGCGATCCTGACCTTCTCGGCCCCAGGGCCGGCCCCCGTGACGCTGGCTTCGACGGGGGATCCACGCTTCAACCAGCTCTGGACGCTGATGGGCGTGCCCTGCGTGAACGTGCCGGTGCCCGGCGACCGGTTGCCGATCGGCGTCCAGGTGATCGGCCGCTTCGGCGACGACGGACGGGCGCTCGCCGTGGCCCGAATGATCGAGGACGCCTTGCGCAACTGAGGGTTCCAGTCCAGCTCCCCAAAGAGCCTCGCCCTTTGGCGGGGTGTCGGGGCGGAGCCCCGACGATCTGGCTTCGCCCGAGCCCAGCAGGGCTTCTACGTGCTCGGCTGCTCGTGGAGGGTGTCCTCGACGTAGAGCTGTTCCAAGAGGACCTTGATCACCGCCATCAGCGGCAGCGCCAGGGCGATGCCCCAGAGGCCGAAGATCACGCCCAGGATCAGCTGCCCGGCGAAGATCGTGGCCGGAGGGATGTCGAGGGCGCGCTTCTGGATGAAGGGCGTCAGGCCGTAGCTCTCCAGGCATTGCACGGCGAGGTAGACGCCCACCGCGCCGATCACCGCCTTGGTGCCCGAGGCCAGCGCAGCCAGCACGATCACGAGGCCGGCCACGAGCGGACCGACCGTCGGCACGAAGGCGAGCAGACCCGCCTGGAGGCCGAGGATCAGCGCACCGCCGATGCCCAGGAAGGCCAATCCCGCCCAGGTGCACAGGAAGATCACCGCCATGATGATCAACTGGCCGAACAGCCAGTGCCGCAGGGTCTCGCCAGCTCCGTCGAGGACCTGGGACGCCCGCCAGCGCTTCTGCGGTGGCACGAACCGGACGACGCCATCGCGGTAAGCCTGCGGATCGGCCGCGAAGGCGAGCCCCAGGAAGGCGATGACCAGGAGGTTGCCCAGGGCATCGAACAGCCCCAGGATCACCGCGGCCGCCGGCCCCAGCACGCTGCCGGCATCCGAGACGATCGAACCGCTGCCCTTCAGGAGCCCGTTGGCGAGGCCGCCGAGCCCGCCCTCGCGCTGCCCGGATTCCGTCGAGCCGTCCTTGCCACCCCCCTGCGGCGCGAAGCTCGGCACGTCGATGCCGCGCTCGGAGAGCCAGTTGGTCACCGTCCCGGCCTGATCCTTGATCGTGGTGCCGAGGTCGCGCCCCTGCTGAACGATCGTGGCGCCGCCATAGCTGCCGAATCCGATGGCGACGGCGGCAACCGCGAGGCTGGCGATGGTCAGCCGCACGGCCCGGGGGAGAGGCAGGACATGCCCGATCCCACGCGTCAGCCCGTCCAGGAACACGCCGAGCAGCACGCCGGCGAAGATCAGGAGCAGCGTGCCCACCGACATCCAGGCGAGCGCCAGCGCCGCCGCGAAGCAGACGACCGCGATGCCGGAGGCGGCGAGCGGCGCCGCGCCGCGCCAGGGCCCGACCGGGCCTTCGAGATCCTGAATCTTTCTGTCCGACATCATCGCTCCCGCACCGCGGCCCCACGAACGCTGCGGTTCCACTCGGGTCAAGTGCGCCCGGCGCGGGATGTGCGCACGAAGCCCGGCCGTTTCCGCGTGGAACCCCGTGCTCTACCCCATCTTGCGTGGGACCGGAGGCCCGCTCGCGCGTTGGTTGCGGCTGCCCGGCCGATCCAGGCGCCGGTCCCTACAGGAGACACAGGATGAGTGATTATTACGGTGAGACACCGGTCCGTTCCCTGGGCCCCGGCCACACGGTCGACGGCGCCGATCAGCTCAGCAGCGTAGTCCTGATGGGCATCGCCATCGCGGGAGGTGCGCTCGCGGTGCTGCTCAACGCGCTGATCGTTTAAGTCCGGTCAGGACCAGCGGTCGGCTGCAGCGTCGTCCTGCGCGGTCGCCTCGACCCAGGCGCCGATGGTGCCGTCAGCGAGGTGCTCGCGTTTCCAGAAGGGCGCTCGCGTCTTGAGGTAGTCCATCAGGAAGCTCGCCGCCTCGAAGGCGGCGACCCGATGGCTCGACGCCGTGATCACCAGCACGATTCCGTCGCCCGGGCGCACGCGTCCGTAGCGGTGGATTACGCGCAGCGCCTGAAGCGGCCAGCGCGCCGCGGCCTCCGCGGCCACGCGGGACAGCTCTGCCTCGGCCATGCCGGGGTAATGTTCGAGTTCCAGGGACGCCAAGCGGCCGCCCTCGTCGCGGCACAGGCCCGAGAAGGTGACGACGGCGCCGGCCCGGCCGCCGAGATCGGCGGTGACGCGGGCGATCTCGGCCGCGGTGTCGAAGGACTCGGCCTGAATGGCGATGCTTGGGGCGGGCGCGCTCATCCCCCGGTCCATAGGGGTCGGGGACGGTCCCGGCCAGCCCCCTGCCTGTCACAGCGGCGCGTGCCTCTATATGACACGGTCTGCCGCGCCCCGCCGGCCCCGGGACGCGTAGCCCCTCGCCGGCGGTGGAGAAGGATATCCGCGTGACCCCCGAACTGATCCTGGCCTACGACGGCGTTCTGCCGGACTTCGCGAGCCGACCCGTCTGGTGCGGGCGCGGCAGTACGGTGATCGGCATGGCCCGCATCGGCGACCAGGCCTGGATCGGCGACGACGCCGTCATCCGGGCCGATGGACAGAGCATCATCCTCGGCGAGCGGTTCTGGCTCGGTCCGCGCTCCACCGTCCACATCGCCACCCAGGCGCGTGGGACGCAGGTCGGGGACCGCGTGACCGTCGGGCGCAACAGCGTCGTGCATGCCTGCACGGTCGGCTCGGATGTCGTGATCGAGGACGATGTTGTGATCCTCGACGGGGCGGAGATCGGCGACGGCGCGGTGATCGAGGCGGGCTCCACCGTCTTCCCGCGGTCGCAGCTGCCCGGCGGCTTCGCCTATGCCGGGAGTCCGGCCCGGCCGAAGCAACCCGTCAATCCCGACGACGTCGCCGAGCGTGCCGAGCGGCTGCGCGAGCGGATGGGCGAGGGACCGACCCCGCCCGCCGGAGATTCACCGGAGGTCGAGGCCAGCGTGTTCGTTGCCCGCACCGCGACGCTGCGGGGGCGTGTGAGCCTGGGTGCGGGGTCGAGCGTGCTGTTCTGCTGCGACCTCAATGCCGAGGCCGGGCCAATCGTGATCGGCGCCGACACCAACATCCAGGACAACACCGTCATCCGCACCCGCGGGGAGGGCGTGGTGATCGGGCGTGACACGACGATCGCCCACAACGTGCGGATCGCCGATTGCCGGATCGGTGCCCGGGCGCTCATCGGGATCGGCGCCGCGATCGCGCCCGGCACCCTGATCGCCGACGACGTGATGCTGGCCGCCGGCGCCACCACGGATCCCGGGCAGATCCTGGAGGCCGGCTATCTCTGGGGCGGCCGCCCGGCGCGGATCCTCGCGCCCCTCAATGCCGAGAAGCGCGCTACGATGATCCGCATCGTCGAGGGCTATTGCCGGCACGGGCGGGAATACCGGGCGGCGCAGGAGGCCCTGGGTTAGCCGTCCTGCCTAGTGCTGCAGGATCTTCGACAGGAAGGTCTGCGCCCGCTCGGACCGGGGGCTTCCGAAGAAGTCCTCCTTCTTCGCGTCCTCGACGATCTCGCCGCGGTCCATGAAGATCACCCGGTCGGCGACCTTGCGGGCGAAGCCCATCTCGTGGGTCACAACCATCATGGTCATGCCCTCCTTGGCGAGTTCCACCATCACGTCGAGCACCTCGCCGACCATCTCGGGGTCGAGGGCCGAGGTCGGCTCGTCGAACAGCATCACGACCGGGTTCATGGCGAGCGCCCGGGCAATCGCGACGCGCTGCTGCTGACCGCCGGAGAGCTGGCCCGGGAACTTCGTGGCGTGAGCGCCGAGGCCCACCCGGGCGAGCAGGTCGAGCCCGCGCTTCTTGGCGTCATCGGCGCTGCGGCCGAGCACCTTGCGCTGGGCGATGGTCAGGTTGTCGGTGATCGACAGGTGCGGGAACAGCTCGAAATGCTGGAACACCATGCCGACCCGCGAGCGGAGTTTCGGCAGGTTGGTCCCCTTGTCGACGACCTTGGTGCCCGCCACCGTGATCTGGCCCTTCTGGAAGGGCTCCAGGGCGTTGACGCACTTGATCAGGGTCGACTTGCCCGAGCCCGAGGGGCCGCAGACCACCACGACCTCGCCCTTGGCGACCTTGGTGGTGCAGTTCGTCAGCACCTGGAAGTCGCCGTACCATTTGCTGATGTTGTCGATGGCGATCATCGTCTCGCCGGGCGCCGCCGCGGGCACGCCGGAGACGAGATGGCCCGGCTGAAGGCCGGCATCCGCCGGCGCATAGGCCGCGTCGGCGGCGGGCTCGGCGGCGTGCGGGGCCGGCATCGGGGACGAGGTCATACGCGGTCTCCAGTGTCGGTCAGCGGATGATGGCCACGCGGCGCTGCAGGCGGCGCACCAGGAACGAGGCCGAGAAGCAGATCACAAAGTAGACGATCGCCGCGAAGATATACATCTCGACGAGGCGGCCGTCGCGCTGGGCCACCTTCGAGGCGGCGCCCATGAAGTCTGTCAGCGAGAGCACGTAGACCAGCGAGGTATCCTGGAACAGAACGATCGTCTGGGTCAGCAGCAGCGGCAGCATGTTGCGGAAGGCCTGGGGCAGGACGACGTTGCCCATGGTCTGCCAGTAATTCATCCCCAACGCCTGCGCGGCGGCGGTCTGCCCCTTGGGGATCGACTGGATGCCCGCCCGCATGATCTCCGAGAAGTAGGCCGCCTCGAAGGCCATGAAGGTGATCAGCGCCGACGGGAAGGCGCCGACCTGGATCGGTGTCGAAGAGCCGGTCACGTAGGCGCCGATATACGGCATCAGGAAGTAGAACCAGAAGATCACCAGAACCAACGGCAGCGAGCGGCACAGCTCGACATAGCCCTTTGCGAACTGGGTGAGGCCGGGCACGCCCGAAAGCCGCGCCATGGCCAAGAGCGTGCCGATGATCACGCCGCCCACGGCCGCCATGGCGGTGAGCGTCACGGTGAAGACCATGCCCTGCCCGAACAGGTAGGGCAGAGACTGGACGATGACGGAGAAGTCGAAGTTCGAGAGCATCGGCGCCTGTTCGCGGTGGCCGTCGGGCGGGGAAGCGGGGGCGGGCTGTCCTCAGCGCTGGCCGGGGATGGCGACCGCCTTCTCCAGGAAGGTCGCCGCCGTGACGACCACGAGGTTGATGACCACGTACAGCACCGTCGCAGCCGTGAAGGCCTCGAACACCTGGAAGGAGAATTCCTGCATCGAGCGCGCCCGGGCGGTCAGCTCCAAGAGTCCGATGGTCAGCGCCACGGACGTGTTCTTCAGGTTGTTGAGGAATTCCGAAGTCATCGGCGGCAGGATGATCCGGTAGGCGTTCGGCAGCAGCACGTAGCGGTAGGTCTGGTAGGTGGTGAAGCCCATCGCGGTGCCGGCCATGCGCTGGCCCCGGGGCAGCGCCTGGATGCCGGCGCGGACCTGCTCGGCCACGCGCGAGGCGGTGAAGAAGCCCAGGCACACCACCGCCGTATAGAACGGCGCGTCGGGCAATTGCTTGATCGCGTCGCCGAGCCGGGTCGGCACGATCTCCGGCAGCACGAAGTACCAGAGGAACATCTGCACCAGCAGCGGCACGTTGCGGAACAGTTCGACATAGGCCGTGCCGATCGCATTCGCCGGCTTCGACGGCAGGGTGCGCAGCACGCCGATCAGCGAGCCTAGGAAGAACGCGATGATCCACGAGCAGAGCGCGGTGGCGATCGTCCACAGGAGCCCCGACAGCAGCATGTCGAGATACGTGCCGTTGCCCTCGGGCGAGGCATCGAAGAAGATCCGCCAGTTCCAGTTGTAGTTCATCGCGCTGCTTCTACCGTGAACCTATAGAGACGCACCGTGAGCCGGAGCCCACGGTGCGCGTCGTCGCCGTTGGCGTGCCGATCTCAGTAGGCCGCCGGATCAGGGCTGGCGATCGGGGTGGTGAACTGCTTCTTCATCTCCGCGCTCATCGGCAGGTTGAGGTTGATGTTGCGCGGCGGGATCGGCTGCGTGAACCACTTGTCGTAGAGCGCCTTGCCCTCGGGGCTCGTGTAGAGCTTGGCGGTGGCGTCGTCCGCAACCTTCTTGAACTCCGTGTCGTCCTTGCGCAGCATGATGCCGTAGGGCTCGGGCTTCGACAGGGCCTCGGTGGAGATCTCGTAGGCCGAGGGGTCCTTCGACGAGGCGGCGAGCGAGGCGAGCAGCACGTCGTCCATCACGAAGGCGGCGGCGCGGCCGGTCTCGACCATCAGGAACGCCTCGGCGTGGTCCTTGGCCGGCAGGATCGTCAGGCCGAGCTTGCGCTCCGTGTTGGCCTCGTTGATCTGCTTGATGTTCGTGGTGCCCGAGGTCGACACGACGGTCTTACCCTTCAGGTCCTCGATCGTGTGCAGGTTGGCGGACTTCTTCGAGACGTAGCGGGTCGCGGTCAGGAAGTGCGAGTTGGTGAACCACACCTGCTTCTCGCGCTCGGCGTTGTTGGTGGTCGAGCCGCACTCGAGGTCGATCGTGCCGTTGGCCATCAACGGGATGCGGGTGGCGGAGGTGACCGGGTTCAGCTTCACCTCAAGGTTCGGGAGGTTGAGCTTGGCCTTCACGGCGTCGGCGATCTTGTAGCAGATGTCCATCGCGTAACCGACCGGCTTCTGGTCGCCGCCGAGATACGAGAACGGCACGGACGCGTCCCGGTAGCTGATGACGATGGCGTTGGAATCCTTGACCTTCTTGAGGGTGCCGGTCATCTCCTGCGCCCGCAGACTCAAGGGGGCGAGGGCGAGGGTCAGACCCAGCGCCGCGGCAACGCCGCGGCGAGCGATATCAGACTGCATCGGTACGGAACTCCTGGATCGGGCCGAACGGTGTCGGCTGGCGGCTGGACCTGCGGGCCCGCCCGCTCGGGCGATGCCTTTGCAATGATGGTGCCGGGAGGCGGGTCGAGGCGCCGCGCGCAAACGCGGCCAAATACCGACAGGGCGCGGCCAAGCTTGTGACCTCGTCCGAAGACGCGCTCCCTGTCCCCCGCATGGCCTCCTCCGTGACGTCGAGCCGGCTCGCCGCTCGCGCCGGCGGCATCATGCACACTTCTTAGGCGTGCGCACGGGGTCTTGGGGGCGTATCCGCCATCAAAGCTGACGAATTCACCGCGTCTCAAACGACGACGCCGCCCCACGGCGTGATGCGGAGCGGCGTCGGACGGTGTGACGGGACAGCAGAACGCCCGCGTTTTACTTCGTCAGCTCGTTGCCGGTGTAGTCGATCTTGCCGTCGGCGCCCTTCTTCCACTCGTACATCACGTAATCCGGTCGGGTGATGTCGCCCTTCTTGTCGTAGGCGATCGGGCCGACCACGGTGTCCACCGCCTTGCCCTGGTGCAGCCAGTCCGCGAGCTTCTTGCCGTCGCTGGAGCCGGTCTCAGCCATGGCCTTCGCCAGCACCTGAACGGCCGCGTAGGAGTAGAGGGTGTAGCCCTCGGGATCGATGTTTTTCGCCTTGAAGGCGGCGAGCGCCGCTTTGGCGTTCGGGTTCTTGCGGGCGTCCGGCGGGAAGGTGGTCAGCGTGCCCTCGGCGGCCGGGCCGGCGATCGCCACGAGTTCGCGGTCGACCATGCCGTCACCGCCCATCATCGGCGCCTTCAGGCCCTGGTCGCGCATCTGGCGCAGGATCAGGCCGGCCTCGGTGTAGTAGCCGCCGAAATAGACCACGTCGACATTGGCCGACTTCAGCTTGGAGACGAGGGCCGAATAGTCCTTCTCGCCCGGGTTGATGCCCTCGTACATCACGTCCTTGCCGCCCTTGGCCTTGAGGGCCTTCAGGGTCTCGTCGGCCAGACCCTTGCCGTAGGGGGTCTTGTCGTGGACGAAGGCGATCTTCTTCCCCTTGAAGTGATCGGCGAGGTAGGTGCCGGCCACCGCGCCCTGCTGGTCGTCGCGGCCGCAGGTGCGGAAGGTGTTCCACATGCCGCGCTCGGTGAACTTCACGTTCGTCGAGGCGGGGGTGACCTGGATGATGCCGGCGTCGAGATAGACGTCGGAGGCCGGGATCGAAACGCCCGAGTTGTAGTCGCCGACCACCATCTTCACGCCGTCGCTGGCGAACTTGTTGGCCACCGAGACGCCCTGCTTCGGATCGGAGGCGTCGTCGCCGACCGTGACCGAGAGCGTCGTGCCCTTGAGCGTGCCGGCCTTGTTGAGGTCCTCGACCGCCTGGCTCGCACCGTTCTTGAGCTGCGCGCCGATGGCGGCGCTGTTGCCGGTGATCGGCGCGGCGATGCCGAGCTTGACGTCGGCGGCCTGCGCCCCGGCCATCATGGCGCCGAGGGCGAGCCCGGCCAGCAGAATCGATCTCATCGCGTACTTCCCCTTATCGTCAGGACCGCACGTGCGGATCCGGCCGCACTCATCGGACCCCGCCCGCCTCCGGCGCCCGTTCGCGCCACGTCAGCGGAGAGGTCTTCTCGTAGAGCCAGCGGTACTGGCTCGTCATCTGGCGCGTCCGCGTGTAGCGGAAGCCCGCCGCGCCGATGATCATGACCACGAGCGCGTCGACCGCATAGTAGTGCAGCGACAGCAGCGTGCCCGAAAACAGGGCATAGTGGATGAAGCGCACGGCGGCCGCCACGAGGAGCAGCGCCAAAGCGCATTGCCAGAACGGCCGCCAGCCCCGGGCGATGCCGCGCGCGGCCATCCAGCCGGCCCAGCCACCCATCACCACGGTGACGAGCAGGAACAGCCACGCCGATTCCTCCTCGAACACGACGCCCTGCAGCATGCTCATGCCCCGACCGGGCCGGCATGGCCCCCCTCCAGATAGGCGGCCTGGACGTTCGGATCGTCCAGGAGCGCACGGCCCGTGCCGCTCATCGTGACCCGGCCGTTGACCAGCACGTAGCCCCGGTGGGCGAGCTTCAGGGCGTGGTAGGCGTTCTGCTCGACGAGGAAGATCGTCATGCCGTCGGTCCGGTTCAGCTCCCGGATCGCGTCGAAGATGCCCTTCACGACCAGCGGCGCGAGGCCGAGGGACGGCTCGTCGAGGAGCAGCAGGCGCGGGCGGCTCATCAGCGCCCGGGCGATCGCCAGCATCTGCTGCTCGCCCCCCGACATGGTGCCGGCGCGCTGGTTCAGGCGCTCCTTCACCCGGGGGAACAGGACGCAGACCTTTTCCAGATCCTCGGCGAAGAAGCGCCCGTCATGGAGCGCCGCGCCCATCTGGAGGTTCTCGTAGACGCTCATGCGCGGGAAGACCCGCCGGCCCTCCGGCGACTGGGCGATGCCGAGCCGGGCGATGGCGTGGGTCAGCATCCGGGTGATGTCGCGCCCGTCATAGGTGATCGTCCCCGAGCGCGCCTGCGGGCTGCCGAAGATCGTCATCATCAGGGTCGACTTGCCGGCGCCGTTGGCACCGATCAGCGTGACGATCTCGCCCTCGGCCACGTCCAGATCGACGCCCCGGAGCGCGGCGACGCTGCCGTAATAGGTCGAGACGTCGCGCACCGCGAGGAGCGGCGGCTTCTGGCCCGCCTGGATCGCCCGGGTCTCCTCGACCAGAACGTTGATGCCGGCGACGCTCATGCCGGGGCTCCCGTATGGGCGCCGTCGCCGTGCGGCACGCTGATCCCGACCTCGGCCTCCACGGCCTCCACCTCCTCGTCCTCGACGCCGAGATAGGCGGCGATCACCTTCGGATCGCTGCGGACCTCGGCGGGGGTGCCGTCGGCGATCTTCTGGCCGTAATCGAGCACCACCACGTGGTCGGAGATCTCCATCACCACCGACATGTCGTGCTCGATCAGCAGGACCGAGGTGTCGTGCGCGTCGCGGATGTGGCGCAGGAGCCCGTTCAGCTCCGCCGATTCCCGGGGGTTGAGGCCCGCCGCCGGCTCATCGAGGCAGAGCAGAACTGGATCGGTGCACATGGCCCGGGCGATCTCCAGACGCCGTTGCGCGCCGTACGGCAGGGCACCGGCCGGATCGTCCGCCCGCTCCATCAGGTCGATCCGCGTCAGCCACGCCTTGGCGCGCTCGATCGCGGCGTCCTGCGCGTCCCGGAAACCCTTCAGGCCGAGGAGCCCGAGGATCGTATAGCCGGAGGCGCGCATCAGCGGCTTGTGCTGGGCGACCAGAAGATTCTCCAGCACCGTCATGCCCTGGAACAGGCGGATGTTCTGGAAGGTGCGCGCCACCCGGGCGGTGCGGTTCACCTCGTGGTTCGGCAGCCGCTCCAGGAGGTGCGTGGTGCCGTCCGCGTGCGCCAGGGTCAGCATGCCCTCGGTCGGCTTGTAGAAGCCGGTGATGCAGTTGAACACGGTGGTCTTGCCGGCCCCGTTCGGGCCGATCAGCGCGGTGATGTCGCCGCGCTTCGCCTCGAAGGACAGGTCGGAGACGGCCACCAGCCCGCCGAACCGCATGGTGAGATGCTCGACGGTGAGCACCGGCGGGGTCGCGGCCGCCGCCCGGAGATCCGGATGCGTCGCCATCAGCCGTGCCCCTCGCTGACATGGGCGCCCGAGACGGCGCGGCGCTCGCCGAGCGAGACCGAGGGCAGCCGCACCGAGATCAGCCCGCGGGGCCGCCAGACCATCATGGCGACCATGGCGAGGCCGAACAGGAGCAGGCGGTACTCGTTGGGGTCGAAGCCCTCGCCGAACACGGCCTTGAGGAAGCCGAGGTTGCGCAGCATCTCCGGCCCGCCGACCATCGCCACCGCGGCGATCGCGACGCCGACCTGGCTGCCCATGCCGCCGAGCACCACGATCGCCAGGATGATGGCGCTCTCCAGAAAGTTGAAGCTCTCCGGGCTGATGAAGCCCTGGCGCACCGCGAAGAACGAGCCCGCGAAGCCGCCGAAGGCCGCGCCCAGGGCGAAGGCGGTGAGCTTCACCGCCGTCGTGTTGATGCCGAGCGAGCGGCAGGCGATCTCGTCCTCGCGCAGGGCCTCCCAGGCCCGTCCGATCGGCAGGCGGCGCAGGCGCAGGGTGACGAAGTTGGTGATCAGGGCGAGCGCCAGGATCAGGTAGTAGAGAAACACCAGCCGGTGCATCGAATCGTACGGGATGCCGAAGGTCGCGGCGAACCCGTCGTCGCCCGCCGTGAACGGGATCCCGAAGAAGGTCGCGCGCGGGATCGACGAGATGCCCGCGCCGCCCCCGGTCACGTCGGTCCAGTTGATCAGCACGAGGCGGATGATCTCGCCGAAGGCGAGCGTCACGATGGCGAGGTAGTCGCCGCGCAGGCGCAGGACGGGGAAGCCCAGGATCATCCCCCACAGGCCGGCGAACAGCCCGGCGAGCGGCAGGCAGACCCAGAAGGACAGGCCGAAGGTGGTCGAGAGCAGCGCGTAGGAATAGGCTCCGACCGCATAGAAGGCGACGTAGCCGAGGTCGAGCAGCCCCGCGAGCCCGACCACGATGTTCAGGCCCCAGCCAAGCATCACGTAGGTCAGGATCAGGATGCCGAGGTCGATCCAGTAGCGCGCCGAGGACAGGCCGCCGGTGGCGAGCGCCGCGAGGATCGGCAGCGTCAACGCGATGGCGATGAACGCGTAGAGCCCGACCTTCGAGGTCTTCTGCCCGGCATCCGGCTCGCCGTGGACCGCCTCTGTGGCCTGGGCCGGGGAGGGGGTCAGCGCCCGGCGCGCGTCCCGGCGCAGCAGCACCAGCCTTTGCACGATCCGGGCGACGAAGATCGCCGCGCAGAGCGCCGCCACCAGACCCCAGCGCGGCACGAGCACCAGCTCGGTGCCCGGGCCGGGATCGGTGCGATAGGCGATGAGCGGCACGCACAGGCCGAAGGTGACGAGGGCGTAGAGGGCGGCGTCGCGCAGGATGCCGGCCATCGCGGAGCCGGGGAGGGCAGTCTGCGGGGCGGCCATCAGACTTTCTCGACCTCGGGCCGCCCCAGGATGCCCGAAGGCATGAAGATCAGCACGATCGCCAGGATCGAGAAGGCGGCGACGTCCTTGTACTCGATCGAGAAGTAGGCGGACCAGAAGGTCTCGATCAGCCCGATGATCAGGCCGCCCAGCACTGCGCCCGGCAGGGAGCCGATGCCGCCGAGCACCGCCGCGGTGAACGCCTTCACGCCGGGCACGAACCCGTCCGAGAACGACACTACGCCGTAATACATCAGGTAGAGGACGCCCGCGACCGCCGCCAGGGCGGCGCCGAGCACGAAGGTCAGCGAGATCGTCCGATCGACGTCGATCCCGAGGAGGGCGGCCATCTTGCGGTCCTGCTCGCAGGCGCGCTGGGCGCGGCCGAAGGGCGTGCGCTGCACGAGATACCAGAAGCCAGTGAGCAGCACGGCGGTCACCGCCATGATCAGCACCTGCTTCCAAGCCAGGAACACCGCGTAGCCGTCGCGCTCGAACAGGGTGATGCCGCCTGAGAACATCGGCGGGGTCGGCTTGTTGCGCGCGCCCTGCACGACCTGCACGAAGTTCGACAGGAAGATCGAGACGCCGATCGCCGAGATCAAAGGCGCCAGCCGGAACGAGCCGCGCAGGGGCCGGTAGGCGACGCGCTCGATCGCCCAGCCCCACAGGGCCGTGAGCACCATGGCGACCACCAGCACCACCAGGAAGGCCAGCGCGATCGAGCTGATTCCGAGCCAGACCGTCAGCAGCAGGAAGGTGATCAGCGCGATGAAGCAGGAGACCATGAAGACGTCGCCATGGGCGAAGTTCACCATGCCGATGATGCCGAACACCATCGTGTAGCCGATCGCGATCAGGCCGTAGATCGAGCCGAGCGTCAGCCCGTTGATGAGCTGCTGTACGAAGACGTCCATGTACTCTCGCGCGCCGTAGGTTCGAGGCTGCCTACTGAGACAGCAGGCAGCTTGGCAGGGCAAGACCCGTACCGCAGCCGTAGCATGCCGGCCACCGGTTTCATCCCCGCGCAAGCGTCGCGCGAAAACAGTCGAAGATACCAGTAACGGCGCCACTCAGGGCTTGCGCATGGCGCAGTTCGTGCTTCACGTTAACGAACTGTAATGCTTGCTCATCCCGAGCCCAGGCAGGAGCCGTCCGATGACAGGTTCACGACTCACGACGATGATCTTCGTCGGCATGCTCCTGGGGATCGCGGTGGGCTATGCCTGCAGCATCACGTGGCCCGATCCGCAAACGGCGAAGGAGATCGCCGGTTACATTGCGCTGATTTCCGACGTGTTCCTGCGCCTCATCAAGATGATCATCGCCCCGCTGGTATTCTCGACCCTGGTGGTGGGCATCGCGCATCTCGGGGACACGGCCGCGGTGGGCCGGGTCGGCGGCAAGGCGCTGCTCTGGTTCGTCGGCGCCTCGTTCTGCTCGCTGATGCTGGGGCTGATCCTGGTGAATCTCATGCAGCCGGGGATGAACCTGAACCTGCCGCTGCCCGATGTCGGTGCCGGCACGGGGCTCAAGACCGCCTCGCTCTCGCTCAAGGAGTTCGTCACCCACCTCGTGCCCAAGAGCGCCGTGGAGGCGATGGCCAACAACGAGATCCTGCAGATCGTGGTGTTCTCGATCTTCTTCGGCGTGGCGCTCGCTGCGCTCGGCGAGAAGGGGCACTTCCTGGCCAAGGGCATCGAGGGCGTGGCCGACGTCATGCTGAAGGTGACGGGCTACGTCATGATGTTCGCCCCCGTGGCGGTCTTCGCCGCGATCGCCGCGACGATCACCACGCAGGGCATCGGCGTGCTGATCACCTACGGCAAGTTCCTGATCGAGTTCTACATCGGGCTCGCGGTGCTCTGGGCGCTGCTGATGGGCGTCGGCTTCCTGCTGCTCGGGGGCGGCGGCATCGTGCGGCTCATCAACCTGATCAAGGAGCCCTTCGTGCTCGCCTTCTCGACCGCGTCGAGCGAGGCGGCCTATCCGAAGATGCTGACGAACCTCGAACAGTTCGGCGTACCCAACCGCATCACCTCGTTCGTGCTGCCGATGGGCTATTCGTTCAACCTCGACGGCTCGATGATGTACTGCACCTTCGCGGTGATGTTCATCGCCCAGGCCTACAACATCCCGCTGACCTGGGGTCAGCAGCTCACCATGCTGTTCCTGCTGATGGTGACCTCGAAGGGCATGGCGGGCGTGCCGCGCGCCTCGCTGGTGGTCATCTCGGCGACGCTGACGCAGTTCAACATCCCGGAGGCGGGGCTGCTGCTGATCATCGGCATCGACCAGTTCCTCGACATGGGCCGCTCGGCCACCAACGTGCTGGGCAACAGCGTCGCCACGGTGGCGGTGGCCAAGTGGGAGGGGCAGCTCACCGCCACCGACCAGCGGCTGGATCATGTGGGGACCGTGGTGTCGCCGGCGGAGTAGCGGCGAGATCGTCGAAGCCGGTTTCGCGGATCGGCGTCCCCTGATGGGCGTCGCAGAACGGCCATCCCACCCATTCCCGCATCCTGAGGTGACCGCGGAGCGGGCCTCGAAGGAGCGCCCCAGGGACCGCAGTGCTGACCGGAGGGCTCCTTCGAGGCCTCCGTTGCACTCCGGCACCTCAGGATCAGGGGGTGGGTCGGAGAATCCCGGCTCCGGGCGCTCTCGCGTGCGGCGTGGCTTGTGTGGTGCACCTCGGAGGCTGGGTGATGACGATGCGGCTCGTCGCGGTTCTAATCCTGGCGCTGGCGACGACGCCCGCTTCCGCCATCGAGGTGCTGACCGGCACGCTCAAGAGCGTCGCCGAGCGCGGCGAGATCGTGCTCGGTTATCGCGCGAGTTCGGTGCCGTTCTCCTTCGTGGAGGGCAAGAATCCGGACGGCAGCCCGAGGGCGATCGGCTACGCCCTCGACCTGTGCGGCGAGATCGCCGACGACGTCCAGGCGGCGATCGGCCGGCCTGTGAAGATCCGCTACGCGCCGGTCACCGCCGAGACCCGTATCGAGGCAGTCGCCTCCGGCAGGATCGACCTCGAATGCGGCTCGACCACCGCCAATGCCGAGCGGCGCAAACAGGTGGCCTTCTCGCCGGTGGATTACATCAGCGCGACGCAGCTCCTGGTGAAGCGGGGCTCGGGCATCGCGTCCTACCGCGACCTCGGCGGCAAGACCGTGGTGGTCACCGCCGGCACCACCAACGAGAAAGCCGTGCGCGACCAGCTCGCCCGCCTGAAGATCGACGCGCAGGTGGTGACGGCACCGGATCACGCCGCCTCCTACGCGAT
>NZ_JAKSYG010000093.1 GCF_022829725.1 Methylobacterium sp. E-005 | reverse complement strand
GGGACAGCTTGTCGGTGTCGCAGTAGCGCGAGCCGAGCAGGAACATCAGCACGGCGTCGGGCAGGTCCTGCACCGGGATCTGGCGCGCCTCGGGCTCGATCACGTCCGGCGCGCCGGAATCCGCAACCGTGAAGTCCGCCGAAACCGTCAGCTGGCCCGGCGGCGCGACGATGCGGTGGCAGATGTTGTCGAACGTATCGCGGTACTCGTGGGCCTGGAGCGGCGGATCGAAGGAGATGACATGCGGCGTCAGCACGTCGGGCATCCGCGACGGGTGCACGCTCAGCATGAGGATCATCGGGGTCGGCTGACTCATCGTGAAGGCGATATCGAAACCCGTCTTGATCTTCATCGCCGCCACCTCGTTGTGTCGCCATCCGCGCGGGAGGCCCCGCACGCTCGTTCCGGGCCGGGGATCAACGCGCCGGCGCGGGGTCGGACCCCTGATTGTGTGTCGGGGGCGAACTCGCCGTGATCCCGGGCAGCTCGACCACGTCGACCTCGACGCGCATGCCGAGGTCGTCGCTGGCCAAACCGAAGAAGGACCCGTGCAGGGGCACCGCCTGCGCGGGATTGCGGGTGACCGCGACGCGGATCAGATCGCGGTTGCCGACGATGCCGTTGGTCGGGTCGAACTCGACCCAGCCGGCTCCGGGGAGATAGACCTGCAGCCACGCATGGGTTGAGCCGCCGCCGACATGGCGCGCCCGGTCATTGCGCGGGTTATACAGGTATCCGGACACGAACCGGGCGGCCATGCCGAGCGCCCGCACGGCCTCCATCATCAGGACCGCAAAGTCGCGACACGAACCGCGCTTGCCGCGCAGCGTGGTGAGCGGGTCCTGCACGCCCTTCTCGTTGCGGGCGAGATAGGTGAAATTAGCCCGCACGCTCCGGGTCATGGCAGCCAGCAGGTCCTGCGTGGGAATGCGCCCGTCCGGCGGCAGGAAGCTGCGTGCCCAGGCATCGACCTCGTGGCGTGGATCCGGCCATTGCCGCTCGATGGACCGGGCGAGATCCGGCATGTCCTCCGCACCGTAGCCGAACGGGTAGTGGGTCGCGTGCGGAGCGAGCGGGAAGACCGGCGCGTGTTCCGGCGTGTGTTCGAGGGTGATGCTGCAGGCGAAGGTGAGCTTTTCCGCCCGCGTGTCGAAGGTCGCCACCGCCACGCAATTGCCGAACACGTCGAACATCCAACGCAACGCGGCCGGTTCCGGCGTGATGTCCAGGGTCGCCTCGATCAGCCTCTGATCGTAACTGTCGCGTGGTCGGAACATGATCCGGTGCTCGCCGAAGGAGACCGGACGTCTGTACTTGTAGATCGTGCGATGTTTGACGGATAGGATCGGCAAATCGGCTCTCTCAGGACGCGTGCCGCTCAAGCCCGCCTCGACGCGCGGTCTGTCCATGCAAGGGCCGGGCCCACGGATCCGTCAGCCGTCGCGCGGCTCCGGAAGACGCGTTGCGGCCGGCCGATGACCGCGCGTCGGCGCTCACAGGATCGGCGGCGGTGGGTCGGCGGCCGCGCGCTCCGCCTCCACCAGAACGTCGAACGGACGCCAGGGCTTGGCGATGAACACCGCCTCGCGCGGCAGGTCGGGGCGCGACAGACCGCGACCCGAGGTGACCACCAGCCGCGCCCTCGGCCAGAGGGTCGCCACCGCCCGGGCAAGCTGCAAGCCGTCCATCTGACCGGCGAGCCGGACATCGGCGAAGACCAGCGCGACCTCGCCGCCCCGCGCCTGCAGGACCGACAAGGCCGCCTCGGCACTGTCGCAGCCGACGACGTCGAGTTCGGTTTCCTCGAGCAGCGTTTCGGCCAGGGCCCGGATCTCGGGATCGTCTTCGACAACGAGCGCGACCCGCCGATGGGCGGCACGCGCCGATGTGGCGCCGGTCTCAACCTGCGCCGGCTTCTCGGTCTCCGTCTGGCGCACGCGGCGCACCAGGGCAGCGAGATGCTCCGGCACGCCCTCGGAGACCAAGTTATCGTAGAACGACGCGAGTGTCCGGCCGATCTGATCGAGCGGAACACCCGGTGTGAGCGTATCGGTGAGCGGCAGGGGTGCGCTCGTCTGGTGCTTTCTCAAGGACTCCCCCCGAAGTCTTCAAGCGCGCCCGACGAAAACGCGGCGCACAGGGAGGAAAGTCGGCAATCCGCCGGTGGTTGCGCGCGGGGGGCGAATCCGGCGCCCGCTCGCCGAGCCGTTACTGCGTGGCCGTGTCCGCATCGGCATACGCCATGATGCCGGAGACCGCGCGCACGTTCTGGTAGCGCGAGCCGCGGGTGCTCATCATCGCCTCGAATTTCTCGTGGACCTGAGCCACCGAGAGGCTGAGGGGCTTCCGATGGCGGCCGCGGCCGGTGAAGCGCCCGGCGGCGAAGAAGATCGATCGGTTGGCCCGGGCCGGGCCGGGCAGCAGGGCAGCGGCGGCCGTGGCCGGCTTGTTGACGACGTTGGCGAGGAATTCCTCGGCATCGTCCGGTCCGAGGAAGTGCGCGAGATAGACTTCGCCGAGCGTGAGTTCGCGCCCGATGCGGAGCGCGATGCGGGCCGCGTCGCGCTTGAGCATCTCGCCGGCCATCAGCGCCGAGAGGTAGGGATCGCGGCGGAGCTCGAGCACCCGGACCCGCTCGGCCGGATCGGTGATCACCGGCCTGTCGTTGGAATCGGCCGTGATCAGCGCGGCTTCCTTTTCCAACCCGTACTTGGCGCCGAAATCCCGCACCACGCCGAGCCACGTGCGCTCGATGAACTGGTAGAGGCCGGTCGCCGAGGAGGTCTTGGCCTGGACCGCGGTGATGAAGCTCGACTCCTTGTCGGCCACCGCCATGAGCAGGACCGGATCGGTCTGGACGGCCTGCGCGGCGCGCACGATCGTCTGAACGATGTGGCGCCGGATCTTCATCGGGCCGAATTCGAGGATGTCGTTCGGGTCGCCGCCCGCGCTCTCGGAGAGCAGGAAGTCGTAGGACACGCGGTCGACCGTGTTGGAGCCGATCTCGGTGTCGAGGTCGTGCACCGCGGCGAAGCTCGACGAGGCGCGCAGGGGCGTGCGCTCCAGCTCGTCCTCCAGCGCGACCGTGTGGATATGCGGGCGGGGCATCGGGATCTCGGTGGCGGCCTCCGCGACCGACACGGCCGGCGACAGGCCAACCTTGCCGAGATCGACGCCCGAGCCGATCAACGCCGCACTCAGGCCGCCGGCGATCAGCGACACGGTCATCAGCGACCGGACCAGGGCCGGGCGGCTGCCGTGGGCGCGACCGAGCATCGGCTGCGCGGCGATCACGTCGGCCCGGCCGACGCCGAAATGCCCGGCCCCCGGCTTGCCTGTATTGGTCTTCGACGATCCGACCGTGCGGCCCTGCATCGTTGATCCGAATCCTCGCGCGCCGGTGATGGCGCCTGGATTCAACATCGCTTGACAGATGTGGCGACAACACGGCCGCGCTCGTGGCGGAGCTGGGGCGGATCGCGGTGTTTTCGCGGCCGATGCCTGTAAGCCACAGGTTGAGGCGTTATTTCGAGCGCCGTTGCGAGAAAGGCGCGCCCTTTGACGGGCCTCGTCGGCCCGGGGGCGGCGAATCGCCAAAGGCATGCGGGACGACAAGCACTTAGGCCGCGCGCCGATTGCAACCCGATCCGGAACGGCTCAAAGAGGGCGCCATGCGGACGTCGCTCGAAGGTGAGCGGCCTCCGGTCCCGTGTTCCTGCCAGAGTCAGCCCCGATGAGCGGCGTCAACGAGATCCGGTCGACCTTCCTCGACTACTTCGCCAAGGCGGGTCACGAGGTCGTGCCTTCTTCGAGCCTCGTGCCGAAGAACGATCCGACGCTGATGTTCACCAACGCCGGGATGGTGCAGTTCAAGAACGTCTTCACCGGCGTCGAGAAGCGCGCCTACGACCGGGCCACCACCGCGCAGAAATGCGTGCGGGCCGGTGGCAAGCACAACGACCTCGACAATGTCGGCTACACGGCGCGCCACCATACGTTCTTCGAGATGCTCGGCAACTTCTCGTTCGGCGACTATTTCAAGGATCGCGCGATCGAGCTGGCCTGGACGCTGATCACCAAGGAGTTCGGCCTGAAGCCGGACAAGCTTCTCGTCACGGTCTACGCCGATGACGACGAGGCCGCGGGCCTGTGGAGGAAGATCGCGGGGCTGCCGGAGGAAAAGATCATCCGGATCGGGACCTCCGACAATTTCTGGCAGATGGGCGATACCGGCCCATGCGGCCCCTGCTCGGAGATTTTCATCGACCAGGGACCGGCCCTGCAGGGTGGTCCGCCCGGCTCGCCGGACGAGGATGGCGACCGGTTCCTGGAATTCTGGAACCTCGTGTTCATGCAATACGAGCAGCTGGAGCCAGGCGTCCGGAACCCGCTGCCGCGGCCCTCGATCGATACCGGCATGGGTCTGGAGCGCATGGCCGCGATTCTCCAGGGCGTGCATTCGAACTACGACACCGACCTGTTCCGGGCGCTCATCGACGCCGTCGCCCATGCAGTCTCGCGGGCCCCGGAGCCGGCGACCCTCGCCTCCTACCGGGTGATCGCCGACCATCTGCGGGCCTCGTCCTTCCTCGTGGCCGACGGCGTGCTGCCGGGCAACGAGGGTCGCGGCTACGTGCTGCGCCGGATCATGCGGCGGGCCATGCGCCATGCCGAGATCCTGGGCGCCCGTGAGCCCACCATGTACCGCCTCGTGCCGACCCTGATGCGCGAAATGGGGCAGGCCTATCCCGAGCTGATGCGGGCCGAGAGCCTGATCGCCGAGACCCTGAAGCTGGAGGAGACGCGGTTCCGGCGTACCCTGGAGCGCGGCCTTTCGATCCTCGACGCGGAGAGTCGGGCGTTGAAGGAGGGCGACAAGCTCTCCGGAGAGACCGCCTTCACCCTCTACGACACCTACGGCTTTCCCCTCGACCTGACCCAGGACGCATTGAAGGCCCGGGGCATCGGCGTCGACACCGAGGCGTTCACCGCCGCGATGCAGCGTCAGAAGCAGGCGGCGCGCGAGGCCTGGAAGGGCTCGGGCGAGGCGGCGACCGAGACGGTGTGGTTCGGACTGCGCGAGCGCGTCGGCGCCACCGAGTTCCTGGGTTACGAGACCGAGAGCGCCGAGGGCATCGTCACCGCGCTGCTGCGCGACGGCGCCGAGGTGCAGAGTCTGGAGGCCGGCCAGACCGGCCTCATCCTGGTCAACCAAACGCCGTTCTACGGCGAATCCGGCGGCCAAGTCGGTGATACCGGGTTGATCGTGGCCCCGGGCGTCCGTGCGCGGGTCACCGACACCCAGAAGAAGCTCGGCGACCTGTTCGTCCACCACGTCACCGTGGAGGAGGGGGCGCTGAGCCTGGACCAGCCGGTCGAGCTGAAGGTCGATCACGGTCGCCGTCGGGCGATCCGCGCCAACCACTCGGCGACCCACCTGCTCCACGAGGCGTTGCGGCAGGTACTGGGCGACCACGTCGCGCAGAAGGGCTCGCTGGTGAGCCCGGACCGTCTCCGCTTCGACATCAGCCATCCGAAGCCAATCGAGGCGGACGAGCTGGCCCGGGTCGAGGACATCGCCAACGCGGTGCTGCTCCAAAACGCGCCGGTCGTGACCAAGCTCATGGCGGTGGATGACGCCATCGCGTCGGGCGCCCGGGCGCTGTTCGGCGAGAAGTACGGCGAGGAGGTAAGGGTCGTCTCCATGGGTCTGCCGGTCGATGCGTCGGCTACGCAGGGACGGCCAAGGACGTTCTCGGTTGAACTCTGCGGCGGCACCCATGCCGCTCGCACCGGTGATATCGGCGCGATCACCATCGTAGGCGAGAGCGCGGTTGGCGCCGGTGTGCGCCGGATCGAGGCGCTGACGGCCGACGCGGCGCGCCACCACCGCGCCGCGGAGGCGCGGACGTTGGCGGCCCTGGCGGGTATCCTTAAGGCTCCGGTTTCGGAGGCGCCCGATCGCCTGACGGCCCTGATGGAGGAACGGCGCCGCCTGGAGCGCGAACTGGCCGAGACCCGGCGCAAGCTCGCCATGGGGGGCGAGGGCGGCTCGGGGGCCGGCGCACAGCAGACCGAAATCGGCGGTGTGGCGTTCCGCCGTTCGGTGGTCGAGGGCCTCGACATGCGCGACCTCAAGCCGATCGTCGACGAGGAGAAGAAGCGCCTCGGCTCCGGCATTGTTGCGGTCGTCGGCGTCGGGCCTGATGGCAAGGCCGGTCTGGTGGTCGGCGTTACCGATGACCTGACGGAGCGTTACGACGCGGTCGGGCTGGTCCGGGCCGGCGCCGGCGCACTCGGCGGCAAGGGCGGCGGAGGCCGCCGGGACATGGCGCAGGCCGGCGGTCCGAATGGTGCGGGCGCGAAAGCGGCCCTCGACGCCGTCGAGCAGGCCCTGACCGAGGCGGCCTGAACAAAAAAGGCCGCACCGTCGCCGGTGCGGCCTTCCCAGTTTCGAGCGTCGCGTCTGCGAGGCGCTTACTTGCCGCCGGCGCCGCCCTGCGGCGCGACCCGTGACGGCTGGTTGGCGTTGCCGGCCGCGGCCGAGTCGGCCGAGATCGTGTCGGCCGGCCGGCCGGTCGGCGAATAGGTGATCGCCGGGTCGTTGCCGACGGTGTTGGATTGCGTGCTGATCACGCCCTGCGCACTGGGCGGCGCGCCGACACGAGCGCCATTCGGCGTCTCGATGATCTGAGCGGTCGCCGGCGCGATGGTGGCGATGGCAAGGATGGAAGCGAGCAGTGTCCGGGTCATAAGCAATCCTGAAGCGGTCTGACCCTGCTAACTTCGATGGCGCACAATCGATCCTGCGATGTTGCGACGCGGCAAATTTCGGCGTTCCGCCGGCTCAGTTCGCGCGTGTCCAGCTCTGCCGCTTGCAGAAGACGCTCATCACACAGCCCGAGACTTCGAGGGTGGTGGGACCGGTGAGGCGCATAGACCCCGAATAGGTCTTGCCGTCATTGGGGTTGTACAGCGAGCCGGAATACCCTGAGGCGTCCTTTTGCCGGGCGTCGAGGATTTGCACGCCGACGACGCTCCGGGAGCGCAGAGCCGGATCGGGGTTCTTGGCATCCAAGGCCTTGCCCGGCGCGCTGACGATCGTCCCGCAATAGCCGCCGCCGCAGGGCGCGATGCGGATGCGCGAACTGCCTGTCTCCGTCAGCCAGATCCCTGCCGGGTCGGCCGCCCATGCTGGACCATTGACCGCGCCAAGCCCGAACAGACCCCATGTCGTCAGGCTCAGAAGCCGCGAACGCATCATCGTTCCTCCTCTTGATTCGGGCCGGCCAACCTAAAGCCATCTCGATCGCCGCGCATGGTATCGGCGACCCTGAGCAGCGTGCCGTCACCGGAATGATTTCGGTACCCCGGTGAACATAAAAACGTGAAACCGGCGATGGCGATCATGACCGGGGCAAGGTGCCAACGGGATCACTGCGCCGCGGAGGGTAAAGCGGTGCCGAGATAGGTCTCCACGACCTCGCAGAAGGGCTGGCCGGCGCCGGTCGCGAGCACCGCATCGACCTCGAACAGGGGATCATCCGGCCGCGGCTCGGCTTCCGGGGTGGGGGCGCGAACCGCCACGGTTCGGCGCACCGGCGCGAGCGCGCGCACGACGCGGCCGAACGGGGTGCGGGTCTCGTCCAAAAGGGCGTTCATTTCCGGTGTCAGCCGGGCAGGCACGTACCAATTGTCGGCTTCGGACATGACGTGAGTTCCGCAGACGAGCCGAACCCTGCGATAGCGCACCGGCTCGTCGGGACCGATGGCCAGCCGGGCGCGCTGCGCGGCGGTCAGAGGCTTGTCCGGGCCTGGAAGGCGTTGCGCCACGAGGTGCGGATCGGCGGCCAGCCTGTGCTCGGCGCACCAGCCTTCCAGGGCAAGCGTCGCGCTGTCGGAGGCGAGAATGCGCTCACGCAGGGCAGAGACGAGGGCTTGCGGGTCGGCGGGTCTGTCGGTGGTGGCCGGGGCCTCCGCGTTGGCCCGGCCAGGATGGCTCATCGGCAGCGTGACCAGCGCGGATAGGAGGAGAAGGATGGGCTGTCGGGGCGATCGCCCGCCGGGCACCGGCCTTGCCACACGTCGACTCCTCGAGGACGCCCCGCCTTCAGCGTCCGGTTAACGCCCGGGAGGCCCACCTGTCCACCCTGTCCGATGCCACCCTGCCGGCGACGCAACGCTTGGCGCGCTACCGCCGTGGCGCCGGCGGCAGATCAGTGCAGAGGCCGAGCGCGGCCTCGGCAGCGAGGCCTACGGTCTCGCCGAGCGTCGGATGCGGGTGGATCGTCCGGCCGATATCGACGGCGTCCGCCCCCATCTCGATGGCCAGCGCGATCTCGCCGATCAGGTCGCCCGCACTCGGACCGACAATGGCGCCCCCGACGAGACGCTTCGTGCCGGCCTCGAAGAGCAGCTTCGTCAGGCCGTAATCGGCGCCGTTCGCGATGGCCCGACCCGAGGCGGCCCAGGGAAAGCGCGCCACCTCCACGCTCCGTCCCTCGGCTTTCGCGGCGGCCTCGGTCAGGCCGACCCAGGCGATCTCCGGATCGGTATAGGCCACGGAGGGGATCACCGCGGCGTCGAACCCGGTGCGGTGACCAGCGGCGACTTCGGCCGCTACGTGACCCTGATGCACGGCCTTGTGGGCGAGCATCGGCTGCCCGACGAGGTCGCCGATGGCGAAGATGTGCGGCACGTTCGTGCGCATCTGCGCATCGACCGGCACGAATCCCTGCTGCACCGTGACGCCCGCTGCCTCCAGGCCGAGACCCGTCCCGTTCGGTCGGCGACCGGCCGCCTGGAGCACGAGGTCGTAGGTTGTGCCCTGCGCCTCGCCCGCCAGGGTGATGGCGATGCCCTCCGGGCCGGCCGTGGCGGACGATACCTCGGCGCCGGTCAGCAGTCGGTCGAAGCGATGGGCGTTGCGCTTGGTCCAGATCGCCACGAGGTCGCGATCTACGCCCTCCAGCAAGTTCGGAAGCCGCTCGACGACGTCCACCCGAGCGCCGAGCGCGCTGTAGACGGTCGCCATCTCCAGGCCGATGATGCCGCCGCCGATCACCAGCAGCCGGCGCGGGACGCACGGCAGCTCCAAGGCGCCGGTGGAATTCACGACGCGCGGATCCTCCGGCAGCATCGGCAGGGCAACCGGTGCGGAACCGGCGGCCACGATGGCGCTGGCGAAGGTGACATAGCGTTCGCCCCCGTCGTGCAGGGCGACCGCGAGGGTGTTCGGCCCGGTGAAGCGCGCGGTTCCGCGGATTACCGTGACCTTGCGTTGGCGTGCCATCTGGGCGAGCCCGTCGGTCAGGCGGCGGACGGTGCCGGCCTTGAAGGTCCGCAGCTTTTCCAGATCGATCGCCGGAGCACCGAAGTTGACGCCATGCGCGGCGAGTCTCTGGGCCTCCTCGGTGACGGAGGCCACGTGCAGCAGCGCCTTGGACGGGATGCAGCCGACGTTCAGGCATACGCCGCCCAGCGTCGCGTCGCGCTCCACCAGGATCACCCGCTGCCCGAGATCGGCGGCCCGGAAGGCGGCCGAGTAACCGCCGGGGCCGGCGCCGATCACCAGCGTGTCGCACGCCGCCTCTGCGCGCTCCGTCGTGACGGGCGCGTCCGGTGTCGGAACAGGTGGAGCCGCCGCGGCGCCCGCGTCCTCAGCAACGACGCGGGCAATCAGCGTGCCGGCCGAGACCGTATCGCCGGGGCCGACCAGCATCTCCACGAGCGTTCCCGCGACCGGGGAGGGGATGTCCAGGGTCGCCTTGTCGGACTCGACGATCAGCAGCGTCTGATCGCGGGCGATCGCCTGTCCTGGCGATACCGGAATCTCGATCACCGGCACGTCGGCGTAATCCCCCAGATCGGGGACGCGTATCTCATGGGACGCGGACATGGAGGGAACCGTCACAGAAGGGCGCGCCGCAGGTCCGATAGGACCGAGGCCACGTGTCCGAGGAAGCGGGCGGCGGCGACGCCGTCCACCACGCGGTGGTCCCAGGAAAGGCTGAGCGGCAGAATCAGGCGCGGCTGAAACACCTTGCCGTCCCAGACCGCCTCCATGCGCGAGCGCGCCGCGCCCAGGATCGCGACCTCGGGGGCGTTGATGATCGGCGTGAATCCGTCGCCGCCGATACCGCCGAGCGACGAGACCGAGAAGCAGCCGCCCTGCATGTCGGCGCCCGGGAGGGTCCCGGCCCGGGCCTTCTCGGCCATGGCAGCCATCTCGGTGGCGATCGCGATGATCCCCTTGCGGTCGCAGTCGCGCACCACCGGCACCATCAGACCCTTCGGCGTGTCGACCGCGAAGCCGACATGGACGTAGTCCTTCAGGACGAGATCGCCGTCGTCCAGAGACGCGTTGAAGCGCGGATAGGCCCGGAGCGCCGAGGCCGCGGCCTTGATCAGGAAGGCCACCATCGTGACCTTCGCGGGCGGCGTGAGCGTCTGCTTGTTCAGTCCCGTGCGGAACGATTCGATTTCGGTGACGTCGGCCCGGTCGAAGTTCGTCACGTGCGGGATCGTCAGCCAGTTGCGGCTGAGGTTGCCGCCCGAAAGCGTCTGGATCCGCGACAGGGGCTCGCGCTGGATCGGGCCGTACTTGGCGAAATCCACCGCCGGCCAGGGCGGCAGGCCCGCGCCGATGCCGGAGGTGGGGGCGCTCGGCGGCGCGGTTGGGGCGGCGAGGGCGGCCTTGACGAAGGCCTGGATGTCCCCGCGCAGGATCCGGCCCTTGGGTCCGGTGGCCGGTACGCGGTCGAGGGCCACGCCGAGTTCCCGGGTGAGCTGGCGCACGGACGGGCTGGCGTGCACGTCGCCGGTCGAAGCCGGCAGCGGCGTGGCCGGTTGCGCGCCCAGCCCTCCCCCCTCTGGGGGGGAGGGGGGCCCGCGAAGCGGTTCGGGAGAGGGGAGCCCCGCCTCCGAAGGGGGCGCAGCCTTCACGAAGGCCGAAACTTCGTCCTGAGCCGTCGCTCCCCCCTCGCGGGACTTCGTCCCGACCCGACCCTCGGCGACGCGCGGGTCCCCATCGCCTGCCAGATGGGGAGGGAGAGCGCCCGCTGGATCGATGCTTCCCTCCGCGGGCTCCATCATCAGGATCGGCGTCCCCTCCGAGACTTTCGAGCCCACGGAGACCAACAGCTCGCGCACCGTGCCGGCGACCGGGGAGGGGACCTCCATGGTCGCCTTGTCGGATTCGATGCTGAGGATCAGGTCGTCCACCGCGAGGCGATCGCCCGGCTTCACCAGGAGTTCGATGACCGGCACGTCCCGGTAGTCGCCGATATCCGGAAGGGCGATCTGCAGCGCGGCGCTCATGCGGGTGGGGTTCCGTAAGTCGGGCGTTCGGAGAAGGGTCGGGACGGGGGCCGCCCCTTGTTTCGGGGCGTTGAGCCTCAGACGGTCCAGGGCGCCGGCGCGTCCGCCGCGATGCCGTACCGGCGGATCGCCTTGGCGACCGTGGCGCGGGGCACGGTGCCGGCTTCGGCCAGGGCGTGCAGGGCGGCGATCGCCACGTGCTGGCGGTCTACCTCGAAGAAGCGGCGGAGCGCATTGCGGGTGTCGCTGCGACCGAACCCGTCCGTACCGAGCACGACGAAGCGGGCGCCGACATAGGAGGCGATCAACTGCGGATAGGCGCGGATATAGTCGCTCGCCGCCACGACCGGAGCCGCGCCGGGCAACAGGGCCGCCACGTGGCTGACCGGCGCCTCGATCTCAGGATCGAGCATGGCCCGGCGCTCGGCCTCACGGGCGTCGCGTGCCAGTTCGCTGAAGCTCGTGACGCTGAACACCTCGGCGGCGATACCCCAATCCTGGGCCAGCAGCTCCGCCGCCGCGATCACCTCCGGCAGGATCGCGCCCGAGCCGAGGAGGCGCACCACGCCCGCTTCGTTCTCCGGCCCCGACAGGCGGTACATGCCCTTGAGAATGCCCGCCTCCGCGCCCTCCGGCATGGAGGGCTGGGCGTAGTTCTCATTCATGGCGGTGACGTAGTAGAAAGCGTCCTCGCCCTGTTCCATCATCCCCCGGGCGCCCCGGTCGATGATCACCGCCATCTCGTACGCGAAGGCCGGGTCGTAGGCCCGGCAGTTCGGGATCGCGGCCGCCGCGAGGTGGCTCGATCCGTCCTGGTGCTGCAGGCCCTCGCCGCCCAGCGTGGTTCGGCCAGCCGTAGCGCCGATCAGGAAGCCCCGGGCCCGCTGGTCGGCCGCCGCCCAGATCAGGTCGCCGACCCGCTGGAAACCGAACATCGAGTAGTAGATGTAGAACGGCAGCATCGACAGACCGTGGACGCTGTAGGCCGTCGCCGCCGCCGTCCAGGACGAGATCGCCCCGGCCTCCGTGATGCCCTCCTCCAGGAGCTGCCCGTCCCGGGCCTCGCGGTAATAGAGCATCGAGCCGGCATCCTCGGGCTCGTAGAGCTGCCCGTCCGGGGCGTAGATCCCGACCTGCCGGAACAGATTGGCCATGCCGAAGGTGCGCGCCTCGTCGGCGACGATCGGGACGATGCGGGGCCCGAGGTCCTTGTGCTTCAGCAGGTTGCCGAACAGGCGCACCACCGCGGTCGTGGTCGACATCTCCTTGCCGCCGGCTTCCAGCGCGAAGCCGGCATAGGTCGAGAGCGGCGGGATCGGCACGGCCGGCGCCGTGCGGCGGCGGGCCGGCAGCACGCCGCCCAGGCTCTCCCGGCGCTCGCGCAGGTAGCGCATCTCGGCCCCGTCCTCGGCCGGTTTGTAGAAGGCCAGACCCTCCACCTGCGCATCGGTGAGCGGCAGGGCGAAGCGGTCGCGGAAGGCGCGCAGCGCGTCCACGTCGAGCTTCTTGGCCTGGTGGGCGGTCATGCGTGATTCGCCGGCGCCGCCCATGCCGTAGCCCTTCTTGGTCTTGGCCAGAATCACGGTCGGCCGCCCCTTGGTGGCCTTGGCGGCCGCGAAGGCGGCGTGCAGCTTGCGGAAATCGTGGCCGCCGCGCTTCAGCCGGTCGACATCGGCATCCGACATGTGGGCGACCAGCTCGCGCACCTCCGGATCCTCGCCGAAGAAATGCGCGAGGTTGTAGGCGCCGTCCTTGGCGCCCAGCGTCTGGTACTTGCCGTCGACCGTCTCGGCGAAGCGGCGCAGCAGGGCGTGGTTGGTGTCGCGGGCGAAGATCCCGTCCCACTCCGATCCCCACAGCACCTTGATGACGTTCCAGCCGGCACCGCGGAACAGGCTCTCCAGCTCCTGGATGATCTGGCCGTTGCCGCGCACCGGCCCGTCGAGCCGCTGCAGGTTGCAGTTGATGACGAAGGTCAGGTTGTCGAGCTTTTCACGGGCGGCGAGCGCGAGGCCGCCGATCGATTCCGGCTCGTCCATCTCGCCGTCGCCGAACACGCCCCAGACATGCCGGCCGGCGGTGTCGACGAGCCCGCGATGGCCGAGGTAGCGCATGAACCGCGCCTGATAGACCGCATGGATCGGTCCGATGCCCATCGAGCCGGTGGGGACCTGCCAGAAATCCGGCATCAGCCAGGGATGCGGGTAGGAGCACAGGCCGTCGCCCGCGATCTCCTGGCGGTAATGCTTGAGCTGCTCCTCCGAGAGGCGCCCATCGAGGAACGCCCTGGCGTAGACGCCCGGCGCCGAGTGCGGCTGGAAATAGACCAGATCGCCGTCGACGCCGCCCCTGAAGAAGTGGTTGAACCCGACCTCGAACAGCTCAGCCGCCGAGGCGTAGCTCGCCACGTGGCCGCCGAGTTCGCCGTAGGCCATGTTGGCGCGCACCACCATGGCCAGCGCGTTCCAGCGCATGATCGAGGTGAGCCGCTCCTCGATGTCGAGGTCGCCGGGATAGCGGGGCTGCTTTTCCAGGGCGATCGTGTTCCGGTACGGCGAGTAGGGCAGGGCCTCGTCGAGGATGCCGATCTCCTTCGAGCGGCGCTCAAGCCGGTCGAGGATGAACCGCGCCCGCGCCGCGCCCTCGGTGCGGAACAGCGAATCCAGCGCCGCCAGCCAATCCTGAGTCTCGGCCGGATCGTGATCGACCTCGGCGGAGCGCGCGATGGTGGCTTTCGGCGGTATGGCGTTCATCGGCGCGGCCTCCCTGTAGGCGCCGGATCATAGCGGCGCCGGGGCGGCTGGACATGCCGAAGTTTCGCCTCCAGCGCGTGAATTCAGATCGATTCGTCCTCTTAAGGCTCTATCCAGGGTGAATTCGACCCATCTGGGGACAATTGATGCTGGAGAAGCCTTTTCCATCCGGCGATGAGCGGCATGACAGGCCGGCTCGATACACGGGAGCAGTCGTATGGCGCCGCGATCGGTTTCCCTGGATGCAGCCTCGCTGCGCATCCTCGAATGCCTTCAGGAGGACAGTGAGATCAGCATTGCGGATCTCGCTGAGCGGGTCGGCCTCTCGGCCTCGCCGTGCTGGCGGCGCGTCAACGAGTTGAAGGCAGCGGGCGTGATCCGCGGCTGCGTCGCGGTGGTCGATCCGCTGAGTTTGGGGCTCGCGGTCAACGTCTTCGTGCACGTTTCGCTGGAGAAGCAGACCCAAGCCGCGCTCCAGGCCTTCGACGAGGCGGTGCGCAGCCGCCCGGAGGTGATGGAGTGCTACCTGATGAGCGGCGAGGCCGACTACATGTTGCGGGTGGTGGTGGAGGATCTGGGCCAGTACCAGAAGCTCGTGCTCGACCATCTCACCCGGATCCCCGGGGTGGCCAACATCCGGTCCAGCTTCGCGCTGGGGCAGGTGAAGTACACGACGGCCCTGCCGCTCGGGCATTTGACCCGCTGAGCAATCGGCTCGAGCTGTCGCCAGGATCGGTGTAGGCGGGAAACGAAGCGCAAGGCAGGCCGTCCGGGCCGCGTCGCGCTAGAGGAGGATGGTGGAGCCTAACGGGATCGAACCGATGACCTCTTCCATGCCATGGAAGCGCTCTCCCAGCTGAGCTAAGGCCCCACTTTCATCCACCGCGGTTTGGGTTCCGCGGGGGTCTCGCCGTCCGGCTGGCGTCCGGCGAGGCCGGTTCTATAGGCGGCTCGCGCCGCGGACTCAACCCCCTTTTTTCGCCTCGATCGGGGGTTTTTTTGGTGGGGAGGCGGAGACCGCCTCAGCCCTCCTCGTCGTTCTCGATATCGCCGTCGATGAGATCGGAGACATCGTCGTCGCCGGCATCCTCCTCCTCGAGGAAGGTATCGTCCTCGGTCGAATCCCCATCCTCGACCGTCTCGTCGTCGGGTGTGGGATCCGCCTCGTCCTCTGCGGCTTCGACTTCGTCGAGGGAGACCAGCTCCGGCCCCTTCTCGTCCGTGTCGTCCTCATCGTCATTGGTCGGCGCGGCGCGCGACAGCGCCGGAGGCGCCGCACGGCTCGATGTGGCGACCGCCTGATAGACCGCCCCGCATTTCGGGCAGATGGCCGGGTCGCGGGCGAGGTCGTAGAACTTCGCGCCGCAGCTCATGCACTGGCGCTTCAAGCCAAGTTCCGGTCGGGCCACGGGGGGACACCTCGTCGTCTACTACTGTCTCGGGGGAGCGGCCCCGTTAGTCGTGGGCGCCGCCCCTGTCAATCGAACCCGACGAGACGCGATCCGGGCGGCGCGGTCGCGAAGGTATCCGTGGATGACGTCCGACGGTGCGCGTGTTAACCGCACGGCGATTTCACGGTCCGATTGCAGCGGCGCGGCCATGCCGTGCGACGCGCCGGATCCCGGCCCACCATCGAGCCCGAACGGACGTTCCGTGTCGCACGCTTCATCCCCCGAACCTCTCACAGCGACCCCTGGCTCGGCCCTGCGGGGACGGCTCCGCCCACCCGGCGACAAGTCGATTTCCCACCGGGCGATGATCCTCGGTCTGTTGAGCGAGGGCGAGACCCGAGTCGAGGGCCTCCTCGAAGGTGACGACGTGCTGCGCACCGCCGCCGCCGCCAAGGCTCTGGGCGCCGGCGTCGAGCGCCTCGGTTCCGGGCGCTGGCGCGTGCGGGGCGTAGGCATCGGCGGCCTCGGCGATCCGGCCGAGGTCCTGGATTTCGGCAATGCCGGCACTGGCTCCCGGCTCATGATGGGCGTGGTCGGCGGCCAGCCCGTCACCGCGACCTTCGACGGCGACGCCTCCCTGCGCTCTCGGCCGATGCGCCGTATCCTCGATCCGCTGACCCGCATGGGCACGCAGGTTCTAGCCGAGGCCGAGGGCGGGCGCGTGCCGCTGACCCTGCGCGGACCCAGGGAGGTGATCCCGATCACCTACGAGACGCCGGCCGCCTCGGCGCAGATCAAATCGGCGGTGCTGCTCGCCGGCCTCAACGCCCCCGGGACCACGACGGTGATCGAGGCCGCCGCGACCCGCGACCACACCGAGCGGATGCTGCGCCTGTTCGGCGCCGCGGTCGAGGTTGTGCCGCATGGACCCGGAGGCCACGGCCGCCGCGTCGCGCTCACCGGTCAGCCGACCCTGCGCGGGACCGACGTGGTGGTGCCGGCCGATCCGTCCTCGGCGGCGTTTCCGCTGGTGGCGGCGCTGATCGTGCCGGGCTCGGACGTGGTGATCGAGGGCGTGATGATGAACCCGCTGCGCACGGGCTTGATCACGACCTTGCTCGAAATGGGGGCGCAGATCGAGCGTGTGGCCGAGCGGGAGGAGGGGGGCGAGACCGTTGCCGACCTCCGCGTCCGATCGAGCCGCCTCACGGGCGTCGATGTCCCGGCCGAACGGGCGCCGGCCATGATCGACGAGTATCCGGTGCTCGCGGTGGCGGCGAGCTTCGCCGGGGGCCGGACGCGGATGAATGGCCTGCACGAACTGCGCGTGAAGGAATCCGACCGCCTCGCCGCCGTAGCGGCGGGTCTCGCGGCCAACGGCGTCCGCCACACGGTCGAAGGCGACGACCTCGTGGTCGAGGGGGACGGCAATGCGGCCCGTGGTGGCGGCACGGTGGCGACCCATCTCGATCACCGCATCGCCATGGCGTTCCTGGTGATGGGGCTCGCCACGCGGGACCCGGTGACGGTCGATGACGGCGCGATGATTGCCACGAGCTTCCCCACCTTTCTGCCGACCATGCGGGCCCTCGGCGGCCAGATCGGAGGTTGAATCCCATGCCGTTCGTGATCGCGATCGACGGACCGGCCGCTTCGGGCAAGGGCACGCTGGCCAAGCGCTTGGCCGACCATTACGGCTTGCCGCACCTCGATACGGGTCTGCTCTACCGGGCCGTGGCCCTGGCGCTGATCGATGCTGGCCTGTCGCTCGACGATCACGGGGCCGCCGCCAAGGCCGCGCAGGCGCTGGATCCGGAGAAGCTCGACGATCCGCGTCTGCGGGACCGGGCGATGGGCGAGGCGGCCTCGCGGATCTCGGCGGTGCCGGATGTCCGCGCCGGGTTGCTCCTGTGGCAGCGGCGCTTCGCCGCCGCGCCGCAGGGTGCGGTGCTCGACGGGCGCGACATCGGCACGGTGGTCTGTCCGGACGCCGAGGTGAAGCTGTTCATCACCGCATCCTCGGCGGAGCGGGCACGCCGCCGCCATCGGGAATTGGCCGGCCGCGGTGAGGACGCGACCTTTGCGGCCATCCTGTCCGACATCGAGGCCCGCGACGCCCGCGATTCCTCCCGGACCGCCGCGCCCCTGCGCATGGCCGACGACGCCGTTCGGCTCGACACGACGGAACTCGACCCGGATGCCGCCTTCGACGAGGCGCGCGCGATCGTGGAGCGCGGGCGGACCGACCCAGACTGAGCGTTGTCCCCGCTCGCGTGTTGACCCCCCGGTTCACCTCACCTATTGCGGACGCGCCGTCCCCGGCGCCCCGCAATCCGGGCGCGAGCGGGACGCGAGCGCGTAGCTCAGCTGGTAGAGCAACGGACTTTTAATCTGTAGGTCCTGGGTTCGAGTCCCAGCGCGCTCACCAATCTACCAGCAAGAACTGTAAGTTGACTCGCACAAAAATTCGGTGCTTCCCCGCATCAGGCGCGGGTTGCGCCCGGGCAGGAAGTGGCTGGTTCTTCAGTTCTTGCCAGCCCAAGGCTTTGACACCTTCAGCCCAACGTCGGTTTCGGCCGTTTGATCCAGCGGGTCCATCATGGGGCTGGGCCGCGTAGCGTCCCGGAGCAGGGCTGGTTCGTCAGGACAGGCGGCACCGCCCTTTGAGCAGATCGGGGCAGGGGGTGGGTATTGATGCCCGGCATTCGGCCTCGCAACCAAGCATAGCCGTGTGCGTTCCTGAGAAAGCTGCGCTGTTCAGCGCCCCGAGGCTTTCCCGATGCTCCTGATCGCCACCCTGGTGGCGGGCACTTTCGTGCTCGCCGGCTCGTTCTCGCTCATCGCCGTACTGGCCGACTAGCGTCCGCTCAGGGACGGGCCACCCGATGTGCCCCCGGTTCCGGGCGGCCCGCTGGTGGGTGTGCCGCCGATATTCACTCCGGGCGTTGTCCCGGGTACCGACGAGTTGCTGGGACTGGCCTCATTGCCTCGGGTGATTGGGCTAGGGCCGAGATCTCGAGCGCCAGGGGCCACGCCGCCCACCGCGTTTGGCGCGGCCACGCCTGTGTTGCCGGCACCCCCGGTGACAATCTGTGCCGCCGTGGGGCTTGCCAGAGCGATACTCAGGGCGCCAGCGAGCGCCATCGTCGTGCGTGTCATGCGGTTGTCCGTGCTGTTGCTGCAGCTTTGGAACGGCCGAGGCGTCATGGAGTTCGATCGGGTGCCATCCCCGATAGGTTAGCGCTGCTGCCTGACGTGACACCGGATGTTCGGCTGGCCCTGCGCCATTGGTCAGGGCTCGCGTGCGAAGGGCGGGACTTGGCGCCACCAATCGTGGGCCTGTTCATACCGATGGGCGAAGGCGAGGAGCCGATCCTCCGCGAAGGGCCGGGCGGCGATCTGCAGGCTGATCGGCAGGCCCCGCCGGTCGAAGCCGCAGGGCAGTGCGAGGGCCGGAAGTCCCGTGAGATTGAACGGATAGGTGAGGCGCCACGAGGCCGCCAGGACGCTCTCCGGCCGTCCCGCGATCGTCACCGTGGATTCGTCGGACCGCCACGCCGTCAATGGCGCGGTGGGGGTGACGATCACATCCGCTTCCGCCAGGGTGGCGGCCATCTCGGCCATGATCAGCGCCCGGGCCTGCTCGGCCCGCAGGTAGTCCGGTCCGGTGACGAACCGGCCCATTTCCACAAGGTCCCGCACATCCGCCGCGAAGCCGTTCACATGGCCCTGCGCGCGATTGCGGTCGTGATAGGCCGCCGAAGAGGCCAGCTCGATCGCGTAGATGGCGCCGAGCCCGTAGCGCAGGGATGGTACCGCGACGTCCCGCACCGGGCAGCCCTCCCCGGCGAAGAAGCGGATCGCCGCTTCGACGGCGGCGGCGACGTCCGCGTCGATCGCCTCGAAAAAGTGGTTGCGGATCACCGCCACGCGCAGGCCTCGGACCGGCGCGGCAAGGGCGGCGCGATAGTCCGGCACCGGGGCTGACGAGGCCGCCGGATCGTCCGGATCGGACCCGGCGAGGACGCCGAGCAGGAGCGCCGCATCGGCCACCGTCCGGCTCAGCGGTCCGGCATGGTCGAGGGACCAGGAATGCGGCACGATCCCCGAGCGGCCGATCCGCCCGTAGGTCGGCTTGAGGCCGACGACGCCGCACAGGGCCGCCGGGATGCGGATCGAACCGCCCGTATCCGAGCCCAGGGCCGCCGGACAGAGCCCGGCCGCCACCGCGGCCCCCGAACCGCCGCTGGAGCCCCCCGGCACCCGCGCGAGATCCCAGGGATTGCGCGTCGGCGGCGTGACCATGCCCCAGGCGAATTCGTGCATGCGCAGCTTGCCGAGGATCACCGCGCCCGCCGCCCGCAGCTTCGCCACGCAGTGGCTGTCCGTCCGCGGGAAGGTCAGCGCGTCGACCGCCGTCCCAGCCCGGGTCGGCAGGTCGGCCGTCGTGTAATTGTCCTTGATGCCGATCGGGATCCCGTGGAGCGGCCCCCGCGGACCGGTTTTCGCGATCTCCGCGTCGGCCGCCTGCGCCATCTCCAGGGCGTCCGCCGACAGACATACGAAGCTCTGAAGATCGCCGTCGAGGCGTTCGATCCGGTCGAGACAGGCCCCGACCAGTTCGACGCTCGACAACGACCGCCCCGCAATCCGTCGAGCGAGCTCCGTGATCGGCAGGGACCAGAGGGCGTCAGTCATGGGGCATCAGTCATGGGGTGACAGCCTTGGGCCGGCCGGCGATAGGGAAGATTCGGGTCGAAGACGACCGGCGGGTGGACAGAGGTAAGGTCGAGGCTGCGCAGCGTCCGGATCTCGTCCAGGATCGGGGCGAAGCGGGATTGCAGGTGCGCGACCCGTCCGGCCGCTTCCGGCGACAGGCCAATGATATCGAGCAGCAGATCCGGCGCGCCGTGGGAGTCCGCGCCGGGTCTGTCCGCGGGCGGCCGGAGCAGCATGGCGGCGACATCCTCCGGCAACGCGCCGGCCGGGCCATCCCGCCGCGGCATCCCGGCCACGAAGGGGATGAGCTGCCGCCGGGCGACGGCGAGGATCCGGCGCAGTTCGGCGACCGGGCGCCCGTGCTCGTCGACGCGCAGGTCGAAACGGGGATAATCTTCGGTGTCGACGATCTTCAGCGCCGCCGATTGCTTGCCCCGGCGGTCGCCACCCGCAGCCTCTCCGGCTTCGAGAACCCGTATCAGCCGCTCGTCGAGATCGCAGGCCGCACTGTCCTCGAAGGCCCGAGCCATGGCGTCGATCACGTCGGCGCTGGCCAGCATGTTGCCCTGAACGGCGTAGCCTGCCCCGCTGCGGTGCCCGGCCTCTGCGGTACATCCGGCGCCGGTCCAGCAGGCGGCTGTCCCGTTGCTGTCGACCAACCCGATCTGGCGCAGATCCGCCCGATCATCGGTGCCGAGCGCCGCCGTCAGGGTTGCATTTGCATCTTTCCCCTCAGAGAGCCCATCCAGAATGCGTAGGGCGAGGTAGGGGTTCACCCAGGACTGGGTCGTGACGGCGCCGATCCCGGCCCGGATATACGGGCAGAGCCCGCCCACGGCCGGGACGGCGCTCGCCACGGCGACGCCGAGCTGTCCGGTCCGGGGGCAACGGGCCGCGATGGAGAAGGTGTTGAGCTCCATGGGGGATCACACCGCAAGGTGGTCGATGACGCGCGCCTGCGCGTCTGGGGCCTTGGTGGAGCCGCTGTCCACGATCTCGCCGAGCTTCAGCACCGCGTAGCGGTCGGCGAGGCCGAGGGCGAAGGCGACATGTTGCTCGACCACCAGCATGGACAGGCCACCGTCGCGCTCGGCCAGCAGGACCTTGCGCAGGCGCTCGACCATGGAGGGTTGAACCCCCTCGGAGATCTCGTCGATGAGGAGGAGGCGCGGGCGCAGCATCAGCGCGCGCCCGAGGATCAGCATCTTCTGCTCGCCACCGGAGAGCGTCCCGGCGCGCTGGGCGAGGCGGTCCTTCAGGAAGGGGAAATGGCCGAACAGCCGCTCCAGCGCCGCCGGCAGATGCCGGTCCGACGGGACTGCGAGGCGCAGGTTGTCGCGGATCGAAAGATCCTGGAACAGGGGCTGCTCCTGGGGGGCGTATCCGACGCCCAGGGCGACGAGCTTGGCGGGGGACAGGGTCCCGAGTGCCTGTCCGTCGATAGTGATCCCGCCGCCGCGCAGCGCCACCATGCCCAAAATGGTCTTGAGCAGGGTGGTCTTGCCCATGCCGTTCTTGCCAAGAAGAGCGACGATCTCCCCGGGCGCCACCGACAGGGAGACGCCCTTCACGATCGAGACGGCCCCGTAGCCGCTCGCGACGTTGTCCAGGGCGAGGGCGGCCCCCGCCGGCGCGACCCGCGCCGCCGCGGCTGTCGCGTCCGTCATCGCTTCAGCCATGGGCGCCTCCCGAATAGATGGTCCGGACCAGCTCGGAGCCGACCACCGCTTCGACCGTGCCGTCGAGGACCAGCCGGCCCTGGTGCAGCACCACGATCCGCGACGAGATCTCCCGCACGAAGTCGAGGTCGTGCTCGACCAGCACGGCGGCAATCCGCCCGTTGGCGGTGAGATCCTTGAGAACGCGTCCGATCGTGGTGCGCTCGGCTTTGGTCAGGCCGGCGGTCGGCTCGTCGAGCAAAATCAGGCGCGGCTCCAGCGCCACCACCATGGCGAGTTCGAGGGCCTGCTTCTGCCCGTGCGACAGGAGCCGGGCGGGCTCCGGAAGCCGGCGGTCGAGACCTGTCATCCGCAGGACGTCGAGGGCGGCCTGCGGCAGGCCCAGCGTCGCGGCCCGGCCGGTCGGGTTCAACCCGTCGTGCGAGGCCCGGGCGAGCCGCAGGCAATCCGCGACCGACAGGCTCTCGAAGACGCTCGCGACCTGGAACTTGCGCCCGACCCCGAGCCCGACGATCCGGTTCGGGGTCAGCCCGGTGATGGCGGTACCGCCGACGGCGATCGAGCCCGTGAACGGCTCGGTGCCGTCGCTGAGACAGCGCATCAGGGTCGTCTTTCCGGCGCCGTTCGGACCGACCAAACTCACGAGTTCGCCGGCCCGGATCTCGAGGTCGATCGCTTCCAGCACCGTCAGGCTGCCATAAGCCTTGGCGAGGCCCTGGACCTTGAGGATGGAGGTATCGGTGGCCGTCGGCTCCGTCCCGTCCTCCCGGGCCGCGAGCGCGGGGGCGGATGGCCCTGACCGGCCGAACGGCAGCACCCGCCACAGTCGGCCGACGAGGTCGGCAAGGCCACCGGGCAGCAGGATGATGATGGCCACGAAGGCCGTTCCCAGCAGGAGCTGCCAGAGGAAGGGCAGGTCCCCGGACAGGTTCGCCGCGAGGTAATCGATGGCGATCGTGCCAAGCACCGGGCCGAGCAGCGTGCCGCGGCCGCCAAGCGCGACCCAGATCACCAGTTCGGTGCCGAACAGGAACCCGGCATTCTCCGGGGCGACGACGCCCGAGGCGTTGGCGAACAGGAAGCCCGCGAAACCCGCAACGGCGGCGAGTCCGGCCGTCAGCAGGATCTGCAGGCGGCGGGGATTGAGGCCGAGATAGGCGCAGCGCGCCTCGTTGTCCCGGAGCGCCACGAGGGCGCGTCCGGCATCCGAGCGCACGAGGATCCAGGCGGCCAGGGTGACGGCGACCAGAACCAGGGCTGCAAGGCGAAAATAGCCTTCGATCTCAAAGGGCAGCACGTCGAAGCCGACGAGGCCGCTGCTGGAGCCAGTCCATTCCCCGCCCGCGTAGATGAGCTGGACCACCACGATTGGGACAACCAGCGAGATCACCGAGGCGTAGAGCGGCGTCGAGCGGTGGTAGAAGGATAGCCAGCCGACCACGAGGCCGAGCAGCGCCGGCGCGGCGATCGCGGTGGCCAATGCCGCAGCGATGCCCAGCGGCGTCGCCCCGTAGGCGTTCAGGATCATGGCGGCCGCGTAGGCGCCGACGCCGAAGAAGGCCGCCTGCCCGAAGGTCAGGATGCCGGCGAAGCCCCAGAGCAAGTCCACGGTGACGGCCGGCACGGCGTAGATCATCGAGCGCGTCAGGACGTTGACCGCGAAGGTGTCGAGGACAAGCGGCGCGATCCAGAGCGCCAGGGCGGTGAGACCGGCGACCACGAAGGGCGCCGTGCGGGCCAGGCGGGGTCGCCGGCCGGGCGCCGGCACGGCACGCCGGGCGACGGGAGCGGTCTCAAGCACGGGAGAAACCTTTCGGGCTGATCCGAAGCACGAGGGCGGCCAGCACCGCGATGGCGATGCTGCCCAGGATCGGGCTCACGAAGGTGCTGATCAGGACCTGCGCTGCCCCGAAGACGAGGCAGGCCGCCGCCAGGGCGAGGTACGAGGCGTCGGCGACCATCACCAGCATGAAGGCGCCGATCAGCCACGCGACGCCCATGTTCGGATCGACGCTGGTCAGCGGCGTCAGCAGAACGCCGGCCAGCGCCGCGAGGCCGGCGCCGATCATGAACACCACGAGGCGCACGCGGCCCGTGTCGATGCCCAGGCTGCGCGCCAGCGTCTCGTTCATGATCACCGCCCTCGCCGAGAGGCCGAGGCGTGTCCGCTCGATGGCGAGCGCGAACATGGTACCGATCACCAGCGCGATGCCGAGCGCGACGAGGCGGTAGGCGGAGTAATCCACGCCGAGGAATGCGACGGTGCCGGCGTAGAGATTCGGCGTGAGCTGGACGTCCCGGCCTAAACCCAGGGTGACGAGCTGCCCGACCACGATGCCGAGCCCCCAGGTGGCCAGGATCGCGTCGAGCGGCCTGCGATAGAGCGGGCGGATGATGAAGTGCTCCGCAATGCCGCCCAGAACCGCGCCGACGAGGAAGGCCAGCGGCAGCGCCAGCCACGGGTTGAGCCCGAGCTTTGCTGTCACCACCGCGCAATAGGCCCCGACCGTGAGCCACGCCCCGTGGGCGAAGTTGATGATCTTGAGCACGCCGAAGATCGCCAGGAGGCCGATCGAGACGATGAACAGGATCGCCGCGGTGGTCAGGATGTCGAGGGTCAGCAGCATCGGAGGGTTCCGGGTGTGCGGGAACGGCAGGGGAGGCAGTGGGTAGCGAGGCGCTCCCTCCCCGCTCTGCTACGTCGGGAGTTCCGCGATTCCCTCAGCGCGCTTCCCTCATTGCAGCTTCGGGCACTGCTCCCCGGGATCGACATCCTTGAAGGTGTCGGCGACCTTCACGGTGCCGTCCGCCTGGATCTGGCCGAGATACATCGTCAGCGGCGCGTGATGCTGCTTGCTCATGCGGATCGTGCCCCGCGGACCGGTGAAGCTCACCGTCGGCAGCGCCTCCAAGACCTTGACGGTCTCAGTCCCGCCCGCCTTCTCGACGGCTGCCTTGTAGAGGTAGATCGCCTCATATTCCGGAACCGAGAGGTCGTTCGGCGTGCGCAGCTCGGCGCCGAACTTCTTCTTCATGGCGGCGAGGAACGCCTTGTTCTCGGCGCCGTCGATCCCGGTGACGTAGGACGCGGACAAATAGACGCCCTCGGCATCGGCCCCCATGCTCTTGGCGGTGCCCTCGTCTAACGCGAGGTTGGCAAAGGGCAGGGTGACACCCGCGCCGCGCAGCTGCTTCGTCAGCGTCACGTTCGGTGCGCCGCCGGCCGTCGACGTGATCAGCGCGTCAGGCTTGGCCTCTTTCAATTTGGAGATGATCGCAGTCCAATCGCTGCCGTCCATCGGCAGGTATTCCTCGCCTAGGACCTTGCCGCCGGTCTTCTCGACGTAGCTCTTGGCGAAGCCGAGCATCCCGCGGCCGAAGGCATAGTCGCTGCCGATCAGGAAGTAGGTCTTGGCCCCCTTCGCCTTGAAGGCGTCGACCACCGGCGGCACCTGCTGCTCCGGCACCCAGGCGTCCACGAACAGGTTCTTGTTGCAGGAATGGCCCTCGTAGAACGAGGTGTAGATGTAGGGCACCCGGCCCTTGGTGACGGCGGGCAGACCGGCGTTCCGGGCCGCGCTCGTCTCCATGGAGATCAGGACATCGACCTTCTTTTGATAGATCAGGCTGTCGAATGCCTTCTGGGCGCCGGCCGCGCCGGAGGCGTCATCGGCCACCTCGAGGGCGAGCTTGCGGCCGAGCACGCCGCCCTTGGCGTTGATCTCCTCGACGGCGAGTTCAGCCGACTGAACCACTGAGGGGGCGACGACGCTGTTGGCGCCCGACAGGCCGATCGGGACGCCGATGACGATCGGCTTGCCGTCGGCACCCTGCGCGGCCGAGGCGACAAGCCCGAGGGCGGCGGTACCGATGATCAGATGCTTCACCATAGGGGGCTCCTCGAAACGGGTGGGAATGGGGGCGGTGACCGTCAGCCGTAGATGTCGGTGCGGCGATCGCGCAGGAGGGAATTGAACGCGTTCAGGTCCTTGCGTCCGGCCGCGTCGAGGTCGACCAGGGCCGAGAGGGTTTCCGCAGCCTCGCGGCTTGCCGGGCCGGCGAGCGGCCAGCCCTTCGGTCCAATGATCAGGCTCTGTCCCTCGAAGGGCTGGCCGCGCTCGACGCCGACCCGGTCGGCGCAGGCGATGAAGAGGCCGTTCGAATGGGCTGCGGCCCGGTGCAGGGTGTTGGCCATGGCGGCTTCGCCCGCGGGCTGGTCGGGCATCGGAACCCAATTGGTCGGGATGCAGACGATCTCGGCACCGCCCAGCGCGAGCTGGCGGAACGTCTCGGGGAACCATCCGTCGTAGCAGATCGCGATGCCGATCTTGCCGAGCGCCGTGTCGAAGACCGGGAAGCCGAGGTCGCCCCGGGCGAAGAACACGTTCTCCTGGTCCCAGAGATGCGCCTTGCGGTAGGTGCCGATATAGCCCTCGGGTCCGACGATCACGGCGGCGTTGTAGAGGACAACGCCGGTGCGCTCGGCGATCCCCGCCACGATATGAACGCCGAGTTCCGCGGCCAGCGCTGCCCAGGCCCGGGTGGTCGGTCCGTCCGGCACCGGCTCGGCGAGGGAGGCTGCCTCGGCCTGCGATTCGAAGACGTAGCCGGTGCTGGCGAGTTCCGGCAGGACGATCAGCCGGCTGCCCTCCGCCGCGGCCGCGCGGACGCGCTCGGCCGCCTGGGTGATGTTGGATTCGACCGCACCGAATTCCGGCGCGAACTGGATGCAGGACACGCGTATCGGCGGGCGTGCGGGATCGTTCGCTTGGATCATGAGAGCTCCAAAACGCAAAAAGCCCCTGGGCGCAGACGTCATCCGCGGTCCAGAGGCTTCAAAGCCGAGATGTGATGCAGCAATCCTGCTGCGGGGCAACCTTGCCCGATACGGTTACGATAGCCGTCGTCTTCCCGAGGGCAAGCCGATAATTGCGGCAGACTGCTACAGTCAGGGCTTTTCCGCCAACGCGATGCGCAGGCCGAGGCCACTCATCGCCTCGTGGGCCGAGACCACACCCTCGGCCACGCTCGCCATCGGCACCCGGGAGGTGGTCGCCCGATCGCGGAGCATCTTGTAGGCGGCATCCTCGTCGATCCGGTTCAACTCCACGAGGAGACGAACCGCCTTCTCGACCGTGCGGCGGCCCTTCATCGTCTCCTCCAGCCGGTTGATCTTGCTGGTCAGACGGCCCTCGTAGCTGCGCCGGTACCGGGCGAGGGCGAACTGCGTGAGGACGCCCCGCGGATGGAGCGGCTTGTTCAGCACCCCGTGCGCGTTCACGTCGGCGATCGCCTTCAGGGAAGTCGGGCTCTCATAGGCCACGATGGCGATGACGGCCGGCTCGATCGCCTCGATCGACGGCAGGAGGTGCATCACCTGAGCGTCGTCGAGTTGAATGAACAGCGTGTCGATGTCACCCGGCAGGGCGGCCGGTGGCGGCCACGCCAGCGAAACCGCACAGCCGAGGCGGCGGAGCTGCTCCTGCAGCGCCGCGCCTTCCTCGTCCCGGGGATGGATCACGAGGGCGCGGGCGCGCCGCAGGTCGTCCAAGATCTTGCGGGCGGGCGCGCTCATGCGGCCACGCCCTCGTCCAGCCAGTTCGTCTCGAAGCGCGACCATGCGAGATAGGGATCTGGCCGCACCGGGCGGCGTGCCCGCCACACGACGTCGAACTGACCGTCGGCCCGGGCGACGCCGATGCCGGGCGTGAGCCAGATGTGCCGGGTCTCACCGTCGAAGGTGAGGTCGCCCTCCGGCGCGGCCAGGCGCTGGCGCAGCGCCGCCGCGCCGAGGCGACCGGCATCGAGGGTACCGGCTTCCGTCAGCGCGCGCGCGAACAGGTGGACCTGCGCGTAGGCGGTCTGCGACCACATGCTGGTCGGCCGCCCGGTCCCGAACCGGGCCTGAAAGGCCGATACGAAGCGCGCATTCTCCTCGCCGGCGAGCGCTCCGAAATAGGACGTCGCCAGCACGTGGCCGCGGCACAGTTCGGGCCCGATCGCCTGGATCTGACCCTCGGCCAAAGTAAGACTCGCGATCGGGCAATGCGCCCGGTCGATCCCGGATTCGGCGTAGGCACGGTAGAGACGTTCGGCCCCGCGCCCGACCACAGTCGAGAACACGGCGTCCGGCGCGGCGTACCGGATGGCGGTGATCATCGCCGCATGGGCCGCGTCGTCCGCGTCGAGGGGAACGTAGAGCTCGCCCATCACGGTCCCGCCCTTCGTCTCGATGAGGTCGCGCATTACCCGGTTCGATTCGCGCGGATAGATGTAGTCCGAGCCGATCAGGAAGATCCGGGTGCCGTGCTCCTGCAAGAGGTAGTCGGCCAGGGCGAAGACGTTCTGGTTCAGGGTCGCGCCGGTGTAGATGATGTTCTCGGAATACTCGAACCCCTCGTAGATCGAGGGATACCACAGCAGGCCGTTGTGCCGCTCCACGGTGGACAGCACCGACTTGCGGCTGGCCGAGAGGGAGCATCCGAACACCACCTCGGCCCCATCCTCGGCGAGCATCCGGCGGGCGTAGGACCGATACGCGTCGGTGTCCCCGGCGGGATCGTAACAGATCGGCGCGATCGGGCGGCCGAGCACGCCGCCGGCCGTGTTGATCTCCTCAATGGCGAGCGCGGTACCGAGGAAATGCTCGGTCTCGGTGATGCCGCTGACCCCGCTGCGGGAGAACAGAACGCCGACGCGCCACGCCGCCTCGTCCCTGCCTGCCATGGCTTCCTCGACGGTGCTGAAGGCCCGACCGCGGCACGGTCGCGCGGGACCAGTCCTATCGCAGCCGCGACGCCCATGGGAAGCGTGGGACCGGGGCCGGTCCTCAGCAGCATCCCACCTCCGGCTCGTTCGGACGGGCTGCCCCGCCGCTGTTTTGAGAAGCGCCACGGACGACGCATCGAGGCCCGGACGAAACAGGCTTTATGCCCGGGGCAAGCGGCGGTCCGATGTCGATCCTCCCGTCGGAATGACAGTCACGCGCCGGCCGATGGGGACGTTCATGCGCGCTCGAGGACTCAGAGGCCTTGGGGGGCGGATCTCGATCCGGCGTCTGCCATCACCGTGGCCCTGGCGACAGAGGCGCGGACGGAGGCTGGAAACTCCCCGCGCAACGCCCACAGAGCCGAACGGATGGCCCCCCGGACTTGCATCGATGCGCCTTTGGTCTCGGCTTGGGCGCGCAGGTCCAGAAGCGCTTGCAACAGCACCGCTCTCTGCGGCGCACCGGGCAGGCCGTGATCGGTCGTCAGGAGAGTCAGTAAGGCCCGGCCGAGCGGGTCCGCGAACAGCGAAGACATTCCGGCAGATCGACCCCGCGAAGCGCTGTATCATTGCGTGTATCTAGAGATATGTCGGTACAGATACTTGCTTGGCGCGCATAGAGCGTAGCCTGTACGGAGTATGCGGCGATTCCGATATGATACGACGCAGATTGCGGTCGCCGGCTGTTAACCACCCCACGAACCAATCAGGATGCCCTTTCGGGCCCGGGCGTGCATCGGTTGACGGGCGATCGGGCGTCAGCAGATCTGCGCGAGACGTCGACGGTCAATGAGAGGCTTGCGCATCGCTGTTTTGGCCGTTGTGCAGGATGAAACCGTCCGTTTGCAGGCCGACAACGGGTTTGGAACCCATCGGCACGCTTCGGGTTGGACCCACAACGCAACTGCGACAGGATCATCGATGCGAAAGCTGGCTCTCCTCTCCGCCGTGACGCTGTGCCTTGGGACTTTGGGCGTGGGTGGTGCCCAGGCGCAGGGCTACGGATACCGCGATGGCTACGGTTATGGCCGCGGCTACGAGCGTGGCTATGGTCGTCACCGCGACTACGGCTATCGCCGGCATCGCGGTCTCTCGACGGGCGCTGCCGTCGGCCTTGGCATCGCGGGGGCGGCGGCCGGTGCCGCTGCGGCGGGCGCCTTCGATCGTGGTGGCCCGGGCTATTACGGCCGCGGATACTGAAAACTCAATCTGACGAACCAGGCCCCGCTGCGTTGCCGCGGCGGGGCCACGCGCCCTGCACAGGGTGCGGTTTGATCTCGGCGTGTTCCGGAGGGAACCGAGGAACCTTGACGAAGCGGCTGCGTCACGGCGGAGCGCTTATCTCGCAGCCGATGCCGACCGCAGGTATCCCCTCAGACGCTCGCGCAGGGTCGGTCTAAGGGCTCGATTGGCCCTCTTCTCGGCAAAGCGGTCGATGCGGATTCGATCGTTTGGAACCTGGCGCAGGAAGCGCTCGGCGATTTCAAAGATCAGCAGGTCGGGCCGGACGGCTTCAATGTAAGCCCAATCCAAATTCGACGACCAGATCGCGTGAACCTCGGCAAAGGTCTCCGCGAGCATCGCCGTCAGGCGCGCCCCAGGGCTGTAGATATAGGAATCGCCGAACAGCACCACGCGGCGCGGATCCGGTGCGGCAGAATTTCTCATGATGACGCGCGAACCGACGAACAAGCCGCGCTGCCGGACCGCCAGACCATCCTCGCGCACCCGAACCAGCGCATTTGCGTCGATCCGTTCCGCACGGCGCGGAAAATCGTAGGCGACATACGCCTCGTCGACCGGGGGTTGGAGCTTCTCGCCGAGATCGAAGGTGAATCGCTCGGTCACCCGCGTGCCGGCGAAGACATGCTCGGCCACCGGTGCATCCAGGGCCTCGCACAGCGCCCGGTAGGCGACCAGATAGCCGTAATAGGTCCAATGCGTATCCGTCCGCAGATAGACCGGTTCATGCACCCGCGCCGCCTGCAGCGGTGTCAGCAGATCGATCATCCGGGCGCGGTCATTCGGGCTGAGCAGCCTCGCGAGGCGGACGGCCGGTGGATCGTCGAGCCCGGGGAAGGATCGGCCGAGCGCCGCGGGATAGACCGCGAGCTTGTCGGGCACGACCGCGTGAACATGGCGAATCCCGAGTTCGTCGAGACGCTTGGCGCGCTGGCCGATCCGCCGCGCCCATCGCTCGAGGATCCGGCGTGACAGGGCGCTGTCGCCGTAGAAGTTCTCGACCTCGCGGGCGCGCCCGACCCAGTACAACCAGCCATCGTCCCCGACGGCCACGCCGCTGCCCCTTGTCATGGAAGATCCGCGCGCTTTCCGCTTCGCAGGCCGGTGAGTCCGGCGCCCCTCGCTGGTGGCCTCGACAAATCTGGCTCGGATTGCAAGTTCTCCCCGCCGCGGGGGTGCAAAGCGCCGCGTTCACCCGGGCGGAACGTCACATCCATTCCCCGGCGCCGAGTGACCGGGCCGGCGGGCTGCAGCGGCGATTGGAGCTGGCCAGTGAACCGTATCGCCGCGGCCGGCGTACGCCGCACAGGGGCGATCGTGCGCGCGGCCCATCGGAGAAGCGGCGGTTCATGTCCGTGCTCGTGTCCGTCATCGGCGGCCGCCGCGTGCTGGCGGGGTCGGCCGCAGAGACGTTTGCGGAGCGCCGCTGGATCGGCGCCAGCGAGCCCGCACCGCGCGAGAGCTTCGGGGCCCGGCTCAGGCCCTGCCAGCGGCCGGCCTCACGCTGATGGCCGCCCTGACGGCCTGAAGCTATCCCCTCCGATTTGCCGGAGCGTCTTGCCGGGCGTCATTCTTTGTCCAGGCAGAACAGCACCCCGGCCGTACGCTCCTTCCGCCAGACGACTTCGACCGCATAGCGCACCTTGCTGTCGGTCAGCACTAGTTCGAACGTGTTCTCGACCAGCGCGGCATGCGAGCCGGTGAATTCCAGCATCGCGCCACGGTCGGAGATGTTTCGAACCTGACAGGGAAAGCGCGCGCCGCTCGGGCTCAGCGCGAACGCAAACAGCGCCGTGGGCTTTCGCGCCGTATGACGTCGCTCCACGAAACCGGTCTGGGGCGTGGCATTGCGAGACATGGCCGAACGTCCTGCCCATGTCGGCCAACATGGCACGAGTTCAGCTAAAATGCCGATGATTTACTAATATGTAATTGACGAATAAGCCGTGTCGCCAATCAAGAGCCTCCATACGATTGCCGTCCGGTGGCGCTGTCGCTCCAGCTCCTCGATTGGTGGACGCGTCGGCCGGTCTTCACGGCCGGTCGGATCGGTCGTTCTCCTGGCGCATTGGCGGTCCCTTTCCGGCCTTGATGAATCGGCCCACAATCAGGCCGAGCGGGACAGACACGAGGAACCACACTCTCAAGATTCGCAGGGCCTTCATCGCGCGTCCCTCGCTGAACTGGATCAGGCCTTGATAACGGATCGTCGGATCAGGAAGGGTTTACGCCGCCAGACGGTCTTCGGTTCACGGCCGGAGGCGATCGCGCCATCGCCCGCCGATGACCCCGGCCTATCTGGCCGGGCGTGATCCGTTGTGGGTCTCACCGGACCCGGTCCGGTCCCCTCCGATGATGAGTCCGGCCATGCGCAAAGGCCTGCTGTTGCTGCCGAGCCTCCTCGGTATTCTGGGGAACGTGCCGCTTCAGGCTGCCGCCGAGGCACCCGGACCGCCCCCAACCCTCGTTCCGGCGCCGCCGCTCGGCTGGCCGCCGAATTTCTCTCAGAACGTCCAGGGTACCGGCGTGCTGGGGATCGACGGCGGGCACGTCTTTTTGTGGAATCGCCCGCAGGGCTTTGATTCGGTCTCGACGCTCCGCGTCGACCGGCATGTGCCGGACGGGTCAGGCGAGCCGACGCACACCTACAAGGCGCTGTGGGCGCTCGGCTCCACCGGGCCGCACAATGCCGGATACGAGTGGACGATCACCGGTGAGCAGCACAACCGCGCCCTGGCCAGCACCGGCGCCCAGAACGTCGCGGTGAACGGGACGATCTTCAAGGAGCCGAACGGGATCGGTCCGGTCGGCCCATCCTGGGCCGGAAACTTCAATTGCGTGGATATGACCAACGAGGCGGATCCGATCGCCTCCTGCATCGGTGCCGAGATCGACGTCTCCGCGCAATCGCCGACGACGGACCGCAACCGCCAGCGGGTCGGTCTGCAGATCTCCACCGGCGGCGTGCCGGGCGCCCATACCGGATACGGCATCCTGATGGGTAATCTCACCGGCTCGGTGACGGATCGCGCGATCTCGTTTCAGGGGGAAGGCACCTACGGCATCGGGATCGACGCCGCTGCGGCCACGTTCACCGCCGTGCCGATCCTGCTCGGCACGGGCCAGATGATCGGCCTCGACGGCGCGCGCGCAGGTGGTTTCTCGCGCAGTCTCGGGTTCGACGGGCACGAACTGGTGTACGGGCGCGACGGAATGCCGGTGCTCCGGGTCAGTGATGCCGGTCGCCTCGATGCGGCATCCGTGCGGGAATCCCGGCCGACCCCCCCGCGCAACGGCAGCGATGCCTGCACACCCGGCGATCATGCCTGGGATCAAGACTACGAGTATCGCTGCGTGGCCCCGAACCGGTGGAAGCGAGCGCCCCTCAGCGACTGGTGAGTGCTCCGCGGACGCGCCTCAGCGATCGAGGATGCGCACCACGGCGCGCGTAGCCGGATCGACCACCACGATCTTGTCACCCGGGGCCACGAAGTAGCCGAACCGGCGCAGGCGCGGATTGGGGGCATCCGTGAAGGGCGCGAGGCGGACATCCTCGGGCACGATGCTGCCGGGCCGCAACGGGATCGACCCGACGATCGGCCCCGGCCCGACCGGACGACGAACGATGTAGTCGCGCACGACAACGTCGTCGTCGGGCCCGAAATCGTCGGGTGCCACGATGACGGCCTGCGCGAAGGCCGAACCGGTGAAGAGGGCGGCGAAGCCGAGGGCCGCGGCGAGGCTGGCGCGTGTCGACATGTCGGACTCCGTAACTAGGGACGCCGGAAACACGGACGGGCCCGCATCGGTTCCCGCCGCCCCGGACCTAGCGGCCGACTTGACCATATTCGGAGAGCGGCAGCGGCGACCAGCGGGTGATCTGGACGTACCCGTCCAGAGCCGCCACCACGATGTGACGACGATGGCGATGCACCACCGCCCCGGCGGCGTGGGTGTGCCGCTCCTGCCAGCCCTGGGCCTCCGCCACGTAGACGCGCGTATCGCCGAGGCGGGCGATGGTCTCGACCGTGCCGAACGCCCGGACCCGGCGCAGGACTGAGCCGACGTCCTGCCGGAAATCGAGGGTCCGGTCGCCGTCGGTGGCCCGCGGCCAGTAGGAGCCGTCGCCCTGCGGCTCGGCCCAGCGCCAGCGGCTGGGTAAATCGCGACCGAGCGGGCCTGTCACGAGCCGTCGGGCTGCCATCTGACATTTGGCCAGGAGGGTCTCGTGGGTTTCCTGCGGGCTCAGCGGAAACATCTCCTGCGCGAGGATGTCGCCGGTATCGAAGCCGTCGGCAAGGACATGGGCGGTCACCCCCCAGGTCTCGTAGCGGTCGAGCACGGCGCGGAACAGCGGGTAGGGGCCGCGCCCGATCGGGAGCGGCGAGGGGTGGATGTTGAACCCGTAGGCGGCCCGTCCGCGCCAGCCGCGGACCAGCCATGGATAGCCCGCCACCACCAGCGCCCAATCCTTGCCGTGGTCGGCCTGGATCGCCTCGATGTCGCGCTCGCGGATCCGCGAGAGCTGGATCGGGATGCGCAGCGACCGGGCGCGGGCGACGATCACGTCGTTGTGGTCGTAAATTCCGTCGCAGGGGCGGGTGAACAGCTTCACCGGCGTCCAGCCGGCATCCAGAAGGCCCTCGAAGACGCCGCCGAGGAAGTCGATGCCGGCGAACGCGAACTTCATGCTTCCCGCCTGCGACCTTGTGCACGTGGAGTGCGCGGGCCCACGGCCTGCCCGACATTGCCCCCGGCCTTACCTTGATCCCGTTGGATTGGGTAGCGAGGGGATCCGGGTGCGGCGGATGGTGATGGATGACGGGATCGGCCCTGACGGTGACCGTTCCACCGTGCGGACGAAGGGCTGAGGCGATGGCGGTCAAGCGTCATGCCGGTTCCTGCGGGACGCTGCGCTTCGTCCTGGGCGACCAACTCACCCGTCGCGTCTCCAGCCTGACCGACCTCGATCCCGAGCGCGACATCGTCCTGCTGGTCGAGGTCCGGGACGAGGCGACCTATGTCCGCCACCACAAGCAGAAGATCGCCTTCCTGTTCGCCGCCATGCGCCATTTTGCGTCCGATCTGACGGAAGAGGGCGTCACCGTCGATTATGTGCGGCTTACCGATCCCGGCAATACCGGCAGCTTCACCGGCGAACTGGAGAGGGCGGTCGCGCGGCACCGCCCCGAGCGCATCGTCGTCACCGAGCCCGGAGAATGGCGGGTCTGGGAAATGATGCAGGACTGGCGCGAGACCCTTGGGCCGCCGGTGGAGATCCGCTCCGACAACCGCTTCCTCTGCCCCCGCGAGGATTTTGCGCATTGGGCGGAGAAGCGACACCATCTGCGGATGGAGACCTTCTATCGGGGGATGCGTCGCCGCACCGGCCTGCTGATGGAGGGCGGCGAGCCCGTGGGCGGGCGCTGGAACTTCGATGCCGAGAATCGCAAGCGTTTGCCCAAGGGGCATCGTCTCCCTGATCGGATCGGCTTCCAGCCGGATGCCGTGACCCGGGAGGTCATCGCCCTCGTCGAACAGGAATTCGGCGACCATTTCGGCACGCTCGGCGGCTTTTCCTGGCCGGTGACGCGGGACGACGCCCTCGCGGCCCTTCGCCACTTCATCGCCAGCTGTCTGCCCACCTTCGGCGACTACCAGGATGCCATGAAGGCCGGTGCGCCGTTCCTGTACCATGCGCTGATCTCACCGGCCCTCAATGCCGGCCTGTTGACCGCCGAGGAGGTCTGCTGGGCCGCCGAGCGCGCCTATCGTGAGAATGCGGTACCGCTCCACTGCGCCGAGGGGTTCATCCGGCAGATTCTCGGCTGGCGGGAATACGTGCGTGGCCTCTACTGGGCGCGGATGCCGGAATATCGCGAGACGAACGCGCTCGCGGCGGCCCGCGCCCTGCCCTGGTTCTACTGGTCGGGCGACACGAAGCTCAACTGCATCGCCCAGGTGGTCGCGGACACGCGCGCCCATGCTTACGCCCACCACATCCAACGCTTGATGGTGACAGGCAACTTCGCCCTGATCGCCGGCCTCGATCCGGCGCAGGTGGAGGAATGGTATCTGATCGTCTTTGCCGATGCCTACGAATGGGTCGAACTGCCCAACGTCCACGGCATGGTGCTGTGGGCCGACGGCGGCGTGATGGGTTCGAAACCCTATGCCGCCTCGGGCGCCTATATCGACCGGATGTCGGATTACTGCGGTTCGTGTGCATATGACGTGAAGGTCAAGTCCGGCGCGGAGGCCTGCCCGTTCAACTACCTCTACTGGAATTTTCTGCTCGAGAACGAGGATAAGCTCGCCGGGAATCCGCGCATGACGATGCCCTACAGAACCTTGCGGGGTTTCGGGGACACGAGGCGCGCCGAGATCCGCCGCGATGCGACCACGTTTCTCGGCGCGCTATCGACCCGGCCCGATGCCGTTCACAAGGACGACCAGACGGAGAGCGCCACATAAGGGGCGATGGCCCGCCGGTCTGTCTCGCGTTGGACGCCTGCCGACACGCGAAAACTGAAGCGATCGATCGCAAAATCGGTCCCGTGCAGGCCGAAGTTCCATTTCTGATAGCCCGACGCATCCGCATACAGGCTGACTTCCGGACCGAGATAGGCCCCCAGAGGTCATAACCCCAAGCCGCCCGTGTCCAGACACTCCCGAGCGTGGTGCCCGCGATGACGGTTGCCTGGAGCATCGACGCTTCGGTCGGGCGAGCCCAGACCTCGCCGTGCAGGCGCAGCCCGAATCGCGCCGGCAGGATGGTCGTGCCGAGGCTGTCGGCCAGAATCTGCATCGCTCCTTCCGGACCCGCGAAAGCCGCGACCACGCCCCAATCGAAGAACCACTGATAGCCGAGGCCGATGGCGCCGAGCGCAGTCAAGCGCCGTCGCTTTCCCTCCGGACCCCGCTCATTCTGACGGCCGCCGCCAAGACTCGCCAGCGCGACGGCACCATCACCCGCCAGAGTTGGCAGGCCGATCTTGAGTCCGCCGGTCACGAAGGTGGCGGCCCCAGCAGCGAGGCTGCCGAACAGGAGCGTGTCGATCTCTCCCGCGCAAGCCGCGCCGGACAAACAGGCGCAGCCGCCGAATGCGTTCGTGATCCAAATCAAAAGGATGCGGTAACGTCGCGAGCGGCATAGAGATCGCACGGACAAGCCTCCGAGCGAAGTAGGATCTATGATCTGACGCGTTGATTCGGCAAGACGCTCGCGCAGATATATCCGTAGAGATTGGGCGGCTGGTTCGGCGAGCTTTGAAAAATGGGACGAAGATTTGAGAGTGGTGTAGAGATCGATAAGAATTATTCAGGTGCGGCGCCGGCGATTCGAAGGCCGCAGCCGCGGTGAAGCCTCGGGGTCGACCTGTCGCAAGACTGCCATGCTTGGCGTGCCAGCGGTTCTCGGCTAGAGCCCGCGCGGGACAGCGAAGGTTGGCGGATCCTTGACCTCCGGTGCACGAACGTCGGACGTCCTCACGGTGTTGGCGAGCCAAGAGGGCGAGCGCCTCACGGTGGGGGACATCGTCGCGGTCCTGCGGGATCGCGCCTTCGCGCTGCTCGTCGTGCTGCTCGGCTTGCCGAACTGCCTGCCGATGCCGCCGCCGATCCCGCTGATCTGCGGCCTGCTGCTGCTGCTGGTGGCCATCCAGATCGCAGCGGGGATGTCGGCGCCCTGGCTGCCGCGAATGCTGCTCGACCGTTCCATCGCACTGGCCGACGTCCGTCGTGCCGTCACGCGCGCTGTGCCGATCCTGCGGCGCCTGGAGCGCTGGTCGCGCCCGCGCTTGAGCGTGTTCGAGACCGCGCTCGGCATGCGCGGCATGGGCATCGTCCTGCTCGCCCTGGCGCTGGCCCTGATCGTGGCCGCGCCGATCGTCGGGCAGATTCCCCTGGGCCTCGCCGTCTGCCTCGTGGGCCTCGGCCTCGTGGAACGCGACGGCATCCTGGTGATGGTCGGGCTCGTGATCGGTCTGTTCGGCGTCGCGATCAACGCCGGCTTCGCCTACGCGGTCATCGCCGGGATCCTGACCCTCCTGAACGTCTGGTAGGATCGGTCAGAGGCGATAACGGATCTGGTCGGTCCAGAAGCGCTCCAAGCGGCCGAGCGCTTGGTTGAGGCGGCCGAAATCGTCGTCCGAGATGCCGCCGATCGGCGCGATCGTCCGGGCGTGCTTGTCGTAAAGGCCCTGGATGATCTCATGGACCTGACGGCCCTTGTCGGTCAGGCTGATTCGGACCGAGCGGCGATCGGTCTTCGACCGGGCATGGTGCAGGTAGCCGGCCTCGACGAGCTTCTTGACGTTGTAGGAGACGTTGGAGCCGAGATAGTAGCCTTTGGTCCGCAACTCGCTCGCGGTCAGTTCCTTGTCGCCGATGTTGTAGAGCAGCAGGGCCTGGACGCTGTTGACGTCCTCGCGGCCGCGACGCTCGAACTCGTCCTTGATCACGTCCAGCAGCCGGCGGTGCAGACGCTCCACAAGATGGAGGGCCTCCAGGTAGGAGCCCTTACCGGGTGATGCCTCCTCCGTGGCTTCGATCGTCGTGGCCCGGGCGCTCTGCGTCTTCATCTCTGCCTCACCGTCAGATGTTGCGGTATCCGTTCAATGCGGTGCCGCTGATGATGGCTAAGCTACCGCTCGGAAATGAAAGGCGATTTAAGCGACAGGATGAATTGCCGATTTACGCTTTGCGGTAAAGACAAACTGAAGCGAAGATCAGAACGGTTCGTTCACCGTGCTTCCTGCGCGGCCAGCCAGGACAGCAGGAAGTACAACAGCACGACGCAGCCGCCGAATACGAGAAGCGAGAGCGGTACCGGGAGGAGTTGCGGTGTCAGGACGGCGAGCGTCAGGGCGGATGTCACGGCGAGCAGCCAGATGACGCCGCCCCAGGCGCTGGTCAGCCACAGACCGATCGCCGCCGCGGCATCGACCACCGCGAAGTAGACGATGGCCGCCTGCCGGCCGAACGGTTCGGTCTCGAACGGCCGCGCACCGGGGATGACATCCAGGATGGTCGCCCAGGACGCGACGCTCTTGGTCAGCCAGAGCAGCGCCGTGATCCGCATGAACCAGATGAGGGCCGTATCCCAGGTGCCGGGGGCCGGGCCCTGGACACGCTCGATCCGGTCGGTCGGGATCTCGCCGGGGCGCGGGGTCTTGCGTCGGATCGGAAAGGAGCCCGGCACTACGACGCGCTCGGGGCGGGGAGGGGCCGGTGCATGATCGGAGCCGGGTCCTGATTATGGAGGGGATGCGCCGGGTTGAAGCGGTTTGGCGAGTCTGCGTCAACGGTCGGGTTTCGCCGGCTCGCCCCCGTATGCTAGTCGGACGCCTTCGGCGCGCCAGCGCCGGGCGATCCGCGGCGCCGGCCGCGCGAACGGTAGCGAAGCCCGCATGTCAGACACCTTGCCCGAGCCGCGTCCCATAGCCCTGGAAGCCGCCCGGGAGGGCGCCCGGGTCGAGGGTTTGAAGATCACCCAGCGCCCGCGTCGTAACCGCAAGGCCGAATGGTCGCGCCGCCTGGTCCGGGAGCACACGCTCACGGTCGACGACCTGATCTGGCCGATGTTCGTCATCGACGGCTCCGGACGGCGTGAGCCGATCGCCTCGATGCCGGGCGTGGAGCGGCTTTCGGTGGATGAGATCGTGCGCGACGCCGAGCGCGCGGCGCGGCTCGGGATCCCGGCGGTGGCGTTCTTCCCGTTCACCGAGGTGTCGCTGCGCGACCCGACGGGCTCGGAGGCGCTCAACGCCAACAACCTGGTCTGTCAGGCCGTTCGGGCGGTGAAGCGCGCGGTGCCCGAGGTCGGGATCATGACCGATGTCGCCCTCGACCCCTATACCAGCCACGGCCATGACGGCCTGATGCGGGACGGCGCGATCCTCAACGACGAGACCGTGGCGGTCCTCGTGGAACAGAGCCTGATCCAGGCCGAGGCCGGGACCGACATCATCGCCCCGTCCGACATGATGGACGGGCGGGTCGGCGCCATCCGGGCCGGGCTCGACAAGGCCGGGTTCCTCGACGTGCAGATCATGGCGTATGCCGCGAAGTACGCGAGCGCTTTCTACGGCCCGTTCCGCGACGCGATCGGAACCAAGGCGGCTTTGGTCGGCGATAAGCGCACCTACCAGATGGATCCGGGCAATTCCGCCGAGGCCCTGCGCGAGGTCCGTCTCGACCTCGACGAAGGGGCCGATTCGGTGATGGTGAAGCCGGGCCTGCCCTATCTCGACATCATTCGCCGCGTCCGCGACGAGTTCCAGGTGCCGACCTTCGCCTATCAGGTGTCGGGCGAGTACGCGATGATCGAGGCGGCCGCCCGGAACGGCTGGCTCGACGGCGATCGGGCGATGGTCGAGGCACTCCTCGCCTTCAAGCGGGCTGGCGCGGATGGCATCCTCACCTATCACGCACCGCGAGTCGCCGAGCGTCTGCGCAACCATCCGTGAAGCTGGCCCATCGCTGGCTGCTCGCGGCGGCCGTGTCGGCCGGTTTCCTCGGCGGGCTCGCCGCTTGCCAGGACACCCTGCATCGCGAGCGGGTCGCGACCTGCCGCCGTGCCTTGCCGGCGGTCGCGCCCGAGGACGGTATCCGCCTTCTCCGAGCCGGACCGGGCGCGGCAGCCAACACGGTCCGGGTCGATTATGCCGAGGGTAACCGCCAGCATTGGCTGACCTGCCGGTTCGATGCGGGCTCGACGCTTCTGGCCCTCACCACCGAGGGCCGGAGCCTCTCGGGTCCCGCCCTCTACATGCTGAAACGCTTCTACCTAGATACGCCCGATGCCGCGGCCGGGGACCCGGCCCAGCACTGAACGGGCTCGTCCCGTCAGCGCCTCTTGCGGCCCCGGCGGATCGCCACCACCTTTGCCGTCGCAGCCTCGCTTGCAGGACGCGACATGATGCAGAACCCCCAGACCGGCTACGCACCGCGCTTCGACTCGCCCGGTTACGCCTCCGCGCTACCCGTACCGTTCGTGCGCGCGAGCCTCGGCGCCCGGGCCGTGGCCTATCTTCTCGACATCCTGTTCATCTTCGGCTTCACGGTCCTGCTCACCCTGCTGATCACCCTGGTTGGCGTGGTGACCTTCGGACTCGGTTGGACCCTCTTTGCGGTCCTGCCGGCGAGCGGCATCATCTATAGCGCGATCACGGTGGGCGGTTCGCGGCAGAGCACGATCGGGCAGAGGCTGATGGGTCTGCGCGTCGTGGCACCGGAGAGCGGCGCGCGGGTCGACATCATCACGGCGGCGGTTCACGCGCTGCTGTTCTACGTGGCGATCTCAACCTTCCTGCTCTGGTTCGTCGACATCGCCTTCGGCCTCGTCCGGTCTGACCGGCGGCTCGGTCACGATCTGTTGCTCGGTCTGGCAGTGGTTCACGCTCGCTGAGAGCTTCGTGTCGCGGTGAAAATCGAGCGTCGCGGCTTTCCGGGCCATTGAGCCCGGCCGCTTCGCCTGTAAACTGGTATGCCGGCGCCGACAGGATGCACCCGGCGCAGGGCCAATCAGCAGCGTGACCAGCCACCCGCGCGATACTCCGCAGTTCTACCTGACCGCTCCTTCGCCCTGCCCCTACCTGCCGGGCCAGGAGGAGCGGAAGGTGTTCACCCACCTCGTCGGTCGGCGCGCCCGAGACCTCAACGAGATCCTGACGCAGGGTGGTTTCCGCCGCTCGCAGACGATTGCCTACAGGCCAGCCTGCGAGACCTGTCGGGCCTGCGTCTCGGTTCGCGTCGTGGTCGACGAGTTCGAGCCGAGCGCGAGCCAGCGGCGGATCCTGGGCCGCAACGCGGATTGGGTGGGGACGCCGGAGCCGAACCGTCCGGCCTCCGAGCAATACGCCCTGTTCCGCCGCTACCTCGATGCCCGCCACGGCGATGGCGGCATGGTCGATATGACGGTGCTCGACTACGCCATGATGGTTGAGGACAGCCATGTCGACACGCATCTCGTGTCCTATCGGCGCCACGGGCCGGATACGGCGATTACGGGGCGTGGGTCCGGCCCGCCACTCGCCTTCTGCCTGACGGATGTCCTCGCCGACGGCCTGTCGATGGTCTACTCGTTCTATGACCCGGCGGAGGCGTCCCGCTCGCCCGGCACCTTCATGATTCTCGATCACATCCGCTGGGCCCAGCGCCTCGGCCTGCCGTACCTGTACCTCGGCTACTGGGTCGAGGGTTCGCGCAAGATGGACTACAAGTCGCGCTTCCTGCCGCAGGAGCGCCTGATGGGGCAGGGCTGGGTGCGGGTGGACTGAAGGCATCCCGGCCGAAGCGACGTGAGCATACCGGATCCGCATTGAGCAGCCGGGGTGGCCCATGCTACCGGCCTCGCACCCGTTCCGGACCGCGCCGAGGCTCCATGATCCCCCGCTACAGCCGCCCTGCGATGACCGCGATCTGGTCGCCCGAGACGCGCTTCCGGATCTGGTTCGAGATCGAGGCCCACGCCACCACGGCGCTCGCCGAGATCGGCGTCGTGCCGAAGGCGGCCGCTGAGACTGTCTGGGCCAAGGGCCGGGATGCCGTGTTCGACGTCGCCCGCATCGACGCGATCGAGGCGGTGACCAAGCACGATGTGATCGCGTTCCTGACCCACTTGGCGGAGATCGTCGGTCCGGAGGCCCGCTTCGTCCACCAGGGCATGACCTCGTCGGACGTGCTCGACACCTGCCTCAACGTGCAACTCGTCCGGGCCGCCGATATCCTCATCGCTGATGTGGATGCCCTGCTCGACGCCCTGAAGGCCCGGGCGTTCGAGCACAAAATGACGCCGACCATCGGCCGCTCGCACGGCATCCACGCCGAGCCCGTGACCTTCGGGCTGAAGCTCGCCCAGGCCCACGCCGAATTCCAGCGCAACCGCCGTCGTCTGGTCGCCGCCCGGGAGGAGGTCGCGACCTGCGCGATTTCGGGCGCCGTCGGCACATTCGCCAACATCGATCCCCGGGTCGAGGTCTACGTCGCCGAGCAGATGGGCCTCACGGCCGAGCCGGTCTCAACCCAGGTCATCCCGCGGGACCGCCACGCGCAGTTCTTCGCCACCCTGGGTGTCGTGGCCTCCTCGCTGGAGCGCCTGGCCATCGAGATCCGCCACCTCCAGCGCACCGAGGTGCTGGAGGCGGAGGAATTCTTCTCGGAGGGGCAGAAGGGCTCCTCGGCGATGCCGCACAAGCGCAACCCGGTGCTCACCGAGAACATCACGGGCCTCGCCCGGATGGTCCGCGGCTACGTCACCCCGGCGCTGGAGAACGTCGCCCTCTGGCACGAGCGCGACATCTCGCACTCCTCCGTGGAGCGCATGATCGGCCCCGACGCCACCGTGACCCTCGACTTCGCGCTGGCGCGGATGACCGGGGTGATCGAGAAGCTGTTGATCTACCCGGCCAACATGCAGAAAAACCTCGACCGGCTCGGCGGTCTCGTCCACTCGCAGCGGGTGCTGCTGGCGCTCACGCAGGCTGGCGTCTCGCGGGAGGATTCCTACCGCCTCGTTCAGCGCAACGCGATGCCGGTCTGGCGCGGGGAGGGGGACTTCCTGGCGCTGCTGAAGGCTGATCCGGAGGTCACCGCGGCGCTCTCGCCGGCGCAGATCGAGGAATGCTTCGACCTCGGCTACCACTTCAAGCACGTGGACACGATTTTCTCGCGGGTCTTCGGCGCGGCCTGACAGCGCCACACGATTCCTGCTTCAGGCCAGCGACGAACACAGGAAGGCTGCCCGTGACCGCTCCCCGCACCGTCTACCTCAACGGCGAATTCCTCCCCTTCGAGCAGGCGCGCGTGCCGATCATGGACCGCGGCTTCCTGTTCGCCGACGGGATCTACGAGGTCTCGGCGATTCTCGACGGGAAGCTCGTGGACAACGCCGCCCACCTCGCCCGCCTCGACCGGTCGCTCGGCGAGATCAGTATCCGGAACCCGCACGACGCGGCCGGCTGGGAGCGTTTGCAGACGGAGCTGGTCGCCCGCAACGGCGTCACCGAGGGCCTCGTCTACATGCAGGTCACGCGCGGCGTCGCCGAGCGTGATTTCGCCTTCCCGAAGGGTGATGTCGCGCCGACCGTCATGATGTTCACGCAAGCCAAGACGGTGCTGGCCAACCCGCTGGCCGAGACCGGCGCCCGGGTGATCACCGTCGAGGACCTGCGCTGGAAGCGGCGGGACATCAAGTCGGTGGCCCTGCTGGCCCAGGTGCTGGCCAAGCAGCAGGCGGCCGAGGCCGGGGTCGCGGAGGCCTGGATGGTGGAGGACGGGGCGGTGACCGAAGGGTCCTCGTCCACAGCGTTCATCGTCAGCCGCGAGCGCGTGCTCGTCACCCGGCCGCTCTCGACGGCGCTGCTGCCCGGCATCACCCGCGCTTCGGTGCTGCGCCTCGCGCAGGAATCCGATCTGCGGATCGAGGAGCGGCTGATCACGGTGGCGGAGGCCTATGAGGCGCAGGAAGCGTTCTACACCAGCGCCTCGGCCTTAGTGATGCCGGTGGTCGAGATCGACAACCGGACGATCGGCGAGGGCCGTCCCGGCCCGCTCACCCGGCGCCTGCGCGAACTCTACATCGCGGCCGCGCGCCAGGGCTGAGCGGCCCCACGGCCGAGCCCGGAAGCGGCTCCGCACCGGAACGGATGCCGCCGCCGGCTGTTCCTCCCCGAAATCCGATCATCGAGGGGAGAGTGACAGTGCCGAAGAGTCTCCTGTTCGCCATGCTGGCCGCGACTGTGCTGGCGGGGCCCGCCTACGCGCAGAATCCCGATGCCCCGCTGAAGGGCCGCGATACGGATCCGGCCCTGCCGCCGGCAACCCAGACGCCGGCCGAGCGCGTGCGTCCGAGCACGGATGCGCCGCCCAAGGATCAGACGCTCAGCGACAAGCTTCAGCAGAATGACGGGGTGATCAAGCCGCCCGCCAATGGAACCACCGGAACGGTGGTGAAACCCGATCAGTCCGGTTCCATGCCGGTGATCAAGCCCAGCGAACTGCCGGGGCGCACCCCGGGAACCGAGGCGAAATAGTCCGTTCGGACCGGATAATGGGAGCGCCATGCAGGCGCATTGCTTGATTTCGCTGCCCGGATCGCGGAAACGGCTGACGACGTGCGCCGCCTGCACCCGTGGGTGGCGCCGTCCCGGTTTCCGTCGCGGGTAAGCAGGCAGACATGGCCAACGTCGTCGTTGTGGGCGCCCAGTGGGGCGACGAGGGCAAGGGGAAGATCGTCGACTGGCTCTCCGAGCAGGCCGACATCGTCGTCCGCTTCCAGGGCGGGCACAATGCCGGCCACACGCTGGTTATCGACGGCGTCACCTACAAGTTGGCGCTGCTGCCCTCCGGCGTGGTCCGCGGCGGCAAGCTCTCGGTGATCGGCAACGGCGTGGTGGTCGATCCCTGGCACCTCGTGGACGAGATCGAGCGGATCAAGGCGCAGGGCGTCGAGGTCTCGCCGACCTCCCTGCGAATCGCCGACAACGCCACGCTGATCCTGCCGCTGCACCGCGAGCTCGATCATTTCCGTGAGACCGCCAATGCCGGCCTCAAGATCGGCACCACCAAGCGCGGCATCGGACCGGCCTACGAGGATAAGGTTGGGCGCCGGGCGATTCGCGTCGTCGATCTCGCCGATCCGGAGGCGTTGCCCGCCAAGATCGAGCGGGTGCTGACCCACCACAATGCCCTGCGTCGCGGCCTCGGGATCGACGAGGTGAACGCCGAGGCGCTGCTCGCCGAGCTGAAGGCCATCGCCCCGAAGGTCCTCCCCTACGCCGACACCGTCTGGTCGCTGCTCGACGAGGAGCGCCGGGCCGGCAAGCGCATCCTGTTCGAGGGCGCGCAGGGCGCGCTGCTCGATGTGGATCACGGCACCTATCCCTTCGTCACCTCCTCGAACATCGTGGCCGCGCAGGCTGCGACGGGGTCGGGCCTCGGCCCGGGGGCGATCGGCTACGTCCTCGGCATCGCCAAAGCCTACACCACCCGGGTGGGCGAGGGGCCGTTCCCGACCGAGCTGTTCGACGAGATCGGCGAGACCATCGGGAGCCGTGGACGGGAGTTCGGCGTCAACACCGGGCGCAAGCGCCGATGCGGCTGGTTCGACGCTGTGCTGGTGCGCCAAACGGTGCGGACCTCCGGCATCCACGGCATCGCGCTGACCAAGCTCGATATCCTCGACGGATTCGAGGAGATCCGCGTCTGCACGGGGTACATGCTGGACGGCAAGCCGATCGACCATCTCCCGGCGAGTCAGGCCGCGCAGGCCCGTGTTGAGCCGGTCTATGAAGTGATCCCGGGCTGGTCGGAGACGACTGCTGGCGCCCGGTCCTGGGCCGATCTGCCGGCGCAGGCGATCAAGTATGTTCGCCGGATCGAAGAGTTGATCGGCGCCCCCGTGGCCCTGCTCTCGACATCGCCGGAGCGCGACGACACGATCCTGATGCAGAATCCTTTCGAGGATTGACGCATCGGGCGCAGTCGCGTCAACGGCGCATCGATTTGGCCACTCCGCCCATATCCCCACCACGCTGGCGTGATCTCGGCAGGCCGCTCCACGTCGGCCGCCGGTTGAGCGACGAAAACCTGCGACCCACCAAGACCCTAGGCGGACGAAGCGTTGGCCTGCTAACGCAAGTTTGCTTAGAACGGGTAGGCGGCTCGAGCCCTCTCGGCGGTGGGCGGCCAGCGACGGAACGACCAGCGTTCGGCCGCGGCCTCGCGTTGTAGGGACACGACATCAACGGCCGAGGGCCGCGCCGATCCGGAAGGACGGCCGCGTCCCCCGGCTCCGGGCGATCGACCGGCGCGCCGGCCGGCGACCGTAGGCGCGGATCAGGGGCACATGGCCGATTACTACCCGCTTCTGGCACGCGCGCTGGATGCTCTCCCGGATCGAACGCCTGCCCTGCGCAAGGCGGTCTACGACCGCGCACGCAACGCCCTGATCAGCCAGCTCCGCTCGCTCGATCCGCCGCTGTCCGAGAACGATATCGATCTCGAGCGACGGGCTTTGGATGCCGCCATCGAGCGGCTCGAAGTGGACCACGGCGGACTTCCGGCTCCCGCCAACGATGCTGCGTTGACGGCCGGCCTGGAACCGGTCTCGGATCCGGTGGTTCCGGAGCCAGCGCCGCCGAAGCCGGCCGCGGCAGAGCCTGCGCTCCCCGCCGCCAACCCGCCCTTCGAGCGGCGCTACGAGCCGCCGGTGATCGCGCCGGAGCCGGACGCGAGCCCGCGCGAGGCTCCGATCGCGATCGCGCCCCGGCGTCCCGGTACGGCTCAGCCGGCGGCTTCCGAATCGACCGAGCCGGCGGACGCCGCTCCCCCGACGGCGGATGATTTCGATGCCGCCGTTGCCGCCGATACATGCAATGGCCGCCAGCGCCCGCGCATCGAGGTGGTGCCTCCGCGGGCTGGACGCTCGCGGTTGCTGCGCAACGTCTTCGTGGGCGGGATCCTGGCCGCCGTCATCGCCATGATCGCCGTGGCCGCGTTTCTGCTCCGAGACCGACCGCAGAGCCTCCCTTCGGGCGGGACCGAGACGGCCGACATGCAGCAGCCCGAATCGGAAACCAAGTTCGGTGACCGGGTTGGCGGCGACGCCTCACCGACACCGCGGACCGCCCCCCGTCCCGACAGCGCTTCGCCTCCCCGTGCGGCCGCACCCTCCACCGAGTCGACGGTCTCCGTCGCCCAGAGGGCCGAGTTGATCGAGGAGGTCGGGAGCGGCGAGAATGCGCAGCCGACGCTGATGTCCGGCCGCGTGACATGGAAGCTCGACACGGTAAACGGCGACCAGGGTCAGCCGCTGCAGAATGCCGTGGTGGCCAGCGTGACGATCCCGGATGCGGGGCTCACGCTGGTCATGACGCTGCAGCGCAATCTCGACGCGACCCTACCGGCTTCCCACACGGTGAACCTGACATTCAGCCAGACCGGTGGCGGTGGCGGCCGGACCATTCAGGATGTCGGCCTGCTCCAGGCGAAGGATGAACAGAATGCCCGCGGCTCGCCAGTCTCCGGCCTTCCGGTCCGGGTGCGCGACAACCTGTTCCTGATCGGTCTCTCATCGCTGCCGAACGACATCGAACGCAACACCGACCTGCTGCTGCACAAGAACTGGTTCGATCTCGCCCTGCGCTACACGTCCGGCAAGCGCGCCGTCCTGACCTTCGAGAAGGGTGCCACGGGGACTCAGGTGATGCAGAACGCGTTCGCAGCCTGGCAGTAAGGCCGCGATCGAGGCGGGTGCCGTTGGATGCACCCGCCCTTCCGACCGGGCCTCAGTGAGCCTCGATGCCCGCCCGGGGCAACTCGCGATTGGCGATGTTGCGCTTGACCGCCTCCTGGACCTTCTCGAAAGCGCGGACCTCGATCTGCCGCACACGCTCGCGCGAGACCCCGAACTCGCCCGAGAGATCCTCCAGCGTGATCGGATCTTCCGCGAGGCGCCGGGCCTCGAAGATGCGGCGCTCGCGCGGGTTGAGCACGCCGAGCGCATCCCGCAGCGCCGTGAGGCGATTCTGCCCCTCTTGCTCGCGGGCCAGGACGGTCTCCTGGCTCGGCGCGTTGTCCACCAGCCAGTCCTGCCATTCGCCCTCACCCTCCTCGCGGAGGGGCGCATTGAGCGAGGTGTCGCCGGACAGGCGGCGGTTCATGTCGATCACGTCCTGCTCGGGCACACCGAGGCGGGTGGCGATCTGCTTCACCTGATCGGGCTTGAGATCGCCCTCGTCCAGGGCCGAGATCTTGCCCTTGGCTTTGCGCAGATTGAAGAACAGCTTCTTCTGGTTGGCCGTGGTGCCCATCTTCACCAGCGACCAGGAACGCAGGATGTATTCCTGGATGGCGGCCTTGATCCACCACATCGCGTAGGTGGCGAGCCGGAAGCCCTTGTCGGGATCGAAGCGCTTGACCGCCTGCATCAGGCCGACATTGCCTTCGGACACGACCTCGCCGATCGGCAAGCCATAGCCGCGATAGCCCATGGCAATCTTGGCGACGAGGCGCAGATGCGACGTCACGAGACGATGCGCGGCCTCACGGTCACCGGCATCCCGCCAGGCCTTGGCGAGGGTGAATTCCTCCGTCGGTTCCAACATCGGGAACTTGCGGATCTCATCGAGGTAGCGCGATAGCCCACCTTCGTTGGCGAGCACGGGCAGCGTACCGGCCATGGCATTCTCCTGGACTGAGTCCCCCTGGCGGGCGGACGCGACGGGCAACAGTGCCGTCTACTCGGGCCGCTCTTGAGCCGACCCTGCCGGCCACCCATCTGGTACGGGTCACCGGGAGCCGATTGCGATCGAGGACACCCACGTCGTCATCAACGCGCAACCGGCCAAATCGGATCGTACCATGGCACGATGTGACGCGGTACGGGGTGTTGTTTCGCACGCTGGCGGAGACCGGTTACAGGGTGGAACCCTCCGCTTTGCCTGCGCGTAGCCGCGCCACGAGCGCGGTGAGATCGGACGGTAGCGGGCTCTCAAATCGGAGGGTCATGCCCGTGCGCGGATGGCTGAAGCCGAGCAGCGCGGCGTGAAGCGCCTGCCGGCCCAGCGCGGACAATGCAGCCCGCGCGTCTTGATCGAGGCGTGCGGCTTTAGTCCGAAATCCTCCGCCATAGACCGGGTCACCCAACAGCGGATGGCCGAGATGGGCCAAGTGCACGCGGATCTGATGGGTTCGTCCCGTCTCCAGCCGGCATTCGACCAGGGCGGCATCAGGATATGCCTCCGCGACGGCGTAATGCGTAACGGCGTGGCGGCCGGACCCGTCCGGCACCACGGCGATCTTCTCCCGATGGAAGCGGGAGCGCGCGAGACTCGCCCGGATCGTACCGGTTCGTGGCTGGGGCAGGCCCCAGACCACCGCAGCGTAGGCGCGCTCCAACGGGCCGGTACGGCCGTGGTCGGCGAACTGCGCCGTGAGCCCTTGATGCGCGGCATCGTTCTTGGCGACGACGATAAGGCCGCTCGTATCCTTGTCGAGGCGATGGACGATACCCGGGCGGCGGACGCCGCCGATCCCGGACAGCGTCGCGCCGCAATGAGCGATCAGCGCGTTCACCAGGGTTCCACTCTCGTGGCCCGGCCCCGGGTGCACGACCAGACCGGCCGGCTTGTCGATGACGATCAGGTCGTCGTCCTCATAGACGATTGGGAGGTCTACCGCCTCGGGCGCCGGTTCGGCCGGCACTGGCGGGGGAAGCGCGAGCTGGATTCGAGTGCCGGCGATGGTCTTCTGAGCGGGGTCGCGCAGCGGCGTGCCGTCCCCGCTGACGTGACCGGTGCGGATGAGATCCTGCAGCCGAGCCCGGGACAGATCCGGAAACAGCGCCACCAGGGTGCGGTCGAGCCTTGAGCCGCCCTCAGCGACGACGCCGACGCGTTCATCGAATTCTGTGTCCACCACGTTCCCGATCCGCAGCCCTATCCGCCCCGCCGACGCAAAATACCGACGAAAGCCCTTGCTCCCTCGCCGGGTCGTGGCTATAGCACCGCCACGCCGCCGGAAAGCTCCCATCGTCTAGCGGTCTAGGACGTCGCCCTCTCACGGCGAAAACAGGGGTTCGATTCCCCTTGGGAGCGCCAACGGTGCCAATGACTTAGTCCTTACCCCGAGTGTTAGTGTCCTGTTTGTGTCCTGCCGATGGGGCTGGACGCGGCCGTACAAACTCGGACAAACTGCCTCGTGTGCGCGAGGCAGGCGCTGTAGGGCGCCCCCAGCCCAGATCCTTGCGTGCTCATGCGCGGCGAGGTCGAATGATTCGGCGAGTGGAAAAGTCTGCGGCTCGGCAAGTCGCCGAACGTTGGGTCGAACTGAATGCACAACTTGAGGCAGCGTCTGTTCTGACTCCGGGAGGCCCACGCCTTGCCGACTACGCCTTGGGCGAGTTCAGACCCCGAGCGGTGCTGCAACGGCTACTCGATCTCAAGCCAAGCTATTTCGCTCAGAAGGACATACTGTTTGCGGGTTTGTGCGCTTGGATCGTGTGTCCAAGAGACACGAACCTAGTGCAAGAGGCCATGATCTTGGCTGGCGCGGCGTGCTTGGCAAGCGCAGAGCGAGAGTATCAAAAAGCCTTCCCGCAGTCGCCTATGTTGGCGGATATAGTGACACGTCTGAACGGGCCGGGCATCGATTTCTACCGCGATTTCTACTACCCGGCAGGGGGGTTGCAGCGCATATTAGTAGCTCGTTCCCCAGCGACGTTGAAGAACGACATCCAATCAGCTTCGCAATGGATCGAGCTTTCCGTCGAAATGACGCGTGTCTGTCACTTTCATGCTGATAAGTTGGAAAATCGAAGTAAATTTCTACGCGCTAGTTATGCCTCTGCGGGGAGCGCAGTCTCTTACTTGATCGGTGAGGGAAAGCGCGACAAAATGGTAATAAATAGTCTGCTTGCGTCTCGTATAACGAACAAGACTGTTGATGCTCTCAATTGTCAAAAACGCGCAAATGAGTTTTCTCAATCTGCAGCGCTAATATATGCTGCATATTCAATAACGTATGCTTCAGAAAATCTACTGAATGTCATATGTAGGGGTGAGGCAAGCTACCAAAAACACGGGCACCTGATAGCTGAATGGGCCCGCCGTGCCGCTTACGTCGCAGAGCATATTATATCCCCTATGTACAAGCGCGCCGGAAAATTTCAGCAGATAGAGTACTTGTTAGATATTCCACCGCTTGCATTCACCGGTCCTGATTACGGAGAAGCGACTGAGGGGGTGAAACGCGCCTTCGCTGTCATGCGCCCGCGATCCTCGAACCTTCCTGACGATCTGCAAGGACCCAGGAAGCCTAAGCGAAAGGTTTGTTGGTCTTAGCAACATAGGTTGTCTGGGGGAACATGTGTTGCTTTGTCTGACATCCTGATGTTCCGCTTAATAAGCGCGTAAATGCAGCTTCGTTCAATGACGAACGGAGAGCATTATGAAAACCCTAAAATCTCTAGAAGGCGCTTACCGCTTACGAGACATTGTCCGACCAACCGGGCTACTGCCGATCAGCGCCAGTTCTTGGTGGGCCGGCGTAAAGAAAGGAATATATCCACAACCTATTAGGCTGGGCAAACGGATCACTGCTTGGAGGGCGCGCGACATTCAAGCCCTAATCGAGCGGGGGGGGCAGTCGTGAACCGCGAGCCTTTGCCCTTCGACTACTTGCCGCCCGTTTCGCTGCCACATCCTAAAGTGACACGCGCCGAAGCGCTTGTCTTGTTCGACGTCCAACACTACGGCGACGGCCCGCCGCAGTGGTTGGAGGGTCGTCTTAAGCGACCCTGCCAAACAGCGGCTCAGGCAGCGGTCGAACGTCTTCGGCTGGTGCAGCGGTTGCGGCGCTTTGCAGCCCGCACGGACTTCAACGCCGAAGCCGTGGGCAACCGTTTAGATTGTTGCTGCACGGAGGTGCGGTGCATGAGTGGGGCGTGCCCGGAGTGCGCCCGCGCGTGGCAGCGCTGGTTCACCGCTGCGACCGAGGAGTTCCTCGCGCACGCGATGCCGGCCGGAACGCGGGGCACAATCCTGTCGCCCGTGCACGCAGCCGGTATCGTTGTGCCAGGGGGCGGTCTGCCTCCGGCAACGTTGCACCGGCTTAAGGGGGTCGTGTGCGATGCGCTCACCGCCGCCGGACTCACAACGGCAGTGATTGGGATCGACGTTTCGTACAACGAACACCTGACGGCAGACTTCCGCCCGCACTGGTCCCTGCACCCTCGGGTGTTCGTGCCAGGAGTTCTCACGGCGTCCGAGGTCAAAACGCTCCGGATGTACTTCCCACCGAGCGACCTCATCCCGCGCCCGCTCAAGGTTGCCGCCTTCGACGGCAACCCAGCGGGCACCGCCTACGGGATGAAGCCCGCGTTTGGGCGGCGGCAGAGCTATGAGCAAATTAAGCCGACGGCGAATGGAACACGCCAGTGCCGCAACACGCGGGGGCGTCCGCTACGCGGGACCGAGGCGGTCGAGTTGGCTGTCTTCCTGGACGCTGTCGGGCTGCGGCAACGTCTGATCCTGCACGGGACAATGCTTGAGCGGGACCGAATCGGCAAAGTTGCGATCCGAGTGGATCATCGGCTGCGCGAACAAGGTCCAGGCCGCCTCCGGTAAAGCCCGATCACCAAAGCCCCTGGCGAGTGTGTGAACTGCACCCCCGCCTGACCCTATCAGCCATCAACCCCCGTTCGCAGGTGAGCAGTGAGCACACGCAAGTGCTCACTGCTCACCCTCACTATGGAGAGCCCGTCGTGGCTAAGCTCAACCTCTCACCCAATGTTCTCGCCGCCATGGCAGAAAGGGTCCGCAGGCGGCAGGCCGCCTTAGCACCTGCCGACAAGCCGGCCGTTGCCGTCCATGCCCTAATCCACGACCTTGACCTCGACAGCTACCTGCTGGAACTCCGCTTCCCGCGGATCGACGGCGTCGAAGGTACCGTCACGATCCCCCGCTCGCTCACCGCGGCCCCCCATGACGTGCGGCGCATGCTCCTTGATGCTGGTGCGCCGCTACCAAGCGACGCCAAGGCCGCTGCCGCCCTCGTGCAGGTGCAGTTGGCACATGAACCCACCATCACGCGTGCGATCACCCGTCAGGGCGGCTGGCACGGCGACTCGTTTGTCACACGCGGGCGGACGTTCGGGCCGCAAGCCGCATCCCTGAGCTTCCTTGCGTCCTCTATCTTCGAGGACCCAAGCATCGGCATGCGACACGGCACGTTCGAAGGCTGGCGAGCGGGCATGGTGCCGGCTTGTAGGGCGTCAAGCTATCTCACCTTCGGCTTGAGCGTCGGATATGCCGGCCCTTTGCTCGATCTCTTGGACGAGAATGAAGGTGCAATCTTCAATTTTTTTGGGCATTCGAGCACCGGCAAGACGTTGGTCGCCCGTGCCCTCCACTCGCAAGCGGGGCGCGCTCAGAGTTCAGACCTGCCAACCTACGGCATCAGCCAACGCGGGGCAGAGGAGCTCTGCTTCGGGCGCAACGATTGGGCGGTCATCTTCGACGAGGCAGGGCGGACGACGGGTACGCCAGAGCAGCGACGCGAGAAGGTCCGCAACATCGCGTTCATGGTTCCAAGCGGCCGCGGCGCGATCCGGTCAGCGCGCGTCAGCCGGCATCATGAATTGCCGAACCTGACGTGGCGACTCTTCGGCATCTCGTCGGGCGAGCGTCCGCTCGACGAACCGGGAGCGACGCGCCTTGCGGGAGAACAACTCCGGCATATCGACATCACCGTTCCCCGCCCCGCGCGTGGCGGCGTATTCGATCTAATCGATGCCGAGGGTGAAGAACGGGGGATGGATGCGGCGCGCCTCGCCGCCGATATCGAGGCAACCATCAGCGCGAACTACGGACTCGCCCGTGATCACTACCTCGACCGGTTGGCCGCCGAACGACCTCAGGTCGTGATCAAAATTCGTCAGATCGTTGACGACTTCGTCACGTCAGTCGGGGCGAGCACGCAGCCGTGGGAGCGACGATACGCACGGAAGTTCGGGATCGTCCTGGCAGGGGCCATACTGGCTGCCGATTGGGATGTTGCGCCCTTCTCGACCGAGCATGCACGGCGTTGTATCTTGGCCATCTATAGGGTCGCTCGCCAAGCTATCGTCTCGGTCGAGGAGGAGGCGAGTGATGTGATGCATCGCTTGCGGGAGGCGCGTAGCCAGGGCTTTTTCCCCATCCTCCGGAAGGGCGATCAACTCCCCGAGGAAAAGCGAGGCGTCGCATGGGGCTTTTGCCGGGAAGAAGACGGACAGGAGATCTTGGCGGTTCTCCCGAGCGTCTTCGTAGGGCTGGCACGGTCGAAGCCGAGCGCCATCGCCGTGCTAGATACGCTGGCTGGAAAAGGGATCGTACTTCCTGGCCTCAAAGGCAAACGACATCGTCAGATTGCAGTACAAGGCTTTCCGCGTGCTGGGCGCGGGCGATGGGTATGCCTCCGGTCGTCAAAGGTCTGAGGGCCAAACTGGGCTTCACCACACTTTTGGGAGGCCCAGTGCTTGCTTTATCCGTGCTGCTTTTACCACTGGAAGCTGCCACATGGCACGAGCAACAAGGTATTGCTATTGGTCCGAGTTAGTAATATTCTAGCGTGGATAGTGGATTTGACGTCGTCGTTTGCCCGCCAGAAGGAAAAGCGCTTGGCGGAGGCCGGCAGCTTTACGAGAGAGTCCAGCTCGGTAAACGCCATCGTCACGGTGTCGGCCGTTTGTCGTTGAAGATGATCCCGGAGTGGATCGTATCGGCTCATTGCCCTCCTCCTGCGCCACGATCCTCGGTCGTCAGCCCTTTTGATAGACGAGCGCAACGTTGTTGGCCGGCGTGGCGATACGGGCCTCCCAGTGCAACCCTTCGCGCCGGGCCGCAGCATCGACGTCGCTCAGCGCCGGCAGGCCCCAGGCATGGTCACGACACCGAAGGTCGAAGGCATGATTGCTCGGCGCCGTCTCCCGCTGATCTTCAAAAAATGGGCCGTAGGGGAACAGAACGCCACCAGGGGACAGAATGCGGCGAGCGCCGGTCATCAAGCCCACCGTCGCCGCCCAGGGCGCGATATAGGCAATGTTGATGCAGACGACAGCGGCGGCTTGAGCGACCGGCCACGACTGCGCCGTCAGAGGAAATCCGCGACCACGAGTAGCGGCCCCTGGAACTTGTACGTGGCTGGCAGAGGCGTCTTCTTACCGACCGCTCTCAAGCTGCCCATCGAGACCTGATTGGGCATAAGCCGGAGATTGGAAATTTCCCAGAAACCGTAGACGGGCGTGTCAGGATCCTCTGGGCTCAATGTCACCGCTGGTCTCTTTTCAGGCTCGGGATGCAGACCTTGCCTATCGGCCTTCGTAAAACGCTCGAATTTGCCTGAGAAGCTCATTCGAGCATATCCCTTTGGATCACCGTACCGGGACGTTGGCTTAATGATGACGGGTATCCCGGTGCCGTACTCTTCTTCGACCCGATGGAAAACCTCGAACGCATTTGTTCCGAAAGCCACTACGCCTTCGCGGGCGCAGGTTTCCATGGCTGAATCGATGATGACAGCAGGCACCGGTGCGAGAATAGCTACGCCCATGCGGACCTTCTTGGGTTAAGCGGATTGCTGGCTGATTGGTAGCATGCCGCCGCGCAGGCCAACTGACCCAACGCCGGCGACCCTCACGGTGAGCTACCAAGCATGATGGGTTATCTTAGAACCAGATTGCCTGATCGAGGCCGCGACTATCGAGATCCAATTGCTCGGGCAGGCGCTCAGCGAGACCCGCGCTGATCCTCCGAGCTGTCCAGAGTGCTGCACAGGCATCAAGGAAGTCATCGCGCCCGACGCGGAGCCCAACCGGCAACTGCCGCACGAACGTGCTCGGGAAGCCTTCCGCCTCGAGAGCGTCCATCCGGCCGAGCATGCCCTCCAGCGTCTTCTTGCCCGCCGGCAACGGCGAGCGGCCGTTCATCGCCCAGAATGACACCTCGGGGTGGACCTCCCGAACCAAGTGTTGCCGCTCCGGGGTCATCACGGCGTCAGCTTCCCGCAGCTTTTCGGCGAGGCCCCATGCGTGCGCCCCAACGCCTAGCCCGCCGGCATCGCGGCTGATCTGATCCGCCTCAACTTGGGAATGGGCTCGCAAGGCGGCTCGACCGACGGCTGAGAACACCGATGACGCCCGGCTCCCGAGAATCTTCCGCGCCTGCTGTTCGCACAGTCGCCCACCGGGTCGCGTGACCTCCGGCAGGCCAATCGGGATGTCTACGGTGATGACCGATGGCTTTTCGGCCAGCGTCAGCAGGCCGGCAAAGCTCGGGCAGATGCGAGCGCGCAGTTCGCCTGATTCGACGTTCTGCAGTACGACGCACCATTGGCTTTTAAAGCCGTCGGCACCCGCGATCCAAGGCATCAACGGTCCCGTTCAGGTAACTCCCGCTTAGGAGATTCTGGCAGAGGCGAATGAAGATTCTGCAAGCCCGAACAGCTGAAGGGCGAAACTAAAATTTGACATTAGGATAATAATCTTATACATTCGGGTGACCGCAACCTGCGGCGTGACCCTGCTGGGTGACTCATGACCTCGACCGATCCACAACCGCGACACCCGTCGCTCGTGCCGTGGGGCCGGTCACCAAATGCCCTCAGCAGCTTCACAAACGCCATAGGGCGGCCCGAGGGCCGCCTTCTTCATTTCAGGAGGTCTGCCTTGCGCACCGAGCCAACCCTCGCCGTCGCTACTCCAGCTACGCTGCCAGCCCTGCTGAAGTTACCCGCGCTGGCCGTCGAACCGCCCCCGGCCGTCGTCCTGTTCGGGCGCGACGAACGCGGTCGGCCCCATGCCTCGCGCTTCCTGGGCGACGAGGCTGCCGAGGCCGAGAACGCCGCACGGTTGATGGATTTGCGCCTCGCCCGCGCCGATACGGAGGCGCTGCGCGACCTCGCCGCACGATTGCCCGCAGGCCGGCTCTTCCCGAGCGGGCGGGGCTTCGTGCCTTTCGTGAAGGCGGAGCTTTACGAGCGCCTGCTCGCCGCCACAGGCACGCCCGACACTCCCCTGCCCGTCAGGGTCGCCAGCAAGCCCGTTGACGCCCCTCCGCCCGCCAGGACGGGCTCGAACGGCCAGGGCGGCCCGGATGCCCCTGGCGGGGCCGCTAAGCGCCCGGTCGATTGGGCAGGCATTGGTATCGGATCGGTCGTGCTGGCCTGCCAGGGGCCGATGGAGGGCTGGTGGGAAGCCGTCGTCCTCTACACGAAGGCCGACAGCGAACTCATCCTCCAATGGCGCGACTACCCTCACGAAGGCGAGTTCACTCGGGCGCGCAAGGATCTTGGGCTGCTGCCGCTCGATTCGCGTGAGGGGTTGAGCTAGCTCCGTGACTGCCTCGTCCGCAACCGGGCATCCGCACCGGGTACGCGATCTCAACGATGCCTTCCGCCAGAGCTTCTCTGGCGGTCGCATCATGATGACTACCGGGGTCGCAGCGCTGCCGAGCGTGGCCCGCGCCGCGCTCCTGGCGGCGGTGCGCGGCTTCGACGGTTTCGACGCGGACAATGACCCGCATGGCGAACACGACTTTGGCGGCGTCACGGTCGCCGGCTACCGTTGCTTCTGGAAGATCGACTGCTCCGACCTCGGTCAGCGCTTCGCCTCGCCCGATCCGGCCGACCCGGCGATCACGACTCGTGTGCTCACCGTCATGTTGGCCGAGGAGTACTGAGGTGAGTTCCAACGCCGGTCTTATTGTAGCGGTCGGATGCACTTGCTTGCTCATTGCGACGCTATTCGCGCTGCCGACCCTCATCGCTTTTTGCCGGGGTGATCCGAACCGCAGGCTGATCCTCGTCTTCAACGCAAGCTGCGTCGGCTGGTTGATTGCATTGGCCTTGGCGGTGCATCCGCTGATTCAGTCGCACCGAACTGAGGCGAGGCAGGCTGTCCGAGCATCACGTAAGAGCTACTAGCTGCCGGGAAAGCTGCGTCCGCTTCGATGCTTCCACCATCTGGAAGTGAATTGGAGGAAATACACCCCAACCGGCCATTCCGCTTCCGACCCAACCCGGTCATTGGGGCAGCAGTTGAAGCTTCCCCATAGCGGTCATTCTTCGGCCGTCCGATAACTTCGGCTCGGGGTGGAAAGCGGCCCCTGGCGCTTGAGCCCTCGAATGTCGGCAGGTGCCTCGAAGCAGTCCAACAGAAGATCTCGTCCGTATAAGGCCGACCGAGGGAAACAGTAGCTGTTGCGCCGTCGAGTCATCGTGCCTGGTATCCCGAACTGCGCAATGCCAAGATGCCGATTGGGGACACGCGTCCCTTCAGTGTAGCCTCGGGCAACGGCTGCCAGAGACCAGGACTGCTTCCCGCAGTCCGACCGGCGGTGAACAACGCCTCCGAGACGATCGCCTCAGCCGGGATCGATCGCGTCAGCGCTTCCAAGCGCTGCGCGACGTTGACCACGTCGCCGATCACGGTGAACTCCAGGCGGTGCTCGCTGCCGAGGGCACCGACGAATGCGTCGCCCAGATGGGCGCCGATCCCGATGCGCACGCTGTCCTGACCGTCACGAGCGCGCTCCGCATTCCACGCTCGCATCTCCGCCACGATGTCATCGATCGCGTCTAGGCAGCGGACCGCATCATCGGGCTCGGCCTCCACGATCCCGAACACCACGAGGATCGCGTCGCCGATGAACTTGTCGATCACCCCACCGTGGCGCGTCATCACCCGCTCTGCTCGGGCGCGGAACGCATTCAACAGCGCGACGACCTCGGTCGGATCGGCGCCTTCCGATAGCTGTGTGAAGCCACGGATATCCATGAACAGGGCGACGATGCGGTGTCGGTCACCTCGCCGTAACGCCTGGAGTTCTGACGAGGCGAGGATCACGTCGAGTTCCGCCGGCACGAAGCGCTGCAGGGCTGTCCGCTCGCGAGCTGTGCGGATCGCGGTCATCAACGTCGCGCGCGATCGGTACGCACCTGCGGCGAGGACTGCCCCGGTCAGGATCACGATGGACAGGCGGAACAGGTTCGACTCGTCCGAGAACAGCCGCTCGAAACTCTCGCTCTGGGGCGCCAGCGTGCCGACCGCCCGCAGCGGCCACCACAGCACCAGAGCTACGCTGACCGCCATCGAAGCGGTTTGAACCAGGATCGTGCTGGCGCGGGGGCGCACTGCGGCCAGCGCAATCAGGAGAAACGCGAGGGAAGGCGAGACGAGCGCGGCGCGGTAACCCTGCGGCAGCCGCTCGAACCACGGGTTGAACCAGCCGACACCGAACAGGAACCCCGCGTCGAAGGCCGACAAAACCCATGGCACGGCCGCGCTGAACCATCGGATCTGGGTCAGGTAGACGGCGCCACAGGCGATCGACAGTTCGCCTAGCACGACGACGACGAGCTGGCTGTTCCAGGTCGGCTGGGTCAGTTGGATGGCACCGAACAGCACCAGTCCGATCGCGGCGGCCGAGGCGAGGCGGATCCATGCGGCGTATCGGTCTGCCGCATAGTCCGCCTCCGCGAGCACCGCTGCGTCGGCCTCCGTCCAGGCAGGCGCGGACGGATCGCCGACCTTCGTCGGATCGATCTCGTCCCCCTTATGGACCACGCCACGCGGCGTGGAGGTGCCACGGTCGCTCTCTCGCGGCACCGTCGTTCAGTCTCCTAGGCCACGACCTTATCGGGCCGCTGGCTCTCTTCCCCGGCGTCGACCTGCACATCGATCAGGGCCGGTCCGGACGTCGCGAGCCACGCTTGCACGGCCGGGCGCAGCTCGGCAACGCTCGCTGCCCGGAAGCCGCGCGCGCCCATCCCCTCGGCACAGGCGGCGAAGTCGATGTGGCCGAGCGCGCAGCCGTACTCCGGCACGCCCAGCTCACGCTGCTCGGCCTTCACCTGGCCGTAGGCGTCGTTGTTGAGCACCATCACCTTAACGTCGAGGCGGTTCATCACCGCCGTCGACAGCTCGGCCATCAGCATGGACAGGCCACCGTCACCCGCCAGGGCGATCGAGGTCCGACCCGGGTGGGCGAAAGCGCCGGCGATCGCGAGTGGCAGCGCTGAAGCCATCGTCACCAGCGTGCCCGAGCCCGTCCAACCCTGACCCTGCCGGATCTGGATGTGGCGGGCGGCGAAGTGGGTGTTGGCGCCGCAATCCATACTGAACAGCGCGTTCGCCGGCGCGAGATCGCTCAGAACGCGGACCGCCGTCTGGGGCCGCAACCGTGGGCCCTTCTGCGTCGCCTCTAATTGGTCGAGCAGATTGCGCCAGTCACGCTTGCGCCGCTGTGCCTCCGTCAGAAAGCTGCGATCACCCTTGGCCTGGAGCATGGGCAGTAGAGCATCGAGGGTCGCGCCCATGTCGCCGGTCAGCCCGACCTCGACCGGGTACTTCAGCCCGATGTGGTCCGCCTTGATGTCGATCTGCACCCCGCGAGCCTGCCCGGGCTTCGGATACGAGTCGACCCACGGCATCGTGGTGCCGAGGATCAGCACCGTGTCACAGTTCTCCATCGCCCACTGCGACGGTGCCGTGCCGAGGTGGCCGACGCCGCCGGTCGTGAGCGGATCGTCGTCGGGCATCAGAGCCTTCGCAAGGTAGGCCTTGGCGATCGGTGCGCCGAGCGTGTCGGAGAGCTTCCGCAGCTGCGGCACGGCGCGGGCACAGCCTTGACCGGCCATGATCGCGACGCGCCGCCCGGCGTTGATCGTCTCGGCGGCAGCCCTGAGCTGATCGGCTGGCGGCGTGCCCATCGGGGGCGCCCAGGAGGACGCGGTACGTCCGCCGGCGCTCGCCGACGAGGCCTTGTCGGCTGCGATCGTCTGTTGCTGCACGTCCTTGGCGATCGTGAGGTGGACGACGCCCCGGTTCGCCAACGCGGTGCGACAGGCCCGGTTGACGAGCATCAGCGCGTTGTCCGGGCCCGTGATACGCTCGTCGAGCAGGGCGACGTCCTGCATCAGCTTGACGGTGTCGACGCTCTGCATGAACCGCATCCCCTCCATATCGTGGAAGGTCGTGCCGGTAATCGCGACCACCGGGGCGTTGTCATAGGCGGCGTCGTAGAGGCCGTTCACCAGATGCGCGGCACCTGGTCCCGTCGTGGCGAGACAGACGCCGAGGCGGCCGCCGTGCTTAGCCATGCCACCGGCCATGAAAGCGGCGGCCTCCTCGTGGCGTACGCTGACGAAGGCGATCTTGTCCTGCCGCTTGCGCAGCGCCTCGACGATCGGGTTGATGCCATCGCCGACGATGCCGAACACGTGGGTGGCACCCCAGGTGATCAGCGTGTCGACGAGGATGTCGGACGTGTTCTTATCGGAAGAAGGCGACATCGCAGGCTGGGGCGCGGCGCGCATCGTCTCGGCGCTTTGACCCGCGGCGGCGGCCGATGTACTGACTGCCGCAGCTGCCGGTGCACTGACCGCCGCCGCGGCAGCGCCGGCGAACTTCACGAAGCCGCGGCGGTCGACCGTCAGGGACGGCTTCTTGTCCATTCCATCTGCCATTGCATGCTCCTGCGTGACGCCGGTGTGCTGGCGGTTGGGGTGTTGCTCGTTGATGTCGTCAGAGCGATCTCGGGCGCACCCGCGTTGGGGCGGTGTGATCGAGCACATGCGCATGCGCTCGATGTTGATACCGGCGGCCAGGATCGGACCGCCGAGCGATGGCGCTCAATAGCCGACCGTAAACCGAGCGCGTGAGTGTTCCGGCTTCTCCAACTCGTCGACGAGGGCGATGGCGTAATCCTCGAACGAGATGCTGCTGCCCTGTTCATTGGCGAGGAGTTGATCCGTGCCGAGGCGGAACCGGCCGGTCCGCTCACCGGGGACGAACATCGCGGACGGCGATAGGAACGTCCAATCTAACTGGGTCTCGCCGCGTAGCAGGTCGAGAAACACGCCTCCGGCCGCGGCCTCCGCCTTGTACTCGGCCGGGAAGTCTGGGGTGTCAATCACCTTCACGCCCGGGGCGACCTCCAGGCTGCCGGCACCACCGACCACGAGATAGCGCTGCGCGCCCGAGGCCCGCACCGCCTCGATCAGCTTGCGCGGGTCGCTCGCGGTGAAGTGCACGGAGCTGATCACCGCATCATGCCCCTTGAGTAAAGCCGCGAGACCCTCCTGGTCGAAGACGTCACCCGCTTTTGCCGTCACGCCTGGCAGCGCTGCAACCCTATCCGCGCTGCGCGCGATAGCGGTGACGGCGTGCCCGCGCCGAGCGAGTTCGGCGAGGATGCGCGAACCGGCGTTGCCGGTGGCTCCGATGAGAGCGACGTTCATAGTGGTACCCTACTGTGGTTTCGAATAGGTACCTGGTGCAGCAAGTGCGAGCAGGCGTAAAGAAGGCACCTGCTGCGCACTAAGTTACCCGAGGGAAACCGACATGCCCGCCTGGAACGCATACGCCTCGGCCTGCCCAACCCGGATGGTGCTGGATCGCGTGGCCGATAAGTGGGCGGTGCTGGTGCTGGGATTGCTGACCGACGGCCCTGTGCGGTTCAACCAACTGCGCCGGGCGATCGATGGCCTGTCGCAGAAGATGCTGTCGCAGACCTTGAAGAGCCTGGAGCGGGACGGGCTGGTCAGTCGCAGGGCGGTCGCGACCGTGCCGGTCACGGTCGAGTACAGCATCACGCCATTGGGGCGGACGCTCGCGGCCACCGTCGACGCCCTGCGCGTGTGGGCAGAGACCCACATAGAGGAGGTGCTCACCTCGCAGGAGCGTTACGACGCGGGCAGGCGGGACGCCGTGTCAGTCTGAGAACCTGCGACCGGACACCGACCGATCCACGGGAGAGAACTTATGGATGTGACGCTAGACGGACGCGTCGCCCTCATCACGGGGGGAAGCAAGGGGCTCGGCTTGGCCATCGCTACGCGCATGGCCAGCAGTGGCGCGGATGTCGCCTTGCTTGCACGCCGGCCAGAGGGACTTGCAGAGGCACAGCAGCTTGTGGAGCCGATCGCGCGCGGTCGGGTTCACGTGGTGGCCTGCGACGTCTCGCAGGCAGCTGAGGTGGAGCGCGCCTACCACGACGTCATGGAGACGCTAGGACGCGTCGACATCCTCGTGAACAACGCAGGCGTCTCCCAGACCGTCGCCTTCGCATCGATCACCGATGCCGTCTGGCAGGCCGACCTCGACCTCAAGCTGTTTGCGGCGATCCGGCTCGCGCGACTGGTGTGGCCCGGGATGGTCGAGCGCCGTTGGGGACGGATCATCAACGTGCTCAACACCGCAGCCAAAGCGCCCAAGGCAGGATCGGCCCCGACGTCAGTCTCACGGGCGGCGGGACTGGCGCTGTCCAAGGTACTTGCGGGCGAAGGCGCACCGCACGGCATCCTCGTGAACGCCCTGCACGTCGGACTGATCGACAGCGACCAATGGGTCCGCCGCCATGCCGGCAAGAACGACGATCAGCCCTATGCAGCGTTCCTGGCGGACATGGCGCGCAACATCCCCCTCGGCCGTGTCGGAACAGCGGAGGAGTTCGCCAATGTGGCCTGCTTCCTCGCTTCCGACCTCGCGGGCTACGTGACCGGAACCTCGATCAACGTAGACGGCAACCTCAGTCCAGTCACTTAAGCGAACCTGACGCCTATGTCTGGACTGCGTATGCCTGATCGAGCCACCGACGTGAGACGCTTCCTACGTCTCGTGCAAGTCAGCAGCGCGGTTGCGAGACTGCGAATGGGGAGGGTTTAGACCCGCTCAAGTCTCCAATGGTGGTACTGAGATCCGTTGAACACCTGCTCTTGTTTGGATGCGGACCTCCGATGGCATCTGCATGGCCGTCCGAGAAGGGTCGTCACCGGGCGCGGGAGCGGTGTCCGCTTCCATGCATTGCCGCCCCGAAGCAGACCGTCTGAAAGCCCCCCAACTCAGCCGATCAAGGCGCCGGCCAACGAAGCTGGAAGTGGCCGAAAGCCGTCTGTCCGCTACGGAGAAGGTTTGCAAAAAAGCGGACGTGTTCGATACCCTGGAAAATGCCACGAAGTGGATGCGGCAGAGTTTGCGGAAGTAGGCGCGCCAAGAGGCCGAGGCCGGTTCGACGACAGGTCTACGCAGCAGGTCTGGCGAAACCCATTCATACTCGCCATCGGTAAGGACAAACCGGTCAGCAAATCGGCACGGCAGCACGGATGCGCCAAGATAGCAATGGCTCGTAACCGCGACAAAAATTAATGCCGCTCTCCAGCAGGCGCTCAGATTATATAACCCGAGAACGCGTGAAATTAAAAAATCATGTTGTAAATAAAAACTATCTTACATTATTGTGTCGAAACGTCACGGAAGGGTAGATTTGTGTATCATCCGCGGTAATTCGCCTTATAAGGTTTCGATCACCAAGTTCCTTTCTTTGCGCGCCGCTGGTCCCTGGCTGCACCGTTCAACAACGGGGGACCGCTGGGCGCGCCTGCACGGCGTTCCGACGCATTCTGTCCCTCACCAAGCTCTGTCGTTCGATGTCATACCCCTGCGCGCGAGGGTCGGGCTGGATCCGTCTCGCTCGTATTCTGCGCCACACAGAGCTGAACCGTAATAAATATTCGCTACCATCGCTCCAGCATCAAGCTTTTAAGACGCTATACGCGGAAAATAACCGGCTTGATTATCGATTCTGCGCACATTCTCGGAGATCGGCATGGCAGATCCTATCACGATCAAGCCCTATGACAGTCCTGCCGGCGGCTGGGGTTCGGCGAAATCCCTCACCGAGATCCTGCTCCGCGAGCAGATCCCGCTGTCGGGCGCCTCGATGCTGATGCACCAGAACAAGCCCGATGGCTTCATGTGCGTAAGCTGCGCCTGGGCGAAACCGGCCAAGCCCGCGATGTTCGAGTATTGCGAGAACGGCGCAAAGGCCACAGCCTGGGAGGTGACCCGCAAGCGGATCACCGCGGACTTCTTCTCGAAACATACCGTGACCGAACTAGAGACGTGGCGCGACTACGATCTCGAGGAAGAGGGGCGTCTCACCGAACCGATGCGTTGGGATGCCGCTAGCGACAAGTACGTCCCCGTGTCTTGGGAGGCGGCGTTCCGTGAAATCGGCGCCGAACTCAGGGCGGTCGAGCCAAAGGCGACCGTATTCTACGCCTCCGGTCGAGCGTCCCTGGAAGCCTCGTACATGTGGGGCCTCATGGCGCGTCTGTACGGGAACAACAACCTGCCCGACTCCTCCAATATGTGCCATGAATCGACGTCGGTCGCGTTACCCGAGAGTATCGGATCGACGGTCGGCACGGTGCTGCTGGACGATTTCGAGCATACCGACTGCATCCTGTTCTTCGGTCAGAACCCAGGCTCGAACGCGCCCCGGATGCTTCACCCGCTGCAGGAGGCGAGCAAGCGCGGGGTGCCGATTATCACATTCAACCCGTTCCGTGAGCGCGGGCTGGAAAGCTTCACTAACCCGCAGGCCCCTCTGGAGATGCTGACGCGGTCCGAGACGCGGATTTCGTCACAGTACCTTCAGGTCAAGGCGGGCGGCGATCTCGGGGCGATCTACGGGATCTGCAAGGCGCTGCTCGAAGCCGACGACGCGGCGCGCGAGACCGGCCGTCCGCGCCTGATCGACGTCGCGTTCATCGCCGAGCACACCGAAGGCTTCGAAGCTTTCGCCGCTTCCGTACGTGGAAAGGGCTGGGACGAGCTGGAGCGCCACTCCGGCCTGACGCGCGCCGCGCTGGAACAGGTGGCCCGGACCTATGCCGAATCCAAGGCCGCGATCGGCATCTACGGCATGGGCCTGACCCAGCACCGCATGGGCGTCGAGACTGTGCAGGTACTCGTCAACCTCCTGCTGCTGCGCGGCAACATCGGCCGTCCCGGCGCCGGCATCTGCCCGGTGCGTGGCCATTCCAACGTCCAGGGCCAGCGCACGGTCGGCATCACCGAAAAGCCTGAGCTCGTCCCCTACGACAAGCTCAAAACCCTCTACGGCTTCGATCCGCCGAAGGAGACGGGGCTCAACACGGTCGAGGCCTGTGAGGCGATCATCGCCGGCTCGATCCGAGCGTTCGTGGCTCTCGGCGGCAATTTCATCCGCGCCGTGCCCGAGACGGCGATGATGGAGGCGGCCTGGAGGAAGTTACGCCTCACGGTTCAGATCTCGACCAAGCTCAACCGTAATCACCTCGTTCACGGCGAAATCGCCTACATCCTTCCCTGTCTCGGCCGCATCGAGATCGACCGCCAGCCCGGAGGTCGGCAGACGGTGACGATGGAGGATTCGACCGCCTGCATCCACGGTTCGAAAGGGTACGCCGAGCCAGCGAGCCCGCACCTCCTGTCCGAGCCGCGCATCGTCGCTGAAATCGCGAAGGCCACACTGCCGGTCAACCATTACATCGACTGGGATCGCTGGGGCGGGGATTACGCCAGCGTGCGCGATGCCATCGAGGCGACCTACCCGAATGAGTTCCAAGACTTCAACGCGCGGATGTGGACGCCGGGCGGCTTCCGTCGGCCGATCCCCGCCGCCGAGCGGCAGTGGAAGACCGAGACCGGCCGGGCGAACTTCGTCACGCCGCGTGGCCTCTCGGCCAATCCCGACACCGAGCAGGACGACCCGAAGGTGATGCGGCTCATCACCATGCGCTCCAACGATCAGTTCAACACCACGATCTACGGCTACAACGACCGGTTCCGCGGCGTGAAGGGCACGCGGATGGTGCTGTTCATGAACCGGGCCGACATCAAGCGCCTAGGCTTGCGCGACGCGCAGACCGTCGATCTCGTTGGGGCCGCGAACGACGGCGTCGAGCGTGAGGTCACGGGCTTTCGAGTGCTGGCCTACGACATCCCGGAGGGCTGCCTCGGCGGCTACTACCCCGAGTGCAACCCTCTGATCCCGCTGTGGCATCACGCCGAGCGCAGCAAAGTACCGGCCGCGAAGTCGGTGCCCGTTCGTGTGCGTGCCCGGTAGCCGCCATCGACCGAGCTGCGCCCGGGAGTGCGGGGGGCTTCTGCCGAGACGCGGCGCACGAAAGGATCTACGAGATGCTCGACATCTCCTCGGCCAAATCCCCGGTGCCCGGTGCGCCGCACAACCCGCACCTGTGGAACATGGCGAACTGCATCTGCGTCCTCACAATGGATGCTGTCCAGCAAGCCAAAAGCGTAGGGGTGGACGCCCCCTGACGGCATCGATGTGCTAGACTGGAGGAGCAGAAGAAGGCGGCGCCCGACCGGCAGGTCTCGCTGACCGATCCCGATGCGCGATCGATAGCCACCAGCGGGCGTGGATCGGGCGTGGTGGGCTACAACGTCAAGGTGGCGGTCGAGACCGAGCATCATCTGATCGTCGCACACGCGGTCAACAATGCCGGCTCGGACCGGGCGCAGCTCAGCGGCATGGCCGCGCGGGCCAAGCAGGCTCTGGAAGCGGATACACTCGATGCGGTGGCTGACCGGGGTTACTATTCCAGTGAACAGATCCTGGCCTGCGAACGTGCAGGCATCGCTGTGACGCTGCCCCGCCCGATGAACTCGGGTGCCAAGGCCACTGGACGCTTCGGCAGCGAAGACTTCCTCTACCGTTGTCAGGACAACACCTACCTGTGTCCAGCGGGTCAGACGCTGTGCTATCGGCACACCTCAGTGGAAAATGGCCTGACGCTGCATCGGTACTGGACGAATGTCTGCTCGGCCTGCGCCATGAAGGGAGCCTGCACGACAGGCAAGGAGCGCCGGGTGACCCGGTAAGAGCACGAGGCCGTGCTGGAGGCCGTGCAGCGCCGGTTGGACGGCGATCCGCTGGCCATGCAGGTCCGGCGCGAGACGGTCGAGGACACCTTCGGCACGCTGAAGGCGCGGATGGGGGCGAGGCACTTCTTGACCAAGACCTTGCCGCGCGTCTCGACCGAGATGGCACTCCAGGTCCTGGCGTACAATCTGACGCGGGTTCTCAACATCCTGGAAAGCCGGAAGCTCTTGGCAGCGATCCCTGCCTGAGCGAAAGCCTCGGATCGCTCACTTAGGGGCCGAAAGACCGTCCAAAGGCGCCTTCACTCAAACGGATCGTCGCTCGACCACAAAAGCTTGCTCCAAGCGATGGAAGGCCCGTTCTCGCACGACCGGGACGTCACCTGACGGCAGACGCCCATTCTCCGAGTTTTGACACGGCCTGGGTCGAAAGCAGCCCCGGCAGCGGGGTACCAAAGCTTCAGATTTCCTCCACTGGAAGAAAAATCCCAGTGCTCCGCAGCGGTCATCCGGAGGTGGAGAAGTTTCGCCCCCATCCGGATCAGGCAAGCGCGTCGGACATTACCTCCTTGGTGGTAGCGGTGGGGGTCATCCTGTCGGCACACCCCGAACCAGGAGCGTCGCCGGATGAAAGCACTCACATGGCAGAGCCGAGGCAAGATCTCGTGCGAGACCGTGGCGGACCCGAAGATCGAGCACGGCCGTGACGTCATCATCAAGGTGACCGTCTGCGCGATCTGTGGATCCGACCTCCATCTCATGGGCGGGTTCATGCCGACGATGGAGTGCGGCGACGTCCTTGGGCACGAGACGATGGGCGAGGTCATCGAGGTCGGGCGCGACAACCGGAAGCTCAAGGTCGGCGACCGCATCGTGGTGCCCTTCACCATCTGCTGCGGCGAGTGCCGGCAGTGCAAGTGGGGCAACTGGAGTTGCTGCGAGCGCACCAACCCGAACGGCAAGCTCCAGGCCGAGACCTACGGCTACCCCCTGGCCGGCCTGTTCGGCTTCTCGCACATCACCGGGGGGTTCGCCGGCGGCCAGGCCGAGTACCTGCGGGTGCCCTACGCCGACGTCGGCCCCATCGTGGTCCCCGAGGGTCTCAGTGACGAGCAGGTTCTGTTCCTCAGCGACATCTTCCCGACGGCCTACCAGGCCGCCGAGCACTGCGACATCGGCCCGGAGGACACCGTCGCCATCTGGGGCTGCGGCCCGGTCGGCGTGCTCGCGGTGAAGTGCTGCCTGATGCTGGGCGCAAAGCGCGTCATCGCCATCGACAGCGTCCCCGAGCGCCTCGCCCTGGCCCGCGAGGCCGGCGCCGAGACCATCGACCTGTCGACCGAGAACGTCCAAGACACGCTGATGGAGATGACCCATGGCCTGGGTCCGGATTCGGTCATCGAGGCGGTCGGCATGGAGTCGCACGGGGCCGACACCACCCTCCAGAAGGTGTCCTCCGCCATCATGGAGCACACCGTCAGCTTGGAGCGTCCCTTCGCCCTGAACCAGGCAATCCTGGCTTGCCGTCCGGGCGGAAACGTCTCGATGCCGGGCGTCTTCGCGGGGCCGGTCGGTCCCGTCGCCCTCGGCGTCCTGATGAACAAGGGCCTGACCCTGAAGACCGGCCAGACCCACATGGTCCGATACATGAAGCCGCTGATGGAGCGCATCCAGAACGGCGACATCGATCCGTCCTTCATCATCAGCCATCGTTCCACGAACCTGGAGGATGGCCCGGCGCTGTACGACATGTTCCGGGACAAGAAGGACAACTGCACCAAGGTCGTGTTCAAGCCGCACGGCTGACCACCCCGGACGGGGCCGGAGCACATGCGCCAAGCACGTCCGGCCCCAAACAACAATAATAAATGGAGGACAACCGATGCCGAACTATGCTTTCGATGAGGGCAACATCACCTGGCGGACGCTGGACTGGCTCCCGCACATCGCTTTCTTCGTCTACAAGGTCGACGAGGAGAGCCGCATCGTCGACGTCGTGTTCAAGTTCGCGGCCAACCAGAAGGTGATGCTCCATCGGCACAAGTGCCCCTACGTCACCCTGGTGATGCAGGGCGAGCTTCGGTTCTACCGCGAGAACGGGGAGATGAAGGAGGTCCGTCCGACCGGAAGCTACGTCTCCGGTGCTGCCAACGGCGAGCCTCACATGGAGGGCGGCGGCGATGAGGACGCCATCGTGTTTTTTAGCAACCGCAACATCGAGGACGCGCTCTACGAGTTCCTCGACGACAGCGGAAACCTGGTGCAGGTCCTCGGCATTGCGGACTTCAAGGCACAGCTCGCCGAGCAGGTGTCCTCCGGGACCTATGCCAAGGTCGAGGGAAGACCCGCCTGAGCAAGTGAAACAGCTCTTCTGGCGCTGGATCGCACGTGCGAAATTCCTATCGCGCCGAGCTTATAGGAAGGCCCACCGCAGGCGAGGCCCGACGCCTGCCTGCGGTTGGTCGTTGAGCGGCGGCTGCGCGTACTGCGTGGACGGGGTCTGCATCCTGAGACGCGGGTCGGAGGCGTCGGTCTTAGGGCTGCCCTGTCGCACCGACTTCCAACGCAAGAGCGTGTTCAACGCGCTCGTCGCGCGATGGTGTCCGAGAGCGTCGGAGGTCAGCCTCGGATCTTCCGGTGCCTGCGACCATACGGATGCTGCCGGGCTTCCGTCAGGCCGCTTTCCCCTGTCTGTGCCGAAGCGCTGCCATGATCTCGTCCGCGCCCCTGTGCCCGCTGTCATGAGCCCCATGAGCCGTAGTGAAGTCGAAGGGCCGGGCCAGCCGTGCACGCGTCTGGGATTGGCCTGGCAGGGCGCAACTGTAGGCGCCGCCGATGGACGCCATCCGGCTCCACGAGGTCGCCGCGAGCGGGCGGAGGGCCGACGCTACGTCGCTGCCGAACAGGGCGACCAGCTCGGTCGTTGCGTGGGCGAAACCGGGGGCCGGCCCTTCCACTTCCAGAATGCGGGCGCCGTCGCCGCCGAGGAATGCCTCGATGACCGGCCAGCCGTTGGGCCGGATCGAATAGGCCGCGGACCGCGCGTCGCGTAGGTTGCCGTAAGCGTGCGAGCCCGGCTCGAACGCGGCGTCGCGCCCGATCTCAAAGAAGACTTTCTCGTTGCGCCCGAGTGGCAGGGCGGCGGCCGCCTCGCGCCAGGGCTCGGTTCCCGGCGGCAGGCAGATCGCGTCGCCGGCCAGGACTGCGGTCGAGACCGTGAGGACGGCGGCCTTGGCGCGGACGGTGCCGGCGCGCGTGGTGACCGCGACGCCGTCCGCCGTTAGGTCGATCCGCTCGGCGGGGGTGGCGAGCCGCAGGGCTGTCGAGGGAGGGAGGCTGGCGGCGACGAGCGTGCCGTAGCCGAGCGGCAGGTTCCAGTTCTTACCCGTCGAGGCATCGTCGTAGGCCAGGTAATCGGTCGCGGAGATCACCTCCGGCGCCATGCCGCTCATGAAGCCGGCGATGGCCCGCACGTAGGCGTTCCACTCACCCCCGGGCTCCAGGGCATCGCTTGCCCTGTCGCTGCCCCTCGCGACGGCACGGAGCCGTTTCTCCCAGGCGCCGTAGGCCCTCCACGCCGCCTCCTGGTCGTCCTTATCCTCGGCAATGGAGGGATGCGCCTTCGACCACGGCGGATCGCTGCGGTCGACCGGGAAGCCCGATGCCTCGGCGATGCCGACCCACGCGTTGCGGTCGCCCGAGTGGAGCCACTCGCAGCCGAGGTCGAGCTGATAACCTCCGAGATTCTGCGTGTACGCACGGCCTCCAAGACGCGAGGAGGCTTCCAGCAGCAAGGCCGATGCGCCGTGGACCGCGAGCCGTCTCGCGGCGCCGATGCCGGCGGCACCTCCGCCTATGATGATGACGTCGAACTGAGTGGCCATGGGGCTGTAACTGAGATCGGGCATCGAACTGAACAAGCGACGTGTCGCTCATGCCTGGCCCACGCATCGAGGCTGCCGCAGGCCCGGTTGGCTCCCGCATCCGCTATAACCGTCAGGGCACGAGCGAGCATCCGCTGGCTCGGATGAAGGTTCGGAAGCGACGTAACTGTGACATCTGACTCGCTCCGCGTCGATGTCCGCTTCGGAGATGTCGGCAGACGCTTCTGAATGGCGGAATTGGGCGCAAAGCCGAACGTCCGGTTTTACGCGCGACTGCGATCCAGCATGGCGTACTCTGGCCGAAAGCAGCTGGTCCGCTTCGGAGCAGACCCGCTGGAAAAGCGGACAGCCTCCTGACGACCCGACCCAGTCAATCCGGCTTTGCGCCGCGATGCTCGGAAGCGGACGTTGAGCGAGCAACTTCTGTACGACTGAAGCTGGTCGAAAGCTGTCTGTCCGGTTCTTAGCGTCATGGTCGCCCTCGCCCGTGACGCGTTGATGGTCGTCGGCGCTGGACACGGTCTCGGCGAGCGATGCCGGCCCCAGACAGTGCTCGTCGATCGGCGCCTGGTGGCCGGCCTAGGTAAGGTCAAAATACAACCTGAGGAAGCCGCCGCCGAAATCGTCGAGATCGGGCATGGCCTCGCCCCCCGGGACGGACCGTCCTCGGCTCTCGGCGTCGGATTGCATCCTAAAGCAAGCCAGCCGGCGCATCAGGATCTGACACCGAGCACATCCCTCAGGCCAATCCCAACACCGCTAGCAAGAAGGCAATTGGCGGCGACGAGATGTGCGACGAGGATCTTGGCCTGTTTCGATGGCTTGGCCGGCTGTGCGCGGCATCCTAACCGCCAATAATTATATTTGAAACTTAACTTGAGCCGATATCGTACCGCCGTCAAACGACCTGATAATATTCGTGCCGAAGGCTTTCCTTTCGTACACGCTATCGTCTGTCCAGATGGCCAATAACCATCAAATGATGGGATTCTATATATCGGAACAATGCCGGAAAATATTTGTTGTGACGAAGGTTGAATAAGTCATTCAGCACTACAGGAAATCTTGCATGAAAAATTTCAATCTCGCCCTCGTCGCCTTGACCGCCCTTGGCGGCGTCGCCCTCGCGGCCGGTTCGGCCAGCGCCGCCCCGATGTCCGTCAACGGCCTCCAGTCCGAGAGCGGCGTCACCCAGGTCCGCATGATGCACGGCGACCGGATGATGATGAAGAAGCGCATGATGCGGAAGCAAATGATGAAGCGCCGCATGATGAAGAAGCGGATGATGAACCGCGGCATGTGATTTCAAGCGCCTGACAGTCCCGGAGGTCCCGATGAAGGGACCTCCGCCCTGCCGGCCACGATTTCAAGGAAGACCGCTTGGCCCGAACCTATCTCACCCGATCAGCGCCAGAGACTGATGAGGTCGAGCGTCGCCGATGGATGTTCCGGCATCCCGTCGTCATCCGCATCACGCACTGGGTGAACGCGGTCTGCCTCCTGGTCCTGCTGATGAGCGGCCTGCAAATCTTCAACGCCCACCCGGCCCTTTACTGGGGCGGCGTCTCGACCTTCGACACGCCGCTGATGGCGATGTCCTCGACCGAGGACGACCCGCCCAAGGGCGTAACGACGGTGTTCGGTCACGGCTTCGACACGACGGGCTGGCTCGGCTCATCGGTCGGCTCCAATGGCGAGGCTGCCGACCGCGGCTTCCCGGCCTGGTCGACCCTGCCGAGCGACCAGGACCTCACCGGCGGCCGCTCCTGGCACTTCTTCTTCGCATGGGCCTTCGTCCTGAATGGGCTCGCCTACCTGCTTTATGGGCTAGTCAGCGGACAGCTTCGGTTCCGCGTGATCCCGTCGCGCGACCAGATCCGGCATTTCGGCGCGTCGATCCGGGAGCACCTGACGCTGCGCTTCCCGCAGGGCGACGAGGCCAAGCGCTACAACGTCATCCAGAAGCTGACCTACCTCGTGGTGCTGTTCGTGTTGCTGCCGGTGCAGGTGCTGGCCGGGCTCGCGATGTCCCCGGCGATGGACGCTGCCTTCCCGTACCTGCTGACGCTGTTCGACGGGCGCCAGTCGGCGCGCACGGTCCACTTCGTCGTGGCGGCCCTGCTGGTCTTGTTCGTGGTCGTTCACGTCGCCCTCGTCCTGCTCTCTGGCTTCTGGAACAACATGCGCGGCATGCTCACCGGCTGGTTCGTGATCGAGCGCAAGGTCGAGCCCACCGCCGCCACGGGTGAGCCCCGGCCATGAGCAGATTACCCAGCCGACGCGCCCTCCTGACGGGGGCCTCCGCCACGGCCGCGGCGGCCATGCTGGGCGGTTGCGACCGCCTCGGCAACTCGGAGTGGTTCCGGCGCACCCTCAAGACCGGCGAGGACGCCAACCTGTTCGTCCAGCGCCTGTTACTCACCGACCGGGCGCTGGCCCCGGAATACGCCGAGGCCGACATCTCGCCGTGGTTCAAGCCGAACGGCACCGAGGACCCGCCGGACAAGGCCTACAAGGCCCTCGTGAAGTCTAAGTTCGCCAAGTACCACCTGGAAGTCGACGGCCTCGTGGAGGCGCCCTTCAAGCTGTCCCTGGCCGAGCTCCGCAAGCTTCCCGCCCGCACCCAGATCACCCGGCACGATTGCGTCGAGGGCTGGAGCGCCATCGGCAAGTGGACCGGGGTGCCGCTCTCCGACCTCCTGTCCCGGGCCAAGCTGAAATCGGAGGCGCGCTACGTGGTGTTCCACTGCGCCGACACCATGGATCAGGGCAACGCACTCGAAGGCGGGGGAGACGGGGAGGAGGCCGACAAGGCCCCCGCCGGCAATGCCAACCCGAGCATGACCAAGCAATCGGGTAGCGGGGAAAGCAGGAAGGATTCAGGTGGCCAGCAGGCGTCGGATGATGACGCGGCCAGCGGCGGATCGCCGGTCCGGTATTATGAAAGCATTGATCTCGTGGACGCGTTCCACCCGCAGACCATCCTCGCCTACGACATGAACGGAGAGGCGCTTCCCGTGTCGAACGGCGCACCGCTGCGGCTGCGCGTGGAACGCAACCTCGGCTACAAGCAGGCGAAATACGTGATGCGCATCGAGGTGGTAGAGAGCTTCGCCAGCCTCGGCAATGGCAAGGGGGGATACTGGGAGGACCAGGGCTACGCCTGGTACGCCGGTATCTGAGGTGACGCGATGGTCGCCCTTTGCGGGAGGGTCAGACGTCTACCCTGAGGCAACGCTCGGGCTGTCGCCTCCGGTTTGAACCCCGCTCGGCCAGCAGCCGAACGCAGACTTTCGACGGATGCGAAGTCGTCCTGGGTCGAGAATGGCCCCCGGCACCCTCGGTTTTCGGAACAGGATTCCGTTTCCGATTCAACCCGTCGAACCCCGAACCCGCTGCGCTCTTTCCTGCCGCGGCCCGCTTCAGTTCCCCGATCCCCGTGAGGAAGAACATGACCTACCTTCGATACGCACCCGACGTCGAGAAGCCCGATCCGGACGAGCAGAAGACGATTGACGGCATCATCAACGGCATGACGCAGCAATCGGAGACCGTCGAGGCACGCGAGCACCATGCCGTGCGTGCCAGCCACGCGAAGAGCTCGGCCTGCGTCACCGGCGAGTTGACGATTGCCGCCGGCCTGCCGCCCGAACTGGCCCAAGGGCTGTTCGCCACGCCCGGCACCCACCCCGTGGCGGTTCGCTTCGCTCAGGGGCCGGGCGAGACCCTTGGCGACCGGGTCTCGACCCACCGCGGCATGTCCATCAAGGTGTTCGACGTGCCCGGCGAGAAGCTGCCCGGCCACGCCGTCGACACCCAGGACTTCGTACTCGCGACGGGCACCACGTTTCCCTCGGGCACAGCGGCCGGCTTCCTGCGGGACGGCACCGTCATCGGGAAGTCCACGGGGTTGCCGGAAGGGGTGAAGAGCGCGGTCTCGTCGACGATGCGCAACCTCAATCGCGCGCTGCACGCCTTCGGGACGGAGAGCGCGCTGGCCGACTTCTTCGGCCATCCCTACAGCCACCCCCTCGCCGACAGCTACTTCAGCCAGGCGCCGGTCCGCTACGGCGATTACGTGGCCAAGCTCGGGGTCGTTCCGGCGACGGAAAGCCAGCGTGCCCTATCCGAGTGGCGGCTCGATCCGCATCAGGACGAGGACGGCTTCCGCCATGCCACGGTCGCCTTCTTCCGCGACCACGAGGTGGTGTTCGAGTTGAGGGCCCAGATCTGGGCCGACGCCGAGAGCCAACCCATCGAGGATGCCTCGGTCGACTGGCCGGTCTCCATCAGCCCCTACCGTACGGCCGCGACGCTGCGGCTGCCCCGCCAGGATGCCTACAGCGCGGCCCGCGTGCGCTACTTCGACGAGGTGATGACCTTCCGTCCTGCCCATAGTCTCACGGCTCACCGGCCGCTTGGTTCCGTGATGCGCGCACGGCTTCGGGTCTACCAGGCGCTGAGCGATTTCCGCCACAGCAAGAATGGCGTGGCGTCCGAGGATACCGCGAGCATTGATCACGTTCCGGCCTAGGCGCGACATGATCGACATCGGACAGCCAGGGGGGGCGACATGCTGATTGATGTCGCCCGGTCGCACGCCTGTGAGTTCGAGGGCCCCTCCGTCTCCGATTGAACCGACGATGCGGTGGTGTGCAACACGCACATCGACCGCGGCGGCGCCATCCTGACGTAGACGGTCGTGATCGAAGCCCTCAGGTTCCGGATCTGGGAGCCGATCGCAAAGGACTGAAGACGATGGTGAGAAGTTCCCGGGGGCTGGATGGCTCCGTGCCGTCAAGTCTCCGTCCGTCGACCGTTTGGAGCCGGCGTGATCGCACGGACCGCGCACGACGATGCTGGCTCGGCAAGCGCCAACCCGGCCATGGGTTCATGTTCTGATCACCTGTGCAGGTTCACCGAATGCCGCGGCGGGTCACTCGACCTCGATGCGTCCGATATGAGCGGCCCGCGGACCTGACTGGCACTCTCGGCCTGACGAAATCTGCAACGGACCAGTGTTCGTATTGCAGGGCGAAAATTGAAGGACAATGCCGTCATGTCCCTACATTTCGAACGCCTCGGCACGGGCCGGCCGCTACTGATGGTCCATGGGCTGGGGGCCAATCTCCGCACCTGGGATCCGCTCTTGAGCGCATTGCACGGCTCGCGCGAACTGATCTTGGTCGACCTGCCGGGACATGGCAAATCGGCCCCGCTCGCGGGCCGACAGACGGTGGAGGCTTATGCAGACGCCCTAGCCGGCTTCGTGCAGTCCCATGGCCTGACGACGGCGGACCTTGTCGGCAGTTCGGTGGGGGGCCGGCTGGTGCTGGAGCTGGCGCGGCGGGGCATCGGTCGGCACTGCGTGGCGCTCGATCCCGGCGGTTTCTGGCGCGGGTGGGAAACGCGCTGGTTACACTGGACGCTCGCGGCATCGATACGCCTGGTGCGGCTGCTGCGGCCCTTCCATCCCGGCCTGTCGCGCCATGCCGTCACCCGTACGGTGTTGCTGGCTCAACTGTCGGCCCGTCCGTGGGTGCTACCACCGCAGCTTGTCGAAGAGGAGCTGCGGAGCCTGGCGGCCACACCGGTGTTCGATGCGATGCTGCGCGAGCTGGCACGCGGACCGTTGCAGCAGGGCTCGGCAAAGACGCCTGGCCGGGTCACCATCGGCTGGGGCCGCCAGGACCACCTGCTGCTGCCACGCCAGGCTGCACGCGCCCAGGTAGCCTTCCCGTCGGCCCGGCTGCACTGGTTCGAACGCTGCAGCCACTTCCCGCATTGGGATCAACCTGCCGAGACGGCGCGCGTGATCCTTGAAACGGCCGGGGAGGATGCGCCTTGAAAGGGCTTCTTGCACCCCAGAGCCTGCGGTCATCCCCGGATAGTCAAGCATATCGGCCGAGCTTGCCGCATCCTCTCGGGATCCGGTCCATGGTCCGCTCTTTTATCGCCGCGGAAATGAAGCAGCGCTTTAAAGCTAACCTAGAGCGCGGCATTTCGAGGCTGCGCTGATCGCGCTGACCTGCTCTGGTTGCGCTTCACATGGCCCATCCCGCGAACGACCGCTTTAATTAGCCTTGCCGTTTCCAGGCTCGACAACGGACCGTCTGAACTCGCGCTCCGGGCATTCCCCATGTGTCCCAAAGGGGATCGGCTACCGAACGTTTCCGCCCACGACCGACTCGGTAATTCGGAAGGTCTGCTTTCGGGCAAACTGTACGATCCCGAGCGACCGGGTCCGACGGAAAGCTACCTGACGGATGTGAAATGAGCAGTTGAAAATACAGACATCGCTGGCGAGCAAGTGCTTCAAGCCGTGTGGATTGTGTGGCGGGCATGTCCTGGCCATCACACAGGTGGGTTTTCGGGTGTTTCTTGAGCGACCGCCGAAACCGCGTGTCGGCACCCCAGTTCCAATCGGCGCCCGTAGATACCTGCCGCCTGCAGAAGGCCGAGACGGATCTTGAGGCCGACCCGGGCGCTTACTGCGTTGGATACCGTAGTCGATCGCATCAATTGAACGACGAGGGCGGCCAGAGTTGCCAGACAGACTCTGAGTTCAAGACGGCGAACACGAGGTAAGGAATGATGTCAGGGAACCGGCGACTTTTCGAGGAAGGGTTAGACCTTCTCCACGGAGCCCATCGGCAGGGGGCGGCGCAGGCGACGCGCAACAACAAGACGGCGACGCTGCCGAAGCTGAAACAGATGCTGGAGGCCGGATCGAAACAGAACATCGTTCAGCTAGAGCGGTTAAAGGAGGTTTTCGACTCGATCGGCGTCAGGCCCGACCCCAGAAACGATCCCGCCATGCAGGGCATCTGCGATCTCAACGAAGCGGAAATAGCCAAGCATGGGGACGCCGCCGACCGCGACCTCATCAACATCGAGTACGGTCAAGTCGCGGCGCATTTCTACATCGCCAGGTATGGCACGCTGCGGAGGGCCGCACACGCGCTCGGACATGCCAAAGCCGTCAAGCTCTTGGATCGCACGCTCGTCGAGACCCGCGCGATCGATCGCGCCTTCACGCAGCTTTACGATCACCTGCTGTCACGCCGCACTTCGTCACGCTACCCGGGCGAGACTGCGCTCGCGACCACGGCGGCCATGCACCCCGGCCTCACGGTCGGGTTGGCGCTTGGCGGTGTCTTGGCCGCGGCCGCGCTCGTGAAAGCGGGGCGATCCAAGCGACGCTGAAGGACGGGTGGACGAGGCGCGGCTCCCACGGCGGGCCTGCCGGCAACCAAGGTCCGCCCCAGCGTGCGCGTCGCCGTCCCCTCCAGTGCCTGGCCTCGACCGTGACGGTGGGCCTCGGCGTCGCGGCCACCCTCGCGGCTCTGGCCGTTGCCTTGATCGGTGACACGCACCTGCTGCCGACCGGGTTCACCCCTAGCCGCGCGAGGTCGAACGTCCGCTTTATGGCCGCCGATCAACTTCCGTTCGCCATCCAAAAGTGACGCTCCTGAACGTCACAACCGCCGCTCGTTCTCATGGGTGACGCTGGACAAGGAAGCCGTGTGCTCTCGATCTTCGATCTCACCGCCCTTCTCCTGACCCTGTCGGCCCTGTTCGGCTGGATCAACCGGCGCTTCGTCCACATGCCGCACGGCATCGGCCTGCTGGTGATGGGGCTCGTGGCATCGCTGCTTCTGGTGCTCCTCGACGTCGCCTTCCCCGGCCAAAACCTCTACGGCGCCCTGAGTGACGTGCTGAGGCAGATCGACTTCACCGACGTGGTGATGAACGGGATGCTGGCGTTCCTGCTGTTCGCAGGCGCCATGACCCTCGACCTCGGCGCCCTGCGCGACCGGGCCTGGCCGGTCGCCACGCTCGCGCTGGTCGGTACCGTCATCTCGACGGCCGTGGTGGGCTGCGCCTTCTGGGCCGTGGCGCAGGGCATCGGCCTGCCGGTCACCCTGCCGTGGGCGCTGGTGTTCGGTTCGCTGATCAGTCCGACCGATCCGGTGGCGGTACTGGCCACCTTGAAGAACGTGAAGGTGCCCCCGGCCTTGGAGATCGAGATGCAGGGCGAGGCGCTGTTCAACGACGGCGTCGGCATCGTCCTGTTCACCGTCCTCCTCGGCTTCGCGGCCGGCATCGGCGGCGAGGCATCCGGCCCCGCCGGGATCGCCCGCCTGCTGGTGCAGGAGGCGGGGGGCGGCCTGCTCCTCGGCGGCGTGACCGGCTACGTCGCCTACCGCGCCATGCGGACCATCGACGATTTCCCCGTCGAGGTCCTGATCACCCTGGCCCTCGTGACGGGCACCTACGCCCTGGCCCAAAAGCTCCACATCAGCGGCCCCCTTGCGGTGGTCGCGGCCGGGCTGCTCGTCGACGACAGGGCTCCGCGTGATGCCATGAGCGAGCGCACCCAGGGTTACGTCTCCGCCCTGTGGACCCTGATCGACGAGGTGCTGAACTCGGTGCTGTTCCTGCTTATCGGCCTGGAGGTGCTGGTCCTGCGCTTCAGGGTCGACACCGTCGTCCTCGCGGCGGCGGCCGTCCCCATCGTGCTCGTCGCCCGCCTGCTCGCGGTCTCGGCGCCCTTGCTGGTGTTCCGCTGGGGCGGGAACCTGTCGGCCAAGAACGTGCCTTTCCTGACCTGGGCCGGCGTACGCGGCGGCATCTCGGTGGCGCTGGCCCTCTCGATCCCGGAGAGCGACGCCAAGCCCATCATCCTTGCGGCGACCTACGCGGTGGTCCTGTTCACCATCATCGTGCAGGGCTCGACGCTCGGCGTGGTGGCCAGACGTACCGTGGCGAGACCCGCGTCGGAAGAACCCGGCCGATAGACCAGGGGGTAACGCGCTGCCTAACCCTACTGATGAGGGTGCTGGTGCCCTTGGCGCCCCCGGTATGCCGGTCGCATGCGGAAAGTCCGCTTCCGAATGGAGTGCGAAGGTCCGCTTCCCACCGACGCTGTGTGAAAACGTGGAGGCGGTAGAAGGACCTTCTCTCCGGCTCCCTGCCCGATATCGGAAAGGGCACCCTACTGTCTTCAAGGCCGCCATTTGGAGGGCAGGGATGCCTCGCGCAGAGAAGATTGATCTGCGATTCCGGAACGCGCCTGCGTTTTCACACAGCCTGCACCCACCCCGGTCATTAAAAGGCACAACCCTGCGGGACTGGATCTGGCGGATTGCGGTTTGTCTGCTTCGGGGCAAGGCTGCCGGGAAAGCAGACGATCTTCTACCGACCCGATCTCGCCGTTCAGACCATTTCACTGCCTGACGAGTAAGAAGACGTTGGACCAGGGCCACGCGTTATCTTTCGCCGCCGGGCAGGGTCCGGCCGAAGAGCGCGAGCATTGCGCTCCAGCCACGCTCTGCGGCGGCGTGATCGTAGACCGGAAAGTCCGGCATCATCCAACCGTGCGCGGCCGGATACGTTTGCGATGTATAGCGTACGCCGGCCTCCGTCAGAGATCTCTCAAGCTGCTCGGCCATCGCGGGCGGATAGCTGCCATCGTTCTCCGCCGCGCCAATGTAGACCTCCGCCTTCAGCTTCGGCGCGAATAGGTGGGGGCTCGTCGGCGCATCGGTCGCGAGGTTGCCCCCGTGAAAGCTTGCGGCTGCCGCGAACCGCTCCGGGTAGGTTCCCGCTGTGGCCAGGGCCATGCCGCCGCCCATGCAGAAGCCCACCACCCCGACCTTGCGACCTCCGACGTCGTCACGCGTGTCGAGGTAAGCGAGCAGGGCTTCCGCATCTTCAGCGGCCTTCAAGGCGCTGGTTGTGGCCATCAGCGGTCCAAGGATTGCGCGAAAGTCACCCGCGAACACCTCCTTGGGCACGAATGGCCCGTAGGGTCCGTAACGGTAGAAGAGGTCCGGCAGCAGAACGATGTAGCCAGCGTCAGCGAACTGCTGCGCCATGTCGAGCATCGCCGGCCTGATACCACCGGCGTCCATGTAAAAAATCACCGCGGGCCATGGTCCACCGCTGGCGGGGATCACGACGTGCGAAGGGCAATCGCCATCGCGCGTCCGGATCGTGACATGTTCGATTGGCATGAAGCGCTCCTAGACCAGACATCTGCGATGTCCGTTTCGAACCACGTACGACCGTCCGCGGACGGACTGCAAACCACTCGACCGGGTGGTAAACACAGTCCGGCAGTTGGCAGAAATTGACAGCGTATCGAGTGGCGGGAAGGCGACGTAAACCTCGGGGAGTCCACCGACACTCAAACGGCCAACACCATAGATCCGATGACACTTCGCGCCCTGATATCCTCATGCGCACGCCGAGCCTCGAACAGCGGGTAGCTGGTGACAGACGGAAGCTCGAGTATGCCGGCCGCCAGAGCGGACCAGAGCTCGGTGCTGGCCCCTAATAAGACTGCGCGGCTGGTCACGAAATCGGCGGTATCCGGTTTGGTATAAGCGATTGCTCGATCCGCCAGGGCTGCCGGGTCAATGCGCGGCGGGCCGGAGGCGTTGCCAAAATGGACAAGCTCCCCACCGGGCCTCAGCGCGGCGATCGATTTCTCGAAGGTCGCGGCGCCGACCAACTCATAGACCACATCGACGCCCCTGCCGCCGGTCAGGGCCACAACCTGCGCGGCGAGGTCAATGTCGCTGGCGTTCAGCACCGTCTCGATGCCGCGTTTGCGCAACCAGATTGCCTTGGCCGGATTGCCTACGGTGGCGATCACTCTGGCTCCGAGGGCCTGCGCCCATGACGCGGCGAGGGAGCCGACGCCACCGGCGGCGGCATGGACGAGTACCGTTTCGCCGGGCTGGACGACATGGGCGCGCTTGACCATGGCCCAAGCCGAGAGGCCCTTCGTGAAGATCGAGGCGGCCTGCTCACTCGATATACCATCCGGGAGCTTCACCAGTCTGTCTGCATCGATGAGGCGCATGTTGGCGTAGCTGCCGAACGCGAGCCAGTAGCCGACACGATCGCCGACTTGAAGTTCGGTGACGCCCGACCCGACCGCGTCGATGATCCCGGCACCTTCCACGCCCAGCGTCAGCGGAAGCGTCGCGGGATAGATGCCGTCGCGGAACTGGGTATCGACGAAATTAACCCCGGCTGCCTCTTGGACGAGGCGGACCTGCCCCTGTGCCGGCTCGCCGACGTTAAATTCTTCGTAGTGCAGAACCTCGGGTCCGCCGGTCCGATGCATGCGGATACGATGTGCCATGCTGACGGTCTCCGGTTTTCCAGGGCGGCGCGAAACGGGACGCGGCGATGGCTGCTCAGAAAAGCCAGTCGACCAGAAGCTCGCCGCCGGAGACCTCGAGCAGGCTGCCCGTGACGTAGGGGTTGGTCATCAGGAAGACGGCGGCATGACCGATATCGGCAATCGTGCCGACGTGGCGCGCCGGGAAGTTCGCGCGGACCTTCTCGCGGAGGTCCGCGCGTTCCGCTTCAGGTAGAGCGTCCCAAAGCCCGGTATCGACGTAGCCGGGACGGATTGTGTTGACCCGGACCGGCCCCAGTTCCAGAGCGAGCGAGCGCGACATGGCCTCGACGGCGGCAAAGGTAGCCATGACAGCGGTCAGGCCGCGCTTCGGCTTCGCAGCGGTGCCGCCCGTGAGGAGGGTGATCGAGCCGCCGGGCGGCAGGCGCGGCGCGGCATGTCGCGCGCACGTCCAGGAGCCGAGGAACTTGCCTTCGAGGTAGCTGCGCAGGCCGCGCATGTCCTCGTCCATGAACGCGCCCCAGGATCCCAATTCGGGTCCCGCCGTGACAACGAGATGATCGAGGCTGCCGATGGTCTCGAAGGCGGCGCGCACCGCCGTCTCATCGCGGATATCGAGGCTGATCTGCTCGAATTCGGCGAGGTCCGGCCTCTCCGCGGCCGAGACGCTGCGCCGACTGGCGACCGTCACGGCCGCGCCGGCCCTGTGGGCGGCCTTTGCGATGCCGAGGCCGATCCCAGTCTTGCCGCCTACGACGACGACTCGTTTGCCGCTTAGGTCGTAGGTGGAAGGGGACGTCGGATCGGGGCGAGATAAGGAAGCATGAGTCATGGTCGGTGCCCTTTGTTGGATGGTCAGCTTCGCCGCCTAGCTCGCTTCCCCAATGGCTGCCGATCAGTGAGGCATGTGACTTCCGTTGATAATGATCGGAAATTCCATAGGATCTATTCCCGAGGAGAATGGGCATGGACCGCTTCCGCGAGTTGGCCGCCTTCATCGCCGTGGCCGAAGCCGGAGGATTCTCGGCGGCGGCCCGCCGCAACGGTGAAGCGCAGCCGGGGATCAGCAAGGCCATCGCGGCGCTCGAAAAACGCCTTGGCGTTGCTCTTCTCAATCGCAGTACGCGTAACGTGACACTGACCGATCAAGGACAGAAATATTACGACCGCACGAAGCTACTGATTGAGGGGCTGGACGACGCTGACAATGAATTGACGACCAGCGCCTCGAAGATCTCGGGCTCGATCCGTGTCAGCGCGCCGTCAACGTTTGGACGCTTGCATGTCGTTCCGCTCGTCCCCGAGTTGCTGTCACTCTATCCAGAACTTCGCGTCGACCTCATTCTGTCGGATACCGTTCGTGACATGCTCGCGGACCGTGTCGATCTGGCCATCCGCATCGGATCGGTCGAGCAGCTCGATGTCATCGTCAAACGGATCTCGGCCACGTCACTGGTATGCGCCGGGTCCCGCGGATATTTCGAAAAACACGGACGACCGTTAGAGCCAACGGACCTCGTCGATCATAATTGTTTGGTCTACGGCGGAATGCACGAGGCTGCCGATTGGCCGTTTGTTGGACCCGATCGACCCTACAGCGTGCGCGTCCACGGCAACCTAACGTCGAACAGTATCGAGACGATCCGGGCCGGCGTACTGGCCGGCGTCGGCATCGGCCTATTCACCAACGCCTCGCTCGTAGACGATCTCTCCCGACCCGACATCGTCACCGTCTTGGACGAGTTCATGGTTGCGACGAGAGACGTCAACCTCGTCTGGCCGAAGCGCCGGATCGTTCCAGCCCGGGTGCGTCGCACGACCGAGTTTTTCGGACAAGCGATCGCACGGCGTCTGCGATCGGACGTCAAGATCGAAGCCCGAATGATGCCGCCCAAAACGGCGGCGCCGGACCGCGGTGCAGAGGGCTGAAGCATTAAGGACGGCGCAAGCTTCATTCCGCGCCGACCGCAAACGAACGAACGCCTCGTACGCCGATCGCAAGAAAATGTCCGCTCAGCTTTACTTTCAACCAAGTCGTCAGCTGAACGTCGGCTGTTCACATTTTCCGACCGAAAGCAGGCAAGCCGCTTTTCACCCGAGCGGCCCTTCGGCTCGCCACCCATGGCAGCCGCTGGGAACCCCGATCTCGGTTCCCGTAAGCAGCCATTCGTCGGCCCTCTAACGCTTCCGAGTGGCGTGATATGCGATCCTTGCTCAACCCGGAAAACGCTCGAATGCCGGTAGTTCGTGCAGGGATGTCACCCACTTCACGCGTTCCGCCGTCTGCACCTGCATCTGCGGGGCGATCGCCTCGGGATCGTCGAGCACTGCGACCCTGACCTGCATCATCCCCATCTGCTGGAGTGGTGCATTCGAGAAGAACAGGCCAGTTCCGCATGACCCGCAGAACGATCGCCGCCCATCGAGAGACGAGTTGTAGACCTTCGGCTCACCCGTGACCGACACAGCTTCTTCAGGCACCATGGCCCATGCCACTATGGGACTTCCTGACTGCTTCCGACAATCGCCGCAGTAGCACACGGAACTTGCTACGGCCTGATCCGGCATTTCGAACTGGATCGAGTTACAGTGACAGCGTCCACGAAGCATGTGCTCGTCCTCTTTGTCAGGAGGCCGACCCGTAGCAATGCCAGATCGCAATGTCTTCTGCCAGGCCGTGCGCGGACGCAGGGGCTATGTCTGTCCCTGATCACCGCCACCTGACAGCAGACAGGTGGAAATTTACCATAAGCAGCTATCCCGCTTGCGACCCATGGCAGCCGCCCAAGTTACCAACTGCGCTTACCGAACGCGGTCGTTCGTTGGCCGCCTGGCAACTTAAGCGCGGAGTGTAAAGCAGCCGTGGCGCGTGCTACCCACCAGCGCTTTCTTGAGCCAAACGCAAGGATGAGCTGCGATCTTAATCATCACCTACATCCCAAACGATCAACATAAAAGCGCCTCTCCAGAGGAATTGAGGGGTATGGCTGAGCATGTTTCATCAATTGACGGCTTATTTCGAAAATATTGGCTTAAATAAAACGACATCGATTATTACGTCGGAGTATATTTTTTGAATTACAGGGGCAAGCCGAGGTCGGAGATGCTGGGCTGAAGGCATGCATTACCGAGGCTGGGGCGCGCGATATCAGCTTATGCTTCTTCGAGGTCGATGCCGAACTGAGTGCTGTGACAAGGGGTATCTTGCCGCAAGTTGGTTGACCTGCCTACACCCGAGTTGAATTGCGAGCGGGTGCGATGGGGACGTTCGCTCTGATGTTTTCACCGGATGTTTTTACTGCTCGAAAGTGGCCAGGCAGTAATCCACCCACTTGAGACGTTCAGCCGGCCGAGGCGGCGTCTTCGAATGGCCGAAAGCGGCTAGTCTGCTTCGGAGCCGGTCCAACGCAAAAGCGGACAGTCCTGAACCAGACCGACCTAGCTGCTTTGACCGTCATCGCCGTTTCTTCAAAGTAGCCGTTCGTCAGCCATCGGGTTAATCTGGCTTGGGGCGATCATCGGAAGTTATCTTAACGTTTGAGAGCAGACCTGCGGGCATACGCCCAACGCTATAGAGCTACCGCCATCAAAAGGGAGCAGCTTGCCGAGAATAGTTCATTAAAAACTTGTCGCTACAACCCTGGCGCGCATCGACTTGGGTGGTCTTCGCCCCCAAACCGATAGGTGGGTGAATAAATGGTTGCGATTGCATCCAACGAAACGGACCGGTTGGCCGCGCTGCACCATCTCGCGATCATGGACACGCCGAACGAGGCGCACTTCGATGCCGTCTGCCGTCTGGCGCGCGATCTGTTCTCCGTCCCGATCGCCCTCGTCTCCCTGGTCGACGAGGACCGGCAGTGGTTCAAGGCCAAGTGCGGCCTTGAAGGTCGTACCTTCACCCTGACGGCTCTCGACCGCGATGTCGCCGCCGAGCATGTGCGCGAACGCCCGGGTGATCGCCAACCCGAGCCCCGTGCCGCCGAAGCGCCGCGTGGTCGAGGCGTCGGCCTGACTGAAGCGCTGGAACAAGCGTGACGCCTGCTCCTCGCTCATGCCGATGCCGGTGTCGGCCACCGCGAACACCAGCCGATCACCCTCGGCGTCCGTCTGCCGGCGTGCCGACAGCCTAATTTCCCCGCCTTCCGTGAACTTTGCCGCGTTGCTCAGCAGGTTGATCAGGCACTGGCGCAGCTTGGTCGCGTCCGTGTACGCACCGCCAAGCCCGTCCGCGATGTCGAGGACCAGGGCGTTGCCCTTCTTCTCCACCAGGGCTTCCACCGTGGCGGCGACGTCGCGCACGGTCGCGGCGACGTCGATACTTTCCGGGTACACCTCCATGCGCTCGGCCTCGATCTTCGACAGATCGAGCACGTCGTTGATCAGCCCGAGCAAGTGGCGCGCGTTCGCCTCGATCTTCTTCATATCGGGCAGCAGGTCCGCCTGGCCGGCGTCCTCCATCTCCTCCTGCAGCATCTCCGAGTAGCCGATCACCGCCGACAGCGGGGTGCGCAGCTCGTGGCTCATGTTCGCCAGAAACTCGGACTTGGCGCGGTTGGCCTCCTCGGCGGCGTCCTTCGCCGCCGCGAGGACGTGCTCGGAGCGCTTGCGCGCGTCGATGTCGGACACCACCACGACAGCGCCGATGAGCTCGCCTTCGGCATCCCGCATCGGCGCGCCGGCGAAGCCGACCCAGGCGCGGGCACCGTCGCCGCGCTGATAGTCGACCTCCAGCTCGGACTGTGGCTCGCCGGCGCGCACCACCTGGATCAGCGGCCACTCGCTCGGCTCGACCGGCCGGCCATTCTCGTGGAAGCCGACCCAGCGGGCCGGTCCCTCGCCGGGTTGCGCGGGCAGCACCCCGTGCCCGAGGATCGTCTCGGCGCGGGCGTTGTGGCCGGTGATCCGTCCGGACGGCGCGTCGGCGATGAGCACGCCCACCGGCAGTGTGTCGAGAACGCTCCGCAGCAGCGCTTCGCCCGCTCGGACCTGGGCCTCGGACAGGACGGCCGTAGTTACGTCCGCCACGACGAGGCCGACGCCGGTGGCCACAGCCGACCCTTCATCCTGGCTCAGCGGGTAGAAGCTCATGCGGAAGTGGCGCATCCCGCCCGGCGCGCTCTCGCTCGCCACGCTGACCGGCACGTCAGCGCTGACGAGGCCGTGGTCGCGCGCTGCCTCCAGCAGCGGGGTGAGCTGATCTTCCAGCTTAGGGAGAAGCGTCCAGATCGGTGCGCCGAGATCCGCGCCGAAGCCGCGCTCGCTCATCGTCGCCAGGGCGCGGTTCATGTGACGGATGTTAAACCCGCCGTCGAGGAAGCCCAGCCCGACCGGGGCATTGGCGAGCACGCCCTCGAACAGCCCGCTGCTGCGTTGGCTCTCGCGGCGCCGTACTATCGTGAGGCGGACCAGCAGCACGATCGCGAGGGTCGCGCAAAGCAGGCTGAACGCCGTCAGAGCAGTGTAGCGCAAGCTGTCGCGACGGTCGTTCTCCGCCGACGCCTCCGCGGCGGATCGGTTGGCCGTCGCGGTGGCGGCACGGATCGCATCCATCAGGCGCTTGCCCGCGCCGGTCTCGATCAGGGCTTCTGCGCTGTCGAACCCCTGGTCACGCCGCGCGATCACGACCCGGTCGGAGAACACCGCCTCATCGCCGATCAGCTTGCGCACGGGAGCGAGTGCCGCGATCGCTGGATCGGAAGAGCCACCGTCGAGATTGTCGAGGAAGGCGCTCTCACCGGGGATGCGGCCGAGAGCATCGGCATAGGGTTCGAGGTACTCGGGCTTGCCGGTGAGCGCGTAGCCGCGCATGCCGGTCTCCAAATCCTTCATCGTCGAGAGCAGGCGCTCGCTGTGGCCGATCAACTCTCGGCGGTGCAACCGTTCGCGACGAGCGGCATCGCCGGCCACGAAGTTCCACCCGACCGCCGTCAAGGCCAGGGCGAGCAGGGCGTAGGCAAGCGGCGAACTGGGCAGCCCGGCGAGCGGACGCGCGCCCCGCAGGCCTGGACGCTGGATCAGCGGGTGGGTGTCGGGCATGCGAGCTACCTGCGCCCTCCACGATCGGGCATCGGCAAGTCGTAGCCGGGTTCACACATGATGCGCGAGCCCTGGCATCTAATTCGAATTTGCAATCAAAGGGCCCTGCGATGGAAGCGACTACAGGGTCTCTTCGTACCTCGTACGGTCGCGCATACCCATGTTTCTAGGTCTGGCTGAAACCGGCCGGTCTGCTTCGAAGCCGTTTTGTCGGGAAAAGCGGACGACCTCCTACCGACCCGACCCTGCCGCCATGACCGTTGACAGCCTTCCCCGGCAGAGCGAGCGTACGTCTGCCATTCGGCAGGATCGGTCTGGGGTGGAAACCGCACCCTGCTATTTCGCCCTAAAGCGAGCGCGGAGTGCAGCGTTCCAATAGAGCAAGAGCATTGGAACTGCCGCGCTAAAACATGGCAGCTTGGACAGCATCAGCTCGACGAGAAATTCGGCTTTGTGCCGAGCATCCGATCGGCTCTATCGATCGGCAGTCGAGACGACACAGCAATAAAAAAGCCAGCCCGAAGGCTGGCCCCCGCGTTCCCATGAGGGATGCGACGAGAACGGTTTACTCGGCCGCAGTCATCTCTGCGGTGAAGTGACCACACCAGTCCTCGGACGAAACCACCGGCCACAAGCCCTTCGCCTCCGGCGCCGGCTGGCTGATCGGCGGGTTGAAGCGGCACAGGCCGGCATCACCCTGAGCGGAAGCGCCGTTACCTTTGTGCTCGTCGAAAAACTTGCAGCTCTCGCAGTGCGCGTTGGCCATGTCGGTGTCCCTACTCGATGGTCGATCCGTCTTGTTGCGAATTAGAACAGATCCAATCTGGCCGGTCAACGGCGACAACGTCAGCCGGTTCCGGTTCGGCTGAAGGCACCCTGTGGATGACATCGACGTCAGGATGGTTATGAAAGCCCTCTCTTCTGACTGCACATTCGAGGCGTTCGCGACGCCGCAAGACGTGCGGCGGTGTGAGTACGCGACGACAGGCGGACGCAGGCCAGTTCCCTGCCGCCCGCCCGTGGAGCCTCGGTCGGGCGGTCGTGTGAGGGTCGGTGCATTGCGGGGGAGCTGGACACCGCGAGCGCCGGCCCATGGCCAACGATCGTGCAATCGGACGCAAATTCCCTTCGCGCTGTTCAGTGTTACGCAGCTGGTTTTAACCTAGTGGCGTGAGCCTGATGTCCATGGGAGAAGACCGTCCATGGTGCGCCTCAACGAAATTAGAACTGGCGAAGTCGCAGTCGCGGCACCTGCAGCCGATGACGCCGGATTGGTCTACATCGGTCGTATCCACACCCCCTGGACCGATCGTCTCGCTTGCCCACGACAAGGCAGGTCGGATGGTCCGATCTGCCGTATCGAGCTGTTTGAACCTTGGGGCGCAGCGCTAGACGGGCTAGCAAAATTCGCTCGGATTGAGGTGCTGTACTGGCTCGATGCTTCCCGACGAGATCTTGTGCGGCAGAGCCCGGCCAACAATGGGAGCACGCGCGGCACCTTTGCTCTTCGCTCGCCCGTACGGCCGAACCCAATCGGAACATCGATCGCCACGCTCGTCGCCATCGAGGGCAACATCCTGACGGTCAGGGGCCTCGATTGCCTCGATGGCACACCACTCCTCGACCTCAAGCCAGACCGGACCCTCTTCACGCCGATCGCCCCGCCGCAACCGGGTGATTTCGAGACCGACGACTGACGCCTCGACTGGATGCCTGAAACGCATGTGCCAGGGGTGATCCTGCCAGGCTTTGGGCTATATCCGAACAGATATAGCCCTGCTCTAGCCGTCTGGAGGCATCATTGCCCGCCACCCGTCTCACCATACCCTCGCGCATCCTTCGGCAATTAGCTCTCCTCGGCTGCCTCACGCTGTCATCTACAGGCGGAGCGTGGGCTGAGCCGATGCAGGTCTATGCTGCTGGCAGTCTCGTGGCTGCGCTCAAGGACGTGATCGCCGCCTCGGGCCTGCCCGTTGAAACAGTAGCGCCGCCGACCTTCGGGCCGGCCGGTCTGTTGCGCCAGCGGATCGAGGCCGGTGAGAAGGCAGACCTCTACCTGTCCGCCGATCTTGCCGGCCCCCGGCGCCTCGCCGCGGCGGGCATAGCCAGGGACGTCGTGCCGTTCGCCCGCAACAGGTTGTGCGTGTACGCCCACGCCGACCACGGCCTGACGGCCGACAACCTCATCGATCGCTTGCTCAAGCCCGACCTACGGCTCGCGACCTCGACGCCCGGCGCCGATCCCGGTGGCGACTACGCCTTTGCCGTGTTCGACCGGGCTGAGGCCGAGCATCCCGGCGCCAAGGCTGTGCTGGAGAAGAAGGCGCTGAGGCTGCTCGGCTCGCCCAACACGATGGTGCCGGTCGCGGGCCGCAGCCCCGCCGCTACGGTCTTCCTCGGAAACAACGCCGATGCTCTGCTGTACTATTGCAGCGGTCAGGGCGACACGACGAAAGAGGTACCCGGCCTCAGCGTCGTGCAATTGCCGTCCAGCCTGTCGGTGCCGGCGACCTACGCCATGGCGCTGATCTCCGACAATCCGGACGCGATGCGCCTTGCCCTGTTCCTCGTCTCCGAGAAGGGACAGGCGATCCTCGCCCGCCACGAACTCGAACCGATCAGCGGGCCGTAAGGCGGTCAGGACGAGCGGCCGACGCGGCTACTCCGCTTGGAGCAGATTGAGTTTGATCTGCTGGCTCGGCGCGCGGCCGATCTCAATTGTCACCGGGCCGGCGTCGAGTGCGAAACGCAGGCTCTTGCGGACCTCCGGGCAGCCGGCCTTACCGCTGATGCGTTCGGGCTTAAGCGTCGTACGCCCATCCTGACTGACGTCGATCCAGGCATCCTCCGACAGCGTCAGTTGATAGGTGCCGGCGGATGGCACCGTGGCCGTGATGAAGCCCGCGAACGTCCCCGGCTTCGCCGCCCTCTCGGACTGAACCGGCAGTGTTACCTCTGCCGCCGGCTTCAATGACATCTGCGCGGCCCCCGCCCCGCCCAGCAAAGCCGATCCAGATGCGAGCTCGGCCAAGTCGGGTGCCGTGAACGCAGCACGATCCCGTGCAACCGACCATGCGAAGCTCGCGCAGGCCGGTGGCTCCTCAGCCGCCGCCGGACGGATGCAGCAGACCACCGATGCGACGGTGAGAAGGACGCGGGATCCAGGCTTCATCAGTCGACCGCAACCATGACGTCGGACGCCTTGATCACAGCGTAGGCGGGACCGCCGACCGTGAGGTTGAGGCTGTCGACGGCCTCGTTCGTCACGGCGGCGGTGACGACCTGGCCGGGCATGATCTCGATCTTGACGTGCGCCGTGGTGGCGCCCTTCTCGATCGCGGTCACGGTGCCTTTGATGATGTTGCGTGCGCTGATCTTCACGGTGTCCGCCTTCCTGGCCCTTTTCAGGCTAGCTAGTTCTTGCCACCGTCGATGACGCTGAAGCCCTGAGCCTCAAAGAACGGCTTGGCCGCTGCGCTCCGGAGGTAGTCCAGGAAGCGCTTCGCCCCGTCGCCCTTCGCGTCCGTGGTGACGGCGAACGGGTACACCACGGGCGGGTGGCTGTCCGCCGGAAATATGCCGACGACCTTCACGCCGGGATCCGACTTCGCGTCGCTCTCGTAGACGACGCCGAGAGGCGCCTCCCCGCGCGAGACCAGAGCCAGGGCCGCTCGGACGTTGTCGCTCATGGCCAGACGAGGTTGAATACTTCCCCATAGGCCGAGCTTCTCGAAAGCGGTCTTGGCGTACTTGCCGATCGGTACCGAGTTGACCTCGCCTGTGGCCAGCCGCCCATCGGGACCGAGCGCTTTGGCGAAGCCCTCCGGCGTGAAGGCAACCGTGTTCTCCTTGGCGTCGCGCGGCGCAATCAGGACGAGGCGGTTGCCGAGCAGGCTCACCCGCGTGTCCGGACGGATGAGGTTCTTCTTGGCGAGGTAGTCCATCCATTCGAGGTCGGCCGAGGCGAACAGATCGGCCGGCGCTCCGGCCTCGATCTGCCGGGCGAGGGCAGAGGACGCCGCGTAGCTTGCCCGGATCTCGATCCCAGATTGTGCTGTGAATGCCTTGCCGGCATCATCGAGAGCGTTCTTGAGGCTGGCTGCTCCGAACACCGTCGTGGTCTCGGCCGCTTGGGCTGCTCCAACGGTGAGGAACAAGGCGGCGATGAGGCCGGAGCGGATCAAACTGCGCATGCGGAAGCGGTCCTCGACGTCGGATGTGCCAGCAGCGCTATATCAAGCAGAATATATCGCCGAAAGCCATCGATTGCGCTGCGTTCGCGACTGCTCCACCGGTCGACGCGTTGGTTCGTGGCATGAGGCGAGGGAGAGACCCGATGGCAAGCCTGAGCATTCGTATCGACGTTGGGCCCGACAATCGTATCGGCCCCGGTAAAGTGCAACTCCTGGAGATGGTTGCCGAGCACGGCTCGATCAGCGCAGCCGGGCGGGCGCTCGGCATGTCCTACCGGCGGGCATGGATGCTCATTGAGGCGATGAACAGCGGTTTCGGGCAGCCGGTAGTCGAGGCGCAGATTGGCGGTAAGGCGGGAGGCGGGGCACGCTTGTCTACACTCGGAGTCGATCTGGTCGCGCATTACAGGGCGATCGAGCGTGCTGCCGACCGGGCGGCCGCGCCCTTCCTAGATCGGATCGCTGCTCCCGAGCGAACCGCAGACGACCTGCCGGCTGTGACCTCCCCCTAGGCAAGCCGATTGTTTTTGGACAGAGTGTTATATCCGAATGGATATAACGACTGCCGAGACGCCGATGCCGCCAATCGCTCACCTCGACGGTCCAGCGCTGCGCGCCCTCGCTTCCGTCACCCGTCCGCCGTTCGTGCCGCCGCCTAAACCCGACTCGGCGGATAAACCGCGGGACCGGATCTGGGAGCTTGCCGAGAACCTGCACTGCTCGATCGTAGGCACCTGCCTGACCAACTCTGAAGCCCGCGCGATCCTGGCCAAGCTTGGGCGTGCCGACGCTCGGACGATCAGTGAGCACCACCTGCACGGAGAGATCGTCCAGATAGCCGGTCGCAAGGACGGGGGTGGCCGTCTGCTGCAAAAGACCCTGGACCGGCGGCACGAGCGGGAGATCGAACGCTTTGCCGAGGCGCGCACCGCTGACGCGGTTCGGGCGCTCTGGAAGTCCTCGCTGGAGCGTGGGGCTATCCCTGGCGCCTATTGGGCAGCGATCACCCACCCAGCCACCGACTGGCCACTCGTGCAGGAAATCTTCGGCGAAGTGCACATGCTCTCGCACCTCGTCGGTCAGTCGAACCGGGCCGACATCCGCCGCCTGCGCCATCTCGAAGAGGAGTTGGGCCGACGCGATGAAGCGCTCGCGGCACGGGACGAGCGCATCATGGCGCTCATGCGCGAGCGCGACGATCTCAGGAAGCGCACCCGGACGATCGAAACCGAGCGTCCCATCCCGGCTACTACGACCATCGAGCCACCGTCCACGCGCGGCCTGGAGGTGCGGCTGGCCCGGGAGATCGCGCATGCGACCGCGTTGGAGGAGCGGCTTGCGGTGCTGGCTGGCGCAGCCGAACGCCTCAGCGCTGATCTAGCCACGGAGATAGCCCGCCGATCAGTTGCCGAAAGGGAACTGGCTGCCCTCGAAGCGGCTCTGGATGTGCCGAGCGTGGATACAGCCGATAGCCAAACATCGGGACGGCTAGACGGACAGGTCATCCTCTATGTTGGCGGCCGGCGGCGTCAGGTGGCCAATCTCCGCCGCTTCGTGGAGGCCAGGGGCGGCAGGCTGCTCAACCATGACGGAGGTATCGAGGACAACCTGTGCCTTCTGGCGGGGCTGGTTGGGCAAGCGGATCTAGCGGTGTTCCCCGTGAGCTGTGTCAGCCACGAGGCGAGCCTTCACCTGAAACGATACTGCGAAGCACAGGCTAAACCCTTCCACCCGGTGCGGAGCGCTGGCCTGGCGAGCTTTATGCACGTCGTCACGCCGATGGCGAGCTCGTCGTAGACGATCAAGCAGATCGCTCGGGGGTCACGGGCAGACCGGAAGAAGCTTCTAGGTTTATGTCCTCATTGCATAGCGTACATAAGCCGCTCTCCAACTTGCCCGACATGATATGACCACGTGACAGATTGGTTTGACGATCCTGACGACGACATCCACTCGCCCATCAAAAGTGAAAGCTGGATGCTATTGTACATCACAGCGGCTCTAATCGGCATATGTGCGCTTGGCGTGATCGGCACGATGCTACATATCTTTCCCGCGTAGAGTACAGAGTCTGCTTTCGACCCTTCTAGGACCTCGGAAAGGTCTGCTTACCGGCACTGGGGCGCTTATTGAGCAAAGCTTTCTATGCCGACCCCATACGTTCCATTGATCGTGGCGTCGAAGAGGGCATTTGATCCGCCATGACGGACAAGATCCTCTCAGCCGCCGCCAGATTGAGACTGTAGCCGTCCCCTGCGACGACCTCGTCCCGGCTATTGAAGAGGATCAGGCCGCCGCGGTTCCGAATATAAGACTGACGCCAGCGCGACTTCGACAACTTCAGTCCGAGGCGCTTGGCCTGCTTCCGGAGCTGCGCGAGACGAAGGGTGTCCTGGTAAGTCGGGGTCAGGTCGATCTCGTGCACGGCACCCTCTCACGCCCGTGTCGTCTCAGCCGCAGCCCGCCATGCGGCGCGCCGCGGTCGTCGTGCTGGTGTAACGGTTCGGCACTCGAATACCCAGCCGCTGGAGGTGGAGCCTCTCACCACCGGTAGATCAGGCTGCCGATGACCGTCGCCGGCTGGTTGCGATTGCAGAACCCAAACGAGCAGGTCTGGTAGTTCCGATCGAAGATGTTGTAGCCGTTGAGCTGCGCGCGGAAGCCCTTGTACTTCGGATCGAGAGCCGCGAAGTCGTAGGCGACCAAGGCGTCGTAGAGCGTGACGGCAGTGTTGCGCACCGTGTTCTGATCATCCGCGTAGCTCGCACCGATGTAGCGGATGCCACCGCCGATCTGGAGGCCGCGCAGAGGCGAAGACGGCGGGAACGCGTAGGTCAGGAACGACGCGTAGGTATCCTGGGGGATGCCCGAGACGAGGTTGCCGGCGAGCGACTGACCGGTCGAAGACACTGAGTTCACGAACCGGATGTCGACGTGTGTGTAGGCGATGGTCAGGTTTGTTCCCGGCGCGAGGTTGGCGGTCGCCTCGGCCTCGAAGCCCTTCGAGCGCACGGCACCGCCGGCGGTCTGGAACGCGAGGGAGGACGCGTCGGGGATCAGGATGTTCGACTGGGTGATGTCGAAGCCGGCGAACGCGGTTTGGATGTTGGTGCCGGGGATCAGGTACTTCACGCCTGCCTCGATCTGATCACCGGTCGCCGGCTTGAACGCCTGTCCGTTCCGATCGAGGCCCACCTGCGGGGTGAAGGTCGTGGCGTAGCTGGCATAGGGCACGAGGCCCGGCGCTAGGACGTAACCCAGTCCGACCCGGCCCGTGAACGCGCTGTTGTTCTGGCTTGAGACTGCACTGTCGGGGGTGGCGAAATTGTCCTGGAAGACCCAATCGTGGCGTCCGTTCAGGGTGAGGATGAAGTCGCCGAACTTAGCCTGATCCTGCAGATAGACGCCGATCTGCCTCTGTGTCTGGCGCGCGGCGGACCCGAGAGTCGGCGTGGCGATGAATTGTTGGCCGTAGTTCCGCGTGATGAGGTTCAGGTCCGGGGCTAGGCCAAAGCCGAGGCGCTGGCTCAAGCTGTACCGCGCATAGTCGACGCCCCCGACCACGGTGTGAGCGATCGGGCCGGTGGCGAAGCGCGCCTCCAACTGGTTGTCCAGCGTCTGCTGCACCAAGCCTTCGCGGATGTAGCCGGTGTCGCGCGTGCCGATCGTGTTTGCGTCGTTTATGCCGTTGATATCGACGTACTTCCCGCTGAGGAAGACGCCGTAGTGCCGGAAGTTCTGGCGGAAGACCAAATCGGGCGTGATGAAATGCTCGAAGGCGTAGCCGACCCGATACTGCGTCTGGTCGAGACCGGCGAAGCGCGGGTCGCCCATATAGTACGGGCTCGCCCGGAAACCTGGGTAGTTGTAGTAGAACGTCGTGGCTGGCGTGTTGGTCGTTTGAAACTCACTCAGGAACGTGAACGTCGTGGCGGCATCGGGTTTCCAGGTAAAGGCGGGCGCGATGTTGAACCGGTCGTCGTTGGTGCCGAGGCCGATGAAGGTGCCGGCCTCGCGACGGATGCCGGTCAGCCTGTAGGCCATGGTACCGCCCGAGCCCTCGACTGGGCCACCGAAGTCGAAGTTGCCCTGGACGCGGTCGAAGCTACCGGCCTGGAACTGGACCTCGCCGAATGGCACGAAAACCGGGCGCTTGCTCGTGATGTCGAGGATGCCGCCCGGCGAGCCGAGGCCGTAGAGACCGGCGGACGGCCCGCGTAGGATGGTCACGGCCTCCGCGCCGTAGGGCTCGATGCGCGGGAAGATGAACCCGCTGCCGATTACGCGCAGGCCGTCGCGGTAGGTGCCCTGGTTGGTGAGCACGTCGAAGCCGCGGATGAAGATCTGGTCGAAGCGCGGATCGAAGCCCGACCGGGCCGATATGGCGCCGGGGACGTAGTTGATCGCATCGCTCAGGGTCTGGACGTTGCGGTCGTTGAGCTGCTCCCGGGTGACGACGGAGATCGATTGCGGCGTCTCGATGATTGGCGTGTTGGTCTTCGTTCCCGCAGTCGTCACGCGGGCGGTGTAGCCGGTGATGCCGGACGGACCACCGCCACCGCCGCTGGTCGCGGCCGTGCCGCCGTCGCCCGCACTGAGGTTGAGGCCGCCGGAGCCCATCGGTCCCGGGGCAGAGCTGCCGGGTCCTGCCGCGTCGACTGAGATCTCGTTGAGCTGGATGGTCCCGTCCTGCGCGCTCGCATTCCCAGCGAGGGTGGTGGTGGCGAGAAGGACGGCGAGGAGCGAGGAACGGTAAGACATAGATCACGCTGACACGCGCCTTGAACGGCGCAACGCCCCAGTGATCACCGTTCACAGATCCTTGAGCAAGGCGAAAACGTGTTATAGATCACACACTTATAGCGGTTCAAATCTGAAGGCGTTCTAAGCTAGAGCTTATCGAGCACCTGCTGGTACTGCGCGAAAGCGAGCTGCGCCAAATGGTGTTTGACCGAGGGCGATCCTTGAAAATACCAACTGCATCACCCCGAACGACTGAGCCGGGAGCGGAGTTGAAGGTCCGCTTCCAAGCGTTACGTCAAATCCCGCTTCCCACCCGCTGCAGCCGTTGCACCCGCCTCCAAGGCGATTGCTGCAAGCTCGTGCACCGAACCCCACTACCAAAATCGGTCCAATAGGGCCCGCTCCTGTGGAACGGTCCGTACCAAGAATCATAAGCGTTCCATCGGGTGGTCTCTGCCTTTTGGAACGCAAAATCGCACACATCTGAGATCCTTCTAGAACTCGGCGGGATTGCCGCGGGACAGACACGGTGAAGGACTGTTCGGCCATGTCGGCAGCCGCTTCCGTACCGTTAGATCATCCCGTAGGCCGCTCTCCGAACGTCGGTGGTAACGTCTGCTTGTGGGAACTCGTGATAACCCATCGAATGGCCGGGATGGGCGCACAGCCGAACGTCTGGTTTTGTGCGTCCACGGGATCAGGCGTGACGAAATCTGGCCGTTTGCGAACTGTCTGCTTCGGGGCGGAAGCTATGGGGAAGCGGACGTTCAGCGCAGCTCAGGTAGATACCTTGAGTGATTTTAAGCGGATCTTGGCGATGTCGCCGGCGAAGGTCCGGATGAGGTGGCAATCAGACCCTCGCCTGCCGCCAGAAAGCTGACCTTCCCCATCCGACTTGACCCTGCCGTAGAAACGTGTGGTCGCTTCTTCCGAGCGGACGTCAGGGTGCATCAGGCAGGGGCAGCTTATCGCACCCACTCAGTCTTGATGGCTGACGCCACATCATCGACGAACTCACGCGCCGCGACAGCACGGAAGTGTTCCTTCCCCGCGCCTCCGCGACCTTGGCCAAGCTGCCGGCCTCGGCGACCGCCACGATGCGGCCAGCTCGTCAGGCTGACCTGATCCGGCAATTCTCGAATGGTCCGGGCCCGAGTTTTACGGCGGCGCCAGCCAGAAGGCATTGCCGGCCGCCTCGGCCTGCCGGGTCAGGAAGTCCGAGACCAGCCGGACCCGCGGCAGATCACGCGTATCCGCGTGGGCGATGAGCCAGTAAGCCCGGACGATGTGCACCTCGGGCAGGACGGCCACGAGGTCCTGGCAACCGCGCGCTAGGAAATGCGGCAGAACGGCGAGGCCGGCGCCGCCGCGCACCGCCTCCAGCTGGGTGATGACGTTCGAGATCCGCGCCTGCGGGTGGATCGCCGCCGAGACCTGCGGCAGGTAGTTGAGCTCGCTCGTCCAGAGCAGATCCTCGACGTAGCCGACCCAGCGATGGCACGGCAGGTCGTCCACGCTCCGGATCGCCTCCGCGGCCTCGGCGTAGCGCCGCGCCGCGTAGAGGCCCAACGCGTAATCCACCAGCTTGCGGGCATAGAGCCTCCCGGTCTCGGGCCGGGTCATGCCGATGGCGAGGTCTGCTTCTCGCTTCGACAGGCTGAAGCTGCGCGGGTTGGCCACCAGCTCGACCTCCAGCGCCGGCTGGGCCGTGCAGAGCTCGGCGAGGCGCGGGGCGAGGAAATAGGTGCCGAAGGCCTCGGGCGTGCCGAGTCGAACGGTACCGCCGACCTGATGCGCGTCCGCGTCCAGCCGCGCGCGCAGGCCGATCGCCAGGCTCTCCATGCGCTCGGCATCCGCCAGCAGGCGCTCCCCCGCATTGGTGAGGGCAAAGCCGGACGGGCGGCGGTCGAATAGGCGCGCGCCGAGGGTGCCCTCCAGGGCGGAGAGGCGTCGGCTGAGGGTCGAATGATCGACGCCCATGCGCTGGGCCGCCACAGTCAGCCGTCCGGCCCGGGCGACGGCCAGGAAAGCGCGCAGGTCGTTCCAGTCGAAATCGGACATTACGCGCCGCCGGGCCTCGGGCATGGGGATTTGCGCACGGCGCCTTTGCAATCCTTCGCATGGGCGTGCGGAAATACGAATGATAATTCCGATCTCGCGACAAAGTGCAAACGCGGCGGGAACCGAGCCTGGATCCGGATCGACCGCGGAAAGCCCAGGGAGATCGCGACATGGCCTTGTTTTCCAAGCTGCAGCAGCGCGCGCAGGAGGGCCGGCCCGTCCGGGTGGGCCTGATCGGCGCCGGCAAGTTCGGCTCCATGTACCTGTCGCAGGCGCCGCGCACCCCGGGGATCCACCTGATCGCGGTGGCCGACCTGTCACCGGACCGGGCCCGCCAGTCCCTGCGGCGGGTGGGCTGGGACGAGGCCCGCTTCGCGGCGCGCGGGATGGAGGAGGCCGCACGGGCCGGCACCACCTTCGTCACCGAGGATGCCGACGCGATGATCGCGAGCCCCTTCGTGGACATCGTGATCGACGCCACGGGCAGCCCGGCGGCCGGCATCCACCACACGCTCAAGGCCTGCGCGGCGGCTAAGCACATCGTGATGGTCAACGTCGAGGCGGACGTGCTCGCCGGGCCGCTGCTGGCCCGCCGGGCCGCGGAAGCAGGGGTGATCTACTCCATGGCCTCAGGCGACCAGCCGGCGCTCATAGCCGAGCTGGTCGACTGGGCGCGCACCATCGGACTTGAGGTGATCTGTGCCGGCAAGGGGACGAAGTACCTGCCGGCCTACCACGCCTCCACGCCCGACATGGTCTGGGGCCATTACGGCTTCAGCGCCGAGCAGGTCGCGGGGGGCGACTTCAACCCGCAGATGTTCAACTCCTTCCTCGACGGCACCAAGTCGGCGCTGGAGATGGCCGCGGTGGCCAATGCCTGCGGGCTCACGCCCCCGCGCGACGGCCTCGCCTTCCCGCCCTGCGGCGTCGACGACCTGCCGAGCGTCCTGCGGCCTGTCGCGGACGGCGGCATCCTGGCGGAGCGGGGCACGGTCGAGGTGGTCTCGTCCATTGAGCGAGACGGTCGGCCGGTGTTCCGGGACCTGCGCTGGGGCGTCTACGCAGTGTTCGAGGCGCCGAGCCCCTACGTGCGCGACTGCTTCGCCCAGTACGGGCTTAGAACCGACGACAGCGGCCGCTTCGCCGCCACCTACAAACCCTACCACCTGATCGGACTGGAGCTCGGGATCTCGGTGGCCTCGATCGCGGTCCGCGGTGAGGCCACGGGCGCCACGGGGGAGTGGCGCGGCGACGTGGCGGCCACCGCCAAGCGGGCCCTCAAGGCCGGCGAGCGGCTGGACGGCGAAGGCGGGTTCACCGTCTACGGCAAGCTGATGCCGACGGCGAACTCGCTGGCGCAGGACGCCCTGCCGATCGGACTGGCCCACAACATGGTGCTCAAGAACGACGTTCCCGCCGGCCGGGCCGTGCGCTGGAGCGACGTCGCGTTCGACGCCGGCCAGGAGGCGATCCGCGTCCGGCGCGAGATGGAGACCCTGTTCCGGCAGGAGCTCGGCCTAGCTGACGCCGCGCGCAAGGTCGCCTGACCGAGCGCCGCGCCCCTGATCGCGCGCCGGCCCCGCCCCTAGCGGCGGGGCCGGCCAAGGTTTCGCAACATCGCGACAGAGCCCGCCAATGGGCCGATCGGAGGAAACGATGGATCACGCAGCCAGTATCGGCCTGACCACCCCGGTGGCGGAGACGAACGTCTACCGCAAGATCACGTGGCGGATCATGCCGTTCATCGTCGTCTGCTATCTGTGCGCGTATCTCGACCGGGTGAATGTCGGCTTCGCCAAGCTCCAGATGATGGCCGATCTCGGCTTCAGCGACGCCATCTACGGCTTCGGGGCCGGGGTCTTCTTCATCGGCTACTTCCTGTTCGAGGTGCCCAGCAACCTCGCCCTGCACCGGCTCGGCGCCCGGGTCTGGATCGCTCGGATCATGATCAGCTGGGCAATCATCTCGGCGCTGACGCTGTTCGTGACAACGCCGGTCCAGTTCTACGTAGCGCGGTTCTTCCTAGGGCTCGCCGAGGCCGGGTTCTCGCCCGGCATCATGCTCTACCTGACCTACTGGTTTCCGGCGAAGAAGCGCGGCTTCGCCCTGGGCTTCTACTACATCGCAATCCCGCTCGCGGGCGTCGTCGGCGGACCGGTCTCAGGGCTGATCCTGGAGCACTTCACCGGCTCCAGCGTGATGAAGGCGTGGCAGTGGCTGTTCCTGCTGGAGGCCGCCCCCTCGCTGCTGGCCGGTATCGCCGTGCTCTTTCTAATGGTCGACAAGCCCGAGCAGGCCTCCTGGCTCACCGAGGCCGAGAAGGCGGAGGTGAGTGCGGAGCTCCGCCGGGAGGACGGCGAGAAGGTGACGCACGGCTCCTCGGCGGCCTTCCTCCGGGACGCGCGGATCTGGAAGCTCAGTGGCGTCTACTTCATGACGATTATCGGCCTGTACGGGATCAGCTTCTGGCTGCCGTCGATCGTGAAGGATTCCGGCATTAAGGACGTCGCGACGATCGGCTGGCTCTCGGCGATCCCCTATCTCGTCGCGATCCCGACCATCATCCTCACCGGCATCAGTGCCGACCGCACCCGACGGCGGCGGGCGCACTTCTCGGTGGCGCTGGCGATCGGTGCCGTCGGCTTGGCGCTTGCCGGCTATGTCGGCCAAAGCCCGGTCGCGGCGGTGGCTTGGCTGTGCGTTGGCACGGCCGGCATGCTCTCGGCGCTGTCACTGTTCTGGGGCGTGCCCTGCGCGTTCCTGGCGGGCACCTCGGCGGCGGCCGGCATCGCCACGATCAACTGCATCGGCAACCTCGCCGGGTTCGTCTCGCCCTACATGGTGGGCGGCCTGAACGTGCTCACCGGCAACCCTGCGATCGGCCTCTACGCGGTGGCCGCTTGCATGTTGGTGGGGGCAGCGCTGATCCGGATCATCCCGGCCTCATTGGGTGACCGATAGTCTAGTCTCCCGTCTAAGCTCGCTCGGCTCCACGGCGGTTAAGACCGAGCGGCGACGGGCGTTGACCGGCTACTACTGACTTCATGTGTTAGCAGCTGTCGTGCGGCTGGATCGCCTTATTCTCCTTACCCGCTACTTTAGTAGAGGTCGCACCATGCTCGACGATCATTCCCACAACGGGGCCGTCGCCCTCGACCTGCCCAACGACGATGCCGGCCGCAAGCGGACCTCGATCTATCAGCCCGAGCAGGCCGGCCTGATCTTCCCGGAGATCCCCGAATTCGCCAACCACGCCGAGGAGCGCGAGTACCGCAAGAAGCACCTCGTCGCCGCCTGCCGCGCCTTCGCGATGCACGGCTTCGACTACGGCTTCGCCGGACATCTGACGATCCGAGATCCCGAGCATCCGGAGCTGTACTGGACCAACCCGATGTGCGTGCACTTCTCGCAAGTGCGGATGTCGAACCTGATCCTGGCCGACCACACGGGCCGGGTGGTCGAGGGGCGTTATGCGATCAACCGGGCCGGCTTCGTCCTCCATGCCGCCGTGCACGAGGAGTATCCGGAAGTCATCGCGATGTGCCACGCGCACACGACCTACGGCACCGCGTGGTGCGCCACCGGCCGGCCGCTCGATATGATCAGCCAGGATGCGGCGGCCTTCTACAACAGCCATGCGGTGATTGTCGCCTCGGCGGGCGCCGTAGCGGTGAAGAAGGAGAGCGGCCTCTCGGTGGCTCAGCAGATCGGCCGCAACCGCGGCGTGCTGCACCAGAACCACGGGCTGCTGACCTGCTCGCGCCACAGCATCGACGACGCGGCTTTCTGGTTCATCGCCCTTGAGCGTGCTTGCCAGCAGCAGCTCTTGGTCGAGGCCACCGGCATCAAGCCGCAGCTCCTCTCCGAGAAGACCGCCCGCTACAGCCGCGAGCACGTGGGCAGCGACTATATCGGATGGCTGCACTTCCAGACGTTGTACAACCACATCGCCGAGACCCAACCCGACATGTTCGCATAAGGTGGGGGCCGGCTTCGTAGCCAGCGCTCGCCGCTGGTCGCAGAGGTCGCCCCCTGGAGTTCAATGCGGGGACTACGATCTGGCGGCTACGGTGCTGGTGGTGCTCCGCGGTAACGCTGCTCCTCACGCGCTACGCCAAGCCGCGCTAGATAGCTGTCCCTGCGGTTCCGGTGCGGGAAGCACCCGGACGGCTTCTGGCTACAAGTTACCGGATTCGGTCCCTTGAACCGTTTGCGAGCGGACGTTCCGAGCTTCTGCAAAGGGTCGGGAGCGGCGGTTCAGTGCCTATCGGTTCGAGGTCAGCTGTGGGCGCAAAGCCGAAGGTCCGCTTTTCGACATCGAACCAATTGGCGCCATTGGAAGAAATTTCAGCGCCTCCTTCGTCTGCTGCGGCGACGGTAAAACATACTCTTTAGCGTCAGCATTTCAGGGCGCGATCAGAATATTCAGCACCGTTGCACCGACAACATCCAGCAGTATTGTCTAAATTGGAACATAATCGCAAATTTTGCCATGCCGCTCTGTGCGCAGCGAATGCGGCGACAAGCTGGACGACGGCCGCAGCCTTGACATTAGGATAATTATCCGGTATTGATACTTTCGTCGCTCACCCTGCGCGACTGAAAGCACCTGCGATGACGCCGCTTCAGCTCCTGCCAAGGCCGCCTGTTTGGCGCGCCCCACCACCGCGATCAGCGCGGCCTCAGCGCAAAGCATCTTCCCCTCGCAAGGCGGCCTCCAGGCCGCCTTCGTCGTTTCTGGAGCTCCAGCATGTCCAACCAGCAGCCTAAGCCGAGCAGCATCAGTGGTGGCCGGGGTCAGCCGCCCAAAACCGTTAGACTTCTCGGCGAACCAGAGGGTGGCTCGCAGCCCCGCGCTAGCGCAACCTCAGCTGCGTCACCCGCGCCGAAGCCTACGGCTCCGGTAACCCCGACAAGCAGCGCAGTCGCTGCATCGCACGCTCAGGCCGCTCCAGGACCATCCAAGCCGCCGGCCGGTGATGCCCGCGTGCCCGGCAGCTGGGACGCGATCAAGCCGGGTTCGCTTGTGCTCGCCACCGAAGGGCATGCCGAGGGCTGGTTTGAGTCCCTCGTCGTCGCCACCCGCGCCGACGACCGCTTCCTCCTGCGCTGGCGTGACTGGCCTGAGTTGCCCGAGTTCACCCCCGCCGCGACGAACTCGCCCTGCTGCACCCCGCCACTGACCCGCAGGGCTGAGCACCCGGGTCCCGCATCGCTGCATTGAAGGAGAACGAAATGACCGACCGTGCCGATCAGATCCCGCCCGCCGCGAGCCTACCGGCCTTGCTGCCTACCGCTAAGGCACCGCAGCGCGTTCGCCCCTGTGCGGCTGCCGACGCCGTCTTAACAGCAGCCCTCGAAGCGGTCGCCAGCCTGGAGGGCGACGATCTGGAAGTGGTGCTGCGAACCGCCGAGGCGCAACGCCCCGGCGTGCGGAAGGCACTGGGTGCTGCGTTCGAGGCTGAGGCGCATCGTTTCGCCGAGCTGTCACGACGTGCCTTTGCAGCGGCCGATCGTTTGGCCGCCCATTGCGCATCGGCGGAGTGAAGCAGCCGATGACGAACACTCAGGCAACGCCAGAACAAAACATGAACAAGAATGCGCGCCCTCATCCCACGCACCGCACGCGGCCCAGGGAGACCGCCAGTATCACGCACATCGCCCAGCTCAATGACGCGTTTCGTCGGAGTTTCGTCGGCGGTCGTGTGGTCGAGACGGCCGGCTTGATCACGCTGCCAGAGGCCGAGCGCATCGCCGTCCTACTGGCTGTGCGCCGCTTCGACGGCTTCGACGGAGACAACGATCCCCACAGCGAACACGACTTCGGCGCGGTCGAGGCCGGCGGGCGGCGCTTGTTTTGGAAGATCGACGCCTACGATTGCGACCTGCGCGGGCATTCGCCCAACCCGGCCGATCCAGCGGTGACGACACGGGTGCTAACTATCATGCTGGCCGAGGAATACTGACGTGGCCAGTCATCACCATAGACGTCTTGCGTTTCGGACGCTGGTGTTAGGCTCGCTCGCTCCCGCAGAGATGCTCGGGGGCTGCTCACGCGACATCCGATGCAGCGATCAGACAGTCATTGATGCGCTCCACCGGTCGCTCGACCAACTTTATGCCGAGTTCCGGCAGGTTGCCGAAGTCGAGTGGGAAATTCGCGACCTCGTCGCGGTTGAACAAACCCCGCGAAGGTCGGTCTGCAAGGCGATGACCCGCATCAGCGTCACCTTCGCCGGCTCCAAGCAGCAGGAAGACACTGCGATCACCTTCTACGCCGAAGCGACCGAGAAGGGCGACGTGGTCGTAATCGTGCCGACGCCGAATCGCCCAAAACAATGAGGCGGACACGCGTATCAATGTCTACCTGACACGTTGATGAGACTATTGCGTTGATGCGAAGCGGCACATGAACCCTCGAGATACACTCGCCTTAGCTGTTACCTGCGTCTGGTTGATGGTGCTTGCGGTATTCACTCTGCCGTCGGCCATCGCCTTTTGGAGGGAAGATCCGAAGCGCTGGCTGATTTTGGCGACCAACGTGAGCGTGGTCGGCTGGGTCGTTGCACTGGTTTTGGCGGTGTACCCGCTGCTTCGCCTTGGTAGGCTCATAGGCTCAGATCACGGTGATGCAGGTTGAATACCGCCTGCCAGTCGTCTCCCCTGCTGACGGACTCGCAAGTGCACGCGGCTGCTACGTCACAAGGGAAGTAGTTGTCGGCCGCCGCCGCGGTTGGCGAAATCGAACGCCTTGAGCACCTGCCCGTGAGCGCATATTCGTGTGAGGCTGAGTTCGCAGCTATGAGGCGAGCGACTTGGCCGTTGAGGTCCTGATCGATGGTGCTGACGCGGGCATACTCGATGCGGGCCATGTGTCACCTCAGGCTGTAGGCGCAAAGCTACTGCGTCACAGATAGTCGCCGTCGACCCAGATGTTACGATGCGCGGCGTCGCCAATGTTACGTCACGTCGGGGTATGCCCATATATTATAAGTTTTGACACGTCTGAAAGCATTTTTGAATAGCCGCAGCGGCATAGAAAGAAAACACCAAAGATCCTCTCGATTCGGCATAAGAAACTTGAAACTACGCGCCTCCTAGGAAAAAGCAATCTGTTCTAATATTCATCAGATCATGAAACGCTTCTATGGGAATACGAGCTCGCAAGCCAAGTTTGAATGTGGCAGATTGAGAATAAAAAATATCAATGTGATCGAGCGGATGAACGTTACCGTTAACATTTGCTGGATCGTGGTCAATTCGAAGATATCCATCATCCGCGATCATCAAATCGCGCAAAAGCTCCCATATTACATCTTGTTCGCCATAGATTTCGAGCAAGGGGTCCGCAAACTCTGACACGCTACGTTTATTCAAGACATCGTTTGTATTGATGAGGGAAATGATATCTGAAGTGACCTTGCTATCGACGACCGGGCAAGTGGGTGTTCCGAACTCGAGAGCACCCTCGACTTCGCGGACGGAAAACGGAAAATTTACTGAGTACGACTTGTCCTGAGTATGAATAAAAAGCCTGCTCATCCGATCAACAACAAGCACAAGCTCCCCGACAATTTTAGCATCCTCAGGCCGTGCGTAGGCAGCAATTGTTTTTAATGAATTCATCCAAAGTGCAATAACGTCCTTCTTCTCCCTAAATTGGGACGTGAGGCGAGCCAGCTGGAAAGCGTCCAAAGGGAAGTCAAATTTCTTCACTTTTTGAACTCCGCAGTATGGCGCTGTAATTAGATGACACGACTTCACGCACCAAATCGGCGTCAAATTCTTCACCAAGCATCGTTGTTACTGCCGATCTAAGCTTCTCACGAGCCGTGGAAGCCACTCCGATCTTGTCGAAAATCGACTCCAGGAAGTCGAAGTATGACTCCTTCGCGGAGGCGTGCTCGATGGTAGTGCGAATAAGAGCACTTTCTTCTGCCGTCGGCGGCTGTACCTCTATGTACCCAAAGTTGTTTATGACCTCCAAGCCGTCTTTGATCTGCTTCAGTACAGTACCGTCCTGACGATCTGATAAAATGAGATACGACTTGAGAAAGGATCGGGTGAGCGTCATATAAATCGCGTTTCTATAGGAGTAAGTATCTCTTATGGCACTAGTAACGCAGATTACGAACGGAAACTCCAAGCCCTTAACATTATTTTTGTTGCTAATGAAGAGATGGCTTTTCAATTTGCTTTTGGACTCATAAGCCTTATTTACCTGCCAACCAAAATGTTGCGGTATAATTTGTTCCAACCGGTCCGCGAGAACGTAGCTACTATTGGCGCTGTCAAGAAGGATGATTCCGATATCATCGGGTTCGATAGTCGGATTCGAGGTTCTAATGAGGTCAATCGTCTGGATAATTGTTCCTACTGCATCGTTGGATTGTGTGATGTTTACACAATCTAGGTTTGCCTCATCAATGTCTTCGAACCGTCGTAGAGGCTCCCGCTTCAAACGGTAGAAACTGAAATCACTAGATTTTTCAACAATATAACCACAAGTCATCCATTCAGCATCGTCGAGCCAGCGCAGCTTGCGAGGCTCGAAAAGCCCCATTCCAAGCGCGTGGGAAAACATCAACGTTTTCGGATCCGTACGATAGCATTTACTCAGCAGAAAATCTGGAGATATAGTCGGCGTGATTCTTTCATCAAAGATACTTTGAAATATATCTCCTGCAACGTACACAACTTGTCGCGTCACCAGCTGGCAAAGCTCAATGAACGATTGTGGAAAATCCTGACTTTCATCAATCAAAACATAGTCGAAAGCGTACTCGTTCACTGATTTCAGCCGTATTTGCTCAACTGCTTCCTTGCAAACAGCGTCAAAGGGCGACGTTGGCCCAAAACGGCGGAAGGTTAGGCTATAGAAATCGCAGATATATCTATAAGTCCCCGAATTCGTGTCCGAATAGGAACCCCAAGCGTGCATACACCAGAGACGCTCATTCCATGCGATTTGCTGCTCAACCTTCATAAAATTGAAAAACTCAGGTATACGTCGCTTTAGATTATCCGCGAGGATGCGGTTGTGACACGTGAAAGCAATTCGCGACTCTGAATGTTTTATATAAATATCTTTGAGTTTGTGGAGCAATAGCTCGGTTTTGCCAGTGCCAGAAAGGCCCTGGATATTCACCGTTTTATTTTCGATGTTTGATAAATAAATCGCGTTTGATCGCCATCAAATAGTAATATTTTACGCTTGACCTTTTCCAATAAGCTTTGCGGGAGATCTGCCCTTACCTTTTGAATGTCGTTTATGCTGCCGGTCAATAGTGAGACTAAAAGTTCAGCAACTCGTCTCCGACCCGGATCGGTTAAGTCATTTTTCTCAAGCAAAGACGCAAGATTGGTGCTGATGCCATTGTCGAACGAGACAACAAGCTGTTCACGCCACCTCCTTGGTCGGCCAATTGCATCTTTGTAGCGATACTTGTCAGATATTGATCCAAGATCTTCAATGAAGTCCTCGATAAAATCCTCAAAACTTTCACTATCGCCAGAAAAATCAATAAACGAAAGTTTCCGGCCAGGAATAAGTATAACAATGCAGCCGGAGTGTTTGTATTCATACCTCTCATCGCCTAATGGCCGGTCGATGACATACGCTTGTGTACGAGTTTCATTAGCCCACGCTTCGACCGCATCGATAATCTCTCGGTTCAGTGAGGTCTTTTCGGCTTGTTGAAAAAAGAAGCTACTCGACATGGGCTCACCGTGACGGCTCCAAAAGCTGGCTTTTCGGCTACCTTAAATGTCGCTCGGTGCCGCTTCAATCTCTGCCAGCGTTTGCGCGTTCAGGCACCTCTCGCGAGGAGACGGCACGCACAGCTATGGCCGTCAGAGCTGAGTCTTGCCTACAGTCTCCCCGAGTGAAAGCGGTGACGCCAGCCCTCTTCAAGCCTGCGCTCCTCCGCGCTCTCCTCCGGGACGGGTTCCGGACGCAGCAGGATCATCGCAAAGCCGTTCGGCAGGAGGTACACCTGCTCGTATAGGGCCGGCGCGCGGAGGTCGCGCTTCACATCAATCCAGAGATCGGGACTGCACGCGCCGATGTCGCTCGCGATGCTCGGCCGGTGCGAACCGCTGTGATAGAGCGATTGCTCCGGGACCGGGCTTCCGACGGCGCAGACGATGGCCGGGCAGGAGAGGCTGCGGTAGCACCGCTGCACCCGGCCGTTGCCCGCCACGACGATGGCGATCCGCTCAGGATGGTATTGCACGTAGGCCCGAGCCGCCGCCTCCTTGCCGACCGCGAAGTCGCGTGCGAGCACAAGAACATGCTGCAGATCGGGCTCGCGAAAAGCCGCCATGGCGGCTCGCAGCAGGTGCGGGTGCATCAGCACGAGAGCGGCGAAGCGATTAGCCTCCACCTCCCTGAGCTGCCGTTGGTCGCCCGCCTTGGCCGTGAAGCGCAATAGGTCAGAACTCTTGCAAAGGAACCGGCCGGGCTGATCCGGAACATGGTGTGCCATCAGGAATTAGCCGAGTTCGTACGCGATGGTGAAGCGGCGACGCGGTTCGCCCCCGCGTTTGGCGAGGATGACTCCGTCGTATCGCTTCGCGTCGGTAACGAGGCCGCCCTCGAACTTGTCGGTGTCTAGGTATTCGATCCGGAGGATGCCGGGTCGCGCGCACAGCTCCTGGATCGGCACGGGCACCGAAAGGTTCGGCTCGGCCTGTAGGATGCGATTGACTAGAGCTTCCCGCGAGCCCGCGTCCAAGAGGTCCATTCTGCTGATCGGCATCGGCACAGCTCCTTCCCGTCTAAGAGCCATCCGCCGATTGCGACATTCTCAGCCATTGCACAAGCTTGGTCCAGCGAGGCTTCATGTTCCCACCGCGAACTGCGATGCCGATGGCTTTGCGCTGCCCAATGACCACCACCAGCCGCTTGCCCCGCGTGACCCCTGTGTAGAGGAGGTTGCGGGCCAACATGGTCCAATGCCCAGTGGTGAGCGGGATGACGACTGCCGGGTATTCCGAGCCCTGCGATTTGTGGATCGTCGTGACGTAGGCCGGCACGAGGGTGTCGAGTTCGCCGTAGGGATACACAACCTCTCGCCCCTCGAACGTCACGACGACCGCGCCTTCCTCCTCGTGATGCGTAACACCGTGCCGAGGTCGCCGTTGAAGACCTCTCGGGCGCAGTCGTTTTGGCTTGCCATCACTCGGTCGCCCGGCGAGAAACGCCAGCCAAAGCGCTCGACTGGTGTGGCGGGGTTCTGGTTCAGCACGGCCTAGACCTCATATTTGAGGTTCCTCGCGCCTAGAACGCCGTGCTGCATCGAGGTAAGCACCTGGACATTACGCACGGGATTAAGGCCATAGCGGGCTGCGATGTGTCGAGTCATCACCTCGATCAGCGTCGCAACACCCGGCTCGGATTCGTAAATTTTGATCAGGCGGAAGCCGCCGCCTGCGCCGCTCGTTGACGACTAAGGCAACAAGCGGCGTTGACCCAATGCGCATGCATGACGATCTGGCCGTCAATCTCCTAATACAACGCCTTCGTTAGCCGCAACGTCGATATGGCACGAAGACGATTACATCAGCATTGATTGACATTGGTGAAATAAACAACAAACCTATAATATGAGATAAAAATAACAGGCGTTTATGCGTCAGTAGTCATTTGTACTAGATACACATGCGTTTTATATTATAGAATCATATAACACATATTTCCTTTCATTTTATGTATCTGAAATATCATTGAAAACACGGCCAATTGATACGATCTCACGGAAGGACAGGCAGCGTAACCGCGGAAAAAGACAATTGACAGGATTAACCGGTAGCATTCAGTATGCTTTTAGCTTTGTTTCTCGGTCACACTTCAGAGGCAAAATGGCGACCTTTCGGATATTGGCAATTGATGGTGGTGGTATCAGAGGCATTATCCCCGCCGTGTTCCTTGCAAAAATAGCAGAAAGGCTCGGTTCGAGCGGTATAGATGAGAAATTCGATCTTATTGCAGGAACTTCCACTGGATCTCTGATTGCCTCTGTTGCAGCAATGGGCACCGACATCAATTCATCTGTTGATTTTTATAAAAAGTTAGGGCCAAAGATTTTTCCACCAGGAACGACACAAAGAAGACCGTTCAAATGGATGGATGCTTTGAGTTTTGCGCCTGCTTATACTGAAGATAATCTTTCAGACTCTCTACAAAAACTTTTTGGTTTAACTGGCGTTCTGAGTGATGCAAAAACCCGGCTTTTAATCTCGTCATACGACGTATTTCATCGACAAATCTATCTGATGAAATCTTACGAAGGGGACGGCACAAGCATACCATTTTGGGAAGCGTGCAAGGCATCGTGCTCCGCTCCATCGTACTTTCCCGCACACATTTTGAAGTCTGGCGGCATAACCCGTCCGTTGATAGATGGCGGCGTATTTTGCAATAACCCAGCGATGATGGCTGTTGCAGAAGCTGTGCGGATAAGAAATAAAGAGAGTATCAGAGATCTACAACGGGAAGATAAAATAGTTCTAATTTCTTTAGGCACGGGAAATTTGATGAGGAAAATATCTGCGGAAGATGCACGAACCTGGGGATCTTTGAGATGGGCTAAGCCTATCATTGATGTGCTCTTTGACGGCGCCTCAGAGGTGGCCCATTTAACAGCAAGACAAATTGTAACCACCAGTAATTATGTGAGGTTACAAGTAGATCTCAGTGAGGTCAACGAGGATCTAGATGACGCGAGTCCTGAAAACATCTCTGCGTTATTTGATTTAGCAAATACGTATATTCAATCCGAAGAAGTGTCACAAAAAATTGATCACATCGTAAATCTCCTTGGAGACAGCCCGGCGGCTTAACATAACTGAGTTAATTTCGAAGTTGTAAAAATTAGATCATGCTGTAAACAGCCGTGGTGCTCCCTTCACAATGAACTCACGTCGCTTGTCGGCGAGCACCTTTGCGTAGGTTTTCTCAATCATACGGACGCTTGTACCGCAGTTCTCGGCTAGTACCGTGAGCGGCATCCCTGCTTCGATAGCGCGTGAGATATAGGAGTGGCGCAGAGCATAGAAGGTGCCTTCAGGATGTAGTCCAGCCTTCGCGATGGCTTGCTCCATTGGCCGTTGTTGGTCACTGGGCTTCCAACCTTGGCCATTAGGCCGCGCAAGCAGTGGTTCGCTTTTGCCGCGTTTGCCGACGATCCGAGCGAAGAATGTCACCGCTTCCGGTTGTAAGATGACGGTGCGAGGTCCGGTTTTACCGCGTGGCACATGCAACGTCTCGCGAGCGAGATCGAAGTGACGAACCTCGCATGCGCAGAGCTCTCCGTAGCGCGCGCCTGTCAGGAAGCCGGCCGTAAGCAGATCCCTAAAAAGCGTATCGTCGGCAGCCTCGAGAAGGCGTAGCATCTCAGGGACCGTAAAGTGTACTTCACGAGCCCGAGCGACACCCTGGAAAGGCCGCACTAGCCGCCACGCATTGTCGTCGGAGAGGTTGTTAGCTGGATCGCCAACGGCGTGGTTGAGGAGCGCCTTGACGATGCTCAGCACACGATTGGCGGTGTCCTGGCTGCGTCGCCGCCGCTCCGCGTCGCCATCCTTGTGCACGAGGCCGTCGCGCCAAGCTTCCAATTGCCGGCGCGTGAGATCCTCGATGCGGTTAGCCCCAAAGCGAGGCAGGAGCAGCCGCCTCAGGCGCAGGCGTGCATCGTAGGCGGTGCGGCTGTTGCGGGCCTCCAGGCTGGCCAAGTAGGCTTCGGCTGCACGCTCGACCGTAAGTGGCGTTCCGCGCTTCGTGTCATCCGAATCGCCCTGTGCGACGACCTTCGCTTTTTCCTGCGCCTCCCAGAAAGTAAGCACGGCTTCGCCGTCGCTATCGGATAGGTCGTCGGCAGCGCCAATCCGCTTCGTCCAGGAACCGCCTTTGCCATCGGCAACTCGCACCACCCAGGAACCGGCAGTCGCGGTGCGTCGGTAGCCCAAGGATGTTCCCGGAGCGACACGGACGAACTCGGGTTTGCGAGCTATCGGCAGCTTCAGCCGACTGCTGCGATTCTCCAGCTTCGGGGCGCGTGCGCTGCGAGGCATGGTGTCCCGTTTGTGTCCTGCCGACGTGCCCGGTTTGTGTCACACCTAGTCAGACAAGCCAAGGGTCAAAATGTCAAAAATCAGTCTAATATCAGTATGATAGCTGGACGCCCCTGGACGTCGTTGGACAATCGGCCTTGCCCTCTCACGGCGAAAACAGGGGTTCGATTCCCCTTGGGAGCGCCACCGGCGCGGCTTTTCGTAAAGCTGACAGTACCTTGCCGGAAGTGGGACTTGAACCCTCGTTTCCGGTGTGACCACGCTGGCCCCACTCAAAGCGTTCCCAGTCGCTGTCGGCGAGCCCGGCACGCTGAGCCTCCCGGGTGTAGCGCTCCACCTGTTCCAACGTCTGATGACCCGTCACGGCCATGATTTCGTGCGGGGTGCATCCGCGTTCGGCCAAGCGTGCGGCCGTGGCCTTGCGCAGACCGTGCGCCGAGCAAGGCGGCAGCCCGCCCTGGTCGCACCACTCCCGGAACCGGTTGCCGGGTCCCGCCGCCGAGAAGGGCTTGCCGTCCTCCGTCACGAGGAACGTCGGGGGCGACGAGGGGTGGGCGGCGATCGCCTCGGCCAGATCCGGAAACACCGGTACGTCGATCGCGACCGGGGCGCGATGTTCGTTCTTCGCCTGCGTGACACGCGGGCGCCCGTCGCGGATGTGCTGCGGGCCGAGACGCGGCGCGTCCTCACGCCGGCGGGCTGTGTAGAGCACGAGCGCGAAGGCGAGATGCGGCTTCGTGCAGACCGTTTACCGGCGCTCGAACTGCGCGACCTCGTCCAGCGTCCCGGTGTGATGCCCCTTGGAGACGTATCGGAGGCGCTTCACGTCGCGCGTCGGATCCGCATCGACGATGTCCTCATTCCTTGTCGACGGGAACAGGGCGCGCAGCGCCTTTAGCAGGGTGTTGGCGGACGCCGGCGTCTCGGCCCTCGTGTCGCGGAGATCGCGGACGTACCGCTTCTGCCAGCTGCGCATCGAGGCATCGAGCCTCGTGAAGGACGGGCTCGCGCAGTAGCGCTGCGACACGTCGATGAACGAGCTTTTCGCGGGCCGTCTGCCTGCCGCGGACCCGACTGCGGGTGCGCGGTCGCGCGCGGCCTCGTCGACCTTTTGAACTTCGGCCGAGGCCGGCTTGCCCCGCAGACGTACCTCCTTCTCCGGGCGCCGCCAGACGTATGACGCTGTTGTGATCGACCGGGGGTGCAGGGCCGCCATGTTCCGGCCAGAGTGGCGCGGTGATGGGCAAGCTGGCTAAGAATTCATCTCTGCGTTTCCCCCGAAGCAGACCCACCTTCAGCCCGCCCGGCGCAAGCCCGGCGGGCTTTTTCGTGCGGGCGGTGGAACACATGATTCATCTTCCTGAGCAAGCGTACCGGCGGAAAGCAGTCTGCGTTCATTGGAGATGCATGGACACGCCCACGCCTGGCACTGCGGACTACCCCATCCCCACAAGCGATACGCTCGCCGCCATGCCCGCCGAAGCCTTCGTCGCGGCTTGGCGAACCCTCACCGGCGAACCGCCGGCCATCATGCTGAGCTCTCGCGCCGCCATGATCGCGTTGCTGGTCTCAAGCCTGCCGATCGCGCCGCTTCCACCAGTGGGCCCGGTCTGGAACGATGACGGTGCTGGTATCGGCACGCCGCGCTAACCGCCGCCGGCCCTCCTACCCCGGAGCCACGTCGCGTATCCGCGCGGCTCTTACGCCGGTGAGATCCGCCGTTCCCCGCCCCGCGAGCAGATCGGGGCGGGGCTGAGCAAGTGGATCGGCGCCGCGGAAGGCCGCGGGTCTCGTCGTAGCGCTCCTGCTCAGTCCGGTCCCCGGAAAGGTCGTCCCACTTCTTCACGGGCACCTCAGCCTTAAACCAGGGCACCAAGGGCTGTATGCGAGCCGCCCTAACCCATGTTGGGCAAGACCGCTTCTGGCCGCATGGTCACCGCACCGCGCCTGCCGTAGCTCGGCCACATGGCCCTCGATTTCGCGCCCACCATGCTCCCTCAAGCCGCCGCCCTGTGGCGCAGTGCGATCGAGGATCTGTCCCCCCACGCCTCGCCCTGCCGGTATCTCGCCCCGTCACGGTGGGCCCCGATGCGCGAAGCAGCCCTCGACTTCTGTGATCGGCTGGGAACCGAGGCGCACACGCTCGGGTGGACCGCGGCTGAGCTGTTCGCGCTTCACCCCGAGCACGGGACCCTGCGGGTGGATTACTGCGGCGTGCTGATGGTCTCCGGCAGCAGGGCCCTGGCGGTCGAGCCGACACGGGTCGTGTTTGATCGAGGCTCGGGCTACCGGACCAAGCCCGGTCAGGTCTGGGGCATTCCGGTTTGGGAGTTCGCCAAGAAGGGCGCACGCTCGTGAGCCGCGGCTTCCTCAGCTCGATCGGTGGCACCCAATCGCTGATCGGCTTCCCGGCGCTGGCAGCCTGCGGCGTCGTTTGGCTCGTGCGATCGTCGCCGGCCTGAAATGCATCCCCAGGAATGCCAGCGGGCCGGGATCTGGCATCGGGAGGGATAAAACCGGCGGTGAGTTTGTTAGGGCCTCGACGAACTGCTTCGCTCAGGGACCAAGAATGCGCCGCCTCATCCTCGCCTTCAGCCTCATCGCTATCGCCGCTCCCGCCTCAGCGCAGGTGCCCAATCGCGGCAACGCGGACCTACAAACCAATTGTGCCGGTGACGCCCTTCAATTCTGCGCCGGTATTGATCCGAATAGCCCGCAGATGGATGCCTGCTTCAAGAAAAACATGAGCCGGATGACCCCGAATTGCCGCCGCGCCATCGATGCCTACGAGAAGGCGGGTGGCAAGTAGCCATTCGACCATTCGGTCAAAGCCCGAATGCCGCGGAGGTGAATGAACCTCGTCTCCGTGAGCAGACGAAAAAATGACCGAGCCGGGCTCTTATTGCATCCACGAACACCGTCGACAGGGCATCTCATATGCGAAGCATTATCCTCGCCATAGGCCTCATTGCCGTAGCAGCTCCTGTTCTCGGGGCTCCTGACGGGCCCACCTCAAAACGTGGCAACAAAGATCTGAAGACTTACTGTTCAGGCGATGCCGTCACTTTCTGCAGCGGCGAAGATCCCGACAGTCCGGGAATGGACGCCTGCTTCAAGAAAAATATGGATCAGATCTCGGAGAACTGCCGGCGGGCGATAACGGCCTACAAGGGCCGTGGCGGCAGGTAGGGCGGCCAGCGGAGCCCGTCAGTCGCGTCGCGCTTCGAGGCTTGCGCGCTTGACCACGGCGCGCAACGCCGCCCCGCCCTCCACCGCGAACCAGGCGCGCAGTGTGCCGGTGACTTCGGGCGTGTCGTCCGGCCGCTCGCGGAACAGATCCGCGTAGCGGGCCAGCTCGCGCTCCACGAACATGTCGAGGTAGGCAGCGCCACGCGTCCGCGCGAGTTCGGCCAGCGCGTCCTCAAGGACGCGCTGCATCATCTCGCCCACCATGGCTGAGACGTAGACCGCCTCCGCGCTGCCCTGTTCGGGCTCGTTCAACCACGCCTCCAATTCGCCTTGTCGTGCCGTCCTAAGCTTGACCGAAGGCAGGATGCAACGTTGGTTCGGTCGGCTGGCGCTGAGTACGTCGCCAGCAATGCACATCCGGCCGCTCCGATGCCTCCGCGCAGGGTATCACCGAAGCGTGATGCATCGCATCTCTTCGCCTCCTGATTGATCACGGGCAACAGGAGTTTCATCCCATGTTCTACAGTCGACCGTCCGCGCGCTTCTGCCTCGCCACAATCCTGTCGCTGGCCGGGCTCGTGGCTGCCCGCGCAGCCACCGTCTCCGATGTGGACAAGGCCTTCGTCGCCAAGGTCTCGCAGGGCGGGATGTACGAGGTCGAGCTCGGGAAGCTCGCAGAGGACAGGGGCGCCCGGCAGGACATCAAGGACCAGGGCAACACCGAAGCGCACGATCACGGCCTCGTGGGCGACAAGCTGAAATCGATCGCCACCGGCGCCGGCCTTCCTTTCCCTGACACGCTCAACAGCGAGTTCCAGGGGCGGCTCGATCGGATGAAAGGGTTGTCGGGCGCAGCCTTCGACTCCGCCTATGTCAAAGATATGCAGGCGATTCACGACGCAGACGGAGCCGCTTTCGCCAAAGAGGCCAAATCCGGGACGAACCCAGACCTCAAGGCTTTTGCCACCGAGACCCACCGCATCGTGCAGCGTCATCTGGGCGAGCTCGCCGCGAAAACGGACTGAACTGAGCGGATACGCGGGCGGCCAGATCATACGGCTGGCCACGCCCAGACTTGCAGTGGTCGATCCCGAGGCGGGTCGATCGCAATGAACACGTCCGCACGGCCGGCCAAACGGGCGACGCCATCTCGCCTCCCGAACAACGTTGCGTATCGGCTCGCCCGCGTTTTCGCCCTGTCCGCAGATCGAGGCGGGGCCGTTGGGTGACGGGGCTTCGGCCGGGGTGTTTTTTGCCATTTCACTCCCGCCGGCTCAGCCGGGCGGGAGTTTTTCGTTGGCGTACAACCTGCATTCTCGTGATGGGACCGGGCCTGTCGTCCCGCTCATGGCCCGAATCTGAGAACGCCCGCCCGGTTCGCCGCGGCGGGCTTTTTCAGATATTCCGCGCGGTAGACCTACGGCTGTTTCCGTTGTGCCGTAGGATTTGGCGTCGAACTCGTGTCCGGGCCAACGGCCGGGCTTATGCTCGTCACATATGACCATGTGCCCCCGATAGCCAGGATCCCGGCGAACAGGGCTGCGAAGATGCCGATGAGTGCGAAGCGGTTCATACGGGGGAGAAGGCCGCAGCGGATTGATTGATCCTCTGGCAATTGCGGCTGGTCTATCTGCCACAGGTGCACCTTGCGCGTGCCACTTCGCGTGACGGCTCGGCTCTTGCGCTGGCGAGATCGGACGCTCCCCCGCCCCGTGAGCAGATCGGGGGCGGGGCCGAGCGGATTCAGCAGGGCGACGCGGCGGAAAGATTAAGCCACCGCCTCCGTGCCGCAACCCAGGTTCAGCAGCTCAACTTCCGTCCTTCGGCCATGCCGACCTTCCGGTAGTGTTCCAGTCCGGACTTGATGGCACGACCTATGACCGCTCGGCGCACGTCCGGATTGCAGCGCAGATACTCTTCCTCGTTGAATGCGTAGTCGCCACGCCCGCCCCGCGAGCCCCGGTCATTGTCCCGATCATAATCGCGACGATCACGGTCGCCGTAGCCACGATCGCCATACCCGCGATCTCCGTAGCCCCGGTCGCGGGAGCCATAATCGCCGCGGTCGTAGCCATAGTCGCGCCCGCCGTAGGGTTGCGCGAAGGCCGGGGCTACGCTGCTGAGTAGCGCCAAGCCGAGGACGGTCGCCGAGATCACCTTCATGTCGCGTTCCTTGCCGTTGAGAGTCGGGAACGCTTTCGGCGGAAGGTGGTTCGCTGACGTCCCACGTGCTTGGCGCCAAGTCACCACTCAGGCCGTCAGAACCGCCTCGCCGACATCGCGCGGTACCACAGGCGGCAAAGGGCCAAAGCGGATCTGTCGCAAGCTCCAAGATTGGCGGACGAACGACGATCGCGGCAAAAACCTAGAGCGTTCCTGCGGCTCGACTCCCACCAGTGCGATGGTACCCAGCAATATCGTTTTCCGAATCCGTTTGCACGGCGGCTGCGACCAGACCGAGCTCATCTCAGCGGCGCATATGATCAATCGCTCAAAGGAAGCGCTTGCCCGCCTCAGCGAGCGTGTGGAGGCGGTAGATGCTAGCGGGTGGTCATCGGTGATCAGCGCGTGACCGCCTGGATGTCGTCCTCGTAAATCGAGTCCGGCTGGCAGGCATGCCACTCCTTCTTCTCTTCGGTCTGTCCCGTGCGGCCATAGCAGTAGCCGGCCTGGGCTAAGCGACCGCTGAGCCGATCCTGAAGCCTGCACTGTCCATGGGTAACAGCCGGGTCGCCGGCGGCCTCACAGGCCTGCGATGCCTTCAGCTCGGCGGTTAGCAGCTCGGAAACGGTTGGGAGCTGCTGCTGAGCCTGCGCTCCACCGGCAGCGACGACGAGAGCGAGTGCGGCGAGGGCTGTACGCATGGCGGGACGATAGCTGAATAATCTGCAACAGGGTGCTCAAGTTTCAGTCGCTTGCTGAGGCTGCAGCAGTGCGAAATCCTTACCCAAACAATTCCAAGGATCATCGACCCGCCAAATTGGCATCGCCGTCGACGGTTTGAATTCCCTACCTGTCGGAATCGTCATGCCACTGAGTATTAAACCGCTGCCAATTTGAACATGGAATGCAAAAAATCGTCGTCGTCCATAGAGACGGATTTATATTAGAACCTTTGTCCATAATATCTAGTATCTGATCTTTTTAACGGCCGATACTCAAGCAAAGGTCGTTCCAATAATTAGCTCTCGGCTTCTGCTGGGCATCTTGAGCCTGCTGCTAAATTCTGGTGATTCGATGTGACATACTAAGTATTTCTCCAGTTTATCTTCAAGATAGCGCGCACGCCAGTTTCCTGGTGGTGACATACATTACGATCTTCGATGCTTGCGGCACCGACACAATGTCAATATCGTTCAGAAATTGCCCAACAGGTGCTATGCCCATGAGCTTAAGCTTCCTATTTTTTTCGTTCGCAGGAAGATTTTCGATGGGAACGGCGTCGGGGTAGTTATTTAGCAAGCTCTGAATACGCTTGTTAAGTGTCTCAGCATTCAGGTCGTCATCATCAAAATCCACCGCTAGGGCATAAAAGCCAAACATATCATCATATGGTCTTGTGGACTGATTGCCGTCATCACATGCGGGGAACTTCATACCTTACCGATGATAACCTGCCGGGAAACAGGACTGCGGCGGTATGTGGTCTTCACTAGTCGACTGAACGCCGCCGCAGAGACAACAAATCGGATTGTCGCGCAGCATGCGCTGCTTGCGGTTCAGCTCAAGCCTCGACCCGCTCACCGTTGATCAAGCGGGTTCAATTTTTTCAGCCGCACCCCCGGCTCCTCACCGTTCTCTTCCACGAGGTCGACGCTCGCGGCTTCGAGCGTCCTGCGATGCGAGATTCGCACCACGCCGACGACGCACCGAACGTGGTTCAGATCACAGATCCGGAACCTCTGCGTCGAGCCAATCCGCTGCAGCCTTCAGGGTCCCGAACTTGTGCGTCTCGTGCAGGAATGGGGCTGGGTAAGGCGGGCTTTCGGCGAGCGTCTCGGCCGTCCAGTCGCCCTCGTAGCCGTCCTTGGACACGTCGCGGACGAGGCTCCCGACGATCTTCCCGTCGAGGATGAGATCGAAGCTGCCCGGGGCGAGACGCTGAAGCGTATAGGTCATGAATGTTCCAAATCGGACGCCGCATCATGCTACGTCAGCGCGGCAACGCCGCTCCAGGATGTCGGTTCGCCCCCAGGGGGTAAGTCGCGTTAATCGCGCGCACCTACCGCAGCGGCATGTCCGACCTCCCGCCCGCTGTCGCCTCCTAGCGCGACCAGATCGAACGCCTGTCCGAGCGCGCCTCGCAGTGCCGGTACGTCGCATCAGCGAAGTGGGCGGCGATCCGCGCGCATGCGCTCGCCGTCCGCGATCAGCACGGCGCTGAAGCGCACCGGCTCGGCTGAACGGTTGAGCAGCTGTTCGGGGTCCACCCGCAGCACAGTTTCCTGCCCGTGGAATATGCCGGCGCCCTGATCGTCAACGGCGCGCCGGCCATCGGCGTCGAGGCAGACCGGATCGTGTTCGATCGCTTCTCCGGCTAACGTACGAAACCGGGTCAGGTCCGGGGGGCCGCCGATCTGGGAGTTCACGGCGCGGGAACGCTGACGCTGCCTCTCCTCCCGCAGTCGCATGCTTGGCCTCTGACCGGTCTGCTCGATGAAGACGATGCCGGCGGGATTACGGGCTTGGTAGGGGTGCGCTGTTATTGCATCGCACGCACCCGAACCTGGGCTCCGGTGCCACGTTGTGCCGGCGGAGCAGAGCCATGAACACCCCCCGCCTGATCATCGTAACTATCGCCGTCTCGCTGAGCTGCGGCGCCGCGCGAGCCTCCGATCCTGAGCAGACGGGTAGCATCAATTCATCGCCGGTCATCGCGGCCGAACCAGTCAGTGCGGTGGGTCGCGATACGGCGGTGGTCAATCTGCCTGAGCAAACCGTGACCGCGGACGCTCGCGCGTTCAAGCCGTTGCTACCGTTGAAGCCCCTCCCGAAGTGGGATCCGCACGTCTGCATCGGATGCTGACGGCGGCTGAAGGGTCAGGCGCCCTGCGTGCCGGGATGGGTGTTCGCGCGGCTGGTCCACCGCTCCGCCTCATCCTCGGCCGCATGCTGCTTCTTCGCAGCGTTCAGTCGATCTCGCCATGCGATCGCCATCAGGTGCGCCGGCATAGCTCACATGTGGTCCAGGCGGCGATCAGCCGCCCTGCAGGCTCTCGGCGAAATCGTCCGGGATCTCGCCCCACTGACCGAGGATCGTGACACCCTCCAGCTCGCCGGTCTCGTCGTCGGCCACCACCCTCAGCGCCACCGCGCCCGGCATCCGCTTGGCCAAGTTCTCGGCCTTCTTCAACGCCCCGCTCTCCGTCGAGGCCGGCTCCTGCCGCGCCGGCCGCAACCGCTTCCGATGCAGCTCGAACGGCTGCACCACGAACGCCGTCTTCATCGCCATCCTCACCTCGTTTCTGCGAAGGGCAGCGTAAGGCGCCACCACCATTCGCGTTCTCACACGCTGTCCACATCCGTCCACCACGCTTTCAGCGGGGAAGCCCGAACCGGTTGAACCTCGGCGTGGCCTGATGCTTTGTTCTTCGTCCGTTCTAGCACGACGAGGATACGGGTGCACCTCAACCGGATCGACGCGCTCCTCGTGGACAGCCCTGACGCCGTCCGCGTGCCGCTGATCGGCCAGGCGCTGTGCGCCGGCTTCCCGTCGCCCGCCGACGACTTCGTCGAGGATGCGCTGGAGCTGCCGCGCTGGCTCGTGCCGAACCCGCCCGCAACCTTCCTGTGGCGCATCAGCGGATCCTCCATGGAGGGCGCCGGCATCTACGACCGCGACCTCGCCTGCGTCGACCGCAGCCTCAAGGCCGGGCATGGCAGCATCGTCGTGGCGGCGATCGACGGCCAGATGTCGTGCAAGCGCCTCGTCGTCGAGGGCAACGTCGCGCGGCTGGCCTTCTGCAACCCGGACCTGCCCGTCTTCGCCGTCTAGGAACTCGGCGAGGGCGTGATCTGGGGCGTGGTCCGCTTCTCGATCCGCTGGCACGTCGCCCGCGGCCAGCTGTCGTGAGCACGCCCCGCGGACGCGACCGGATCGGCGGCGGCCGCGCCGTCGCGCTGATCGACGGCAACAGCTTCTACTGCTCGTGCGAGCGCGTGTTCGACCCGAAGCTCGCCGCCGTGCCGGTGATCGTGCTGTCGAACAACGATGGCTGCGCCATCGCCCGCACGAGCGAGGCCAAGGCGCTCGGCATCAAGATGGGCGATCCCTACTTCAAGATCCGCGACCTGTGCCGGGTGCAGGGCGTGCGCGTGTTCTCGTCGAACTACACGCTCTACGGCGACATATCGGGGCGCACCAACGCGGTCTACCGCCAGTTCAGCCCGCAGGTGGAGATCTACTCCATCGACGAGAGTTTCTTGAACCTCACCGACGTGGCGCCCGCGCTCCGGATCGAGCTGGCGCGAGATCTACGCGCGACCGTGCGCGCCTGGACCGGTATCCCGACCTGCGTCGGCATCGGCCCGACCAAGACGCTGGCCAAGCTCGCCAACCACATCGCCAAGACCGTGCCGGACCTCGGCGGCGTGTGCGACCTGACCGACCCGGAGGCCTACGCGCACTGGCTGTGCCGGATCTCGGTGGCCGAGGTCTGGGGCATCGGCCGGGCGTCGCTGGCGAAGCTCGAGGCGATGGGCGTCGAGAGCGTGGCGGACCTGCGCGACCTCGATCCGCGCCCAGTGCGCAAGGGCCTGACCGTAGTGGGCGAGCGGATCATCCACGAGCTGCGCGGGCTGGCCTGCCTGCCGCTGGAGCTGGTGCCGGCCCGGCGCAAGGGCTGTGCGGTGACGCGCTCGTTCTCCGCGCGGATCGAGGACCGCGCCACCCTGGAGGAGGCGGTC
>NZ_JAKSYG010000050.1 GCF_022829725.1 Methylobacterium sp. E-005 | reverse complement strand
GGGACAGCTTGTCGGTGTCGCAGTAGCGCGAGCCGAGCAGGAACATCAGCACGGCGTCGGGCAGGTCCTGCACCGGGATCTGGCGCGCCTCGGGCTCGATCACGTCCGGCGCGCCGGAATCCGCAACCGTGAAGTCCGCCGCCATGGTGATGCGGCCGCCGGGGGCGACGATGCGGGTGCAGACGTTTCCGAACGCATCGACGTGCTGATGCATCGGCACCGGCGGGTCGAAGGTGATCGCCTCCGGGGTGATCAGGTCGTTGCGGCGATCGGCGTGGACGTTCAGGAGCAGGTTCATCGGCGTCGGGCCGAACGTATCGAAGCTGATCGCGAAACCGGTGCGGATATGCATTGGCGTGGACCGTATCGGGCATCGGCACAACGCCGAGCGGGAGGGGTATGAACAGTATAGAAGCCTACAAAGCTCCAGGATCACGTCGGTTCCGCTCAACAGTGCTGTTTCGAAGGTCGACCTGCCGGAATGTTCGGCACACGGGTGCTGACTAGCGGCGAGGACTCAGAGGCATCCTGGTCCCGCAGGCCCGGCGCCCCTGGATGCTGCCTAGCGCCGCGGCATGTTGCATCGCACAGGGCAGACTCGTATCCCTCGCGGTTCACCATCAGGGCCGACGGCGTCCCCATTCGTCGCGACCCATTGCCAGACGATCGATGTCATGACGCCCGACAAGCTCTCCCTGCCGAAGGACAAGATTCGGATCCTGCTCCTCGAAGGTATCAACGACAGCGCCGTGGCGCTGATGCGGGCGGCCGGCTACACCAATCTCACCCGGTTGCCGAAAGCCTTGGATCGGGAGGCGCTCTACGAGGCGCTGCAGGGCGTGCACATGCTGGGCATCCGCTCGCGCACCCAACTCGACGCGTCGGCGTTCGAGGCGGCCGACCGGTTGCTGGCGGTGGGCTGCTTCTCGGTCGGCACGAATCAGGTGGATCTGGAGGCGGCCCGACACCGCGGCATCCCGGTATTCAACGCACCCTTCTCGAACACCCGTTCGGTCGCGGAGCTGACCATCGGCGAGATCGTGATGCTGCTGCGCCGCATCGTGCCGCGTTCGGTCGGCGCCCATGCGGGCCGGTGGGACAAGTCGGCGGTGGGCTCCCTCGAGGTGCGCGGCAAGACGCTCGGCATCGTCGGCTACGGCAATATCGGCACGCAGCTCTCGACGCTCGCCGAGGCGATGGGCATGCGCGTCCTGTTCTACGACCACACCGACAAGCTGCGCCACGGCAACACCGAACCCACCACGTCGCTGCACGAACTTCTGGCGCAGAGTGACGTGGTCTCGCTGCACGTGCCCGAGACCGATTCCACCGCCAACATGATCGGTGAGGCCGAGATCCGGGCGATGAAGCCTGGCGCCTTCCTGATCAACAACGCCCGGGGCACGGTGGTCGACCTCGAGGCCCTCGCGGCGGCCCTGCGCGACGGCCACCTCAAAGGCGCAGCCATCGACGTCTTCCCGGTGGAGCCCGGCTCCAACGCCGAGCCCTTCGTGAGCCCGCTCCAGGGGCTCGAGAACGTGATCCTGACCCCGCATATCGGCGGCTCGACCGAGGAAGCCCAGGAACGCATCGGATCCGAGGTGGCGCGCAAGCTCATCGATTATTCGGATATCGGCTCGACGGTCGGGGCCGTGAATTTCCCGCAGGTCCAGCTCCCCGCCCGGCCGACCGGCACGCGCTTCATCCACGTGCAGCGCAACCTGCCCGGCATGCTGGGCCGCCTGAACGACGTGTTCTCCCGTGGGCACGTCAACATCGCGGCGCAATTCTACCAGACCGATGGCGAGGTCGGTTACGTGGTTCTGGAGACCGATGCCATTGACGCGGATGCCGAGGTGCTGCTGACGGAGATCCGGGCCATCCCGGGGACGATCCGGGCGCGGCTGCTCTACGAGCGGCGCTGAGACCGGTTTTCCACCGTCATCCGATCGAATATCGCCGCGGGGGTGAACGCGAGACGTGTTATGGTGTTCGTATTGTGCGGCCACGCTGGCCGCGGTTTACACGAAACGCGGCCAATACGGGTCGAACGGTCGTCCGGCGGAGGATTTGCGGTGACGAAGCGTGTTTGGTGCGCCTGGGCCGGCATCGGGCTCACGCTCGCGGGGTTCGCCTCGGTCCCCTCCCCCGCCTCGGCCGATTGCCTGCGCAGGGTCTACAACCGGTCGAGCCTCGTCGTGGTGGCGCGTCAGGACGGGGGCGTGCCGGCCGTGCTCCTGCCGGGCCAGTCCGTGTCGATGCGGTTGTCGCGGCCCGGGCAGATCGACGTGGCGGCCTATTGCGGCATCCCGCAGGCCGGGGCCGCGCCGGTGGAGCAGCGGACCTTCGACTACGAGGCGGTGCTCGACCGCTGCTTCGTGCGCTTCGGCGGCGACCTGTTCGTCCCGCAGCTGGGACGCGGCTTCATCGGTCTCCAGGAAACGGCGCCCTTCACGGTCAACAATCCGCAGCAGGGCGACATCATCCTCGGACCGTCGGCGCATCCCGCCTGTGCCGGACCCGGCGCCGTCCTGAATCGGCGCGGCTGAGCCTTCAGAGGTAGTGCCGGAACACCACGCCCCCCTCCTCGATCGCGTTGGAGGTTGGGGGCGTCGCCGGACCGATGATCGGGCTGAGCAGGCGCAGGCCGATCAGGCCGAGGGCGGCCAGCGCCGGGGCGACGAAGCGGAATGGGCGGACGACCATGAGCGCCTCCGTGGCAAGCTCGCGGGCGAGCGGCCACGCCTGAGACGTGCCCTGCGTGCAGCCCTGACGCGCTCACTCAACATCGCACGGCCGTTCCGCTCCCGACGTGCAAAAGCGCACATAAGGCGCAGCCGATACGCAATCGCGACGCTCGATCGTTGACGGTCGCGTCCGCGTTACGGCCACGCATTTGCGTCCCCGGCGTCGCTGGTATGTCCGGCTGCGCCCACCTATGCTGCCAGACTGGGGAGCCGTCCGCGACGCACGGTAGAGCATGCGGCATGGGCGGGCACGGCGCGCTCTCCGGTAAACCGATTGCGTGAACGAGGACGCGCGTATGCTGAATCAGACGGGTAGCTCGATTCTGCGGGGCGATCTCGGCGTCGAGGAGACGTTCGAGTCCGACAACATCGTCCGCTGGGATGGCGAGAGGCTCTACGTGGAGCAGGACGTCTTCCACAACGGCCAACTCGTCCACCGCAAGTACCGCCGGACGGTGACCGAGCCGGTGGCCCGGGTTCTCTGGACGATCATCAACCGCGCTAAGCAATAGCCGCGGGCCGCTTGGCTGCGCTGTGCAGCGATGGGGCCGCGACCATCGAAACGTCGCGGCTTGATCAAAGCCCTGGCCGCGGAGTCCGTTGTTTCAGAAGGGCTTCGATCGGAGGGGGCGGCGTCGTCCTCACCGGTCAGTCAGGGCCGCGCGTGCGACCGCCTGTGATCCATTGGCCGAGATTAACGTCGCTGGACGGTCGTAAATCGAGTTTGAGTAAAAATATCGGACGTATTCTATAGTATTACCGAATAACGTATTGGATAAACTCATTTTTCTGAGAGTGTTAGGTCATAATTTGGCTGACAAAGAATGTTCAATGTGAGAACATATCGGGTTTTCTAACTAGTGTGCAATGGATCGAACGTGTGGGGCCGACTGGCGGGGACGTGTTCCTCGCGGTGGTGCGCGCCACGCCGGTCCGGTTCTCCGCACGTCTCGCAATATTCAAAAACGTCGAACGGGCCGCCGAGACTGTCGCGAACCCAGAGCTTCATTCACACGGGCACGGATTGGGTCAAATCGCACCGGTCCAGTGAGGCCATCTCGGCTGATTCGCGAAGGTGACCGACCCGTCCGCGACAAAACCCTGCGATCCCCCAGGGGTCCGGGCGGAGGAAGCGTCGGGCTGTCGCCGCCGACCTGCTCAGGCGGCGACCGCGGCCGGCACTTCGACCAGGGCGAGGTGTGGCGGAGCCAGCATGTCGAGACGGTCGTGCGCGTTGTCGAAGGCAGTGCGGATCGTGGCGGTCGCATCCTCGACTGCGACCAGCACCGCCAGCTTCTGGGCGCTCGCGCGATCGGCGAGGCTGCGTGCGGCCGCGACCAGGGACTGCTCCAGGGTCAGCAATTCGGCTTCCGCGTCCTGGCCGGCCCCGCGGGTTGCAGTCGCGAGGCGGTCGAGGACAGCTTGGAGCGCGTGGCGCAAGACAAGCGTCCGCACACGCTCCTGAAGGAGCGCCCGGTCTTCGATCTTCATCGGACTCAATCCGTGTTCGGGGACACGGTTAAGCTCTCATACTTCGGCTGGACGTGCAGCCACCTTTTTGCAACAGCGAAAAGCGGTCTGAGCACGAAGCGAAACGTCCTCGACGCTGGGTGATCGCGGGAGCGATCGGGGCATGTTGCGAGCCTCCGCCGACGCTGCTGTGTGCGGCGATCAATAGGGCGTCCCGCGCAGACGGCGCTCGCCAAGAGCCTCCGCGTACCATGTCAACTCGTCGAGAAAGCGCTGCGTGGAGGGTCCCAGCCGCGGTTCGGTGGGGGTACCGTCTTCCGCGATGGCGTTCTGCAGGCGCGGGATGGGCAGGAGCGAGGGGATGCTGGGCATGCCCATCTCGGCGAGCATCGCCCGCAGCGGCATGGCCGCGCGGACACCACCGAACTGACCCGCCGAGTAGCAGCAGATCGCCGACGGGCGCCAATAATACTCCTCGAGAAAGTGATCGAGCGTGTTCGAAAGCGCCGGCGGTACGCCGTGATTGTACTCCGCCGTGACCACCAGGAACGCGTCGGCACTCCGGTAGAGCGCGGCCAGCCGCTCCAGGGCGTCCGGTGCGGTGCCGGCCGGATGTTCCTTGTACATCCTGTCGAGCAGCGGGAGTTTCAGTTCGGCCGGGTCGACCAGCGGTGCCGCATGACCGCGCGCTTCGAGTTGCGCGATCAGAAAGCGTGCTGCCCGGATGCCGATCCGGTCGCGCCGGACGCTGCCAAGGATCACGGGTACGGTCAGCAACATGGCGGCCTCCGATCGGGCCGATCATGCCAGGGAAACGCGCGCTGCTCCAGGGGCGTCGTCCCGTGCGCGGTTCAGGCCTTGGACGAACTCGTCAGCACCGATGCCGCGATGCCGGCAGGGCCCGCGGTGGCATAGGCGGCGATCGCCTTCGTCATCTGCTGGAAGAGGGCCTGCAGGCCATCACCCGGCTCGGTGGCGGCGGAGTTCCCGGTCGACGTGGCGCTCGGGTCCGCAGTCGCGTCCGACGTGGTGGTCGACGACCCGCTCTGGGCGTCGCCCACAGCCTCCGATTCCGGCGGCCGGGCATGATGGCCGTGATGGTGATGGACCGTTGCCGGGCCGGACGATGCCTGGCTGGCATCCGTCAGGTTGGATGTGGAGGCCGTGCTGTCCGAGTCGGCGGGCGACGTGACGCCGGTCTGCAGGCCCATCTGACTGAAATCAGATTGCAACTGGAGGAGGGACGCCATCAGGTCGCTCGACAGGGCTGGGCTCGCGGCGGTGGTGCTGGACTGCGTGGCCGATCCGGTGGCCTGGGCGGTGCCGGCATCCTGGCTCGCCGTGCTGTAGCCGCTGGCGTCGATCGGCTGGACGCTGGCGGCGCGCGCCTGCCGCAGGGCGCTGACGAGATCCTGCCGGAGTGATGATCCCGATACTGCGTTCGCCGACATATTCAGCCCTCGAATCGTTGCTGCCCTCCGGTCAGGCATAGGGCGTTCCAGAAATTCTCCTTATTTTTCAACCACGCGTCCGCCTTCGAGATCGGCAGGATCGGCTGCGCGGCAAATCTTGCCGGGCCGGAAGGTCCCCGCGACCGGGTCCGGGTCAGCCCGGCGGGGCGGGGAAGAACACCGGAAGGGCTGTCGCGGTCAGTCGTCCGTGTCGGGCCGATCCTGAACGCCCGCGCCGCCCGCCACAGGGGATCCGATCGACGCCCGCATCGCAGCTCCCGCGGCGGTCGCGGTTCCGGCTCCCTCACGGCCGCAATCTTGGCCGTGGTGATCGGCATAGACATTCAATCCTTCGCGGTTCGGGCGGGTCGTACACGGCGGATCGGCTGCGCCCGGAAGCATGGGCGCCAGTATTTGCGAGTCGAAAATTCGATTGCGCGGATGGAATATCGCGACGCTTTGCCGGTTGGGCTTTCCGGAACGATGCCGCCGGGTTTGGGTTTGCCCCACATCGCCCCTTCATCGAAAAAGATCGGGAGCCCATGACCACCAAGCCACCCCCCGTTCCCCCCGCAAACCGCTCCGACAAGGGACCCGGCAGCGCGACCGAAGCGCCGCTCGCGCAAGGGCAGAGCGGCACGCAGGCCAAGGATCCCGACAAGGTTGGACAGGCCGGGAATACGAAGGTGAACACCACCAACCAGGGCTATCAGCAGGATCGCTGAAGGCCGCGACCGCTTCAGGGTTCAGAAGACCGCATCGGAGGGTGAACATGGCCAACGCAAGTCGGCATAAGGTCGGCCCGGGCGCTCAGGGCAAGGGGTCGGGAACCGGTGCCATGTCGGAGCTGCCAGAGGGTGTGCTGCCGGACAACATGGTGCTCAGCAATCGCGACAAGTCGCGTCACAGCGACGAGCGGGGGCTCGACAGCAAGAATGTTCAGACTGAACAGTACCAAGATCACGTCGGCAATCGGCAAACCGTCGCCGATCTCCCGCCGGACGCCGACGCAAACAACAGCGGGTTGGCGAATCCGCAGACGGATGAGTCGGGCGCGCAGAGCAGCCTGAAAAAGCAACAGCAGGCCTGAGCCGAAGGCTGTCGAAGGCACGGGGGCTGCGCATCGCCCCCGCGTCCGGACGCGCCAGGACGCATTTTGCCCAGACCCGACGCTCCTGCAAATCGGCTTCGATTCTCGCGATGCTGTTTGCCTGCCGGCCTTGCGCCGGAATTCGTGCGGACCGGGTAGGTCGGTGTCAGGACGCCGCGTTCCCTTGCCGATCAGGTCGGAGACCGCTCGCCGGTCTGGCCGCCCGAAGGCCCGCACCGGCCTTGCCCTCCTTCGCCCGATACAGTTCGGCATCCGCTGCGGCCATGAGCGGATCGAGTTCGAGGGAGCCGGGCGGCGCCGTTGCGATTCCGATGCTGGTCCCGACACGGACCTCATGACCCTGGATCAGGAACGGTTCGGCGATCGCGTGGTCGATCTGCTGGGCGAGCCGCTCGGCCTCGCCGGGCTGCAGCAGCGGCCCATGAACGATGACGAACTCATCGCCCCCGACCCGGGCGACCGCTGCCCGGGTCGGGGCGAGGGCCAGCAGCCGGTCGGCGATCGCCTGCAGGAGCAGGTCCCCGGCCGCGTGGCCGTACCGATCGTTGATCGGTTTGAAGCCATCCAGATCGAGGCAATGCACCGCGATCGCATGCCCGCGCGCCTCGGCCACCACGCCGCGGAACGCCTCGCGTAGGCCCAGGCGGTTCAGCAGGCGCGTCAACGGGTCGTTCTTGGCCAGCGACGCCATATCGTGCCGCAGGATGATCTGGCGCCGCGTGTTCAGGTAGAGGTACCGGATGGTCTCGAACCCCCCGAAGAGGAAGATCGTAAACATCGTGGCGATCGCGAGACTGGTCATGTCGCCCCGGAGGATCGCCGCACCGATGGCCGGTACGGTTGCGATGCCGATGGCGGCTCCCGCGACGAAGGGCCTGAACGCAATGCGCGTCACCGTACCCGAGCAATAACCGAACACGAGCCCCGTCACGAGGATCGGGAGCGCGGGGTCGGAGGCGAGGAGCCCGCATGCGACGACGCAGCCGATATGGGTCGCGAAGCCGAGCGTGAAGCCGGTATGCACGCGCTCCCAACGGGATGCGCGCTGGCGGGTCCAGGAACGGTTCCGCAGGGCACGCTGATGGCACCGCTTGACCAGGCATTTCGAGCCACCGAGGATCGTGCCGGACAAGACCAAGACTGACAAAAGCAGTGATTCGAGTCTGTAGGCAACGAAGCTCGCCACGCCACAGTAAGTCGCCGCCATGATGGCAGCTGGAAAAACGCCAGTTGCGAGCTCATCGACGAGGGCGATGAACAGGCTGTTTGTTTCCGTGGGGTAGCCGAATCGGCGCAACATGCCGCGCTTATCGCGCGTTTATCGCTCCGATTGAAGCGGCCGGCCAAAACCGGGGGTATTGCGCCGAGTCGGTTTGGCCGCGAGCGGGATTGGTTTCCGGATCCGGACACGAATCGTCATGGGGCGCCGTGGGTCCGACGGGCCGGCACGCCGGGGGGGCGGTCTCTTCCAGGTTGCGTCGGATGACTGGTCTGGGCGCCAGCCGAATCAGCCAATGTTCCGCAGACGGTGGAGCGCGGCTCTACGGCACGAATCCGAAGCCTGACCTGCCCGCGGGCCCACGGGGCACGCATCGAGAGGATCGGCACCCGTCGATCGGTCAGGAGAGGGCAAGATCAGACGCTGAACAAGATCGACCGGTCGATCGGACCAGACCGATAACGTTGCTGCCTGCATCGATGGAAAGTCAGTGGCTCCCCGAGCAGGACTCGAACCTGCGACAAGGCGATTAACAGTCGCCTGCTCTACCAACTGAGCTATCGGGGATCACGGCCGCGTCTCTACACACCGGAGCCGATCTGCGCAAGGGCCTTGATGAGGCTCACTCCGTCTCGAACGCATCTTTCGTCGTCAGCGCCCTTGGCAAAGGACCGGGGGAGCAGCTCGAATGGATGCGAGAAACCCCGTCCTGGAACTCGACCGTCCGGCCAGATCCCAAAGATCCCGTGTGGGCCCGGCTGTCGTGCGGTCCGGCGTTCCGACCGGGATCGGTCGGGCCGGGACATGGCCCTGTGCGCGCAACGACGGACATTCAGCATTACAGGCCGCTGAACGGCCCGCCGGAGCGGCGAATCTCGATTTGAGCAACGGCAAAAGCGGTCACCGTGCTGCCATCGAGAGCAACAACTTTACATGATAAGTCATAACGACTGCGTTTTTCAAATTATTCGCCACAAATGATTTTTTTGTTTTTGCCGGCTATATTTGAATGTGCTTCGCTTTTGCCTGCTGTATGGCTGAGCTGATCCGTTTCCCATGCAAAAGCAGCTTCGTCGCGATGCGCATCACCCTTGGCTTGAAGCTCGCGGTCGTGGTCGGCCTGCTGGCCGTCGTCGCGATCGGCATCACGGTGTTCGCCCTGCGCCAATCCAATCTCGAGCAGGAGCGTGCCGCGGCCACCGACAAGATCTGGAACGCCGGGCTGCAGGCCGGCGCGCTCGGGCAGGCGATCGAGCATGCCGTGGTGCAGGCGACGGCCCTGTTCACCTCGGAGGACGTGACGGAGGCCCGGACGCGCTTGTCGGCGCTGCATGAGGCCTTGGCCACCGTCGAGCAGGTTCGCGTGCCATTCCTCGAGGCGATGGAGGACCAGCTTCCCGAGGACCGCCGCCGCCGGTTCGACCTCTTCGTCAAGGAATTCATCGCCTACCAGAACGACACGGCCGAACTGGGCCTGACGGTCTCGCCCAAGGCGGCCCTCATCCAGGCGACCGATGAGGCGACGGTGAAGAACCGGGAGCGCATGGTCTCGGAGATCGCCGCATTGGGTCGCGAGGTTCTGAGCCGCCTGAATGCCCGGCGCGCCGCGGATGCCGCCGACCGCAGGCTGGCGCGGATCACGCTGATCATCGTGCCGGCTGTGGCGCTTATCTTCGGCACGCTCGCGGCGATCTGGATCATCCTCACGCAGGTCCGGCAGCCCCTGAACCGGCTCAAGGCCTGCATGACGGCGCTCGCCGCCAACGACCTGGGTCATGCGATCCCGTTCACGCATCGCCGCGATGAGATCGGCGAGATGGCCGGGGCGATCGCAGCCTTCCAGAAGGCCTTGATCGAGAAACGAGACCTCGACGCGGACGCGCAGGCCCGGCGCAACCGCGACCACCACCGTGCCGAGACGCTGGAGGCGGCAACGCATGAGTTCGAGCTGGAGACGCAGCGCGCGGTGGCAGATCTCGCGGGATCGGTCGAGGCGATGCAGGCGGCGGCCGACACCCTCTCGGGCAATGCCGGCGACATGGCGGCGCGGGCGACCGTGGTGGCCGACGCGTCAAGCCAGACCGCCGGCATCGTCGACAGTATCGCCAGCGCCGCCGAAGAGCTCTCGGCCTCGGCCCGCGAGATCGAGGCGCGGGTCCGGCACACGAGCGAGATCGCATCCACGGCGCTGACCGATACACGGGGCCTGGAGGAGACGGTCCGCTCGCTCTCACAGGCGGCCGAAGAGATCGGCGCGGTGGTGACGCTGATCCGGGACGTCGCCGAGCAGACCAACCTGCTGGCGCTGAACGCCACGATCGAGGCGGCCCGGGCCGGTGCCGCGGGCCGGGGCTTCGCGGTGGTCGCCGCGGAGGTGAAGGCGCTTGCCGGACAGACTGCGCTCGCCACCGACCGCATCACCGGGCAGGTCGGATCGATCCAGGGCGCCGCTGACCGGACGGTCAGCGCCATCGAGGCGATCGCCGAGACGATTGCCCGCATGAGCATGATCGCTTCCGAGGTCGCGGAGGCGACCGACCAGCAGGGCAACGCCAGCCAGGAGATCGCGCGGGCCATCTCCAACGCGGCCGAAGACGCCCGGAGGGTCTCCGAAAGTGTCGCCGGCGTCCGGGCCGCAGCCGCCTCCAACGAGGCTCAGGCCGGGCAAGTGCGCGGCAGTGCAACGCGGGTGAACACCGGGACGCACAGCCTGCAGCAGGCGATCGAAACCTACATGGTTCGCGTCCACGGAGCCTGAATCGCCATTCCACGCGCCGGCCACCGGCTTACGCGGTGTTGCGACGGCGATGGTGGGATGATCGCGCCGGGTCCGATTCCCCGGCCAATTCCGCTGCCCGCGCTCACGCGAGCCGGCCTTCACGAGCGCTATGTGTCGAGAAAGATGGAGGCCTCGCCCGGAATCGAACCGGGGTGCAAGGATTTGCAGTCCTCTGCGTAACCACTCCGCCACGAGGCCATACCGACGGCGCCGATGCGCCGTACGGAGCTTGGCGGACAGCTCCGGGTGCGCGTCTCTAGCAGAGGTCGGCCGTCGCAGGCAACGGCTTCGAGGCCGCCAATCCGCAGGATCGGCTCAGCTCTGCCAGACCCGCGGCATCGGGAGGCCGCGGTAGCCGATGAGGAACCGTGCAATCATGGTCCGCACGGGGCCGATGCCGGGCGACAGGGCGCGCACCACGAGATGCCCGTTCCAGGCGCTCACGGCTGCCTCGATCCCGGGCTGATGGGCTGTGGCCAGGAGCGCGCGTGCTTCCTCCAGGCGGGCCTCGGCCCCGTCGGAGACGTCGAGCAGCGTCGCGCAGGCGCGCGCGCCGCCGCCGATTGCCGGGCGGGCGAGGAGGTCGCTGATCGCACCCTCGACCGCGAACGTGTCGGCGTAGGCCAGCCGACCGGCCCGGCGCACGCGCCATGCATCACGGAAGAGGCCGGCGGTGATCCGCTCGCCCCGGGCGGCACGGCCGAAGGCGATGATCTCCACGGCGAGCAGGGCGGCCCCGGGGGCGAGATCCGCCTCGAAGCGCCGGCAGACCCGAGCCTCGTCGAACAGGATCGTCTCCTGCGGCAGCCACGCCAGCCGCGCCCCTGCTTCCAGGGTCAGGCGATTCTCGATGCGGCTGACGGGCCCGTCGGATCGATAGATCTTCTCGGCCGCCGTGGTGGTGAGCACGAGATCGGATGACGGCGCGAGTTCCAACGCGATCGCGAAGGCGTCGCCGCACGCCACCCCACCGGCCGTGTTGACGAGAACCGCCTCCAGGGCGCCCGCTCCGCGCGGGAATCGCAGGCGCGACGGCCCCGATTCCGCCAGGTCGACAATTCGTGTGGCGCCACCTGCGCAGGCCGGTCCGGCCCGCAATCGGACGCGACCGTCCGAGCGTTGCCGCGCCGACGTTCTCTCGGGCACTGTGCCCGCATCCGGGGTCTCGCTGAGCATCAATCGCGCTCGGTCGCGTCGCCCGGAACCGCCTCGATGGGCACGGTCGGGCGATCGAGGATGCGCCGCCCGAACAGGCTCGCCGCCAACTCCACCAGCACCCGGGCGCTGCGGCCCCGCTCGTCGAGGAAGGGGTTCAGCTCCACGATATCCAGCGAGCGGACGAGGCCGAAATCGTGCAGCATCTCCATGATCAGGTGCGCCTCCCGGAAGGTGGCGCCGCCCGGCACCGTCGTACCGACCCCCGGGGCGATGGAGGGGTCGAGGAAATCGATGTCGAAACTGACGTGGAGATGCGCGTCCTGGGCGGCGACCTGTGCGAGGACCTTCCGCAAGGGGGCGACCACCCCGAACTCGTCGATGGTGCGCATGTCGGTGACCCCGACGCGCCGGGTTGCGACGAGGGCACGCTCACCGGCGTCGATGGAACGCAGGCCGAACAGGTGGACGCTGGTGGGGCTGAGCGCGGGTGGGGCCGGATCGGCGAACAGGTTCGGGAAGCCCGCTTCCCCGCACAAAGCTGCCAGCGGCATGCCGTGCACGTTGCCTGAGGGCGAGGTTTCCGGCGTGTTGAAGTCGGCATGGGCGTCGAGCCAGAGCACGAAGAGCGGTCGACCCTGGCGGGCGCAATGGCGCATGACCCCGTCGATCGAGCCGAGCGAGAGGCTGTGATCGCCGCCCGCGGTGAGCGGCAAGGCCCCGCCGATCAGGGCGTCCTCGACCGTGCGGGACAGGGCGCGCGTCCAGGCGGCCACGGCTTCGAGACCGCGCCCCCCGCCCGGCCCATCGGGCACGATGTCCCCGTGATCAGTGACCGAACAGCCGAGATCTGAGAGGGCCCGGACGAGACCGGCGGTGCGCAGGGCCGCCGGACCCATCAACGCCCCCGGCTCACTGGTCCCGACCTCGATCGGCGCACCGATCAGCGCGATGCGGCGCTCTCCACCGGAGCTGGTCTTGCGCGTCATTCCATCTCCTGCAGACGTCTGCGGTCCGTCCGCTTTAGCAGGAGGCGGGCCGCCCTTCGATGACGCATCGCGGGCGCGATGGGCCCGCTCGACGCGTGAGATCGGCACGAGCGGCATCGGGCTGGGCTGCTCGACCCCGAAACTCAAATGTGCTCGTTTTATAGACTACAGTACAAGTATAATTTCTCGAATTCGGACCTTCGATTGTGTTTTTGCTTCTCCGATATCGAAAACGACAAATGATGGGAGTGATTTCATTTATCGGCTGTCGAGGCCAAATTTTTGAGGATCTTGGCGCCGTCACCAGAAATTAAAGAAGCCGTGCGATACTTGGCGGCATCGAGACCGCTAAAAGCTTTTGGTAGATATGACCCTGTTCTCTCGGCTCAGTGTGCGGCTCCCCGCAATGATCATCGGCTTGGCATTGCTCAGTGCCATAGTCATGGGCGGATGCAGCTGGTTTACAGCTCGGTCTGCGCTGACGCGCGCGGCCCAGGAGCGCCTGCAACTGGCGGCCGATGCGCGCCGGGACGGTATCGAACTGGTCGCGGATCGGATGGAAGCCGATTTGCAAGCCATCGCGGCCCATCCCCAGATCGCGTCCAATTTCCCCGATCTGATCGAGACTCTCGATCTGACGAAGGCCGAGACCACCGCGCTGGTGACGGCGTTCCGTGCGCCGCAGACCGTTGAGGCGCGTGTCGCCCTCGACGGCAACGGCATGAATGGGATGTACGCACGTCGGCACATCAAGGTGCAGGAGGTTGCGCGCAAGCTCGTCGCCCAGCCGGGCTATGCCGATCTGCTCTTCATCGATGAGGGCGGCCGGATCGTCTACACGGCCACGAAGGGCGCCGATTTCGCGCGGTCGATTCAGGATACGGACCTGTCGGAGACCGCGCTCGCCCGCCTCGTCGCGCGGCTGAAGACGGCCGATCCGGGCACGGCGCTGTTCGAGGATTTCCGTGCCTATCCGGTGGATGGCGGCCCCGCTGCCTTCATCGGGCGGGCCATGACCAAGCGTGCCAACGTCGCCATGGGAACCGCCCAGGCGGCGGAGCGGATCGGTTTCATCGTCATGCGGATCAGCCCGGCCCTGTTCGATCAGACGCTGGCCAAGCGCACCGGTCTCGGCGAAACCGGGCAGGTCTTCGCGGCCGGGACCGACGGTCTCCTGCGCAGCGATCCGCCCCTGAACCCGGGCATCAAGGCCGGCAGCAGCATCGCGCCCTTGGGAATCGCGGCCGATCACCTCAAGACTGGCGGCACGCTGGTTTTCGCAGCCGCAGACGGGCCGCACCTTGCGTCGGCCTCGTCGCTCAGCGTGCTCGGGGCGCCCTGGACGGTGGTGGCGGAGCAGTCGGAGGCCGAGGCCGTCGCGGCGGTCCGTGGGCTTTCCTATACCCTGATCCTCATCGGGCTCTGCATCCTGGCCGCGACGGCCGTGCTTGGTCTCCTGTTGGCCCGCTCGATCGTGACGCCGCTCGGTGCCCTGACCCGCGCGCTGATGGCACTCGCTGACCGTCAGGCCCTCTCCGACGTGCCCGGCAGCAGGCGCCGGGACGAGATCGGCAATATCGCCCGGGCCGTGGTGACGATCCACGACATGTCGTTGGAGGATGCGGCGCAGCAGTTGCGGACGCAGGAGGCTGCTCGCCTGCGCGAGGAACAGAGCCGTCGGGCCATGCTGCAGGATCTCGCCGACGGGTTCGAGCGATCGGTCGGCGGAATCGCCGAGGACCTGACCGAGGCCGTGTCGGCGCTCCAGAGCGCGTCCGGCACCATGCGGATCGCGGTCGCCGGCACGTCCGAACGCTCGACAAGTGTCGCCAGCGCGGCCCGGCAGACCTCCGACAACGTCGATACCGTCGCGGCCGCCGCGGAGGAACTCGGCGCGACCGTGCGCGAGATCGGCCGTCAGGTCGAGGAAGCGACCGGTCTGTCGGCCGCGGCCGTTGGGGAGGCGCGGCGGGCCGAACAGATCATGTCCGATCTCGCCACGGTGGCGACGCGGATCGGCGACGTCGTCGGCATCGTCTCGACCATCGCGGGCCAGACCAATTTGCTGGCGCTGAACGCCACCATCGAGGCGGCGCGTGCCGGCGAGGCGGGCCGCGGCTTCGCCGTGGTCGCCGCCGAGGTGAAGGAACTGGCCACCCAGACGAGCCGCGCCACCGAGGAGATCGAGCGGCAGGTTGCGGCGATCCAGACCGTCACCGGGGATGCCGTCACGGCGATCCGGGGCGTCGCCTCGCAGATCGGGGCCATGAACCAGGTCTCGACCGGCATCGCCGCCGCCGTGGACCAGCAGGGCGTCACCACCCAGGATATCGTCCGCAGCATGGGGCAGGCATCCGCTGGAACCGGCATGATGACGGATGATATCGCCGAGGTCGCGCGTGTCGCGGACGATGCCGGCCACGCCGCCGCATCGGTGGCGCAGGCCTCTGACACCCTGGCGGCGCGTTCCGGGGAGCTCCGCGCTCAGGTCGCCCAGTTCCTGCACCATATCCGGGCGGCCTGAGCCTACGCCACCTTGTCGACCGACCGTTCCCGGGCGGAAACGCCCCGGGACGGCTTGGAGGGTTACAGGTCGTCAGGCCGCCTCGGCCGAGGCCGGCGCCGCCTTCCGGGTCACCTGCCCGGCAAAGACCTGTGCCGCGAGGGGCAGTTCGATCACGGCCTGAAGGCCGCCCTCGCGGCCGTTCTCCAGCATCAACCGCCCCTCATGGGCCTCCACGATGGCCTGTACGATCGACAGGCCGAGGCCGAAGCCCCGTGCCTCGTTGAGGTTGCGGGCCCGGTCGCCGCGGACGAAGGGTTGCAGCATCGCCTCGCGCTCCGCCTCGGGGATGCCCGGACCGGCATCGCGAACACAGACCCGGACCCCGCGCTCCGAGGCGTCCATATGGACCTCCGCCCGGCCGCCATATTTCACGGCATTGTCGACGAGGTTCGTCACCGCGCGCTGCAATTCCTCCGGCCGGCCGCGCACGAGGACGTGCCGGCTGCGGCCGACGCTGACCGGGGCGCCGATATCCGAGAAGTCGTCGCAGACCGTCTGCACCACGGAAGCGAGGTCCACCAGGGTGAAGCTGCTCGCGTCGCGGACCTGCCCGTCGCGCACGAAGGAGAGGGCCGCCTCCACGAGGCCGTTCATCTGGTCGAGGTCGCGCAGGGTGGCGGCCCGGGCGGTGTCGTCCTCGATGAACTCTGCGCGCAGGCGCAGGCGGGTGATCGGCGTGCGGAGATCGTGGCTGATCGCCGCCAGCATCTGGGTGCGGTCGTCGATCAACCGGCGCACCCGGGAGCGCATCCGGTCGAGCGCCCGCGACACGGCGATGACCTCGCGCGGTCCCGCCTCCGGCAATGCGACGTGGTCATCGCGGGCTCCGAACGCCTCCGCGGCGCCTGCGAGCCGCTTCAGCGGCGCGGTCAGCGCGCGGGTCGCCCAGACGCAGAGCAGCGCCAGCGTGAGCGCCAGGAACACCACGGTGAAGATCAGGGCGCCCTGCTTGGGCGTCCGCAGGGGATCGTTCGGCAGGGTGGCCTGGAGCGTCGCGCCGCTGGCCGTGACGATCCCGACATGGAGCTGACCGGCCGATTGCTCCTGCTGCGGATCAGCGGCCGACAGGTCGACGATCGTCACCGGGCGCCCGGCACCATTGCGCAGGCGGCGGATCACCGGAAGATCCGGGATCGGCTCCGCCCCGGGCGGCGCCTGGCCGTCCCAGGGCTCGACATGAATCAGGGGCAGGCTGCGTCCGCTGGCCAGGAGCGCGGGACGGGCCGCCGGCTCGACCGTGTCGAGGAGCCGCGACAGCATGCCGAGGCGGCTCGCCGCGACGCCCGGCAGTTCGTCGGGCTTCTGGGATTCGTGCAGCAGCAGGAACGCGGTGGTGGCGACCACGTGGGCCACCGCGATCCCCGCAACCACGAGCAACGCGATCTGGCCCGCGATGGTCGCTGGCCGAAGCCGGGCCCGCAGCCGACGCAGCACGCTCATGACCGCGTGACCTCGGGCGTGAACAGATAACCGCCGGAGCGAATCGTCCGGATGAATTCGGGGTTGCGGGTATCGCGTTCGATCTTCTGGCGGATGCGCGAGATCAGCACGTCGATGCTGCGCTCGAACGGACCGGCGGCGCGGCCCTGCGTCAGGTCCAGGAGCTGGTCGCGCGAGAGGACCCGGCCGGGCCGCAGGCACAGGGCATGGAGTAGATCGAACTCGGCACCCGTGATGGCGATGCGGGCCCCCTCGGGCGAGAGCACCTGCCGCAGGGAGACGTCGAGTGTCCAGCCGGAGAAGTGCAGTCGGCGGCGCTCGTCCGTATCGGGCGCCTCGGCGGCGACCCGGCGCAGGATCGCACGGATGCGGGCGAGGAGTTCCCGGGGATTGAACGGCTTGGCGAGGTAATCGTCGGCGCCGAGTTCCAGGCCGAGGATCCGGTCGACATCTTCCGACTTCGCCGTCAGGATCAGGATCGGGATCTGCGAGGATTCGCGTAGCCGCCGGCACAGGCTCAAACCGTCCTCGCCCGGCAGCATCAGATCGAGCACGATCAGGTCGATGCGCGATTCCGCCAGCGCCCGGTCCATGTCGGTCCCGTCGCCGGCGAGCGTCACCCGGCAATCGTTTCCGCGCAGGTAGCGCGCGATCAGGGTCGAGATCTCCCGATCGTCCTCGACGACGAGGATGTGGGGCGTTGCCGAGGTCGCCATCGCAACGGAGTCTGTATGCTGTTCGGCTTGCATCATGGTGCCATCATGCCCCGAACCGGCGAGTATTCGAAGATGGCTGGCGGACCCAATTTGTAAGCGCGTGTTTCCCTGTCGCCGCCTGCACCGATAGGGCCGAGGTGCAGCGTCATGTCTTTCGGGGCACGGCCGTGGCATACCGATCCGGCTCGGTGCTCTTCCGGGTTGCTTATGGTCCTGCGGCGAATCGTCGAGCCGGACTCGCAACGTCGCGTCACCCGGCTAACTCCCGGGGTCAGCGTCCGCCCAGCTTGACGGGCGAGGCCGCCAGCCGGAAACCCCCGTGTCGAAGCCCATCAGCGACTACGCCCTCATCGGCGACACCCATTCCTGCGCGCTGATCGCCCGCGACGGCTCGATCGACTGGCTGTGCTGGCCGCGCCACGATTCCCCGGCGCTGTTCGTCAAACTCCTCGACGACGAGAAGGGCGGCGCCTGCAGCGTGGCCTTCGACGGCCTCGACGGGACGACCCGGCGCTATCTGCCCGACACCAACATCCTCGAGACGACCTTCACGACGCGAACGGGCCGGGCCTGCCTGACCGACGTGATGCCGGTGAATCCGCCGAGTCCCGAGCCGGAGGAAGGTCCCGACGGCGAGGGCGAGAGTCGGCTCATCCGCATGCTCACCTGCGAAGCGGGCACCGTCAGCGGTGTCTTTCGGGTCTGCCCGACCTTCGATTACGCACGCCGCCCCTGCACGCCCAGCGTTGAGGGAACGTCCGTGCTGTTCGAGGCCGGCGACTGGCGCTTGCGGGTCAATGCGCATCGACAGCCGGATCTGATCGAGGGCCGCGCCGAGATCCGCTTCTCCCTGGCGGCGGGGGAGACCGCCTATCTGGTTCTCACTCACGGCGAGGATCAGCAGGATGCCGCGATCGACGATTTCGCGGGTGCCCGGCGGCGCCTGGAGACCACCGAGGCGTACTGGCGCCGCTGGTGTGCCCGCAGCACCTACCGCGGGATCTACCGCGACGCTGTGATGCGCTCGGCGCTGTGCCTGAAGCTGCTCACCTACTCGCCGTCGGGCGGCATCCTGGCGGCCGCGACCGCGGGGCTGCCGGAAGCTGTGCCGGGAAACCGCAATTACGACTACCGCTTCACCTGGTTGCGTGACGCCTCCTTCACGGTGACGGCCTTCGTGATGTTGGGCTACGTCCGTGAGGCGTCCGAATTCCTGCGCTTCCTCCGCGAGCGCGACGGCACCTATGGCCGCGAGACGCGCCTGATGTACGGCATCGCGGACGGCATGCCCCAGGAGGAGGAGCTCGATCATCTCGCGGGCTGGAACGGCGTGCGCCCCGTCGTGATCGGCAATCTGGCCGAGGGGCAGGACCAGCACGACATCTACGGCGAGTTGCTGAGGGCGCTGTGCGTCTTCCTGGAAGCGGTCGACTACGACCCGCCCGAGAAGGTCAACGACCGCCTGCCGGAGGTGCTCGACAACCTGACGGCGCGGGCGATCCGCCACCGGCACGATCCGGACAGTGGCATCTGGGAATTACGGACGGGGCCACGCCACCAAGTCCACACCAAGGCGATGATCTGGGTGGCGCTGACCGACGCGGCCCGGATCGCCCGGAACATCGAGGGCGTGCCCGAAGCGAAGATCGCCGAATGGGAGCGCGTCGCCGCCGAGGTGCGGGACGAGTATCTGGATAAGGGTTGGAGCGAGGAGAAGCAGGCCTATGTCGGCGCCTACGACTCGCACCACCTCGACGCCGCGGTGCTGCGCGTCGCCCTGTTCGGGGCACTGGATCCAACGGATCCACGGACGCGTGCGACCCTGGCGGCGGTGGAGCGGGAACTCGGGGCCGGCGACCTGATCTACCGGTATCGCATGGAGGACGGTCTCGTTGGTGACGAAGGCACCTTCACGGCCTGTGCCTTCTGGCGGGTCGGCTGCCTCGCCCTCGACGGCCGTACCGCCGAGGCGAAAGCGACGTTCGAACGGCTGATCGCCCGGGGGAACGATCTCGGACTGTTCGCCGAGGAGATCGATCCGGCGACGGGCGAGCAGCGCGGGAACACCCCGCAGGGCTTTTCGCACATGGCTCTGATCAACGCCGCCCTGCGCTTGGAGGACACCATCGAGCGCTATGGAATCGCGGATGCGGCGGATGTCGAGGCGCGCAGAGCTGCCGAGTAGGACGCGCCAGCCGGAAGCGAACGGCCGCCCGCTCCGGGCGGCGGGTTAGGCAGCGATCCGGGCTGCCTTATCCGAGCTGCCCGCTTCGGAAGGCAATACGGCGGCGCTGCGGCCTGCGCGGAACTGATCCAGCAAGCTCTCTTCGAGGCTGCTCAGCACGGCTTCCGTAGCGGCCTCGGCCTCCGGGTCCGCGACCGGCGCCTCGGTCCGGTACCAAGCCAGGATCTGCTCCGGCAGCGCGTCCAGGATCGCGCCGACCGGGTTGCTCGGTTCGACCGCCACCGGCGCATCCACAAGCCCAACCGCGGTGTCGATGACCGGCGCGGCCTCGGACGACGGGAAGGCGCTCCGGCGCTGATCGTCCAGGGCGGCGCGCCAGGTGGCGTCCAGCGCCTCGGCCTCGCGGCGGGCGGTCTCGCGCACGAGTGCCGCCGCCGCGATGGCGCGGGCGGCTTCCCGGGCCTCGTCACGCGCGGCCTCGGCCTCGTAGCGATTCAATAGAACCAGGACGGGCTGCATCTCGGCGTCCGGCAGGCTGCCGCAGGCATCGATCGCGCAAGCGATGATCCGCTGTGACAGGCCGGTGCCGCGGATGGGCGTCGCGCGGTGGGCGACGTGCTGCCAGGCCGAGAGCGCAGCCTGCATGGCCGGCAGCAGCGCGCCGGGGAGACCTGCCCGGTCGTGCAGATCGGCAAAGCTTCTGGGATCGCGCATGGCCCGGGCGACGCCGGCATGGTCCTGGCCGGACAGGTCGGCCAGGGCCGCGAGGGCGAAGTCGGTCCGCCCCGAGAGCACGGCGCGGAGGATCAGTCCGGCGGTCAGCTGATGGGTCGTGCGCAGATGCGCAACCAGCCGGGCGATGCCCGCCGCTCCGGAGCCCTCGCAGGCTTCCAGGGCGACGCGTTCACCCACTTCCCGGCGCAGCCGGTCGCAGCGCTCGCTCCCGAGCCAGCCGCGATCGATCACGAAGCCCGAGAGCGCCTGCGCAACCGCGAGGCCGAGCGCGTAGCGCACCTCCGGGGGGAGATCAGCGCGGCCCAGCAGGGCCTCGCGCAGATCCGCCTCCGTGCCCCGACGCTCGATCATGCGCAGCAGCCGGCCCGCGGTGATCTTGGCGGTCGGGTTGCGGACGAGCGCGATCAGGGTCTCGAGTTCGCCGATTTCGGCCAGCGCCCCGGAAACCATGTGTGAGAGGTGATGCCGGGCCGCGATCACCGCGCGGGTCGCCTCGTCTCCGAGGGCAGCCGCGTCCACGAGGTCGGCATCGGTCAGGACCGGCGAGCGCGCGAGGATCAGGCGCGCCACTTCCGGCACGTCGCAGGAAAGGGCGACCACCAACGGACGCGGCGTCCGGGCCGAGGCTGCGCAGGTCTCGGCCAAGGCCCGGCGGACGACGGGGGAGGGATCGTCCAGCAGGGTCAGCAGGGCGGTCTTGGCCTCCCAAGCCTCGTCGGCTGGGAGGTCGCCATAGAGATAGGCCCGCCCCAGGATTGCGGCGGCCTCGGCGCGCTGAGCCGCAGAGGCGTTCTGCGTCCGAGTCAGGAACTCGCGGATGATCATGGACCCCTCCGGGGTGCGGACAGGCTGTTCCTGACGCCGGCCGGTGAATTTGCCGCGGCGAGTTCGGGCGGGCGCCGTGGGGGCAAGGGCGGATTGGCGATGGCGCTGCCGGGCGGCGGGGCAACGGGTTCGGGAAGCGCACCGGTGACGACCGGATCCGGGACGGGCGCTGCAGCAGCGGGTTCCGCGCCGGTCCGCGGGAAGTAGGTCGGCGCGGCGTGCGCGGCCGGCTGCGCTTGGTTGCGCGCCTGCAGGTTCCGCGCGGCGGCATCCGTGGCGGCCACGCGTGCATCCGTCTGGAACAGGCTGCGCAGGTCGCTGGTGCCGCCGAAGGCCGTGGCGGCACTCGCATAGGCCGAGACCGCCTGGGGCGGCGCGGCCTCGTCCTGACGCAGGCCGGTGAGATCGGTCGCGGCTGCGCCCCGGGCCGCCGCCGCGAGGCTGGCATAGAGTTCGGCGGCGCTCCGTGGACGGCCCGAGCGGTCGTAGAACAGGCCGCGGTTGGCGGCGGCCGCCTCCGGCAGGTCGAGGGCCGCAGCCCGGGCCGGAAAGGCGCGTGCGGTGGCGATCAGTGCGGCGGCACCCTTGGCGCCGAGCACATGCGCCACGTAGAGGTCGCCCGCGGTCGGCTCGCGCCCGAGCGCCCCCGAGAGCGCGTCGGCGTTCTGCTGGGTCAGGGCGCCCGCAAGCGTCGCCGACACCTTAGGATCCCGGCGCAGATCGAGGATCGCCTGCCGCTGCCCGGCATCCGGCACCACGTAGCTGCCGTCGGCCTGCCGGGTAATGGCGTCGGCCTCGGCCTGGAGCCCGAGGCGCGGCCCGGCCTTCTTCATGACGCCGAGCCAAGTCTGCTCGATGAACTGGAACAGCCCCGTGGCCGAGGAGGTCCCGGCCTTGGCGGCGGGATCGAGGGATGATTCCCGCCGCGCCGTGGCCAGCAGGTAGTCGAACCCGACGCCGCTCGCCATCGCCCCGTCGCGGATCGCCTGGACCACCGGACCGGACGCAGCCGTCCCCGGCATCATCCGCGTCGGCGGTGGACTCTCCGGAGGGCTGGACGGGGTGGTGAACAGGAACATCCGGGCGCGCAGGGGGGCTGGAGACCCCCGGAATCTGCGCTGCCTATGGTAAACAAGTTCTCAATCGATCCCCTTGTAACTAGTCCGCTTTCAGGACGGCGAGAACTCGCCCGCGCCCTTCGGCCGGCGCATCTGGAAGCGCGTCTCCTGCGTGGCGTGGAAGTAATCGAAGTAACCGCCGCGCATGATCGGGTGCATCGCCCCGGTATCGACCATACCATCCTTCAAGTAGGTCTCGTCGACGTAGATCGAGACGACTTGGCCGATGACCAGGAAGTTCTCGGCCTCGCCGCCTTCGAGCGGGACCAGCGGCACGGTCTGCAGCCAGCGGCACTCGAGAGCGGCCGGCGAATCCGCGACCCGCGGCGGGCGCACCTTCTGTGAGGAGGCGGTCGCGAGATTCGCGAAGGCAAACTCGCTCTCGCCGCGCGGCAGGGGCGCCGAGGAATCGTTCATCCCGTCGCGCAGATCCCAGGTGGCGAGGCTGCACACGAACTCCCGCCCCTCCTCGGCGAAGGTCATGGCATCCTTGCGTCCCGAGGACGAGAAGGCCACCATATTGTCGGCCACCGCATTGAAGAACGAGTAGGGCGCGAGGTTGAGCTTGCCGTCGCGGCTCATGGAACTGATCCAGCCGATCGGCCGGGGCGCGACGATCGCCTTGAGCGGGTTGTGCGGGAGCGCGCGCGCCTCCCGCGGAACGTCGAGATCGTAATGCACCGGGGGACCTCCCAAGCGCTGACGGGTGAGGCCCAGGCAGCGACACAGACCGGTGCTTAACGCATGATCGCGCGCTGGGGGCGCCTGATCGAACCATATTCTGGACCCGATCTGCCTATTGATGCGCCTTCGTGCGTTGAAGCACCCCTCGAACGGCGTTCAGAGCCAGGTGACGATCTCGCCGAGCGATGGTCGCGGCCGGTCGGAGGGCACCTCGCGGGCGCGGCCGATATGGACGAAGCCCGCGAGCTTCTCCGACGGCGCGAGCCCAAGCGCATCGAGGACCCGCCGGTCATAGGCGAACCACTCCGTCAGCCAGGACGTCGCGAACCCGGCCGCGTTTGCGGCGATCACCAGATTCATGGTCGCGGCGCCTACGGAAAGCACCTGCTCCCATTCGGGGATCTTCACGTGGGGAGCGGCCCGCGACACCACCGCGACCACCACCGGGGCATGCGTCAGACGGGCGCGCTCCTGTGCCAAGCGCTCCGCGGATGCGTCCGGATTGTCGGCCGCAAAGGTCGTCGCGATGGTCTCGCCCACCTGCTCCCGCGCCGCGTCGGCGATCACGAGGAAGCGCCAGGGGGCGAGCTTGCCGTGATCGGGCACGCGGGCGGCCGCCGTCAGGATGGTTTCGAGCTGGGCCCGGTCGGGGCCCGGCTCGTCCAGCAGCGGTGGCGGCACCGAGCGGCGGGTCTTCAGAAGATCGAGGGTGGCGGTCATGCGCTCAATCCCGGGTTCGCGACGTGGACGGGATGTGGCATGCGCCGCCCGCTCGGGGAAGTGCGGCCTTGCCGTCGCCACGGTCCGGATGCAGAGGCGGGGCGAACCACCGGACAGAGGCAAGGGGTCCGATCGATGTGCACGAGGCTGGCCGCGACGGCGTTGGCGATTCTCGTCGCGGGAGCTACGCTCGTGCCTGCCCGCGCCCAGCAGGACGCCCTCCAGAATCGCCTCGGCGGCCCCCTGCCCTCCCCGTCGATCACGACGCCGGATCTGCCGCCCGCCCTCCCCTCCGCCGAACCGGAGGCGCCGCTCTCCCTGTCGGCGGTCCTGTCAGGGCCCGGGGTCGCGCTGCGCCAGGGCCTCGCATGGCGGATCTACGAGGAGGCCGGCGACGGGATCCGCCCCTCGATCGTCGCGCGCTCATCCGAGGCTGAGCCGCGCTTCGTCCTGGCGCCCGGCACCTACACGGCGACCGTAACCTACGGCTTCGCCAGCGCATCGAAGCGGATCGTGATGGCGGGCCAGCCGATCACCGAGACGCTGCGGGTCGCGTCCGGCGCCCTGAAGCTCTCGGGTGCCATCGGCGATCAGAAGATCCCGCCGGGTGAGGTCTCGTTCTCGGTCTTCGTGCCGGTCGGGACCAATTCGGAGGGCCGGCTCGTGCGCTCCGGGATCAAGACCGGTGAGCTGCTGCGGCTGCCGGAGGGCACCTATCACGTGGTGTCGATCTACGGCGAGTCGAACGCGATCCAGCGGGCCGATCTTCGCGTCGAGAACGGCAAGGTGACGGAGGCGACCCTCAACCACCGGGCCGCGACCGTGACCCTCAAGCTCGTCGCGGCACCGGGGGCGGAGGCCTTTGCTGGAACCGCCTTCTCGGTGCTCACGCCCGGTGGCGACACGATCCGCGAGGCGATCGGCGCCTTCCCGCAGGTCACGCTGGCGGAGGGCGACTACGTGCTGATCGCCCGACATGACGGACAGGTCTATACCCGCGAGTTCAAGGTGGAGAGCGGGCTCGACCGGGACATCGAGGTGGTGGCCAAGGCGGGCTGACGCGCGGGCCGCCTCACGCGAACCGCCGCGCCAGCGCGACGCAGAGGGCGACCGCGGCCGCCGCACCGATCATCGCGGGCTCGATCCGCTCGCCCAGCACCAGGGCGGCCACGCCGAGCCCGAGGAACGGCTGCAGCAGCTGGAGCTGTCCGATTGCGGCGATCCCACCCCTGGCGAGTGCCCGGTACCAGAACACGAAGCCGATCAGCATGCTGAACATCGCCACGTAGGCCAGTCCCGCCCAGGCCTGCAGCGGGATGGCGGCCGGCTCGTCCGGCCTGAGGGCCAGCGCCAGCGGCAGGCTCACCGGCAGCGACACGACCGTGGCCCAGGCGATCACCTGCCAGCCGCCGAGGCGCCGCGCCAGGACGCCGCCTTCGGCATAGCCGAGGCCGCAAACGACAACCGCCGCGAACATGAGGACGTCGCCGGGGCCGGGCGGACCGGCGAGTCCGCGCGCCGCGAAGACAACGGTGATGAGCGCCCCGCAGATCGACAGCAGCCAGAACGCGGGCGACGGCCTCTCCCCCGAGCGGACGGCACCGAACAGCGCGGTGGCGAGGGGGAGCAGACCGACGAACACCGTGCCGTGTGCCGCGCTCACCGTCCGCAGGGCCAGGGCCGTGAGGAGGGGGAAGCCCACGACCACGCCGGCGGCCACGATGGCGAGCGCCGGGATGTCGCGGCTGTGCGGCCGCCGCTGCCTGAAAAGGGCGAGGGCCGCCGCGCCGGCGATCCCGGCCAGGGCGGCCCGGGCGGCGCTCAGGAAGAGCGCATCCATCCCAGTGAGCGCGAGGCGCGTCGCCACCAGCGAGGCGCTGAAGATGGCGACGCCGATCAGGCCATCGATCCACGGTCCCGCGGCGCGGTCCCGCATTGGCGCCATCCCGACCGCCTGTTCCACCACGACGCCCTCCCGTCTGCTTCACCGGGCCGGAGTGACATCGCCGGAGGGCGGGGGCCAGGGACGAAGACGCGCCGAACCGCGGATCTGTCCTGTCGCCGGGTCAGTACGGTCCAAGGCCGTGATGCGAGCGAATTCCCGATTCAATCGGCGGCGCGGAGAGCGAATGGTTCCATGTTCCGCAGGTTAACATTTCCGTGCCGGGCCGGAACGATAAGGGGTGCTGAGGCTTACCAGCGACCCATTTCGGGCTTTTGGAGATTCCGATGCGTCGCCTCGTCCTCGCCACCCTCGCTGCCGCAGCCCTGGCCGGCCCGGCCTTCGCCGCCAATGAGGCGCCCCCGACCGTCGCCCCGAAGTTCGAGTCGGTCCCGCAGGACGCGGTCCTGAGCTACAACCTGATCGGCCTCAACATCACCGACGCGCAGAACAACACCGTCGGAGAGATCAAGGATCTCGTGATCGATCACGACAAGCTGACCGGCTACATCGTTTCGGTCGGCGGCTTCCTGGGCATGGGCGAGCACTACGTCGCGGTCACCCCGTCGTCCATCGCGCTCGGCTACGACGCCAACGCCAAGAAGTGGAAGGCGATCATCGGCGCCACCAAGGATCAGCTGAAGTCGGCGCCCGAGTTCAAGTACGACGGCAAGTTCAAGCGCTGATCATCGGAAAATCGTCCCCGGCCCCTCGTGGGTCGGGGACGGCCACCGGCCGTTCGGACGCGCCCGGCAACGTCTTGGATGACGACCGGGGCCCCGCGCCAGAGGGGCCGTCGAGCGCCTCTCGCGCCATACGGGCGACGACCGCGTCCCGTCGCGCCTGACGCAGGATGATGCGCGCCGCGGCCCGCGCGTTCGCCGCGCGGAGCTCGGCCTGCGGTCCACCTTCCCGCAGCGCCCGCCACGCGAGGGCGCGAAACCACTTGGCGTTGGCGAGCGCAGCGACCCGGCGGCTGATCGGACCGCCGACATCGAGCGGCTTCTCCAGTGTAACGGACGCCATTGGCTCAATCCTGGACTGCGACCCGTCGCTTGTCCGTTTGTGAGACAAGAAATGGAGCTATCGCGGCATTTGGGCAATAGTGATGCCGCTTGTAACTGTCAGATCTGAAGCGAAGATTCGGCATCCTCCGAACACGGGAAGCTAGGTGGCGGTCTGACCCGGCTTCGGTGTGGCAGGCCGCCGGGGTCCTGGCCCGGGAACGCAGCGGCGCGGCAGCGAATTCCCGCCTGGGAACGTCCGAACCGAACGGCAGCGGGACGTCTGCCAGGAGGTGCTGCGTGCCGACGATCTTCGACGCTCATACCTTCGCGCTCACCGCCCATGCGGGCCAGCTCGACAAGGGCGGCGAACCCGGCATGCGCCACCTGGAACGCGTCGCCAACGCCGCCCTCGCCCGGGCCGGCCATGCCCGACTGGTCGACGGCTTGGATGTCGACCCGCTGCAAGTCATGCAGGCCGCGCTGCTGCACGATGTGCTGGAAGACACCCCGCACACCGCGTCCGACCTGCGGGCGGCCGGCTTCGCGCCCGCGATCGTCCGGATTGTGACGCTCCTCACGAAGCCTGAGACCCGGATCGCCTACTCGGACCGGATCACCGCGTTGATCGAGACCGGTGATCTTGCCGCGCTCCTCGTGAAGATGTCCGATACCGAAGACAATCTGTCCCCCGCCCGGATCCCGCCATCAGCGCCCTTCCTGCGTGAGCGCTACACCCTCGCGTTCGCACGCCTTCGAGAGGCCGCCGCGGCATCGGGCTATACGGGTCGCTGAGACCGGCCGGAACCGCGGGTTCGCCGTCCGGTTGGCCAAGGATCCGGCCCAGGATCAAGCGGACGACCTGTCCTTCGGAGCGAGGATCGTCCCGCTCTCGCTGCCGGGCCGAACAGGGCGATCTGCCTCCCGTGCATCCCAGCCGAACAGCCGCTGATGCCCGGACGTGGGCGCCGAGCAACGGGACACCGCAGCCTCATGAGCACATCGAAGAAGAACCCGGCCGCCGACCGGCATCATGGGGGACCAGGCAGCAGTCACCAGGATGCATCCAAGCCACCGGCGGACCATCACGATGGCCCGGAGCCTGGCGCACCTACGAGTGATTCCAAGTCACACGTGTCTGGGGGCGGCGGTGAGCGCGACAGTCACCACACCCATAGCGGGAAGGGCCGGGCACCGGACCGTACCGACCGGTCCCATTGAGGGGCTGCCGTCCCCGGTGCGGTTCCGGCTGCCCAGGCAGACCGGACCCGTTCGCGGAGGTGGGCAAAGCGGGAACATTCATGGGTGCCCGCGGTAGATTAAGTGGCTCACGAGATGATCGCGTGACGAGGATGCTCGCTTGATACAGCTCAATCCGCAATCGACCGCACAGGTGGCAGGACATCCGATCCACGCGATGCTGGTTCCGATCCCGATCGTCTGCTTCGTCGGGACGCTGGTGACCGACATCGCTTACTGGTTCACCGCCAACATGCAGTGGGCGAATTTTTCCGCGTGGCTGCTCAGCGTCGGACTGATCGGGGCGGCCCTCGCGGCCCTGGCCGGAATGGTCGATTTCTTCGGTGATCGCCGCATTCGGCGGATCCGGACAGCCTGGATCCATGGCGCCGGCAATGCCGTGGCCCTGGCGCTGAGCATCGTGAACGTCTTCGTGCACAGCCGCGACGCCTACACGTCTGTGGTGCCGACCGGCCTCCTCCTCTCGGCCGTCGTTGTGCTGATCCTCGGGGTGACCGGATGGCTCGGGGCGGGCCTGGTGCATCGCCATGGTGTGGGCGTCCAGGCAGGAGAGCGGGCATGAGCAACGGCCGATCGATCATCACCGTCGCGATCCTGCTGCCGCTCTGTGCCTGCGGGCCGGATCCGATCGATCCGCGGACGCAGATCGGGCCAAACCCGCCGCTGCCCGAGCCGCATCAATACCTGCTGCCGCCGATGCACGTCTCCAGCGCCGTCGGCTGGAAGGACGGCGAGACCCCGCAGGTCGTCGCGGGTCTTCAGATCAACGCACTGGCCACCGGCCTGAAAAATCCCCGCTCGATCCTGGTCCTGCCGAACGGCGACATCCTCGTGGCCGAGAGCGGCGGCCCCACTCCGCCGGTCAACCGGCCGAAGGAGATCATCATGGGCTGGTTGGAGCGGAAATCCCACTCCGCCGAGACGCCCGGCCAGCGCATCACCCTGCTGCGGGATGCCGACGGCGACGGCGTGCCGGAACAGCGCTCCGTTTTCCTCGACAAGCAGAACTCGCCGTTCGGCATGGCGCTTGTCGGAGACGATCTCTACGTGGCCGACACCGATGCGGTGATGCGCTACCCCTACAAGGCCGGCGAGACGAGCATCACGGAGCCCGGCGTCAAGCTGACCGAGCTGCCGGCGGGGCACATCAACCATCACTGGACGAAGAGCCTGACCGCCAGCCCAGACGGGACCAAACTCTATGCGGGCGTGGGATCGAACAGCAACATCACCGAGAACGGCCTCGACGAGGAGAAGGACCGGGCGGCGATCTGGGAGATCGACCGGGCGACCGGCGCCCATCGGCTCTTCGCCACCGGTCTGCGCAACCCGAACGGCCTGACGTTCGAGCCGAAGACCAAAACGCTGTGGTGCGTTGTGAACGAGCGCGATGAACTCGGCCCCGATCTGGTACCGGACTACATGACCTCGGTGAAGGACGGTGGATTCTACGGCTGGCCGTACAGCTACTGGGGGCAGCACGTCGATCCGCGGGTGATGCCGCAGCGGCCTGAATTGGTCGCCTCGGCGATCATGCCGGACTACTCGCTGAGCTCCCACGTCGCGCCACTCGGGATGACCTTCTACACCGGGACCGCCCTGCCGCAGACCTATCAGGGTGGCGCCTTCGTGGGTGAGCATGGGAGCTGGGATCGAAGCCCTCTGAACGGCTACAAGGTCGTCTACGTGCCGTTCGAGAACGGCAAGCCCTCCGGCAAGGCCCAGGATGTCGTCACGGGCTTCGTGACCGACAAGAGCGAGGCCCGCGGACGTCCGGTCGGCCTGGCGGTCGACAGCCACGGCGCGCTCCTCATCGCCGATGATGCCGGCGGAACGGTCTGGCGGGTGACGGGCGCACAGTCGCAGTCTCAGGCCGTACCGAACGCGGTCGTTCGATAAGCGAGCGCGACGCGCGGGAGGCCACGTGACGATCTCAGACCGTTCACCGACGGCGATCAGCGACGAGGGACGACACGCGCGTGACCGCGGCGACCCGGTCACCGCGAACCCGTATCCGCCGGGTTCCGATACGCATCGCACCTGGGATCGCGGTTACCACATGCCCGATGCCGAAGCGCCGGCAGCGGCGCCGGTCGCCGGGGAAGCGGGTCGTTCCGATCAAACACCGTGACGCTGCCGCCCGGCGGCGCGCCCAGGAACAGCCGCGCTGATGGTGGGTTCCCCGGAGGACTGGCGGCTTTTCGCAGATCGCTGCCGGCCCAACAGGGAGACTGACGCCATGAAACTTATGACGCTCGCTTTCGCCGGCCTCATAGCCCTTGCCACGCCCGCCCTGGCTGCCGAGAGCGGTGGTACGTCTCGCTCCGGCACGACCAACAGCACGGGTCCGAACGATGCCGGTTCGGGATCAAGCCCGGGCGCGCGGGGCAGCGGGCCGACGACCGGATCGATGAGCCGTTCCGGGACCACCAACAGCACGGGCCCTAACGACGCCGGATCCGGATCGAAGCCCGGCCCCACCGGCCGCTGAACCGCCGCTCCAGCGTCGGAGCGATGCCCCGCCCATCTATGCCGGGCGGGGCGGACGAACCCGACGCGACCGCTCAGACGCTGCCCTATCCGTCGCCCTTACGCCGTCCGTTGCATCTAACCCAGCGTCCGTCTGAGGCGGGCGAACCTCACCTTTGCCCCCGGGCACGGGACCCGGCACGGAACGTGTGTCGGCTGGTAGCGCTTCAATCCTCCAGACACGCATCACGGAGACCCCATGCTGCCGCTCAAACAGATCATCGGCCTCGGGCTTCTGGTTGTCGGCCTCGCCGCCTGCGACGACAAGCAGGCGCAGAACAATACGCCGACGAAGCCGGATACGCAGAAGATGGAGCCGCAGACGGACCAATCCGCGCCGAGTCCTCAGAAGCCGTAGCGGCTCAATCGGCTGCTGCCGAAATCGAGGTCTGGCGGTCGAACACTAATTCCCGGTGCTCTTCGGCTCCGCGTGTGCGTCGCCACTGAGATCGGTGATCATCGGGGTGGCGGCTGCGAAACCCAGGGCGGCTTCCGCGATCAGGTCATCGAGGGCGTCGATGAGGTGGAGTGTCCGATCGACGGCGTTCCACAAGATCCCGTTCATGACTGCCCCCGCGGGCGGCGTGCGCCGCCATCGATCGGCGGCGCCTCAAAGGTTGCGTGTCATGCGATACGCAGCGGCCGTGATCAGACGAAGTGCATCGGCAGGGCGCGGTTGAGCATCTCGGCGTAGGTGCCGGCCAGGACGGCGAAGGTCGCCACGGCGGCAGCGGCGGCGACGGTGAGGCGGGTGGTGAGGGGCATCGTCAGTCTCCATCGGATCCGCATTGGTGTTCGCGGCATGTCTCCGATGTAAGCTCAAGCTTTCAGGATCGACGTGCTCCGGCACACGACGGCACAGCGTGGCGGGCCGAGCGTACGATCCCGTCGTCGCCCTCCTCCTGGCCGCATCAGATGTTCCTGTCGGTATCAGCAGTTCGCACAGATCGGTCTGGTCGTCCGCTGGCCCTCGCGTTCGAGGCGACCCAGGGTCGCGTCCCGCCCCCGGACCGGCAATGGCGTGCCACGCCGGTTTCCGTCGCCGGCGGGCGGCGTGCTGGCCATGCCGTTCGGGCTTGTTCCATCATCAAGGCCGGCACGACCCGCATTCCGGCTCGGCACGATGGCCGACCGGACGATCGGCTCAGCGCCGATCGGTGCCCAGGCTGCTCGGTCGCGGGCGGCTGCAGCGAGTTGAGCATCGGGATCGATACCGGCGCCAACGCCGAGGTCGGCCCTCAAGGGCTGGCCGGGCTCGACGTTGCGCGGCAGGGCACCATTCGAGATTGCGATCGGTGCGAGTCCCGCCGGGGGCGGCGTGGTGGCGGATGTTCCCACGCAGGCACTGAGCGTGGTCGTACAACAAAGCAGGATCCAGATCCGAAGTGCGACGATGGCTCGCTCCTCTGGGTCGGGGGCCCCGCCCGAAGGCCGAGGAACTCCGAGCCGCGGTTTGTGCCACCGGCATCAACGCTGAGCGTGATCAAGGAATGGTGGGCGCACTAGGGTTCGAACCTAGGACCCGCTGATTAAGAGTCAGCGGCCCATGCCCCTCCCGGGCGGGGGCAGGCGGCCCAAAAGATACTGAACGGCGTTTCACTTCCGGTAGCGTCCACAGCGGTTTACCCTCGCGCGAGCGATTCCCCTCGACGGGGACCGCGGGACGGGTGATTTTCCTGGCCCCGCCCAAACCCGCCCAAGGAATCCGCCCAAATGCCCCGCGCCAAGGCCGCCCCGAAGGCCCCGCCAAAGCCGAAGGTGGATTGGCCCCCGAGGGGCGCCGTCGACATCACCGCAACGTTCATCGAGCGCGCCGGCCGGGAACAGCGGCCGGGCGTCGCGGCCGTCGATGTCCGGGACAGCCGTGCGCAGGGGCTGCTGCTGCGGGTCAGTCCGCGGACCGTCACGTGGGGATGGAAGGCGGAGCGGTTCGGGAAGACGATGCGCCTCAACCTCGGCCCGGTGGACGGGCTGACCATCGCCCAGGCCCGCGCGATCTGCACCGCCGCCACGACCATGCTGCGGTCCGGGAACGGCCTCCCGACCGACCGGTGGTTGGTCCTCCACCGCGTCGAGATGGGGCTGACGACCCCGGAGGAGGCCTACCCGGACATCGTCCACCTGAAGCCGCTGAAGGCCGTCGCGCCCCGCACGTGGACTTACACGAAGGCCGTCGACGAGTACCTCGCGGCCCATGCAGACGAGTGGCGCAAGGCCGCCCACGACGATGCGAGGAAGGTGCTCCGGCACCCGGTCCTGCGCCGGTTCGCGCCGCTGCCGGTCGCGACCATCACGCCGGACGACCTGCAGCCCATCCTCGGGGAAAAGGCGAAGACGCACCACCGCCAGTCCGAGGCGATCTTCGTCCGGCTCAGGCACTTCTACACGTGGCTGGCGACCCCGGGGCCCCGGCGAGACAGCGGCGTGCCGAAGGGGTGGCTGGACGACCTGCAGCGACCGAAGAAGCCCAAGGCCAAGGAGGGCGAGGCGCCGCGGGGGCAGCGCGTGCGATTCCCGACGATGGACCGCGTCGGCCTTCTGGTCGCCCTGGCGCGCACGGATCTCCTGGAACCGCGGTTCTCGGCGGCGGTGATGCTCCTGGTCTCGACGGTGCAACGCCGGCGGGCCATCGCGACGGCGCGCCTGGAAGAGCTAGCCCCGGTGCCGGACCAGCCGGGCTGGGGCATCTGGCGGCTGCCGCCGGTGCGCCGGAAGACGGGCGAGCGCGCCTCCGCCCAGGCCCACCACGCCGTCCCCCTGCCGCCCCCGGTCTGGTCCGCCGTGCGGGAACAGGTCGAGCGCGCCGGTGAAGGTCCGTGGCTGTTCCCGGGGATGCGGCCGCGGCGGGCCGGCGTCGCCATCGAGCACCTGTCCGAGTCCGCGATCACGCACCTGCTGGCCGCCCTACCCGTGGACGCTTCGCCCCACGACCTGCGGCGGGCGTTCCGGTCCCACGGTGCCAGGACGCTGCGCCTGCCGGACAGCACGCTGGACCTCATCCTCGACCATGCCGAGGGCGTCGCCCCGGGGTCTGTGTCGGAGCGGCACTACGCCGACGACGACCGGCTCGACCTAAAGATTCCGGTGGCGACCGCCTGGTGGACGCATGTCGAGGAGTACGTGGCGACGGCGCGGTTCGATCTCGACAAGGTGCGGGCGGACTTCCTCGTGGCCAAGGCCCGTCAGAAGGGACGCGAGTTCAAGCCGCCCGCGTCCGCTGCGGCCGCCGCGCACGGATAGCCCGCGACAGGACGCGGGCGACGTCCCGGGGGCGCTCGGCGCGGATGAAGCCCATCCGCCCGCCGGCGTCCGCCATGTCCTCTGCCAGCGACCGCAACACGGCGTCCCGCTCTTCGCCGGCGGTCGCCATCTCGACGTCCTCGTAGCCCATCCGTCTCTCCGTTATGTGAGAACAGATATAGAATATCTGGGAGCCGTCAATGATCCCTCCGAACCCCGAGGCATCCGGTCCCGTGCGCGGCACGGGCTGTTTCCTCCACGACATGGGCTACCCTGACCCCGAGGGCGCACGCACGCGCTTCCTGCTGGAGAACGACCTCGGCGTGGCGGTCGAGGATGGCCGGCTGACCCCCAACGAGGCCGCCCGCATCCTCGCCGCTGCACCGGCCAGGGAACCGTAAACCACCCCGGGAATCGCCGCTTGCCCGTGCCCCGGGGAGCTGGCAGGCCAGGGATTCCATCTGCCATCGAGGCCACCGTGAAACCGATAGCCGCCCCCCTCGCCGAGATCCCAAACCCCGGGGCGTGACGCCGTGCGCGCAGCCCCACAGGAGGCTGCCGTGAAGCAAAATTTCAGTTCCGCCACGACCTGGTTCACCGCCGACGCGCATTTCGGCCACCGCGGCATCCTCGCGATGGAGGGCCGCCCCTGGGACGACATCGCCCGCCACGACGAGGACCTCATCCACGCCTGGAACTCGCGCGTCCGGCCGGACCACGACCTCTTCTTCCTGGGCGACTTCGCGATGAATTCGTCGTCCGAGCGGTGCCAGGATGTGTTCGCCCGACTGAATGGCCGGAAGCACCTGATCATCGGCAACCACGATGGGCCCCGCCACCTCGCGCTTGGCTGGGCCAGCGACCCGGCGGACCTCCGGACCATCTTCGTCGACGGCGTCCGGATCGTCCTCTGCCATTACGGCCTCCGGACTTGGAACGGCATGTGGAGGGGGGCGCTGCATCTCTACGGCCACAGCCACGGGAAGCTTCCGGGCACGTCCCGCAGCCTCGACGTCGGGGTGGACGAGTGGGCCTACCGGCCGGTCAGCCTCGGCGAGATCCGCGAGAGGATGGCGACCGTTCCGGACGAGCCCGAGGAACGCCGGCTGGCGGACGCGGAATGAGAAAGGGCCCCGGCATCGCTGCCGGGGCCCTTCGTTCATCGGATGAGACCCGGGAGGGGCGGTGTCGTCACCGCGTCGAGCTCCTGGGCCACATCGTGGAGGCGGTCCCCGGCCTCCCGCAGGGCCTCCGCCAGGGCCCCGGGGACCCAGGGCGGGATGTCCATGGCCCCGGTTGCCCACCGTTGGATCATGCGCCTGTCGAGCGATTCCCGGGGCGACGTAGGGTGGCGGGGCCCGAGGGCCTCCGCGACCGTGCGGACCCAGTCATCCCCGCCGGCGCGGAGGGCCTCCCCGGCACGGGCCAGAAGTTCAGGCGTCATGGGTCGGTCTCCAGAGCACGTGGCCACTGTACGTATTGTACCAAGCCACCAGGACCGGCAGCGTCCCGGCGCCGAAAACCGCCCATGCGAGGACGTGACCGTCATCGAGGCAGCACACGAATCGCCCGAGCGACGGGTCCGCGGAGAACCAAGCCGGCGGGGTGCCCGGGCGGGCCGCGGCGAGCCGGTCGGTGACGCGCTCGGCCTCGACGGCGTTGCAGCCGCCGACCGCTTGCCTGATGGCCTCGGTGGACTGGCATAAGAGCGCGCAGGCGGCCAGGAAATGCGCCGGTGTCGCGAGGTAGGAGGCGATCTGCATCGTCGCCCCCTCAGCGGTATACGGCGAGGCCGAGGGCGAGGTCCTCATCGTCGAGAGGCTCCAGCGCGTCGGAGAGGGCGAGCCAGTCGAGGTCGACCATCCGGGTCTCGTCGACCTCGGGCTGGCGCCTGCCTGCCCTGGCGGTGGGCGTGAACACCATGCGCACGCAGTACGCCCCGACGGCGCCGACGGAATCAGCGTGCCGCTCCCACGCCACGTACGCCGCGGACGGCGAGACGCAGGACACCACGAGGTCCAGCCCCGTGCCCTCGATGGGCTCGAAGTTGTTCGTCGGGTCCACGACGGTCATGTGGAACAAGAGGGTCGCGCCCCCGACCATCCGCAGGGCGGCGGCGTCGGCGAGGTCCTCGCGCTCCTGGCGCGTGAGGGCGCGCTCGGGCTTGCTGATCCGCGTCGGGGCGGTCCAGCGGGGGTTCTTCCGGGGGGCGAGGTGGTCGTGCAGCATGAGCGGTATTCCGGCTGTCGGGCGGCAGGGCCTGCCCGGGTTGGGGGTGGACTATCCGGCCCCCGGCGGGCCGCCATCATCGTGGCGGCCGGCGGGAGGCCGGGGCTGGTGCCCCGGCTGTGGTTCAGTAGTCGGCGTCGAGAACCTCGGCGAGCTCGTCCAGGGTCGTGTCGTCCGAGACCCGCGTCGTCCCTTCGCCCAGCCAGTGCCCGCGGCCGAACTCGTCCGTGTCGTGGACGTGGACGTCGTATGTCTCCTGTCCTTGGTACCAGTAGCGACGGATCTCTCCCCCCGAAAGGTGGTAGAAGATCTCCGGGCAGATCTCGCCGCCGTCGAGCGCCACGGTGCAGTCCTCGTCCGCGTAGTAGCCTGGCTCCGGGGCGTCGTCCTCGTCCTCGGCGACCTGCCTCGCCGTGCTGGACTCCCTGACCTCCCAGGCCTCCTTGAGGGAGGCGTACCCTGCGCCGAGATTGCGCCGGAGATGGTCGAGGGCATCGTCGTAGCCGTGACGCCCGTTGGCGGGCCTGCCGTTGGCATCGAGGAGGGCGACGCCGCCGTCCGCGTCGAGGCTAAGGCCGATGTCCTGGCCGAGCCAGAATTCGCTATCGGAATCGGCCTCGAACCCGAGGGCCACGATGTCGGTGGTGAAGGTGTTGCGGTCCATTGCGGTACTCCGTCGTTCGGGCGGCATGGCCTGCCCGTGAGGAGAAGGTAGCCCTCCGCCTCGCGGGCAACAAGGGTCGGTTTCAGGATTTCGTTTCGGGCGGGGTGCCGGGCTCCAGGTCGAGCGCCATCTGCCTAGGGTCCGGGCCGGGGTCCGGTGTCCGGATGGGCGGTAGCCGGCGACGGGCCTGCGCCTGCGCGACCCGTTCGGCATGCCTCCGGGCGTTCTCGGCATCGCGAGCGCGCATCGCCTCATAGTACACGCGGGTCCGGCGGATCTCCTCGGCGACGACGGCGCGCCCCTCGGGCATGTCAGGGTCCAGCGCGGGGGGGAATGCGTGGTCCTCCGCGATGCCGGTCTCCCTGGCGTAGACGGCCCGGAGCTTCTCGCCCGGCTGTCCACGACCCACGACGAGATCGACGATGAACCTCCAGCCGGCGCGGCGCGGCATGTCCCTGCGCAACTCGACGAGCTGCGCGAGAAGCTCGGCGACATGCCCGTCCGTCACCGGCTCGCCGGGGCAGTGCACCGTCCAGCCGCCGGCGTTCATCAGTGTGGTGTAGCCCTCGTCGCAGTGGTCGGTACCATCCGCGTCGGCGAGGAACTGACGGGCGTGCGCCCGCTCGGCCTCCGTCAGTTCGTCCCTGGTGATTGTGACCCAGTCGATCATCGGCTCGTCTCCGGTCAGAGGCCGGTGGCCTCGATGAGCGGAGGAATCCAGACAACGCGGTGCGACGCGAGTCCAATCGTCTTTAATGATTAAGACGGGATCGAGTAGACATCCTCGCAAAACCTAGGTCCACCCGCAACTCGGAAGTCGCCCGACGGTTAATGACCGGTTAATATACACTAATGCTCGAAATCCCGAATTGGGAATGACGCGCGCCGGAGCGCGCGCCAACCCGGTTCAGCGGTGGTTGTCTTTCGTCGCGGGGGTGACCGGGGCATCGTCGTAGACGCCGGAGATCTGTGCCGCGATGCCAAGGCCCATAACAGCGA
>NZ_JAKSYG010000036.1 GCF_022829725.1 Methylobacterium sp. E-005 | reverse complement strand
CTCGCCCTGGATCGCCGCGATCTGGCCGGCGATCGTCTCGGTCGCCTTGGCGGTCTGCGCGGCGAGGGCCTTCACTTCGCCTGCCACAACCGCGAACCCCTTGCCGGCCTCGCCCGCCCGGGCCGCCTCGATGGTGGCGTTCAACGCCAGCAGGTTGGTCTGCGACGCGATGCTCGAGATCAGCACCACCACGTCGCCGATCCGGGTCGCCGCCGCGCTGAGCGCCTGAACGAACCCGCTGGTCTGG
>NZ_JAKSYG010000029.1 GCF_022829725.1 Methylobacterium sp. E-005 | reverse complement strand
GGCGATCTCTCGGCGCGAAGCAGTCGATAACCGCCATAGGCGAGCGACGCCTGGATGCCCGTCCAGGCAACCGGGTAGACCGGCGACGGCGGTGTGTAGTCCGGTTTCGCAAGATGCCGATACCAGCGCCTCGTCCGGGGGTGATCAGGCGTCGGGCTTGCGCGCCGTCCGATGAGCAGAGCAGCCGTAACGGCTCCAACCGCCAGAGCCGAAGCCTGAAGCGGCGATAAGCCTCCCGTTCGGGCGTGAGATGGCATGCTGGTACTCCTCAACGGGTGTCGATCATCCATGTGGGATGAGGGCGGGCATCGACCCAGGGCATCGACTGCGCGGTGACGAGTTTTTGTTCGGAAAGGGCGACGGCCCGCTATCAACCAGTCCCATTGAATAAATCGCCTATCGCCTTGCGGGCACGAAGGGTCACCCGCCTGCGCCGCTGATGCGTTCAAGCGACCGACAGCATGTCGGGTAAACCCGCAAGATCGTTCAGCTTGGCGTGCGGCGGCCAATCCAGGTTCGGCGGTTCGCCGATCCGGTCGATCCATACGGACCGGATGCCGAGTTCGTAGCAGACCTTGAGGTCGGTGAACTGCCCCATTCCGACGTGCACGGTCTCCTCCTTCGTCACGCCCAAGGTCGCGTAGGCGTGCAGGAAGAGCCGGTGGTCGGGCTTGTAGGCGCGGGCCTGCTCGGCGGTGATGACGAAGTCGATCGGCACCCCAATCGCCGCGACGGTGCCGGCGATCAGGTCGTCGTCCGTGTTGCTGATAATCGCGAGCCGGTAGCGTTCGCGCAATCGACCGAGTGCGCCTGGAACGTCGGGGTGCGGCTCGATCCGGCTGAGGGTCGATAACAGCATCTCCTCGTCCTCAGGCTTCGGTGTATGACCGGCCTCGGCGAGGGCTACGGCGAGGGCAGACCGCAGGACGGACTTGTAATCGCAGTAGGGCGGGCGCTGCTGCCGCTCTACGGCGGCGCTACGCAATCGGTCAGCCAACGCGACCGATTGGTCTTGCGCATCAGACTCCGCGAGGCGTCCGGCCAGGATCGCGTGGGCTGCAGACCGGATAGCGTCATGCCACCGGACTAGGGTGCCATAGCAGTCGAAGGTGATCACCTTCGGCACAGGTTGCAGTTGCAGCATTATCGGTCCCACCGGGCGATCCTACGCGAACTATCCCTACCCACCCCGTCTTCTGTCTACCCCTGAGGCGAAGTTGCCGGACGGCCGACGAATGGCTGCTTACGAGGAGCGTTCACGGCGATCCAGGTGGCCGGGTTGGGTCGGAAGCAGATCGTAGGAGACTGTAGGAGTCAGTCAGCTGCCCTTCCGCGCCAGCCGCCGCAGCGCCCGCTCGATCGCGTCCCGCTCGACGTGGAAGCGCTCCGGATCCCGGTGCGACGGCAGAAGCCGCCGGACCCGATCGGCGAGGGCGTCGAGCTCCGGCGACAGGATCGCGCCGCGGTCGGTCCGGCCGGTCTCGCGGGGCAGGCGGGCGCGGTACATCAGGGTCGCCCGCGGCCGTGCGACAACTCCGGGATAGTGGTGCCGACCGGCACAGAACAACGGAGGTGTTGCAGGTCAACATCCGGCCTAGTGATGCCGTTGGTAACTCTACGGCTGCTATGGCTCATCCTGGACGGTACGCAGAGCTCTGGCCGTCGCAGCAGGCCTCGATGAGCGAGCGGTATCTGTTCCGATCCGATTGGCGCCCATCGCGCCGCCGCATCCTGCTGGCTGGCGTGCTCGGGCACTATGTCGCCGCCTACTGCTTCTGCGCGTCGACGATGTTTGCCGGCTTCGTCGACGACTTTCAGATGCAAGGCATGGCGATGTTTGCGAGGACGACCTGGAGCCGAGCATTCGAGGTCCTCTGGACGGCCCCTCTGGTGACCGGTCTCCTCGGACTGTGGGGCGCCGTTCTGATCAGCCCGACGCTCCTGCTCACGTTGCCCGCGACGGGCTGGGCCGCCCGCAAGCTCGATACGGCGGCACTGCCAACGGCGGCGATCGGCGTCCTGCCGGGGATCCTAGCGGGCCTCATCGTCTTCGGGATCGCGCCGCAGACTGAGGTGAGCCTCATCCTCTGTTCCGCCGCGGGCGGTGCAGCCTTCGCGCTGGTCGTCTGGCTGCTCTGCATCCGTCCACGACGACCTTATACGTGAGACCTGCGCGCGGTCGGTCATGCGCTGGCTTTCCTCACGGCGGCGACGGTTGTGGGCGAGACCCCGACGCGCCGGGCAATCTCCCGGTCGGTCAGATCCTTACCAAGAAGGGCGCGCACCGCCTCTCGCGCCTCTTCCCGGGTACGCTTGGCCTGCCCGGCTTGGTCGGGGCCGGCGTCATCGTCCTGCTCTTGGTCGCCGTCCGACTCCGTCGGTTCGACATGGTCCCGGCCGGCGTCGTCAGCCTGCGCCGGCGCGGGTAGCGTGACCGGTGGCGGCGGATCCGGTGGCGTCCGAACCTGCGGCTGCCCGAGGACCTCCTCGAGGATTGCCTGACGGGCACGCACCCATACCGGCAGCGGCCCCGCGTCGAGCGCCTCGCGCGTTGCGGCACGCTCGGTCCAGTAGGCGGCCTCGGCCGCAGCGTCGTCGGGAGCGGCCGGCCGGCGGATCGCGGTCGACACGTCCCGGCGCACCTCCGGGGGCATGGTCCCGGCGGCCCCATCGCGCCAGCCCATCAGGCTGGGGCCGGTCTCGGGATTGCCCGGCATCACGAGGTGCCACGTCAGCTCGCGCAGCGTCCGCTCGCGATCACAGGGGAGCAGGGCGGCCGCCTCGCTGCCGTAGCGCGCGATGATGGCGACACGGGATGCCGCGCGCGGGTCGACGGTTTTGGTCACGCGACGCTCCCCGGGATCGTCCACTCGGCGAGCTGCAGCGCCCGCAGCACCGCGGCGGCCACCTTGTCGGCGGCTCGGCGGCCCTCGGCGTCGTGGTGGAAGGCGGCGACCGTCTCAATGAGCAGCGGTTCGGGCCCGACGAGGCAGAGCCGCAGCGGCTGGTGCGCGCCGGGATCCGTGCCCAGCATCAGCACCAGGATCAGCCCGGCCGCGAACCCGTAGCTGTGGACCTCGCGGAGGCGCTCGCGCGGCGCGACGGGGAGGGTGATCAAGTCGCCCACGACGACGCTCTCCGGGCAGATCTCGCGGGCTTGTGACCCGAGGCGGGTGGTACGTTGCAAGAACGGCAGGCTGCGGCCGGGCACGGACCTGATCTGCGTTGCAGCGGCCGTGGTCGCCGTAGTGCACCGTGCCGGATCGCACAAAGTACGATCCGGCACATGCAAACCTCTGCCGTCACGACCGAGCCTGATGCGCTCATGGACGAACTCATCGACCTGATGAGCGATCTGTCGCCCGCGTACGACGGGCGACAGGCTGAGGAGCTCAGGATGCGCCTTGATGACCTGCAGAGCAGGGCCCGTTCGCAGGACGCGAGCGGCGAGACCATCGCGGCGATCCAGGGCGCGCGCGTGCTGCTGGATCTGACCGCGCTGCCGCCTCTGCCGTCGACCTGCGCGCTGTCGAGCGCGATCTGATGGTGTCCAGAACTCCGGGCCGGAACGACAAGGCGGCCGCCGATCCCGCCATAGCTGAATTGCATACGCTGACCGAGAACCTGTCCGTGATGCAACGCCTTTTGGGGCGCCGAACCGAGGATGGGGTGCTCGTGCAAGCCGATCCGGCTTTGGTCAGGTCGGCTATCGCAACCGGACGAGAGCAGGTGCTCAGCATCAAGGCGACGCTGGCAACGGTGGCACACGACCCCACGGGCCCCTTTCAGCAATCGGCCGACAAGATGATCGCCGCCGTCGACGAACTGGACGGCTTGCTCGACACGCTCGAGGAGATGCTGAGCGTCGCGGGCAAATGATCGGAGCACGAGCATCTCAAGCTCCGTCCGAGGGCTGCGGTAGCCCGGCCCACGCCGCGGTGATGACGGTCTCGCGCGCGTCGGCCCGGTCGGGGTCGGTCGCGCGGATCCGGGCCAGCATGTCGGCCAGCGCCGTCGGGCCGCCGGCTTCGGCGAGGTCCTGGCCCTTGCGCCGGAGCGCCGAGCGGAAGGCGAGGGCGGCCGGCGCGCCGGGTGTATGGCGCTCGATGCCAGCGAGCACCATCAGGATCGAGGTGGCGAGCTGCTCGGGGGTAGACGGCTCGGGGCGGCGCTTGTGGGCGGCGAGGCGGCGGGCGGTGCTGGCGGGCGGCATGGGTCCTCCAGGTCAGTCGGTGCGGTAAAGGCGGGCGAAGCTGGCGAGCACGTGCCGGCGGTCGAGGGCGGCGAGGGCGTCCAGCGCCGCGACGGCGGCCGGCAGGTGCGCCGGATCCCGTTCGGCGAGGTGCAGGGCGCGGGCGAGGGCCCCGCCGCGTGGGCCCGTCGTGAGGTTCACGATCGCCCGCATAGAGCGCAGCCGGGCGAGGCGCTCGGCCGGGTCCAGGCCATCAGCGAACGGGCCGAAGCGGTCGGCGGCGGCGATGATCCAGGTATTGTTCGGCGGGAGATGGCTCATCAGCCTTTGGTCCAACCGGTCCAACCATTTTATTTTGGTTGGACCATATAAGTCATTGATTTTAAACGATGGTCCAAGCGGTCCAAGCGGTCCAACCAGTATTGTGAAATCACGGATTTTACTTCTGAGCCTTGACGCGCGCGCGTACGCGCGGGGGCTGTTTTCGCTTGGACCGCCTGGACCGCCTGGACCACCATTTGATTTCAATGGCTTGCGCGGTCCAAGTAAATCATTCGGTCCAAGCAGGTGCTTGGACCGCTATGAGCTATCCTCGTCCTCAGGCCACTCGATGTTCTGTCCGAGTTGCTCCGCAAAGGCCGTGCGACAGTCTGCAAGGGGTGGCAGCGTGTAGAGCCAAGGACGCTTCACATCGTCCTCGTCGGACCAGCGCGCTGGGACCTTCCGGGGCCGCTTCTTTTTGAGGCCGGGAATGAGCTTCTTCAGCGCTTCACCGAAGACGTTCTTGTCGACTTTCCGACGTACCCCTGTTCGATCGGAAACCACCAGATAATCGAGGTACAGGGCCGAGCACCCGACCTCGGACAACCATTCGCTGTCATCCCCGAGGAGCGCTCCCGCCATCAGCCGGTCGAGCCACCACGCATCGACAGGATCGAGCGAGCGAAACTTCTGATCCAACAGGGCAGCAGTCTTCGGGATGCGGCGCAGGTCGACCGTGGACAGATCGAACGCGAGCAGGTCGTGCAGCAGGGCCTCGCGACCGCCGTCGTCCAGCTCGGCCTGCATCTCGGCGAAGTAGGCCGTGTTCTGGGCGCACCGATCCGACACGTCGAGCACGCAGAACCGCCGCTCGTCCTTCCCGGCCGGCACCACCCAATCTTCGTTCGAGGTCATGATGAGCCGGACGAAGTTCTTCATCGGGATCGGATCGACCCCCTTCGCCTCGATCATCTGCACGTTGCTGGTGACGAGGCTCTTCAGCCGGCCCTCGGCCTGCTTGTCGCCAGCCCACACCGCCTCGTCCGCCTGGAGCAGGAGCAGAGAGGTCATGTGCGTGTTGAACTGCCCGACGAGATACCGGGGCGTGTCGACGAGCAGGTAGTGGGTCGCAAGCAGCGACCCGAACACCTCGCCCACCTTGGTCTTGCCCGCGCCCTGCCCACCTCGGAACACCAGAGATACGCCTGGTCGTTCTCTAGGTCGCTGGAAAATATGTGCGAAAAAGGCGAATAGCCAATTGTAGGTATGCTGATCGCCGCCACAGATATTATTTAGCAGATGGTCGCGGAATACCGCGTAACCGTTGTGCTTCGCTGTAGGTTGCAGCGGGAAACCTTGCCACATGTTGAAGTAATCTACTGTCCCCTCCACGCCGTCGGGGTTCGGGTGGAACTCGATGCCCCGGTACTGCCGACGGTTGCGGTCGCGCTGCCAAGCCGTGGCCCACGAGACCGGTTTCACGGATCCGTCGGCGGTGCGGATCTCGGTGAACCGGTTGGAGAACCAGTCCTGAAAGGCCCTCATCGTCAGAATGCGGACGCGGTGTTCAGGCGGTGCGTTGGGCTGTTCGTACAGGACCAACGACTTGGACCCGATCAAGACCAGCGCATACTCCGTGTTCATCACCTCCATGTCGAAGCCCAAGCGCCGCGGCTCGGCATCGTCCGTCCGGCCGTTCGTCTGCTTCGCTTGCTTACGGGCCTTCTGGAGGTCGACGAGAGACGTCATGCCGCCCGCCTCGCGGTCTCGCCGGGGAAGGCAGGGACGACGATCCGCGGAAGGCGAACCTTTGACAGCATGGCCTGTAGAGCCTCGCCGTGGTCGACGTCGGCGGCCTGAAGCGTGCGCTGGGCGAGGAGGGCCGGGCGGGCGAGATCCTCGTGCACCACCACGACGCCCTGGCGGCCGGCACGTAGCCAGGCCAGCGGATCCGGATGGACGATGAGAGGTTCGTCCTCCGACACGTAGCCGCCGGCGAGCCAGCCTGCTGTTCGCTCCGTCGAACCGATGTGTCCGGTCCGGGGGCGCCAGGCGATGAGGTCGGTCATCACTCCGTCGGCGTTGAACGCCGGGATCACGAAGGCAGTGATCAGCGCCCCGGGGTCGGCTCGCTTGTTGGATGTGAGCACGACGCGGCCGGAGCGTAGAAACTGGACGCGAGCCCGACGCACCTCGAAACCGATGTCTATCGGCGGCCAACCCGGGAAGGCGCGGCAGAACGCGGCTTCGCCCATCTCGGTCGGGTCGAACCGGTAGCCGAGGAGCTTGCACGCGGACACGCCCTGGTCGGCGAACCACTCGACGTCGCGGAAGGGGAGGCGCTCACAAGCGGCGAACTCCTCGCGGATCTGGCCATCGCCCGACCACATGGCGGCTTGGCGGGTGCCGGACTCGGCGAGCGCGGCGTCGGCTTCGAGGGTGGCGGGCACCGGGTTCATGCCGTGCCCGCCGCGGCCGTGCAGATCAGGAGGCTGGCGCGCGGGGCCGCTTCCTTGACGAAGTCCAGCCACGCGCCTTCCTGCTCGGGGCGGGTCTCGATGATCGCAACGTTTTTGCCGAGCGCGGCGACCTCGGCGGCCGTGGCGTAGACCTCAGGCAGGATCTCGCAGGAGATCAGCGAGATGCCGCCTACGGCCGCCAGGAGGCGTCGGAGGGACTTCCTGCGGAACCCTTCTGGGCCGTCAGCGCGGTCCATGTCGTCGCCGATCACGGCCACGAAGCCACGACCGCGGGGTAGCCTCGGGACATCGAAGCGGCCGTGCCCCTGCCGCACGAGAAGCAGCCCGACGCCGGCGCTGCGCATGGCCGCGTAGACGGGTCGGAAATGCGGCTGGCCGGACGTGACGAGGTGGCTGAGTTCGAGGGGAGGGATGCTGGCCTGGATCATTGCAGCGTCCGCTGGCTCGGTGTGGCGGGAGACGGCGCGGCCTCGGGCGAGGCGTCGTCGAGGGGCGGCAGCTGCGCGGGGTCGCAGGTCAGCGTGTCGAGGCAGGCCACGCATCGGATCAGCCCCGAACGCACCTTCTCAACGTCGGCGCGGCGTAGCCGGACGGTCTCGCCATCAGCGAGGTCGAGCTCCTCCGTGAGCCAGTCGGCGAGGGAGAGCAGCCAGGACGTCGAGCCAACGAGGACCTCGGCGTCGGTGAGCAGGTCGGCCGCGGCGCGGGCGGCGCGCGGATCGGCGGAAGGTGTATACGTGGGACGCGAGCCGGCCCGAACGCCGGCCTTCGTACCCGGTCCGGTGGTCGCGCTTCCTCGCGACCGCCGGCCCACCGGGTGGCGCATCAGGCGGCGTTGGCCTTCGGCGCATCCTCGATCCGCAGCATCCTGCGGAGAGGTGCAGTCGGAATGATCCATTTCCGACCGAACTTGCGAGCTTCGATATCACCCCGCCCGATCGCCTCGACGATGCTTGGGCGTGAGAGGCCGAGGAGCGCTGCGGCTTGATCCAAGCTGCACGTCGCCTTGCTCAGCGTGGCCTTCGCCTCCTCGTCCATCGCGAATTTCCGTAGTGTCAAAAACACCGCTGATAGCTACTCCCTTGCGGCAAGCCTTGCAAGCTTTTATGCGTTGTCAGAGCTTTCTATTAAATGGCGGAAATTAGCGATGGTTGAGCACGAGAGCCCGAAGCGTCGGGGCCGCCCGCGGCTGCCGGACGACGAGCGAAAGCGACATACGATGACCTTTCGAATGCGCGATGAGTTGCGTGCTTCCTACATTGCCCGGGCGGAGAAGAACGGCAGCTCGGTGAGTGAGGAGGTCGAGAAGAGCCTAGAGAAGGAAGCGGCACTAGCCGAAACAATTACAAATCAAAAAGATATCATTTGTAATCTGCAGGACGTCATAGCGACTAAAGAGAAACAGATACTAGAATATAAAGATATCTTATCGGAATATAAAATCGTTACAAAGGCAATGCAGTCAAGTAGCTTTTACATGATAAAACAAGCGCATGATTTTGCTTCACAATTATTAGACGATATGGCCGCCGGACGCGACCTCGCTACTCGTATTGGGAACAGGGGTGATATAGAAAAACTGCTGATTATTATGAAAACGTTACTTGCGCAAAACTCGGAATAAAACGCAAAGTAAATGCGAAATTTGATAGAAATGCCGACAAGCCGTTATCAGTAGAAGGGCGCCTCGTCCCGGCTCATCTCAGAGCCTAGATCGATGCCGATCGCGCAGCAGGTCGCCGACCGCGCGATCGGCGGCGATGTTGCGCTTCAGCTGGCATCGCCTCCTCCGTAAAGCCGCGCGACCTCGGCCTCGACGTGCGCGCGAGCAGCCTCGTCGGTCGGGTGATCGGTGATGCTGGCGAAGGTGACCTTCCTGCCAGGGCGGTACTCGGTCACGTAGGCGCGTATGCTGGCCGCCATCGGCTGGACGTAGCCGAAGATCGTCCCCGCCTCGTCCACGAAGTCGGTCACGTCTGGGAGGCCGGTCGGCGTCCAGCTTAGGTCAAACACTGCTCCCTCCCCGAAGACCCGAGATGCGCAGCAGGTTCGCCATCGTGTCGCGATACCGGATCTCCATGGCGATCCATGCCATCCGCCAGTACATATCGTCGGGGTCGGCACCTCTGGCGACCACGAGATCTCGCGCGCCGATCTTCATGCGCTCGATCGCGTGCTCGGTCTCGGTCTCGACGTCGGCCCTCGTCCAACTGGACCGGGCCGTAACGGCCTGGAAATTCGCGCTGGCCGCTCGACCGGCGAGCTGCTGGCCGAGCCTGATGAAGGCTTCGAGCGCCTGCACGCCCACGCTCTCAGCCGCATGGTTGGACCTTTGGCTTTGCCGATCGCTCATGGTGTCTTCCGCATCCCCGGCCATGTCGCCGTGGCGCTGCCCGCGGTCGCGTCCATTAGGGCGAGGCGGCCGGCATCCGTGATGCGCACGACGCCGCCGCGCTGCCGTCCAAGTTCGGCCCAGCCGCGCGCTACCAGCGTCGGCACGAACAGGTCGTCTCCGGCGCGGATCTGGCGCACCTGATCGAGCCGCACGAGGTCGACGAAGCCGGCACCGGGCGTCAGCGCCAGGAACGACAGCAGGCGGATCTGCGCGGCGTGGGGACGGCTCACGGGCGCACGCCCCGATCACGATGGATGTGGGCTGACAATCCAATACCGATAAGGCCCGAGACGATGGCCGCGCCGATGATCTCGATGCCGTTGGAGGCGATACGCGCCCAGGCCAGCAGAAACGGCCACATCACCACGAACATGCCAGCGATCGGCGTGCCGAGAGCCACGGCGGTCAGTGCGAAAGCGAGCCAGCGCCGTATCGCCCCGCCTTGCGGCTCTATCAGCTGTCTATCGTCGCTGAGCCGCGTCACGGCACCCTCTGCTCCCCGAGCGGTCTGTCGGCGACCTCGGCCGCATCTCGGATGCCGAGCCAGGCCAGCGCGGCCGCGCGGGTCTCGAAGGCGTGGCTCTGCGCCGTGAAGGGGGCCGGGCGCTGGGGCGGCGGCGTCTCGTCGAGCAGCTCGATTAGCCATCCCCGCACCGCCTCGCTGCGGTCGACCTCGCGGACCAAGGACGCCACAAGGTGGCCATCGAGCAGAACGTCGTAGCTGCCGGGGGTGAGCTGTTCGACGGCGTAGGTCACGACCGACGCTCCCTGAACCGGATCCCTGCCCCGCCACCGTTCTCATGGATGAACTCCAGGCCGGCAGCCTCGAAGCACCTGCTCATCACGTCCAGTGTGGCCCGCTGCGGCGTCGACTTTTCGTTCTCGAAGTTCCGCACGGTGACGACGCTGACCTTCGCCTCGCGAGCGAGATCATCTTGGTTCCACTTGAGGAGGCCACGGGCGGCACGACACTGAGCGGGGGTCATTTCAGCAACCTGCCGTGGGCTGTCGAAAAACGCAAGTAATTTCGTAAAAGCGCTTGACTGGCGATATCGTAAAGCTAAACTCCTGTCTGTTATCGACAGGAATTAGCCTGATGTCCCTCCAGCGCCGCATCTCCTGGAACGCCGCCCTCCGCGACATCAAGGGCGACCGCACCCTGGTCGTCCCCGGTCTCATCTCAGCCCGCTCCTTGATCCAGGCGCTGGCCCAGCACCGCCGCACCCGCTTCGTCACCCCGACCGGCGCATTCGACCGGTCCGCCATCATGGCCGTCGCCGTCGAGGCCGCGAAGTCCCACCAGGGCCGCACCGGCGCTGCCTGGGGCCCGAGCATGTCGGTGGCCCTGAAAGCCGCCTGGCAGGCCGCTCGCGCCGCCCGCAACGCCATCAAGCACTGAGCCGCCGCACCGCATCCCGCCCGGAGACCCACCGATGATCGCCTCCCCCGAACGCGCCGCCCGCAAGACCTTCAACCTCGTCATCTGCGAGCGCCCCTGCGCCGGCCCGGCCTACGTCAGCGCGCCGCGCCTGCCCTTCAGCAACAAGACCGAGGCCCGCGCCTACTGCGCCGCCCACGGCATCCAGCCCTGGAATTTCTGAGCACACTTCGATCCCCGACTCCCGCGGCGCCGGCCTGGCGCCGACACGAGACCCAACCCTTTCGCCACCGCCGTCCCACCGCCACGAGCCCCATCAGGAGCGCGAACCATGACGCACGCCCGCATCCCCGATTTCATGCCCGACCTCGGCGCCGTCCGCGTCGTGGAGTCCGATCCGATCCTCTCCGCTATCCAGGCCCATGCCGAGGCTTGGTCCGTGTTCCAGGTCGCCCCGATCGGCGAGGCCTCGCACCGCGCAGAGACCGCGATGCAGGAAGCGCTCGAGGAGTTGCTGGCGACGCCGTGTGGCTCCCGGTTCGGGGCGCTCGCCCTGGTCCGGCATCTCCGCTGGTACGCCCGTGAGGAGGCCGTGACCGCGGAGGCCGACGACTTCTTCGGGCGGCTGGTGCTGATGCGCGAGGCGGACCTGTCCCAGTTCGCGGGGTCCGACCTGCCGCCGGACATGCTGCCCGTGGCCGCGCCCCTGGGGCGTCTCGCGCCGGCGGTCGAGCGCCGTGCCCCGCCCTGCCACGTGGCTGCCCCGCGCGAGACCATGCGGCGGCGTCTGCTGCAGGCGTCCGGCCTCGCCGGTGAGGTCTTCGCGGCCGTCGCGATCATCGGCGGCGGCGCCGTGCTCACGGGGCTCGCGACGCTGTTCTGAGGCGCCGGCCGCGTCTCCGGAAAACTAGAATTTCGGCTTGCTAGCAGTCTGGCAGACTAGCTTGACGTGTAGCATACGGGCCGCCTCGCGCGAGGCGCCACGCGCACTGCCAGTCCTCTCGCTGAAAGCTCGTGATGACGAACGAGACACCCCCATTCCCGGCCGGTCTGGCTCAGCCGGCACCTCTACGTCAGGACCGTCTGGCCGAGCCGACGCCGCTCGGGTTCGGTCGCGCCCTGACACCTGATCCGGTAGACGCCGCGATCGAGCGCCATCGCGTCGCGCGCGAGGGTCTGGAGCGCGCTACCAAGGGCATTGACGCGGCGATGACGGCTTCGAAGGAGGCTGAGGCGGAGGCCGATGCCGTGTTCAGCGCTGCCTCGGACGCCGACGGCGCGGCCTGGGCGGACCTGATCGCCACGCGGCCCGCCGACGTGCCGGGCGCCGTTCGGCTGCTGCGCTACGTCTCGGACTCGCCAGCGTCAGAGGTCGTCGAGGATCCGCAGGACCTGCTGCGGCAGCTCAGGGCGGCCGTCGAGGCGGCGGAGGCTGGTGGTGGGCGTGGCGGGCTCGTGGTGGGCCCTCACCCGATGAGCGCGACGGCGGCCGGCCTGAGCAAAAGCCTCGGCGCGCTCGACGGGGCGGCTGGTATGCTCGGCGGGCTCGGCGGCGCTGTCGAGCCGGATCCGGCGCTCGCGGTGGTGGCGGAGTACCGGGCGACATGGGATGCGCTCGGCGTGGCGATCGAGGCTGCAGGTGGTGTGGGCGTACCGGAGGTGCCTGAGGCAGAGGCCGCGGACAGCGCCGCCTATGCGCGCTTGCGGGCCGTGCGCCCGACCACGCCGGCCGGGTTCCGCGCGCTGGCGGAGACCTGGGCATGGCGCATCCAGGACGAGCGCGGCACGGTCGAGGATGGCGAGCCCGGGTCGACGGCGAGCCACGCTGCGGCCTCACTGATCGCCGGGGCCGGGGTGTGCGTGCCTCCGAAGGACGAGCCCGACCCCGTGTTCGCGGCGCTCGCGGAGAGCCGTCGGCTCGACGCTGTGTGGCACACCATTCGGGATAGCTGGACGGAGCGCACGACAGAGCCGCGGGAACTGGAGCGCCAGCGCGATGTGGCCCTCGCCGAGTTCTGGAAGCACTGGAACGAGACGGTGCTGGAGATGGCTCCGACTACGGCCGCGGGCTGCGTCTCACTCGCCCGCTACGTGGTCGAATATCTGGACCGGGAGGAGGTGGATCTCGACGACGGCCACCAGGTCCTGCGCCTGATCGTCAAAGGCCTCGCGCGCGGCGGTCCGACGCCTCCGGATGGGGGTAGCGAGGTCCCGTGCGTCGGCGCAGGTTACGCCTGGCCCTCGACGTTCCAAGGGTGGCAGGACGAGGCTGCGCGGCACCCTGGCCTCGTGCCGTTCCCGGCCCACGCCCCGCGCATCCTGCTGTCGCTCGACGAGGCGATCCAGCGCGAGGCCGGGCGTCTCTTCGAACTGGCCGAGGCGGAGGTCGAGCGAAGCTGTTCCGACCTTGCCACCAACCCGGATCCGACCCTCTGGCCGCGCGTCGAGCGTGAGATGCGCCGCGAGATGCGGATGGATGCCCTGGCGCTGGTGGCGGCCGACCTGTCCGATGACGACGGGGCACCGGATCCAGTGCTTGCCCTGATCGAAAGGCACCGGACTGCCTTCGCCGAATGGGACCGGTTGTCTGCGGTCTGGAACGAAATGACGTCCCACGACCCTGGCTATGCCGCGGCCATGGCCGCGTCGCAGGAGCCCGAGAAGCGGCAAGCGGCCGCCTTCGATGCGCTGTTGTCGGCCCGGCCGACGACCCTAGCGGGCGCTGTGGCCCTGGCGACGTACCTCGTGGAGATCGTCCGTCGGAGCCGGATCGATGCCGAGCCTTCGGACGGCGAGCGTGCCCTCGGGACGGTCGCGGCGGCGCTGTACGGCATCGCGCCGGGCGGTGCGTTCTCCGGCGATGCGCCCGTGACGATGGGCGCGCCCCCCGCCGACGCCGCGCTGCTCGCCCTCGGGGCCGAGTTCATGTCGGCGTGGGTCGAGGAGGCGCGTGCCGGCACATCGGAGGCCTATAACGCGGTCAGCGCGGTGGCGGTGAGGATCGCGCGCGCGCCGGCCGAGACGGTCGCGGGCTACGGCATCAAGGCACTGGTGCTGGCGCGGCTGCACAGCGAGGGGTCATCACCGCTGGTACCCGAGGCGGTCCCGGCGCGCGGTCCGGTCTACAGCGTGTGGCGCATGCTCCGGCAGGTACAGGAGGGCGCGGCGCGGCTGGCCGGGGTGAGCGTCGAGACGCCGGTCGCCGATGCCGACACAGCCGGCACGCTGGCGGACCGGATCCTCGCGACGTGGGCTGCGTGCGCCGCGGCCGAAGAGGCGTTGGACGATGACGCGTCGGAGTCCTTGCTCGAACGCCGCGGTGCATTGATCCACGAAGCCGAGCGTCTGCCGGCCACGCGGCAGCACCTCGTAGCGAAGGCCCTGGCGCTCGCTTGGATCGAGTATGCTGACCATTACGAGGAGCGGCTCACGCGTAAGGATCACGCGACCGACGGCAGGCTCGCGCTCGACATCCACGCCATCGCGCGCGTTCCGGCTGACGAGCATCCCGATGCCGCGTTGCTGGCGATTGAGCCGGAGTTGGTCGCGCTTCTCGCGGCCCGTGAAGCGGTACGCCGCCAGGAACGGTCAGCCGAGGCGACGCTTACCGCTTGCGCTGGCCCGGCGCCGGTCCGCCCGGAGCGCGGGGCGTTCGCGAGCAACTCGGAACACGACGAAGCGCGGCGGCGGTTCGAAGTGGAACGGGATGCGTGGGACCGAACCTGGGGTCGCGTCTCGGAGCATCTCGGCTATCGCAAACTCGAAGAGGCCTACGCGGAGGCCGATCTCGCTCTGCTCAACCGCGCGCGGTCCCTCGCCGAGATGCCGGCGCGGACGCTGACCGGCCTGCTCCTGAAGGCACGATGGGTCCAGGATGGCGCGGACGAGGAGCTGAAGGAAAGTCTCGTCGCTGACATCCTGGCGATGGGAAGCGGCACGTGAGCGGCGCGGACCGCCGCTCACCATCGTTCCGGCTGGTCGTCCGCGGGCTCGTGTTCCTGGCGCGGATGCAGGCCTCGGAGCGGCGGTTCCGGCGGCATGCGCGGGCGCGTCAGCGCCACCAGATCGCGATCGCGCGGCACCTCGATGGGATGGCGTCAGAGCTGGAGTTCCGGGCCCGGCTGTGCGAGCGGCGGGCATGTCGGGCGCCCGGGTACCGGCAGCCGCGGACGGCAAGCGGTGCGCCGGCCGTAGCCCTTGATACCATCGGCGCTATCACGAAGCGCGCAACAGGCGCCCCGCCTCGCCGTCCTGATCTTCCAGCCTGAGGTTGAGCCGCGCGCGCAGGGTCTTGCCCGGCTTGAACTGGATGGCTTGCTTGGCCGCGACGGCGACGCTCTGGCCCGAGCGCGGGTTGCGGCCGGTGCGGGCCCGACGCTCCTTCGTCGCGAACGTGCCGAAGTCGCGTAGCTCCACGCGGTCGCCGTCCGCCAGAGCCTCGGTGATCCGGTCCAGGATGGCGTCGACCACCGCCTCGACGTCCTTGGCGTAGAGGTGCGGGTTCTGCGCCGCGATGCGGGCGACGAGCTCGGATCGGATCATGATGGCGAAGTGCAGGGCCTGCGGCGGCCGTTGATGCTGCGGAACGATGTGGGCCGGGCGCTGTGGAGCGACCCGGCCCTTTGTCCTTGGAGGTGCGAAGCTACCGAAGAATGGACAGATGATGCGGCCCCCGGGCCCGGAAGCCAAGCGCGCCACACGGCCTAACCGCGGGTTATCCCGCCAGAGCCGTCGCGAGACCCTGAAGCAGCGCTGCGATGCCGGCAGCCAGGGCGGCGCCCGCGTTGATTTTCGACTGCCGCGCCAAGGCGTCATCTCGCGGTGTCGAGGTCGAGAGCTGGCCGTCCATCCAGAGACGCATCGTGCGCCGGGGCAGGTGCATCAAGGCGGACCACAGCTACAAACCGGCTGAGACGAAGGCGCTTCCGGCAGAGGCGTACTGCAGCACGATCGGCAGCTTCGCGAGCATGGCACCCCGCAACGTTGACTTAACGGTTCGCGCCGGCCGACATGGCGTGTCCGGCTACGCATCGCCTCGCGCGAGTCGCCGGCATCACCAGGAGCACCGACCGCCGCAGTAGGACCCTGAAAAGCCAAAGGCCCCACCCCGGCAAGGGTGAGGCCTTCGAATTCAAAGTGGCCTTGTGAGGCCCACGACACCCCTCACAAGCCATGAAGCGCCCTCGGGCGTCAAGTCGGAACCCCGGTTCCGGCAACGATACCGGCTTGTCTTGAACGGAGCGCACAGCCTGCGCCGCCGATCGTCCCCCTGTGGCCCTGTGGAAAGGGCCGAAACACGTGTTCGCAGACGAGATCCGCCGCGCGATCGAGGCGGCCGACCGAATCACTCTGCCGTCCGTCACGGCGCTGCTGTGGCGCGCGTTCGGGGAAGGAAGGGTCACGGAAGCCGAGGCAGAGGCGCTATCCGGGCTGATCGAGGCGCGCACGGACGCGCCGGCCTTGCGACGGATGCCGCATGGCGCGCGTGCGACGCCGCTGGTGTCTGCGGCTGAGGCCCATACCGAGCAGCATACCCCTCAGGATCGACAGGGCGCGGCCAGGAGGCTCGGCGTTGGCTCGCGCCCGCGCACGGACGCCTCCATGGAGCGCCGCCGCCGCTGGGCCGCTTCTGGCCGCCTGCCGCCCGGTCTTGCCGCTCGGTTCACACTGGCTGAGGCCGCCGTTCTGGCCCTGGTGGCGGCCGAGGTGGCGCGACGCGGCGACTGCCGATTGGCGATCGACAATCTGGCGGCCGTGACCGGCGTGTCTCGCACAACCGTGAAAAACGCCATCCGGGAGGCCGCGCGGCTCGGCCTGCTCACCGTCGAGGAGCGGCAGATCACGGGCTGGCGCAATGACACCAACGTGATCCGCATCGTGAGTAGGGAATGGACCGCCTGGCTGCGGCTGGCGCGGCGCACGCTGCCATCAGGGGGAGGGGTCAAATCCGCGACCACCACGCATACTCAGGTTCTAGATCTGGGAGAATCGAGGAAAACAGAACCGAAGAAGGGCTGCCGAGGGGCAGCGGTCGACCCCGGCCGATCAGACCGAGCGAGAATCTGCGCGGATGGTGGAGGCGGCCGAGCCATGCGGTGAGGGTCTGAAGCCGGATGATATGACGAACGATGCACGTCGGACGAAGCGGCTGCAGCAGCGGCTGTGCCATAGCGTTGGTGAAGGATGACAGCCTTCGAACTCATACGCGCACTGGCTCATGAGGCCGGGATCGGCATCGTCGTCACTGATACGGTGATCGATCTGCCAGGATCGACGATCCTCTATGCCAACCCCGCCTTCGAGCAGCTCGTCGGACGTGATCTGAGTGATATCGTCGGCCAGACTCCGCGCTTCATGTAGGGCAAGGAAACGCGTCGCGAGACGCTCGATGCCGTCCACCGCGCTCTGGCTGCCGGCGAGCGCTTCCACGGCTACCTGACCAACTACCGTGGGGACGGCTCCAAGTACCGCGCGAAGATCGATTGCCGAGCGTTGCGCACGGCCGACGGCCGCATCGAGAACTTCGTCGCGTTCGAGCGGGAGGTGCTGCGCCGGATCAGGCGTCCCGCCGGCAGCGCAGCCGGGCGCTACGAGCCCGCTGTCACAAGCAACGACGTACCAACCAGCGCCCTACGAAGCCTTGCTGTATTGAAGCGCGTATAAGTTGTATTGTTTCTGGTCACGGATGCGCAAATATTATAGAATAAACTTAACTTGTGTTGTAAATTGATCTATCACCGGTTGTATTTGAAATAGCAAGCAGATAATTAACGTTTATTGCTCAACATTACTATGAGCTGAGATAGAATAGGGTGACGCTTCAGCGGATGGATCCGCTGCTCGCCGGCCTCCCGATCCGCTGTCGAACAGCATCAACGATTTCGGGAGTGAACGGCCATGTTCGGTGGAACGCGCACGCACGCGGATCAAGCGGCCAAGCTCGACGCCCTCGATCGCTCCCAGGCCGTGATCGAGTTCAGGCCTGACGGCACCATCCTCACCGCCAACGCCAACTTCCTGAACGCCATGGGCTACACGCTGCCCGAGGTGCAGGGCCAGCACCACGGCATGTTCGTCGAGCGAGCCTACCGCGACAGCGCCGAGTACCGGGCCTTCTGGGATAGCTTGCGGCGTGGCACGTTCCAGTCCGCCGAGTTCAAGCGCATTGCAAAAGGCGGTCGTACCGTGTGGATCCAGGCGAGCTACAACCCCCTGCTCGACCGTGCCGGCCGCGTCGTGAAGGTGGTCAAGTTCGCCGCCGACATCACCGCGCAGAAGCTGCGTGCGTTAGACAGCGATGGCCAGATCGCGGCCCTGCATCGCTCGCAGGCGGTGATCGCCTTCGATCCGACCGGCACCATCCTCGACGCCAATCAGAACTTCCTCGACGCGGTCGGCTACCGGCTCGATGAGATCCAGGGTCGACACCACAGCCTGTTCGTTGATGCGGCCGAGCAGGCCGGTGCAGTCTACCGGGGGTTCTGGGATCGGCTGGGTCGCGGCGAGTTCGCCGCTGGCGAATTCAAACGCATCGCCAAGGGTGGGCGCGAGGTCTGGATCCAGGCGAGCTACAACCCGATCAAGGATGTAGATGGCACGGTGCTCAAGGTGGTGAAGTTCGCCGCCGACATCACCGCGCAGGTGCACGAGCGCCAGCGCCGGGCCGAGGCGCAGCGAACGATCGGCGCCGACCTCGACGCGATCGGCGCTGCGGTTGAAGACGTCACACGACAGACAGCGGAGGCCGCCGGCATCGTGGGACAGGTGTCGAGCGACATCCAGGCGGTGGCCTCGGGCGCGGAGGAACTGTCGGCGTCTGTCGGGGAGATCAGCCAGCAGGTCAGCCACGCCGCGCGCATGGCTGGCGAGGCGGTTGAGCAGGCCCGCCACACTGGCGGTATCGTCGAGGGCCTGAGCGGGCAGGCGACGCAGATCGGCGAGGTGGTGACGATGATCCAGGGGATCGCCTCGCAGACCAACCTGCTGGCGCTGAACGCTACGATCGAGGCAGCCCGCGCAGGCGCCTCGGGCAAAGGGTTCGCCGTCGTGGCCTCCGAGGTAAAGGCGTTGGCCGAGCAGACCGCCAAGGCGACCGACCAGATCCGGGTGCAGATCACCGCGACCCAAGCGGCCACGCGCGAGGCCGTGGGGGCGATCGGTTCGATCCAGAGCACGATCAGCAAGCTGGACGAGGTCTCAGCGGCGATCGCGGCGGCGGTCGAGGAGCAGTCGGCGGTGACCCGGGAGATGTCGGGCAGCATGCATACGGCCGCCCATGGCGTGACGACGATCGCCGGCGGCATGGAGGCCATCGCCAGGGCGAGCGAGCAGGTCGATGCCGCCACCCAACAGGTGCGTGAAGCAGCGCGGGCGGTCGCCTGACGATGGCCCGGGCCTCTAATTCAACCCCACCCATCCTTCAGCATGAGTGGGCGCAGCTATCGGAGGTTAGCGCTGCCGTGCGGCGTAGCCTCGATGATGCGCCCGCGGATCTCGTGCACGCGGCAATCGAAGATCCAACGGAGGCCTGCGCGGCGAGCTGCGCCCGTATTGACCGGGTACTCGAAGACCGGATGGCGCCATATTGGAACCTCGACTGGGCGGTGGATCGGGTTGCAGCACTGCAGCACGCGCTGAAGGAGGGCCTGCGTCATGGACCGTATCGGTCTGATAAGGATGGCGACAAGGTCAGTGGGTCGTGACTGGAACGATCATCCCGCTGCGGCTTAAGCGCGACGAGACATCCGCTCTCGCCCGCTTCGACGCGACCGCGGCGGACCTGTTGGCCGAGGGGCGTGCGCCAACTCTGTCGGCGGCACAGCTCGACGCGATCCTGATGAAACTGCGGCGTCAGCGGGCCGAGCTACTTGCGATCAACGTCACGTTAGAGACCCGGGCGTCGAGCGGGGATGCTCGGATCGACGCTATCAACGCGAAACTGTGCGTCGAGGTGCGTAACGGGCTGGCTCAGATCGAGCTGCTCATCCATCAGTCTGAGGCGGGCGCCCTAGCTGCGCGACGAGGTAGCCGGCCCGCTTGAACTACGTGGGTGCCGCCATGAGCATCTAGCGTGCCGCTCAACCTCTATCGGCCTCGCTTATGCCATAGGCGCGAGCGGCCTCTGCCATACGGCTGAGCTGCGTGAGATCCAACTCCATCTCGTCGATCTGCAGACGCTCGCCGAGGCCAGCAAGCTTGGGTCGCAACGCCTCGATCATCGTTGCGAGTGACTCCCCCAGGGCGCGGATCTGTGCCCCACGGGGCCCGAGATCCACCCCTTCGGCGAAGGCGCCGGCCAGGGCCATCGTGAGACCCTGAACCTCGCCGAACGGAACGATGGAATGGGGTCCCACAGTGATCATCGTCGCCTCACGCCGCGCGCACGGTAGCGAGGAAACGTTCGACCTCAGCGCTTAGATGCTCGGACTGGCGTGACAGCTCCGAGGCGGCGCCGAGGACTTGATTGGCCGCTGCGCCGGTCTCCTCGGCCGCCCCGGCGACACTCGAGATGTTACTGGTCACCTCGCCTGTCCCCATCGCAGCTTGGCTGACGTTGCGCACGATTTCCTGGGTCGCTGCGCCTTGCTGCTCTACCGCGGCGGCGATCGAGCTGGCCACGTCGCTGATCTCCCGGATCCGCCCGGTGATGCCGCCGATCGATGTGACGGCCTGGCCGGTCGAGGCCTGGATCTGCGCGATCTGCCCAGAGATCTCGCTCGTGGCCTTCGCCGTCTGTTCGGCCAGCGCCTTCACCTCGGACGCGACGACAGCGAAGCCTTTGCCCGCTGCTCCAGCCCGGGCCGCCTCGATGGTGGCGTTGAGCGCCAGCAGGTTGGTCTGGCCAGCAATCGTCGAGATCAGCCCGACCACGTCGCCGATGCGCGACACGGCAGCGCTCAGCTCCTGCACCAGAGTACCGGTCTGGTCCGCTTCGTGGACGGCTCGCTGCGCCAGCTCGGCCGATCCTGCGACCTGGCGGCCGATCTCCTGCACCGACGAGCCCAGCTCCTCAGCTGCTGCCGCAACCGTGTTGACGTTAGAGGCGGCCTCCTCAGCCGCGGCCGCCACGGTGGTCGACTGGCTGGCGGTTTCCGTCGCCGTGGCCGTCATGGTCTGGGCGGTGGCCTGCAGCTCGGTGGCGGAGGACGACACCATGCCGATGATGCCCCCGACCGCGGCCTCGAACCCATCGGCCATCTGGCGCATACCCGCTTTACGCTGCTCCTCGGCTGCGAGCCGTGCCTGTGCCGTATCGGCTTCAAGCTGCCGGGTGCGGATCAGGTTGTCTTTGAACACCTGTACGGCGGCGGCCATCGAACCGATCTCGTCACCACGTCCAACATTCGGGATTGTGGTCTCGGCGTCATTCTGAGACAGCCGCCGCATCGCTACTGTCATACGTTCGATAGGTCGAGAAATACCTAGCAAGGCAAAAACGATAGCGACCAAAGCTGTCACTGCGGCCAAAACCAGCATAATCTGTGTCAGACGCATCGCTTGTGCCTGTTCCTCACGTGCAGCAACGCCGGCTGCAGCACCTGCCGCAACATTGAATGCTACAAGTTTTTGAGCAGCCCCCGTAACGGCAATGTATTCAGCGTTTATCGGACCGCGAAATTTCGTATATATTAAATCGCGTTGCTTCGGATCGATATCAATAATATCATTCCAGCTTGCCGAAAGAATTTTCCATTTAGTGCAAAAATCCTCGAAAGTTTCTCTCTCTTCCGCAGAGCTGATCAAATCAACATAATACGTTTTGGTTTTTTCGAGGTTCTGAGATAGGTCGGCTATGGTTTTTGAGCTGAGGGCGCGCTCGGTGTCAGTGTCGGCGATCAAATAGCGGAATTGCCAAAGGCGTGTACGCATGACCCAGGTACTGAGAGTATGTGCGGCGTTCACCGATGGAAGCGCATTCGAGTCGAGAAGTTCAATTCGAGCGCCGATCGCGTTCAGCTTGCGGAGCGATACGATGCCTTGCACTGCCGCGATAAGTGCGAGAGAGGCGAAGAGCCCAATCAGTGATGTCTTGATTGATGGTCGCATGTCGAGATCCGGCGCCGCACACAAAGCCTTGTAAAGGCATGGCAATATTAAGCGGCATACCTTAATTCATTTATAAAGCAATATTGTGCCAATTTACCCGGAACTTACAGCGTATTTGTATAAATATTTCCATTTAGAACTTTATATCATATTATATTTTAGCGGGTTATCATCGGTCGTGAAATAAAATTTTTAGATCCAAATTTTTGCCAAAATAGTAATTTTAACTACTATCAGATAAAAATAATCATATAGGTACTATTTTTAAATAAAAGGCTTGTTATGTACGGTAGATGGTCGGTGACCCTACCGATCATGCGAGAGCAGACCACTATGCGCATCAAGATAATAACCGTTTTTTCGTTTCTCGTTATCTCGCACTCTTCTGTGTCGGCTCAGGATCGCTTACCTGCTATCCCCCCCGACCAGCTCTCCGATGCACAAAAAAAGGCGTCGGATGATTTCTTTGCTGTGCGTAAAGTTCCAGTGTTCGGGCCATTCACACCTCTGCTTCGCAGCCCAGAGCTTATGACCAATGCCAGCAATATGGGAATGCATCTACGCTACCGTAGTACACTCCCCCTACGCCTTTCTGAGTTCATCATTCTGATTACGGCACGGGAATGGAACCAACAGCTTGAATGGCATATTCACCAGCCCATTGCCCTAAAAGCCGGCCTGGATCCAGCCATTGCAAGCGCAGTTCAAGAGGGGCGGCGCCCCGATCGAATGGATGAGGAAGAGTCGATCGTTTATGCTTTCTCAACAGAACTTCAACACAATAAAGCTGTGAGCGATGTGACATACAAACGCGCGGTGGATAAATTTGGTGAGCAAGGGACTGTCGATATGGCCGGGGTCAACGGTTACTACACCCTTTTGGCAATGTGCATGAACGCAGCACAAACTGCACTTCCAGATGGCTCGGCACCTCAGCTCCCGGTGCTTGTAAAGTAAAAGTCAAAAAATACTATCTGCGCTATCTGCATGCTGAGTCTGCATTAGCGTATCTAAAAAGTCGAGCAGCGTAACATCTATCGTCCGAGCTTAGGTGACGTCCATCGCCACGGCACGACGCCACGCCGTTAAAATGGTAGCTGCTCGACACCCGCTTCGCCCTGGGCCATCTTGAGGCTATGCCCGCGCAGCACGGCCAGACATACGATCCCCTCCGGGAGCCCGCACCGCACGGCGGGTGGTTCGGCTTCGTCGAGCGCCCCTATCCTGAGCGCCTAGACCGGGCCTTTCGGGGGCTGGCGATCGCGGTAGCGGCTGTGGCGCTTGTCGGGATGAGCATCGTCATCGTCGTCTATGCCAAGAAGCCGCCGGCCGACGTGTCCGGGTATGCTTGGATAGGGGGCACTGTGCTCGCGCTGAGCGCCCTCGCCTACGGTGCCGTCCGAGCCCTGGGCATGATCCTGGTCGGCATCTTCGGCACCCTGCGTGACGGTTCCGAGTTCGTGGTCGACTGGCGCGCGCTCCGGCACGATCTGCGACTGCGCCGAACCCGGATCCTGCTCCTGGAGGCCGCGCTCCTACTTGCGGCGCAGGGGGGCGCCCTCTGGGGCCTCGCCCTCTTGGTCCGTAAGAGTTCGGTCTACGGCGGGGCGATGTTCGTCCTCATCGAGGTCATGACGTACTGGCCGCTCCTCCGGCGCTGGATCACGACCGGCCAGCCGCCGGCGTAAGGCCACCAAACTGCAAATTTGCAGTTTGATCCGCCTGCCCCTCACCGCCGCCCGGACGGCACCACCACCGCCCCAAGAAGACCACCGGCACGTCCTGCCGCCCGCCCCGCGTCGATCGCGTAGGAGGGGACAGGAACCGCCGCCCGCGGCACTCCACCCGTGAACGCACGCTCGGCCTTGGCACCCGCGATGCTGCCGCGAACCGCTTCCTGGGCGGCGCGCGACCCGTAGCCGACGAGAGCACCGGGCAACCCTGCCAGCTTGGCGCCTGCGAGACCCGCGATGACGTTGAGCACCTGTCCCCCGAGCTTCGCAGTCCGGCCGCCGTCCGGCAGGCGCTGGCCGCGCTGCTCCGTCTGCGCCAGCGTCTCGGCATAGCGGCGCATCAGGCTGCGCTCGCCCTGAGAGAACATGGTCTCGGCCAGCCCCTTGCCGTCGCCGTCGAGGAAGGCGCGGATCCGGTCGGCCTCGCGTTTCGGCGATAGGGCCGGAGCGGTCTCGCCCGCCTGGGTGAGCTTCAACCATGCCGCCTGCCGCAGGCCCGACCACTCCGGACTGTCGGCGCCGAGATACTGCCGCAGGCCGCGCCCGTAGGCGGCTTGCCCCGGTCGCGCGCCGGGGATCCCGGAGCCGAACAGGTCGCCGATCACGCGGTTCGGATCGTACCCGCTGCGCGCCACGTCCGAGACCCATCCCGGCACCGATGCGCGCGCATCCTCCGCCTGCCGGATCCCGGTGCGGAAGCTGGCGAGGCCGGTGCGCTGCTCCGGCGTCAGGACGCGGTTTGCGAGATCCCGGCCCTCGCCGTTGAGCAGATAGTCGAGCGACCGGTGCACGTCGCGGCCTTCGAGGTACTTCCCCATCGTGGCCTGCTGCACCGCTCGCCACGTGTCGCTGTCCGTGCCGACGGCCGCCTTGATGCGGTCGAGCGTCTCCAGCTGCCTACCAGTGACGCGCCCCGTCGCGCCGCCGAACAGCATGCTGGCCACCTCGTTCGGCGAGGCGTCCTGCTCAACGATGCGCTGCAGGTTGCGCCCGGCCGCGTCGCCAGGAGCACGCTGCGCGAAGGCCTGCTTGTAGTCCCGGAACAGCCCACGGGCGCGGCGCATCGCATCCGACGGCGCGGTGTCGCCCATCGGGAAGGCGCCGGCTGCCGTCGCCTCGCCCTCCGGCAGGGGCGCAGGGGCCGCCTCGGGGACCCGCGCGGTGCGCTGCGCGGGTGGGATCTCGCCGGAATAGTCGTGACCCATCACGGCCGCCTCGTAGGCGTCGGCGCCCGTGTCATGCTCGCCCCGCATCAGGCGCGCCGCCGCGTCGTCGACGTGCGCCGGATCCATGTCGCGCGGCCGGATCCCGACGTCCGTGAGGTCGTCGACAACCTGCTGACGGAAGTGGCCGAGCCGATCCGCGTAGGCCGCGGACTGGTCGGCGAGACGGCCGCCGACGTCCCGCTGTTCTGCCGCTCCGCGGCTGATGTCCGCGAGCCGGTAGACCGGATTCCCGCCGCGCTCGATGCCGATGAGGTCGTGCACCTCGTCGCCGATGCGGCGCGAGATCATGCCGTCCGGCGTGTCCGACCGAAGGAATCCCTCCGCCGCGAGCTCGTCGCGGAAGTCCTCGATCGGCCGGCCGCCCTTCCTTCCCAAGGGACCGTGCGGGGTCATGATCCGATGGAGGTCCGCGGCGCGGGCGTCGTCGTCCAGCGCGACCCCGCCGCGCCTGGCCATGTACTGGATCATGGTCTCGGGCCGGCCGCCCGCAGCGCCGGCACCCGCGGGAGCCGCTACGCCTGCCGCGGGGCCGGGCATGCCCCCCGTCGCTGCTGCCGCGCCCTGGCCGGCCTGACCCGGGATCTGGGCGGGCGCCTGCTGGCCGAACAATCCAGCGTCCATCGCATCGTGCACGTGGTCGTCGAAGTGGCCGAGGACCCGAGCCTCTGAACCATGCTGGACGGTCTCGTCCTCCGGTTTCGCTGTGCCGTTCGCATGGGCCGGCTGCTGGTCGGGGCGGGAGGCTCCGCGGGCCCGGCTCGGACGGACGCGCTTCGGCGGAGGTGCCTTCCCGGTGGTGGTGGCGCTGGCCTGGGCCTGCTCAGACATGCTCGGTCCTCTCGTGGGTCTCGGGGGCCGGGATCCCGCCCGGTGCGGTGGTGCGGGCGATCCGTTCCGCGATGGCGCGCCGGCAGAACTCGGTGACGGAGATCCCTGCAGCATCGGCCGCGGCCTGGGCCTGCTCACGGAGGTCGGAAGGCATGCGGACGCAGAGCGAGTGCGTGAACCGCACGCCGTCATCGAACACGATGGGATCGGCCATGCTATCCGGCCCGCCTGTTTGCTAGCAACGCGGCCACATAGCATCGCGGTTGCGCTGCGGTCCAGAATGCGAGCAAGGATGCACAGGCTCCTTCGTCCTGGCGCTTCGACACACCGATGTGGCGCCAGTCACATCCGGTCGATCTGATCGGCGAGCGGGGGAGCTGATCGGTGTAGGGCTTCGAGCTGTGCGAGCGCCTCGCCTCCTATGCGGTTCAGCTCGGCCGCGATCCGGGTACAAGCGCGCTTGCGCTGCCGGTCGAACGTCCCTCGGTGCATATCCCGTTCGATGCAGTACTGACGAACGGATCCGCCGACGTCGCCACCTGTCGCCAGGGAGCGCGCCCAGATCAGAAGCGCGCGGCGCTCCGGCGAGGACCGGCCGAGCACGTGCTCCGACAGAGCGATCACGTCGAGGGGGGACGTGTCCTGACCCGGAAGCACCGAGACGAACTCGGACGGCCGTGGCGAGTAGACCGGGATCGCCGGAAGCACCCGGAACGCCTCAATGACGGCTTCTCCTACCCGCTCGGTGGTCCACTGCCTCGCTGAACCCGTCTCCGCGTGCATATCCTGACCCGGCTACCGTGCGGGCCTGCACGCACTACAGATCTCCGGCCCGCATCCATTCTAGCCTGCTAGCAAGCTGGAGGTGTGGACTGGCGGTCGCAGGTTTCCCTCACGCGCGCGAGCGCGCGTGCTGAACTTCCGTGCCTCTTGACCGTGACGCCACTGGTCTCGGATGGGCATCTCATCGGACCGGCCAGACCTTCGACCATGGACCCGCGAGACATCACCCTCCGCCTGCACGACATCCTGCGCGCCGCTTACAGTGTGCGCCTGCCAGGCCCCGGCTGCACCACCGAGGCGAGCATCGACAGCGTCAACGCCGTGAAGTCCGGTCTGCGCGCCCTCATCGCTGAACTCGGCGACCGGGAGCCCCCTCGCCTCCCGCCGCGGGTGAAAGCTACGGCGGCCGCCTTCCCGGAAGGTCGCATCGCCGGCACTCGGGTCACCGTCCAGCACCGGCGCCGGACGCGGATTGCACCAGCTGGGGATCCGGACAGGCGGACTCTCGTTCCGGCTGCAGCGGGCACCCTCGTCCGTCTAGCGGACAGGCTGTCGCCGCGAGACGTGGCCGAGGCGCAGTTCTCCCGCTTGTCCCCATCACAGCCGCAACCCGCGTAGCTCCGTTTGCCAGCGTTCCGGCTCGTCGGGTTTCAGGTTGCGCGGCTGATCGGATTCGCACGTTACCGGACTGCTAGCAACGCGTCTGCCCGGCTAGCCCGAATCGCGGCTTGCCTCGCGTCCGCCTTTCAGGCCAGCCGGAAACGCGGCTCAAGGATTTACCGGCGCGTCGGGCTGCGCTTCTCGATGACGGGCGAGAACCCCTCGCGCACCAGCAGGTCGTTGCAGGCTTCGATGATGAGGTCTTCGAGGTTGCGGTCGCGGTCGATCGCGAGGCGGGACATCTCCTGCCAGCCGGCCCGGTTCACCCGGCACATCATCGTCTTGAAATCGCGCGGCCCCTCGGTCGCCGGCGCCCGGGTGGGCGAAGCCGGCGCGGCCTCCGGCTCCTGGCTGGCCTCGCTGGTTTCGTCGGCCGACGCCGGGCGAGCCGCCGCCGCGGTGGATTTCGGGGCGAGGCGGTCGGACAGGCTGGAGAGCTTCGGGCGAGGGGGCTTGGACATCGGGCCGGTCTCAGGACTTGCGGGAGAAAGTGCGGGCGAGCTGCACGACGGCGGTCCACATCGCGTCGACCTCGCGGGCCGCGCGACCGTCGGGTTCGAACTCGGTGACGGACTGGCCGGTGATGAGGGCGTGGCTGAAGCTCGCGCGCTGGCTCACCTGTCCGGGCAGCACCGGGGCGCCCATCTCGGTCAGGAGCGCGCGGGCCTCGGCGGTGACCGCGGTCTCGGCCTCCCGGGTGATCGGCGGGCAGGCGTTGAGGACGCAGGCGATCGGCGCCTTGAGCTTGCGGGCCATGTCGAGGGTCGCGCCGACGGCGGCCAGGTCGAACGGGCCCGGCCGCACCGGGATGACGGTGACGGTGGCGCGGGACATCAGCGACCCAATCAGGGGCGCGTTGTGCGGCGGGCTGTCGATGATGGTCCAGGCGATGCCCTCGGACAGCGCGTCGGCGAGCGTGCCCTCGATCTCGTTCCCGGTCGCCTTCACTAAGAGCGGGGTCTCGGCCGCGCGCCGATCGTACCAGAAGGCGAGGGACCCCTGCGGGTCAGCATCGATCAGGAGGGTTCGGCCGTCCCGCTCGGCCAGGGCGCCGAAGTGCGCGGCGAGCGTCGACTTGCCGGCGCCTCCCTTCTGGGCGGCGATGAGGACGGTGTGCATGGAGGCGAGCTCGGGCGGACAGCGGGAAAGCTGGACGGACGATTCGCCCGCTTGCTAGCAAGGCTACGGCACAGCTTCCTGCTGATGCAAGAGAAGAAGCGTTTCCTTGCATCAACCTTTTTTGGGGTAAGGATCGGATCGCTAATCTTTCGCCTCCCCTCTGCTATGGAGGGGATCCGCCACCGGAGAGCCGCCCGATGAACACCGCGCTCGTCCCGATCGAGGGCCCCGCGATCGAGGATGTCGACTTCGAGGAGGTGCCGCTCGCGCGGGCCGCTCGGGGCGAGACGCTACCGGCGATCGCGCAAGCGGACTCCGACACGGTCCTGATCGAGACGTGGGTGAAGCGCTCGAACAGCGATGGCACGCGTCGGAAGTATCGAGCGGAGGCGGCGCGGCTGCTGGCCTTCGTCGGCAAGCCGATCCCGCTGATGCTGATCGCCGACCTGCAGGCCTACCTCGCCAGCCTCGAAGACAAAGCGCCGGCAACCCGGGCGAACGCGACGGCCGCGATGAAGAGCCTGTTCTCGTTCGCGCAGGAGATCGGCTACGTGCGGTTCAACATCGGGAAGGCTGTAAAGGCGCCGCCGGTCAAGAACGTGCTCGCCGAGCGGATCCTGTCGGAGCCCGACACCCAACGGATGGTGCTGCTGGAGCCGAACCTCCGGAACCGGGCATTGCTGACCATCCTCTACGGCGGCGGACTGCGGATCTCGGAAGTGTGCGGCCTGCGCTGGCGGGACATGTCCGAACGGGATCAGGCCGGACAGGTCACGGTCTTCGGGAAGGGTGGCAAGACCCGGATCGTCCTGCTGTCCGGCAACACCTGGAAGGTGCTCGCCGCCGTGCGAGCCGAGCTGCCGGCCCTGCCCAAGCCGGATGCGCCTGTCTTCGTCTCGCTGCGCGGGGGCGCGCTCGACGCGAGCCAAGTCCATCGGATCGTGAAGGCAGCGGCAGAGCGGGCCGGGCTGCCGGCCGAGGTCTCGGCGCACTGGCTCCGACACGCCCACGCCAGCCATGCCCTCGACCGGGGAGCGCCGGTGCATCTTGTCCAGGCGACCCTCGGGCATTCGAGCCTGTCGACCACCAGCAAATACACCCACGCCAGGCCGAGCGAGAGCAGCTCGCGCTTCCTCGGGATCTGAGCTTAGGTTCGAGAATGGGTGAACTGCAGACTTTCGACGACGTGTCGCGGAAAGCATACTGCCGCCATGAACACTCCCTGTTGCGAGCGCATGGCCACTGACATTCACCACAGATGCAGCGTGCATTCGGAGCGATCCGACTGCCCAGACGCGTTCATCGCAGAGGTGCGGGGCGGGTATGGCCTCATGGTGCACGACGGCGGGAGTAGCGTCGTGGAGATCGCCTTCTGCCCATTGTGCGGGTCCAAGCTTCCGGAGATCGGTGAGCCGGACCACTTCCTCTCTGAGGATGAGGAAGGTGACTAGGTCCGCTAAGCTGTCGCTGGCCCACGATGCGATTGCTTCCGACAATGGATCTTAATGGAAGGAACCGCGGGGCATGGATCGCAGCCCGCTCAACCTCTTGGCCGGCCTATGGGCCGCTCGGATCGTGGACGGCTACGCGACCCGCGCCCGGCCGGCGATGAGCGACGGCGCCCGGTCCGTCCTGCTCGACCATCTGACCTTGCGGCTTGGCCCTGCGATCGCCGACACGCCGGTTGGGGACTGGCCCGAGGCCGCCAACGCCGCCCTCGATGCGTGGGAGGACGAGGCCCGGACCGATCGGCCCCGGGTGTCCAGTTTCGACGAGGCGGCCGGCGTCGTTCGGCTCAGGGTCCCCGGGTGAGGCCAGCCCATGCACGAGATGCGAGGCTCCACACTGATAACAGGACCCGAACAGGGCCTGACGTGCGCCGGAATGCATAGCTCGTGGGTCTCGCGGCCATGACATGATGCACGGCGGTGCATGATGACCTGACCGAGCACCGAGTTTTCGGACCAGTACGCGCGCGTGCGCGAGGCGCGGGTGTCCAGATCGACGGATTGGCAGGTTGGCCAAAGGATTTCGACGTTTTCACGCGAGCGCCCGCCTTCGCCCGCCCTCAGGCCTATCATGAGCAAGCCCGTTCTCGACCACGGCAACGTCCTCAGCGTACATCGCGCGGTGACCGGCTATGGCGGCCGCCGGCCCAGTGTGGGTGGTCGGGGAGTCGGCACGGCCACCTGGTGGTACCGGGACGGGCGTTCGGCCGGGAGCATCAGCCACTCGACGGAGATCCACGCCGTGGATGCCGGCACGCTGACCCTCGAATACCGGCTCAACGGAGAACCGATCCGACAGGTGTTCGAGATCATTGGGCGTCCGTGCCGGTTCGGAGGTCGCCGCTGGATGGCGGTCTGTCCGCGGACGGGACGGGCGGTGGCAAAGCTCTACGGCTGCTGCGGCACCTTCCAGCCCCGGCACTTGCTCCGGGGCTCGTACCACTCGCAGGGCCGGGTGCAGCCATCAGAGAAGCTGCGCGACCGCGAGGTGGCGATCCTGCGCCGGCTCGGCGCGGATGACAGCTCGCCGCCCATGCCCCGGAAGCCGAAGTGGATGCGCGTGCCGACCTACCACCGCCTCGTCTACGAGCTGATCCAGGTGCGGAATGCCTACGGTCTCGCGCTAGCAGTGGAATTCCATCGGTCGACCGGCCTCGACCTGCTGGCAGAGGAGGATCCCGCAGCAACAGAGAAGGTGCAGAAGCTCGCAGCAAGGTTCGGCGCCGACGCCATGCTCCGCTGATAATACAGGGCGGAAACAGTGGGACGGCCTGCTGCTAACAGCATCCGAACAGCATGGTTGGGGCTTCGGGGCAGCGTGCCATCGGCGCCCCTGTCCAACTTGGACACCCGCTGAGAACAGCACCCTTATCAGCGTACCAGGCGGTGCTCCGGGCAGCCTCGGGCGGTGCCGCTGTCCGAATTGGACGGCTGCTCGAACCTTACAAAACCTGACATCCGACAAGCTGCTCAAGCCGAGGTCGCAAGGATCAACGGCCGCCATCGGTGGCTGAGTGCTGCTGTTGGCACTGTCCGCTGTGGGTGGCTTCCCGCCGGTCCGCATTCGGGTGGGAGTTGGCAGAAGCAGACACTGCCATCGCGCTCGCTCACGACCAGAAGCAGCCGTACCGGGGGCGGCAAGCTGCACGGGACCCTCAATCGTTGCAAGCACAGTGTGCAACGACCCGCTCGACCAGTCGGTCGGCGGTGAGGGTTGCCTCCGGGTGATCCAGCCTCAGCGCGGCCTGGGGCATCTCGGGGCATTCGGCCTCGGCCAGATCTTGCACGAGGCCGAGGCCACCGCGTGCCGTGATCGCACGCATGCCCTCAGCCCCGTCGCTATTGCCGCCGCTGAGGCTGGATCACCCGGAGGCAACCCTCACCGCCGACCGACCGGTCGAGCGGGTAGTTGCACACTGTGCTTGCAACGATTGAGGGTCCCGTGCAGCTTGCCGCCCGCGGTACGGCTGCTTCTGGTCGTGAGCGATCCCGATGGCAGGTGCGGCTCCTGCCAACTCCCACCCGAATGCGGACCGGCGGGAAGCCACCCACAGCGGACAGTGCCAACAGCAGCACTCAGCCACCGATGGCGGCCGTTGATCCTTGCGACCTCGGCTTGAGCAGCTTGTCGGATGTCAGGTTTTGTAA
>NZ_JAKSYG010000020.1 GCF_022829725.1 Methylobacterium sp. E-005 | reverse complement strand
ATCACAGCATCGGTACTAGCTGGGGCTGCACCATCGTGGATATCCCACGCTCGGTCATCGAGCATCTCACGGCCCACCACCCCCGCATCACGCGAGCGCTCTGGTGGGCGACCCTCGTCGATGAGGGCACGCTGCGGGCATGGCTCGTTAACATGGGGCAACACGAAGCCGACCAGCGGATGGCGCATCTCGTCTGCGAGTTGCTCGTGCGCCTGCGGGTCGTAGGCTTGGTGAGCGAGGACAGCTTCGAATTCCCAATGACCCAGGATGATCTAGCGGACGCGTTGGGTATCACCGGCGTGCACGTGAACCGGGTTCTTCAAGATCTGAGAGGTCAGGGCCTGCTCGAATGGAGGAGTAAGCGCCTGCGCATTCCCAACGCTGCGCGGCTGATGGATTTCGCCGAGTTTGATCCGAA
>NZ_JAKSYG010000019.1 GCF_022829725.1 Methylobacterium sp. E-005 | reverse complement strand
CCCACCGCCTATATCGAGCCTGGCAGTCCGTGGGAGAAAGGCTATTGCGGGAGCTTCAACGCAAAGCTGCGGGCTGAACTCCTCAACGGTGAGGTATTCTATACTCTCAAGGAGGCCGGCGTCGTGATCGAGCGATGGCGGAGGCACTACAACAGCATCCGGCCGCACTCGTCGCTCGGCTACCAGCCACCCGCGCCGGAGGTCGTCCTCTGGCCAACTGAACCGAGCGGATCAGTGCCGTCCGCGCGCCCTGCCATCGTCAGCCGACCGACGATGCACTAACTTCGAACTCGGGCCACCGAATGGGGGCAGGCCAACTCCAGTGGGGACGGCTGCGCGCGAAGGCCTTCACGAGACGGACGACGCGAACGAACTGTCCCTTGTCGCCGTCCCTAGACGTGTCGCCGCTCGTTTCCTCGTTGCGCTTCTTGAACCACTTGGTCACATTCAGCGCATCGGATCCCTTCCAATCGGCGCTTGCTAATTCGTACTTGTCCGTGATTACACCCGTGTACGGGTGCTTAGTTCGGTTACGACGGTAGATTGGAACGTCCACGTGGTAGCTGTTGGGCTTCGCATATTGGATGCGGACGCAGTTGTTCCTGACCTCCGGTTTTCGCTGAAACGCCCGTCTTGAAGGGCGTCGCAGACCATCTAACGTGCGGCGAGCGCAGACATCACGCCGCCGTTCGGGCCGACGAGGTCCTCTTGAGCGAAGTAAACCCCGTCGTCGACGTCGTAATCTCCATCGTCGTTCTGGATCATCGTCCGCATGGCGTAAGATCCCTGCGTCGCTAAACCGACCGGCGTCGGTTTTCCATCGCGGGCTAAGCCGTTCCGCAAACGGTTGCGGTTCGACTTGGCCTTGCCGAAAATGTCCCGGCGGCCCGTTGCGTCCATCCAGACGCGGTCGCCGTGGAAACGGCGAAGCTGTTCGTTCGTGTCCTTCGTCATAGCGCACTCCAATCCACGCCCGTCGCTGGCATAGCCGGCAGGTCCATCATCAAGGCTTTCACCATTCGACCGTCGGCGTTGTTCAGGTCGTCGCAGGAGCTCTTCGTCACGTCGGCATCGGAGTTCGCCTGCTGGATCAGGCGATCCACGGCCGCCTTTCTCGCGTCGTCGAGGGCGAGGAATGGCATCATCTCTGCCGGCACATCTTTTTTGGGAAAGCGCAGCGTCCGCACTGGCCTGCCCGCTTGCGTCAGGATGCCGGCAAGGAACCGCGCCATGTTGTCGAAGGCGAACTCCTGCGCGGTGATGCTGAGGGGGGCCACGTCTGCCCCGAGCTTCCACTTCAGCATCGAGCGGTGCACCTCGCGCTCGGTGAGGTGCTCGCCCTCGGGGCGGGAGCAGGTGCCGAGCGAGAACACCTCGATGGGCTGTCCCGGCGGCGCGACCGCCAAGGCGTCAATCATGCCAACCAGGATCGGGTTGTTCGCCCGAAGGCCGCCGTCGGCGAAGATCTGCTTGAGCCCGTGCTTGGCCATGGGGTCGTCGATGGCCGCGAGAGAGCGGTAGATGGGTGCAGCGCTCGACGCCATGCAGACGTCCACCAACGGGTAGAGATCGTCTCGCGGGCCGCTCTTCGGCGTCTTCTTGAAAACCCAGGAACGATGGGTCTTCATCGCCACGGTCGGCACCGAAAGCGAGATCCCCCGACGCTCGTAGACATCGATTACGCGAAGCTCGCCGAGCACGCCGACAAGGGCTTCCCGCAAGGCACCGTCGCCGGCTCGCACTACCGTGTCGCCTAACAGGAGAGCGCGGTAAAGCGCGCTCAGAACGCCTTTGATGCGGTGGGGAAAGATGTGACGCCCGTTCTCCCTGTAGAGTTCGACGACCTCATCCAACGGCTTTCCAATGGCCAAGGCGCAGGCGACGATGGCACCTGTGCTCGTACCCGTAATGTAGTCGAAGCCCTTGCCGAGATCGAGTGCTTCCTCGCCCCTGATACGCGCAAACTAGCTGGTCAAGCGGTTCAGGAACTCGGCGGTGTAGACACCTCGCATCCCGCCACCGTCAAGACTTAGCACGCGGTACGGTCGCATCGCCGTCTCAGGTAGAGCAGCGGCGGGCTGCTTTACATTATCCATCTTGGACTCCTTCCACCCCTTCTGGGCTATAGCTAAGCTTGATCCCGTTTTGTTCTTTGAATCATCCGGCGGCGGGCTACGCCCGCCGCCATGTCGGTGCTCGTTAGATCAGTCTCTCAGTCGTTTTCCCGGTTAAGACCGCCAGTGATACTCGCGGACTGATGCAGTTCAGGGCTCTGTAGCCGCAGCGAGCTAGCTGACGGCCGAACCAATTTGGCAAGTTATGCCTCTCCGCGACGGGCCTTTGAGAAGCAAAAGTGATCATCTTTTGCCTCACGCTAGACAACAACTCATCGGATAGAGCGGCTACGAGCAACCGGTGGTGCTGCCGCAGGTGTCGCACTTCAGGCAGGTGCCATTGCGGACCAGCGTGAAGTTCGCGCATTCCGGGCAGGCCTCGCCGACATAGCCCTTCATCTTCGCCTCGGCCCGCCGGTCGGCGACGCTCCGCTCCGCCTTGGCGAAGGGGAGGGTGTCGGCGATCGTCTCGGCCTGGCCGGCGACCGCCGGCTCTGCCTTCAGCGCTGTGCTGCCGCGGATCGCGTGGACCGTCCCGCCGGCCGGGGCCGACTGACCGGCGTTCGCCGCTCCGACACCGAGGCTGGCACCGGCCGGGCCGCCCTGGATCAGGGTCAGGCGGTCGGCCGAGCCGCGGAGCAGGCCGCGGGAGACGACCGAGGAGGCCGGGGCAGGCTTCGGACCCTCGCGGGTCGTGTCGCCGCTCTCGCCGCCTCCGATCACCGTGCCGCCGATCTCGGCGGGGCTGACATGGGCAAGGTCGGCGCGGCCGAGATACGAGACCGCGAGCTCACGGAACACGTAGTCCAAGAGCGAGGTCGCGTTCTTGATCGCGTCGTTGCCCTGCACGAAGCCGGCCGGCTCGAACCGCGTGAAGGTGAAGGCCTCCACGTACTCCTCGAGCGGCACGCCGTATTGGAGGCCGAGCGAGATCGCGATGGCGAAGTTGTTCATCAGGCTCCGGAAGGTCGCGCCTTCCTTATGCATGTCGATGAAGATCTCGCCGAGGCGGCCGTCGTCGTACTCGCCGGTGCGCAGGTAGACCTTGTGTCCGCCGACCACCGCCTTCTGGGTGTAGCCCTTCCGGCGGGTCGGTAGCTTCTCGCGGGACCGGATCCGCTCGACGCGCTCGATCACCCGCTCGACGATCTTCTCCGCAACCGCCGCGGCCTTGGCGGCGGCCGGGGCCTGCATCAGCGCCTCGATCCCCTCGTCGGCCTCGTCGTCCTCATCCGCGATGAGGGCCGAGTTCAGCGGCTGCGACAGCTTCGAACCGTCGCGGTAGAGGGCGTTCGCCTTGAGGGCCAGGCGCCAGGACAGCAGATAGGCCGCCTTGCAATCCTCCACCGTGGCGTCGTTCGGCATGTTGATGGTCTTGGAGATCGCCCCCGAGATGAAGGGCTGCGCCGCCGCCATCATGCGGATGTGGCTCTCGACCGAGAGGTAGCGCTTGCCGATCCGGCCACAGGGATTGGCGCAATCGAACACCGGGTAGTGCTCGACCTTGAGGAAGGGCGCGCCCTCCAGCGTCATGGCCCCGCAGATATGGGTGTTGGCGGCCTCGATCTCCTTCTTGCTGAAGCCGAGGAACGGCAGCAGTTCGAAGGTCGGGTCGGCGAGCTTCTCGCCCGGGACCTTGAGGGTCTGGGTCAGGAAGTCGTCGCCGAGCGTCCAGCGGTTGAACACGAACTTGATGTCGAAGGCCGACTTCAGGCCCTTCTCCACCGTGGCGATCTTCTCGTCCGTGAAGCCCTTCGCGCGCAGCGTCGTCGGGTTGATCCCCGGAGCCTGACCCATCGAGCCGTGGCCGACCGCGTAAGCCTCGATCTCGGCGATCTCGGATTCGCGGTAACCGAGCGCCCGGAGGGCGTCGGGGGCGGCCTGGTTGATGATCTTGAAGTAGCCGCCGCCCGCGAGCTTCTTGAACTTCACCAGGGCGAAGTCGGGCTCGATGCCGGTCGTGTCGCAATCCATCACGAGACCGATCGTGCCGGTCGGCGCGATCACGGTGGCCTGCGCGTTGCGGTAGCCGTGCTCCTCGCCGAGCTTCAGCGCCCGGTCCCAGGCGGCGCGGGCATGATCGCCCAGATCCGCCTGCGGGATGTTGGCATGGTCGAGCCCGACCGGGGCGACGTTGAGGAACTCGTAGCCCTGGGCTTCGCCATACGCGGCCCGGCGATGGTTGCGGATCACCCGCAGCATCGCGTCGGCATTCTCGTCATAGGCCGGGAAGGTGCCGAGCTCCGCGGCCATCTCGGCCGAGGTGGCATAGGCGACGCCGGTCATGATCGCTGTGAGCGCGCCGGCCAGAGCCCGGCCCGCATCCGAATCGTAGGGCAGGCCCATGGTCATCAGCAGGCCACCGATATTGGCGTAGCCGAGGCCCAGCGTCCGGTAGCGGTAGGAGAGTTCCGCGATCTCCTTCGACGGGAACTGCGCCATCATCACCGAGATCTCGAGCACCACCGTCCAGAGGCGGTTCAGGTGCTCGAAGGCCTCGACGTCGAAGCGCTTGGTCTCGCGATCGTACATCGTCAGCAGGTTCGCCGAGGCGAGATTGCAGGCGGTGTCGTCGAGGAACATGTACTCGGAGCACGGGTTCGAGGCCCGGATCCGCCCGCCCGCCGGGCAGGTGTGCCAATCATTCATCGTGGTGTTGAAGTGCAGGCCCGGATCCGCCGAGGCCCAGGCGGCCTCGCCGATCCGCTCCCACAGGTCGCGGGCCTTCAGGGTCTTGGTGACCTTGCCGGTCGTGCGGGCTTGGAGCCTCCAGTCCGCATCCGCCTCGACGGCGCGCAGGAAGTCGTCAGTCAGCGAGACCGAGTTGTTGGAGTTCTGGCCGGCGACCGTGAGGTAGGCCTCCGAATCCCAGTCGGTGTCGTAGACGGGGAAGTCGATCTTGGTGAAGCCCTGCCGGGCGAACTGGACGACGCGCTTGATATAGGCATCCGGCACCGAGGCGCGGCGGGCGGCCTTGATCTCGCGCTTGAGGGCCGGGTTACGCTCCGGATCGAAGCAGGCATCCCCCTCGGCCTCGCACTGCGTGCAGGCCTTCATCACCAGGTTCAGGTGCTTGGAGACAACCTTGGAGCCGGTCACCAGGGCGGCGACCTTCTGCTCCTCCTTCACCTTCCAGTCGATGAACGACTCGATATCCGGGTGATCGATGTCGACGATCACCATCTTGGCGGCGCGGCGCGTGGTGCCGCCCGACTTGATCGCGCCGGCCGCCCGGTCGCCGATCTTGAGGAAGCTCATCAGGCCCGACGACTTGCCGCCGCCGCCGAGCTTCTCGTTCTCACCGCGCAGCATCGAGAAGTTCGAGCCGGTACCGGAGCCGTACTTGAACAGGCGCGCCTCGCGCACCCACAGATCCATGATGCCGCCCTCGTTCACGAGGTCGTCCTGGACCGACTGGATGAAGCAGGCATGCGGCTGCGGGTGCTCGTAGGCCGAGGCCGACTTGGTGAGCGCGCCGGTCTGCGGGTCGCAGTAATAGTGGCCCTGGCTGGGGCCATCGATGCCATAGGCCCAGTGCAGGCCGGTGTTGAACCATTGCGGCGAGTTCGGCGCCACCATCTGGCGGGCCAGCATGAAGCGCAGCTCGTCCATGAAGGCCGAGGCGTCCTCCTCCGACGAGAAGTAGCCGCCCTTCCAGCCCCAGTAGGTCCAGCAGCCGGCGAGCCGGTCGAACACCTGCGTGGCGGAGGATTCGGAGACGAAGCGTTCGTCCTCGGGCAGCTCGGCCAGCGCCGCGTCGTCCGGCACCGAGCGCCAGAGGAAGGATGGGACCGCGTTCTCCTCGATCCTGCGCAGACGGGCCGGGACGCCCGCCTTGCGGAAGTACTTCTGCGCGAGCACATCGCTCGCCACCTGGCTCCAGCTCTCCGGCACGTCGATCCCGTCGAGGCGGAACACCACCGACCCATCCGGGTTGCGGATCTCGCTCAGCGCCTTGCGGAAGGGGATCCCGGCGTAGGGGGATTGTCCGGTCGTGGTGTAGCGACGCTCGAAGCGCATGAAACAGACCTCTCCCGACAGGACACGCGTGTCCCGGCTCCGCGCGACGCGGAGTCTCTGCCCGATTGTGGGATGCGGATCCGGCCACGCCCAAGTGTCGAGCGCGCCCTGGGTCCGCTTATGAATTCGTGAACCGGTCGCCCCTGCTCAATGCGCCACTCCGGGGCGCGACCGATGCCGGGACGATACCGCTTTCTTCGCTCTCACGTCAACAAGTAGTGTGCGCCGACTCGGTTCCCCGCTAGATCTTGTGCCGGCTCGGAGATTCCTGTGGATATCATGGCCGCCCCGGATAAGTGCCCTTCCGGCTTCCGGGAATCGGATCGGGATTATTTTCGATTCACAGCCCTGGGTTGGGCGGAACCGTCCGGACAAGTTGTGGTGCGACGAACCGCGCAGCGCACGTTGCCCCACGGCGACACAAAGCTCCCGTGGCTGGACTCGCGCGCGCTCGGTCACCATAAGAACGCCGAACGGCGCCAGCGCGGCGCGACACGATTCTGGGACCGACGATGGCGCTGAAGGATACTCTGCTGCGCGTCTTCACGTGGTGGAACGGCCAGACCGTTTCCCTCGCACTCCAGACCGCACGAAGCGGCATCTTCGTCGGCGAGGACGAGTACGGGAACAGGTACTACAAGGCCGAGGGAGCAATGATCGATCGCTCGGTCGGCTCGGAGCGCCGCTGGGTGGTCTATAACGGCTACGCGGACGCCTCGAAGGTTCCCCCAGGCTGGCGCGGCTGGCTGTGCCACAATGTGGACGTTGCCCCGAGCGAAGAGGACTATCAGCCCCGCGCGTGGCAGAAGCCGCATATCGAGAACCAGACCGGCACGCCCAACGCGTACCGGCCGCAGGGTTCGCAGCTGTCATGGGGCCAGCGGCCGGCAGCGACCGGCGATTACGTCTCCTGGACGCCGGGCGAGTAAGACCAGCGCCCGGGCGGCTCAGGCGCCCTTTTGCCGCCACCGTTCCAGTGTTCATGGCGGGCCAACGACATGTCCGCCGCGCATCCATCGGCGCGGCCGGCCTCCCTCGCCTAGGGATCCGCGCCTTGAGCCGCATCACCGTCCTCGCACGCCGTGCGCTCGCCCCGGGCCTCGTGCTCGCCCTCTGGGCCAGCCCGGCCGCCGCCGACAAGATCAAGAACCCGACCGCGGTGTTCTCCGGCCTCGACAAGATCACCGGCCGGATCGTGTCGTTCGAGGTGGCGGTGGACGAGACCGTGCAGTTCGGCGCCCTGCAGCTCACGCCGCGGGTCTGCTACACGCGCCCGCCGACCGAGAGCCCCAAGACCACGGCCTTCCTCGAGGTCGACGAAGTCACCCTCGACAACAAGTATCGCCGGATCTTCACCGGCTGGATGTTCGCGTCGAGCCCCGGCCTGCACGCGATCGAGCATCCGATCTACGACGTGTGGCTGGTTGATTGCAAAGGCGGCGCCGACGTGATCGCCGAGGCCAAGGAGCAGGAAGACGTGCCTGCCGTCGCGGCCAAGCCCGAGAAGACCAAGCGCGCCGGCAAGGACTCCACCAAGACCGCGCAGCAGATCAACGCCGCCGGTCAGGTGGATGTCGAAGCGCCGCGCGGCGTGCCGGTCCAGCCCCGCCAGAAGCCTTCGCGAAAATTCTTCCCGTCGAACGAGGGCCCGGCGCCGGCCCCGCCGCCTCCGGTACAGCAACAGCCGCAGAATCTCTTCGACGCGCTGTTCCGCTAAGCCGCCTTTACAGATCCCCGGAGGCGTCCAGCGCCTCCAGCACCTGTGCGCCCGTCACCGAGCCGTCGCCGGACCAGACATTCCAGTCAGCGACCTGATCGAGGGCCTCGGCGAGGCGGCGCTTGTAAACGTGCCGCGGCAGTTCCTCCGCGCCGAACTGCGTGAGGTGGTCGGTCACGAACTGCGTGTCGGCCAGCCGGTAACGCCCCGCCCGCAGGCGACCCATCAGGTGGACGAGGGCGACCTTCGAGGCGTCGCGCACCTCGTGGAACATGCTCTCGCCGAAGAAGGCCGCCCCGAGGGAGACGCCGTAGAGGCCGCCGATCAGCCGGCCCTCGGGGCCCGCATAGACCTCGATCGTGTGAACGTGGCCCAGGTCGAACAAAGCGCCGTAGAGATCGCGGATGCGGCCGTTGATCCAGGTCCGCTCGCTGTCGCGCCGCGGGGCCGCGCACCCCTCGATCACGCCGTCGAAATCCGTATCGCACCGCACCGTGAACTGATCCGACCGCACCGTGCGGGCGAGGCGTTTGGGCACGCGGAAATTGTCGAGGGGCAGGACGCCGCGCGCCTTCGGCTCGACCCAGTAGAGCGTCGGGTCATGCGCATCCTCGGCCATCGGGAAGATGCCCGCCGCGTAGGCCTTCAGCAGGATCTCGGGGGTGATGTCCACGCGGTGGCTGTCGTGCATGGCCTGAATGTCGCGCGCGCGCCGCGCGAAAACCAGAGGGTCGACGTGCCGGCGTCGACGCAGCCCCGGTTGAAGCCGATCAGGCCTTCATGCCCCCGTCTTCGAGGAAGTGCTCCAGCCAGTGGATGTCGTAGAGGCCGTTCTGCACGTCCGGGTTGCGGACCAGGGTGCGGAACAGGGGCAGCGTGGTGTCGATGCCGTCGATGACGAACTCGTCGAGGGCCCGGCGCAGGCGCATCAGGCATTCGTTGCGGGTACGCCCGTGCACGATCAGCTTGCCGATCAGCGAGTCGTAGTTCGGCGGAATCCGGTAGCCCTGGAAGGCCGCGGAATCGACGCGGACGCCGAGGCCGCCGGGCGTGTGGTAATGGGTGATCTCGCCGGGTGAGGGACGGAAGGTCTCCGGGTGCTCGGCATTGATCCGGCACTCGATGGCGTGGCCCTCGACCTTGATGTCCGCTTGGCTGACCGAGAGGGGGCCACCCGAGGCGACCTGGATCTGCTCGATCACGAGATCGATCCCGGTGATCATCTCGGTGACCGGATGCTCGACCTGGATCCGCGTGTTCATCTCGATGAAGTAGAAGCGGCCATCCTCGTACAGGAACTCGACCGTGCCGGCGCCGAGATAGCCGAGCTCCTTCATGGCGTTGGCGCAGATGCCGCCGATCTCGGCGCGCATCGACTCGTTGAGCGCCGGCGAGCCGCCTTCCTCCCAGACCTTCTGGTGGCGGCGCTGGAGCGAGCAGTCGCGCTCGGCGAGGTGGACGGCGCCGCCGCGGCCGTCGCCCAGCACCTGCACCTCGATGTGGCGCGGCTTCTCCAGATACTTTTCGAGATAGACCGCGTCGTCGCCGAAGGCGGCCTTGGCCTCGGACTTGGCCATGCCGATCGCCTGCTCCAGCTCGGCCTCGGTACGTGCCACCTTCATGCCGCGCCCGCCGCCGCCAGCCGCGGCCTTCACCAAAACCGGGTAGCCGATCTCGGCGGCGACCCGCTTGGCGGTGTCGATATCCTCGACGCCGCCCTCCGAGCCTGGCACGCAGGGGATGCCGAGCTTCAGCGCCGTGCGCTTCGCCTCGATCTTGTCGCCCATGGTGCGGATATGCTGCGCCTTGGGGCCGATGAATCCGATCTGATGGTGGGCCAGCACATCGGCGAACCGGGCATTCTCCGACAGGAAGCCGTAGCCGGGATGGACCGCATCCGCCCCGGTGATCTCGCAGGCCGCGATGATCGAGGGGATGTTGAGGTAGCTGTCGCGCGCCGCCGGCGGGCCGATGCAGACGCTCTCGTCGGCAAGCCGCACGTGCATCGCGTCGGCATCGGCGGTCGAATGAACCGCCACGGTGGCGATCCCGAGCTCCTTCGCCGCCCGCAGGATGCGCAGGGCGATCTCGCCGCGGTTTGCGATCAGGATCTTGTCGAACATCGGACCCGTTAGGGCGTCCTGACGGTCCTGGACCGCACAGGAGGCTCTATCCTCTGGTTAAGCGGCGTCGTCCCGGCGCAGGGGCGTTCGATATCTAGCTGATGACGAGCAGGGCCTCGCCGAACTCGACCGGCTGCCCGTCCTCGACGAAGATGGCGCTGACCGTGCCGGCGCGGGGCGCCACGATCTCGTTGAAGGTCTTCATCGCCTCGATGAGCAGAAGCTTGTCGCTGGCCTCGACCTTCGAGCCGACCTCCACGAAGGCCTTGGCATCGGGCGAGGGGCGCAGATAGGCGGTTCCGACCATTGGCGAGGGCACCGTACCGGCCTGATTCCGCGGCGCCTCGGCCGGCGCCAGCGCGGACGGGGCCGCCTGGGGCTGGACCGGCGGGGCCAGGGCGGCGACCGGCGCGGCCGCAACCTGGAGTCCGACGGGTTCGAGCCGGCGCACGACGCGGATGCGCAGGTCGCCCTTCTCGACCTCGATCTCGGAGAGGCCGGTCTCGGTGACGAGATTGGCGAGCTCGCGCACGAGCTCGGGATCGATGGCGTCGTTCTTTGACATCCGGCCTACTTCGTATCGCGGCGCGTCGGTCCGTCCATCGAGTCGGCGGTGGACCGCGGCCCTGCGGCTGGCGGCTCTTAGACGAAAGCGGTGCGGCGCGACAAGGCCGCCCCCGCCTTTGCGATCCGCCGGAGAACCCGGTCCCTCAGCAGGACGCGTGACCGCACTGACGCACGTCGGCGATGGTCTTGCGCATCGGATCGACGCCAACCGCGCCCGGGATCACCTCGTCGCCGATGATGAAGGCCGGCGTGCCCGAGAGGCCGAGCCGGTCCCCGAGCCCGCGGTTCTCGCTGAGCGCAGCCTTCACCTCGGGGGAGGCCATGTCCTTCTGGAGCTTGGCGGTATCGACGCCGAGATCCTTGGCGACCTGGATCGCCCGGGCACCGTTGACCCGACCCTTGGTCTCGAGCAGCTTCTGGTGGAACTCGAACAGCTTGTCGCCCTTGAGCTGCTGGCGCACCGCGACCGCGACCTGGCTGGCCTCCAGCGATTCCGGGCCGAGCACCGGGAAGTCCTTGATCACCACCCGGAGTTTCGGATCGGCCTTGATCAGTGCCTGAACGTCGCCCAGAGCCTTCCGGCAGTAGCCGCAATTGTAGTCGAAGAACTCGACCATCGTGACATCGCCCTGCGGATTGCCGGCCACGACATCGTGCGGGCCGTTCAGCAGCGCGTCGCGGGATTCCTTGAGGGCGGCGGCCTGGGCGAGGCGCTGCGTCTCGGCCTGCTGCTTCTCGGCCTCGGCGAGCGCCTCCTGCAGCACTTCGGGGTGCTTGACGAGGTAATCCTTGACGATCGCCTCGATCCCGGCGCGCTGCGCGTCCGTGAAGGGTGAGGCGGTGGGCGCTTCGGCATTCTGCGCGAGCGCCGGAACGGCGACGAGGCCGAGCGCCAGGACCAGCGCGGGCAGGGGGCGGATGAACGGCATGGATCCTCGCTTGCGGGGCAAGCCGGCCCGCATCTGGCGCGAGCGGTAGGTGCTGGGTTTGGCGTTTTCGCGGCACCGGGTCAATCGGAGGGTCGCGGAGCGATTCGGGTACGACGAGCACGGTTGAGGCATCCTGCGGCGCGCTCTAGCGTTCCGCCCCTGACCTGATGATTTCGGCCCCGCGGCTTCCCCTGGCCCAGAGAAGGATCCCATGACCGCGATCTCCCGACGCGCTGCCGCCGTCCAGCCCTTCCTCGCCATGGACGTGATGGCCGCGGCCGCCGCCAAGGCGCGGGCCGGCGCCGACGTGGTTCGGATGGAGGTCGGGCAGCCCTCGGCCCCGGCACCCCGTGCCGTGATCACGGCCGCGCAGGCGGCGCTGGCGACCGGGCGCGTGCCCTACACGGAGGCCCTCGGCCTTCCCGCACTTCGGGAGCGGATCGCCCGGGACTACGCGGAGCGCCACGGCGTTTCGGTGACCCCGGAGCGGGTGGTGATCACCACCGGCTCCTCGGCTGGCTTCGTGCTGGCCTTCATGAGCCTGTTCGATGCCGGCGCCCGTGTCGCGGTGCCGCAGCCCGGTTACCCGGCCTATCGCAACATCCTGGCCGCCCTTGATCTCGTGGCGACCCCGATGGTGCTGCGCGCGCAGGATCGCTTCGCCCCAACCGCCGCGCTTCTGCGCGAGACGCACGCCCGGTCGCCGGTTTCCGGCTTGCTCGTGATGAGCCCCGCCAACCCCTCCGGCACCATCATCACGGAGGCGGCCCTGCGGGACCTCTGCACCGCCTCGCGCAGCCTCGGCCTGCCGTTGATCTCGGACGAAATCTATCACGGCCTCAGCTACGGCCAGCCCACCGTGACGGCGCTACGCTTCGATCCCGACGCCGTGGTGATCAATTCCTTCTCGAAATACCATTGCATGACCGGCTGGCGCGTCGGCTGGATGGTGGTGCCGGAGGCACTGGTGCGCACGATCGAGCGTCTGGCGCAGAACCTCTATATCTCGGCGCCCTACCTGTCGCAGATCGGGGCGCTCGCGGCCTTCGAGGCCACGGAGGAACTCGACTCCGTGCGCGACGGGTACGCGCGCAACCGCGCCATCCTGCTCGACGCGCTGCCCGGCTTGGGCCTCGGGCGCGTGCATCCGGCCGACGGCGCCTTCTACCTGTACGCCGACGTAGCGAACCTCACCAACGACGCCGTGGATTTCTGCCGCCGGATGCTCCACGAGGCGCATGTCGCGGCAACGCCCGGCCTGGATTTCGACCCGGACCTCGGCAGCCACCATGTCCGCTTCTCGTTCGCTGGCTCGGGGGCCGAGTGCCGCGAAGCCGTGGCCCGGCTCCGGAGCTGGCTCGCCTGACGGCTCAGGCGGCGTCCGCCAACACCAGCTCCCGAATCGCCGCCGGAAGCGCCGAGAAATGCTCGATCACCCGATCGGGCCCCAGTTCGCTCACCGGCCGGTCGGTGTAGCCGAAGGTCACGGCGACAACCGGGATGCCGGCCGCCTTGGCGGTGTCGATGTCGGTGCGGGAATCGCCGACCATCACGGCGCGGGCCGGATCACCGCCGGCCCGCTCGATCGTGCCGGTGAGATGGCGTGGATCCGGCTTGAATTGCGGGAAGGTATCGCGGCCGCAGATCGCCGCGAAGCGGTGGCCGATCCCGAGGAGGCGCAGCAGCTCGACCGACTGGCCCTCGTACTTGTTGGTGCAGACGGCGAGGCTGAAACCCTCGGCCTCCAGCCGGTCGAGTGCCTCGATGACGCCCGGGAAGAGGTGCGACGTGTCGGCGAGGTGCTCGCCGTAGTGTGCGATGAAGGCCTCGAACAGCCGCTCGTGGTCCTCCGGCGCGAGCGTGCGCCCCTCGGCCTCGAAGCCGCGCCGGATCAGCGCCTTGGCGCCCGCGCCGATCAGCCCGCGGGCCTGCGAGAGCGGCAACTCGGCCAGACCCTCGCGCCGCATCAGCACGTTGAGGGTACCGATCAGGTCGCCCGCAGTCTCCGCCAGGGTCCCATCGAGGTCGAACACGGCGATGGGCGGGCGGTTCGTGGCAGCGGACATGGCGAAGGGCTCCTGACTGGCACGGCCTCGCTACCGGCGGGCGTCGGAGCGGGCAAGTCACCGTCCCTGCGCCGCACCGACACGGCCGACCGGCCTCCGCGCCCCAGACTCGCCCGAAAGCCCGGCGAAAGGCTTCGCGTCACCGTTCGGAACCCGCGATGAAACCGTCCCTGCCTCTCCTGGCCGCCTGCGCGGCGCTCCACGCCCTGCCGGCCGCCGCGACCTCCTACGAGTTCGTGCCCGCGCCGCAGACCGACCTGAACCGCATGTACCGGGTCGACAAAGTGACCGGCGAGGTGACGTCCTGCCAATACGGCCTCCAGGAATCGGCCGGTGGCATCGGCCAGACGGTCTGCTTCGGCGCCGGCGAGGGTGCGGGGCCGCAGACGCCCTCGGAATACGGGCTGGTGGCGAGCCGCCACACCCGCGAGGCCGGCGTCTTCCGGGTGAATTATCGGACCGGCGAGATGAGCATCTGCTTCGTTCTGGTGAAGAAGGAGCAGGTCGTCTGCACCCAGCAGGGCAAGCCCGGCGCCGAGGGGACCTCCGACGCGCCGCTGACCGGGCCCGCCCCCGGCCGCGCCGGAGCCAGCGCCACGCCCGCCCAGGGCATGCGCCCATGACGCAGCATTGTCGGCGCAGGCGTTCCGGTCCGTCCGCTGCCGTGCTAGGGGCCGCGCGGACTTCGCGGAAAGACCAGCTCTCCATGACGTGCGCGCCCTCGCTTGACCTCACCGACCGGGCCCTCTTCCGGTGAGCGGGCCGGATCTGCGTCGCGCCGCTGCGGCGCGCGCCCTCGATCTCGTCGCGCCCGGCATGCGCCTCGGCCTCGGCACCGGATCGACGGCGGCGGCCTTCGTGGCGCTGCTGGGCGAGCGGGTCCGCGACGGTCTCGACATTCTCGGCGTGCCGACCTCGGAGGCGACGCGCGCCCAGGCCGAGGGACTTGGCATCCGACTTGCCACCCTCGACGAGCAGCCCGAACTCGATCTGACCATCGACGGCGCCGACGAGGTCGATGACAGGTTACGCCTGATCAAGGGCGGCGGGGCGGCGCTCCTGCGCGAGAAGATCGTTGCCTGCGCGAGCCACCGCATGGTGGTGATCGCCGATGCGGCCAAGCGTGTCGACCGGCTCGGCGCCTTTCCGCTGCCGATCGAGGTCAATCCGTTCGGCCTCGCCGCCACCCACCGGGCGGTAGAGCGGACGATCGTGGAGGCCGGCTGCTCCGGAAGCGTCCGGCTCCGTGTGCGGCCTGACGGTACCCCACTCGTCACCGATGGTGGCCATCACATCCTGGACGCCCATCTCGGCGCGATCCCCGATCCGGAGGTGCTTGGCGCGGCGCTCTGGGCCGTGCCGGGGGTCGTCGAGCACGGGCTGTTCCTCGGCATTGCCGACGCCGCGATCCTGGCGGCCGTGCAGGACGGGCAGGCCGCCATCACCGTTCTCGGCAGCCTCGCCTGAGGCGCCGGTTTCCTCGCAAGCCCTCCTCGCAGGATCAGTCCAGCATGTCCCGACGCCTCACTGCCGCGCTCGGCCTCGCGCTTGGCCTCGCGCTCCCGTCTGCGGTCTTCGCCCAGGCGCACAAGCCCACGCCGGCCAAGCCCGCGACGCAGCCGAGCACACCCGCGGCCAATACGCCGGCGACGGCGGGCGTCACGCCGAGCCACCTCGCGCTGGCCCGCGAGGTGATGCTCTCCTCCGGTATCGCCCGGTCGTTCGACTCGGTGCTGCCCGCCTTCGCCGAGCAGATCCGCAAGCAGGCCGTCACCCGGCCGGAACTGGCCAAGGATCTCGACGAGGTGCTGGCCTCGCTGCAACCCGAGATGGAGTTGCAGAAGCAGCGCATGATCGACATCGCGGCCCGCACCTACGCGTCCAAGTTCTCTGAGGCCGAGTTGCAGGAAATCGCGACCTTCTTCCGCTCGCCCGCCGGCAAGCACTACGTCGAGGCGCAGCCGCAGCTCCTCGACGAGATGGTGCAGGAGATGCAGGACTGGACCCAGGACGTGTCGGAATACGTCATGGTCCGCGTCCGCGCCGAGATGGGCAAGCGCGGGCATCAGATGCAGTGAGGGCCTCCGCCCGGGCGAGCGGATCACGGTGAAAGCGCCGTCAGCCCGCTCCGCGGGCGCGCAAAGCCGCCTCTACGCGGCGGGTGGGGTTTGCCTCGCCGTCATGCCGCTTGCGATGGTGCTGGCCAACCGGTCAAGCCCGGCCGTCATCGGGCTGGCGGCGCTCGCCTTTCTGGCCGGGCGCCTGATCGAAGACCGCTCCGCGGCGGTCCGGCAGATCCTGGCGCCGCTGTCGAATCCGCTCGCCGGGGCGGCACTCGCCTTCCTGGCCTGGAGCGTCGTCTCATTCGCCTGGAGCCCGTTCCCGGCCACGTCCCTGCGGGTGGCGGGCGAATTCCTGCCGACGCTCGCGGCAGCCTATCTGCTGTGCTGCCTCGCACCCGGCCGGATCCCGGCTTTCGCGCCGCGGCTCGGGGCTGCCTCGATCGCGCTCGCCGGCCTCCTGATTGCCATTGATCTGGCCTCCGACCTCGCCCTGGAGCGGGCCTTGGGCCATCGGGCCGCAGCCTTCGTGCATAACCGGCCCGCGCTCACCCTCGATCTCGTGGCTGGCCCGCTGGCGCTGGTCCTCTGGCGGCAGCGCGCCCGCGGTCTGGCGGCGGCGACGCTGATCTTCACGGCGCTCGGCGTGCTGCGTTCGATCAGCGGCGCCGCCCAGCTCGGCCTGATCGCGGGCCTCGCGATGTTCGCGGCGGCTCGCCTGCTGCCCCGTCGCGCCGGGATCGGCCTCGCCGGGCTCGGCCTGGGCCTCGCTGTGGCGCTGGCTCCCGTCGAGGGCGATCTCCTGACCCACCTCATGCCGGAGGCGGCCCACGAACGCCTGGTCCAATCTTCCTCCCGGGCGCGGGTCGCCATCGCGCGCAGCTTCGGCGCGGCCGTGGCGGCCGATCCCTGGCGCGGAGCCGGCTACGGCACCAGCGCGCGCTTCGCCGAGACCCCGGTGGCGCAGGCGCTCGTGCCCGAGATGCGCGTTCTCCTCGGGGTCGGACACCCCCACAACAGCTTCCTTCAGGTCTGGGTCGAGCTGGGTCTGCCGGGCGCGTTCCTCGCGGCGCTGACCCTGATGCTGATGCTCGCCCGCATCGCCCGCCTGTATCAGCCGGATCGCGCGGCGGCGCTCGGCCTCGTCGCCTGCGCGGTCGCGATCGCCTTCGTCGAGCATAACGGCTGGGCGGCGTGGTGGACGGCGGGCCTTGGCGCTGCCATCACCTGGATGCGCGCCGTGCCCGGGGCCGGCGCAGTCCTGACACCCGAAAGGGACGGCTCCGCATGAGCGATTTCGACGTCGACCTCTTCGTCATCGGCGGCGGTTCGGGGGGCGTGCGCGCGGCGCGGATCGCGGCGGGCTACGGCGCCAAGGTGATGCTGGCCGAGGAGTACCGGGTCGGCGGCACCTGCGTGATCCGGGGCTGCGTCCCGAAGAAGCTGATGGTCTATGCCGGCCGCTTCGCCGACGAGTTCGAGGATGCCGCCGGCTTCGGCTGGACGGTGGAGAAGCCGCGCTTCGACTGGGCGACCCTGAAGCGCCGCCGGGACGCGGAAGTCACCCGCCTCGAAGGGATCTACGACACCAACCTGATCCGAGCGGGGGTCGAGATTGCGCCGGAGCGGGCCGTGATCGAGGATCCGCACACGGTGCGCCTCCTGACATCCGGCCGCACGATTCGGGCGGAGCGGATCCTCGTGGCGGTCGGTGCGCATCCCGTGAAGGAGCCGGCGGTCCCCGGCATAGGGCTGGCGATCACCTCGAACGAGGTGTTCGAGCTGGAGAGCCTGCCGGAGCGCATCTTGGTGATCGGCGGCGGCTACATCGCGGTGGAATTCGCCGGCGTGTTCGCGGCTCTGGGCAGCGCCACGACCTTGCTGCACCGGGGCGCGGGGCTGTTGCGCGGCTTCGACGACGAGGTCCGCGACGCCCTGGCCGAAGCCTACAGTCACCGGATGGACCTGCGGCTCGGCCGCACGCTCACGGGCATCGAGCGGCGGGACGGCGCGCTCTGCGCCCGGCTCGACGACGGCAGCGAGATCCGCGTCGATCAGGTCCTGATTGCCACGGGTCGGAAGCCCAACGTCGCCGGTCTCGGCCTTGACCGGGTCGGCATCGAAGTCGATGCCGCCGGGGCTATTCCGGTGGATGCCTACTCGCAGACCAAGGTTCCGTCGATCTACGCGGTCGGCGACGTAACCAACCGCGCAAACCTGACCCCGGTGGCGATCCGCGAGGGCCATGCCTTCGCCGACACGGTCTATGGCGGCAAACCCACCTGCGTCGATCACCACCTGATCCCGACCGCGGTGTTCTCGACCCCCGAGATCGGAGTCGTCGGCCACAGCGAGGCGGTTGCGCGGGAGCTTTATGGGACGATCGACGTCTACAAGGCGCGCTTCCGGCCGATGAAGGCGACGCTCTCCGGACGGGACGAGCGGATCCTCATGAAGGTGATCGTCGCGTGCGCCACCGACCGGGTGGTGGGCGTCCACATCGTCGGACACGATGCCGGCGAGGTCATCCAGGCGGTGGGCATCGCTGTGACGATGGGCGCCACGAAGGCCGATTTCGACCGGACCATCGCCGTCCATCCGACGGCCGCCGAAGAGCTCGTGACTTTGCGCGTGCCGGAGGTGACCAAGCATCCGGTCGGCGTCGGCTGAGGACTCCGCGGGTCCGAGACCTCGACGCCAAGCCCGACCGAGCCATATCAGGGGAATGGGCAAGCAGGGCGCAGGCAACGGCCGAGGAAGCGACGACGCGCATGCGCGGCGGCAGGCCATCATCGACGGCCTGCTGGCGGATGCCCTGCGCCCGGTCTTCCATCGCCCCCCAAGCCACGACGCGCTGCCGCCCGATATCCGCCAGGCCATCGACCAACTGCTCGCCAAGGCGGAGGCGCAGCGCCGCCGCTGCCTGACCTACGACGACCTGGAGGAGGCCCTGCCGCCCCGGGACGTGTCGGCGGAGGATCTGGAGGCGATCTTCTGGATCCTGGCCGAGCACGGAATCGAGGTCGAGGACGGCGAGGCCTGAAGCCGGAACGCGCCTGCCCCTTGGATTCCGGTACTCGTCAGCGTGCGGGAACCTCTCTATAAGCCGCGCTTCGCGCGTAAGGCGCGGTCGCACGAGAGGTGCGCGGAGAGAGGCCATGGGCGAGCGTTGGACACCGAAGAGCTGGAGACACCTGCCGATCGAGCAGGTCCCCACCTATCCGGACATGGCCACCCTGGGTGCCGTCGAGTCGCAGATCGCGAGCTTTCCGCCGCTGGTTTTTGCCGGTGAGGCCCGCAAACTGAAGGCGGCGCTCGCGCGCGTCGCCGCGGGTGAAGCCTTTCTCCTCCAGGGCGGCGACTGCGCCGAGAGCTTCGACGAGCATTCCGCCGACAACATCCGCGACTTCTTCCGGGTGTTCCTGCAGATGGCCATGGTGCTGACCTTCGCGGGCGGATCGCCGGTGGTGAAGGTCGGGCGCATCGCCGGGCAGTTCGCCAAGCCGCGCTCCTCGCCGACCGAGACGCTGGAGGGTGTGAGCCTGCCGAGCTACCGGGGCGATATCGTCAACGGCATCGGCTTCTCCGAGGAGGCGCGGATTCCGGATCCACGGCGCCAGCTCGAAGCCTACCGGCAATCGGCCGCGACGCTCAATCTGCTGCGCGCCTTCGCCACCGGCGGTTATGCGAACCTCGAGAACGCGCATCGCTGGATGCTGGGCTTCGTGAAGGATTCGCCGCAATCGTCGCGCTACCAGGATGTGGCGGGCCGCATGACTGACGCGCTCGACTTCATGCGGGCGATCGGCATCAACCCGGAGACCCATCCGGAGGTGCGGACCACCGATTTCTACACCAGCCACGAGGCCCTGCTGCTTGGCTACGAGGAGGCGCTGACCCGCGTCGATTCGACCACGGGCGATTGGTACGCGACCTCCGGCCACATGCTGTGGATCGGCGACCGGACCCGCCAGCCGGACCATGCCCATGTGGAATACGCCCGGGGCATCAAGAATCCGATCGGTCTCAAGTGTGGCCCGTCGATGAAGGCTGAGGGGCTGATCCGGCTGATCGACCTGCTCAATCCGGAAAACGAGCCGGGTCGCTTGAGCCTGATCTGCCGGTTTGGGGCCGACAAGGTCGGCGATCACCTGCCGGCCCTGATCCGCGCCGTCGAGCGGGAAGGCCGCAAGGTGGTGTGGATCTGCGATCCGATGCACGGCAACACGATCTCGGCCGGCCGCTACAAGACCCGGCCCTTCGAGCGCGTGATGCAGGAGATCGAGGGCTTCTTCGGCGTCCACCGGGGGGAGGGCACCTTCGCGGGCGGCATCCATCTGGAGATGACCGGCAAGGACGTGACCGAATGCACCGGTGGTGCCCGGGCGCTGACGGCCGACGATCTGCAGGACCGCTACCACACCTATTGCGACCCGCGCCTCAACGCCGAGCAGGCGCTGGAGGTGGCGTTCCGCACGGCCGAACTGGTGAAGGCCGAGCGCAGCCACGTGGAGCGCCCACGCCTGGACGCGGCGGAGTAGGGCAGGGGCTCGGGAAGCGCGCAACCCTTTCCCGGACGGGTGAAGCGAAGCGGGACCTGGCAGCCGAAACGCTGCATGGGCGGCCCCGCTCGAACGGACGCTTCGCGACGTCGAGCGCCAGGTCCCGGGTCGCATTCCGCTCACGCGGCCTGTGCGCGGGATCGGGAGCCCACGTCGTGGAGGACGGGCCACTTACGCGATCGCCCGGCGGGCTCCGTTCCAGCGGTGGATCACCGCCGATACCTCCGAGACGGGTACGGGCCGGCTGAAGAGGTAGCCCTGCACCTCGTCGCAACCCTCGGCCCTGAGCTGGGCGAGCTGCGCCTCGGTCTCGACGCCCTCGGCGGTGGTCGTCATGCCGAGGCTGGCCCCGAGCCCGATCACCGCCCGGACGATGAAGTGCGTGCCGTCCTTGATGCAGAGATCGCGCACGAAGGACTGGTCGATCTTGATCTTGTCGAAGGGGAAGCTGCGCAGGTAGCTGAGCGACGAGTAACCGGTGCCGAAATCGTCCATGGCGACCCGGACCCCCAGCGCCTTGAGGCTGTGCAGGATCGCGGTCGTCGCGCCGGGATTGGCCACCAGCACCGATTCGGTAATCTCAAGCTCCAGCCGCCGGCCGGGGAGACCGGTGCGGCGCAGCGCCTCCCGGACAACGTTCACGAGACTCGCCGAGGTGAACTGCACCGCCGAGACGTTGACGGCGACCTTCATCTCATCCGGCCAGCGGGCCGCCTCCTCGCAGGCGCGGCGCAGCACCCATTCGCCGAGCGGGACGATCAGGCCAAGCTCTTCCGCAATGGGAATGAACTCGGCGGGTGAGATGAAGCCGCGAACCGCGTGGTTCCAGCGCAGCAAAGCCTCGAACCCACAGACTTGATCCGCATCGAGACTGTAGATCGGCTGGTAATAGACTTCGAACGACTCACGGGCGAGCGCCTCGCGCAGATCGCGCTCCAGAATCCGGCGGGCCTGCAGGCGCGCATCCATCTCGGGTTCGAAGAAGCGGAACGAGCCGCGCGCCTCGCTCTTGCCGCGGTCCAGTGCGACCTCGGCATTCTTCAGAAGCTTGTCGCAGCTCGTCCCATCGCTCGGCGCGAGGGTGATACCGATGGTCAGCCCGACGCTGACCTCGTGGCTGCTCAAGCTGTAAGGCGCGCCGACCACCTCGATGATCCGCCGCGCGAGTACCGCCGCGTCCTCCGGACGATCGATGCCCCGCTGGACCACGATGAATTCGTCGGCGCCGAGCCGGGCGACGCAGTCGATCTCCCGCACGCAGGCGGTGAGCCGGTTTGCCGCCGCGATCAGCAACTCGTCGCCGACGCCGTGGCCCAGGGTCTCGTTCACCGGCCGGAAATCATCGAGATCGATGGCGAAGACCGCGAAGCCGTGGTCGCGCCCCGCCTGGGCCACCGCCATCTCGATCTGTTGGCCCAGGGCAATGCGGTTCGGCAGCCCCGTCAGGATGTCGTGATGCGCCAGGAAGGCGATGCGGGCCTCGGCGCGACGCCGGTCGGTGACGTCCTCGTAGGTTGCGACGAACCCACCATCGGCGGTCTTGCGCCGCTCGATCGCGACGATGCGCCCGTTGCAGAGTTCCTGGAAATGCGTGTGCCAAGCACCGCCGTAGAATGCCTCGCGCTGCTGGCGCAGCAGCGTATCGAGGTCGCAGCCCGGGTGGTTGCCGGCCAGGAGGCTGACGTCCATCACCTCCAGGGCGGTCATTCCGGGCACGACCGCCGTCGGCGCCAAGCCGTAGATCTCCGTGAAACGCCGGTTGACCACCATCAGGCGGTCCTGCGCATCGTAGAGGCACAGGCCCTGCGACATGTTGTCGAGGGCGGCGTCGAGGCGGAGGTTCGTTTCGGTCAGCCGATCCTCCTGCTGCTTCAGCAGGCTGATGTCGCTGCACACTGCGATGAAGCCACCCTGTTGGGTGGCGCTGCGGCTCACCCGCAGCCATCGCCCATCCGCCAAGCGGATATCGCCGTCGCGGGCGAGCGCCCGGAAACAGTCGGACAGGGCCGTTCGTCCGGAAGGACCCGCGCAATCCGTGGTACCCCAGAGGGAGACACCGGCCTCGATCGCCTCGCCAAGACCTTCGAAGAAGCCCTGGGCCTGAGCGTTCGCCAACGCGATCCGGCCGGCCGCATCGACCACGACCACGCCCTCCCGGGAGGTCTGGAGCGCGTCGGTGACCAGCGACTCGGCGCGGCGCCGCTGACTGACTTCGCGGGCCATCATGGCCTGGATATTGTCGCGCATGGCCGCCATGGAGCGAAGCAGGCTGCCGAGTTCGTCGCGGCCGCCGGCGGGGATGCGGTCCTCGAGCCGGCCGCTGGCGATGCGCTCCGCGGCACGGGACGCGGCGGCGAGCGGCCCGCTGATGCGTCGATTGAGCAGCCACGCGATCAGCGCACAGGCCACGACCGCTAGGAGGGCCGCGACGGCGTTGACGCGCATTTCCCGTGCAACCAGCGTGCGTGCAGCCTGCCGGAACGTGAAGCCGTCGCCGGCCGTGTAGTTCACGAGGAGGTCGATCTGATTGTCGACAGCGCTGGCTTGCTGATCCAGGGCATCCCAGCGCTCGGGCCGGGCCGTAGCGGGATCGAGGGAGCGCCGCAGCTCCTCCCAGGCGGTCACGGCTGCCTGTACGGCGCCGGCGGTCCGCACCGCCCGGTCGGACTGGGACCGCTCGACCGCGATCGTCAGATCCTCGGCCAGCGTCGTCGACAGATCCGCGATCTCGGCATTCAGCTTGGCCGTCTCGGCCTCGTTGCGAAGATGCATGCGCCGAGCGAAGGCCGTGCGCATCTTGGCGAAGTCGGCCGCCGTTGCCCGCGCATAGTTGATGGACATCAGCGACTCATCGTAGGTCCGATTGACCAGAGTGCCGATGTGCGAGATCGCGACGACAGCGTAGAGCCCGAGCGCGCCGGAGAGCAGGCTCATGCTCAGGAACGCGACGAGGATTCGGCCGCGGATCGTGGTGAAATAACCCGTAAACCCGCGCGCCGTTACCGACAGCTTCGCCGGGCTTCGCTCCTCCGTCGCCGTCTCGGGGTCTTGCATCGCACCGGCCGTCGCGCCACACGTACCACCATCTGTAGTTGCCACATGTTAAGAGGCGCTTAGCTCGCGGACCCAGCGCTTCGCTTTAACTGCGCGAACGAAGATAAGTCGTATTCCGAACGATCGCCCGGAGAGCGGTTGGGTTTCGGTATTCGAGGAATGATTTTTCAATGAAATCTGTGCGACGGTGATCCTCGAACACCGAGGGATCCCATGTCCGCTTGCGTATCCCGTATCGCCGTGAGCCTGCGGTGGCGGAAGTCAGGACCCGCCGTGCTGGCGCTGGCCTTGGGTGCGCTCAGCGGATTGCTCGTTACCGGGCAACTCCAGGCCTCCGGCATAGCGGTCTCGCAGAAGGGCCGGATGTTTCATCCCGACAATCTTGTGGTTGCGCGCGGCGAGGTGGTCACCTTCGTCAACGACGACAGCGACTTGCTGCACCATGTCTTCGTCGAGTCGGACACGTTCAACTTCGATTCCGGCGATCAGGAGCCCGGCAGCCGTACGCCGATCACCTTCACGGAGCGCGGCACGTTCCAGGTTCTCTGTGGGATCCACCCGAAGATGAAGCTCGTCGTCCGGGTGAACTGAGGCTCCTTCGGCCGGTCAGCGCTGGGCCGACCGCACCGGCGTCGGCGGTGGGGCCGCCTTCAGGCGCTCGATCGCCTGACCGTCGCGCAGGTCCGGCGGCGGGCTGTAGATGATGCGGCTGTCAGCCGGCAGGCCGGATTCCAACTCCAGGGTGCGTCCGAGATCGCGCCGGACCTTCACGGACCGCCACGTCACGCGGTCATCGTCGCCGACCTGGGCGACCTGCAGGCCGTCGCCGTTGAACACGGTTGCCTCCGCGGGCACCGCCACCGCCGGCTCCGCACGCGGGATTTGAAGGGTCACGTAGGCGTAGAGACCAGCGCGCAGTTGCCGATCCGGGTTGGGCACGTCCACCTGCGTCGTCAGCGTGCGCGAGGCGGCATTCAAAGCGACCGAACTGCGCTCCACGAAGCCGTCGAAGCTCTTGCCGGGGATCTGCGGGACGGTGATCACCGCCTTGACCCCCGGCTTGACGCCGACCGCGTCGTTCTGCGGCACGTTCACGGTGATACGCAGGGTGCTGTCCTGATCGATGCTCAGGAGCGGCGTGCCGCCGTTATCCGCCCGGACGAGGTCGCCGACATCGACGTTGCGGACCGTGACGACCCCGTCAAAGGGCGCAACGACCCGCTCGAACGCCGTCAGCGCCTTCAACCGATCGACCACGGCTTCCTGCGACTTGATATTCGCGGTCGCCACTTTCACGCCGGCCTCGGCGGCGGCCAGCGTCGCGGCCTGGGACAGGACACCCGCCTGCGCGGTGTCGGCGTTCTGGCGGGAGGCCCAGCCCTGGACCGCCAGGGTCGTGGTCCGGTTGTTGGTGAGATTTGCGAGGTTCACGCTGGCGCGGGCCTGCTCGACCTGCGCCTGAGCCTGGAGCAGCTGCGCCTTCAACTGACCGACCTGCGCCTCAGCCTGGGCGCGCTGCTGGTCGAGATCCGGGGCCGCGATCCGGAGGAGGAGGTCGCCGGCTTTCACGCGCGAGCCGATATCGATGCGGCGCTCGGCGATGTAGCCCGTGGCCCGCGCCGCGATCGCCGCCGTGGTGAAGGCCTGCATCTCGCCCGGCAGCACGAGGTCGAGCGGTCCATCGGCGCGCTCGGCCACGACCGTGCGCACCTGCGGCACGAGGGCCTTGACCCGCGCAAGCGTCGCGCTCGCCTCAACGTCGCGCCGCCAGTGCCCGTAAGCCCCCCAGCCGAGCAGCCCGAGTCCCAAGAGCCCGACCAAGAGGAACGGGACGAAACCGGGGGGCGGGGGAACGTCCTGCGCCGCGTCGTGGGCCTTCATTGATCGGCTCTCCGCCCCGGCCCCCGCCCGGCTGCGGCGACGGTAACGGCCAAACCCCGTCCCGGCCAGAGCGGGCTTTGGCCGCATCAACGGCTAGAGGGACCGCGGCGCCGTCAGACGCGGCCGCCGGCTGAGGCGTTTGTGCAGGTGGACCATCAGGGCGATGCCGAATAGCGGCGTCAGCAGGTTCAGGATCGGCACCACCATCATGGCCGAGAGCAGGCAGCCGGCACCGAGCGTCCGCACCGAGAAGGCGCGGCGCATGGCGGCGGCCTCGGGCAGCGGCCGGAACCGGGCCGCCGCCATCTCAAAATATTCCCGGGCCAGCAGATAGGCGTTGGCGCCGAAGAAGGCCGCGATCCCGATCACCGGAACGAAGAAGATGACCAGCGCCGCGAGGTTGACCAGGAGCGTCACGCCGGCGAAGCGGACCGCGTAGAGCATTGCGGTGCCGAGCGGCATGGCGCGGCCCGGTGGGTCGTCCGGGAAATCCGTCCGCTCGACGATTGCGGCCGCGTCGTCGAGGAAGAAGCCCGCCACCAGGATCGAGATCGCCGGCATCAGGTAGGCGAGCGCCACGAACAGGCCGAAGCCTGCGAAATAATAGGCGAGGGTGTCGAGGATCGGGTACTGGGACGAGATGTGATGGCTCGCCTGGAATGCCTGGACCAGCCGGGTCAGGCCCAGCCAGACCAGGACCAGGAGCCCGAGCGTCAGGCCCAGTGATTTCCAGAGGATCGCCCGCAGGGGGGGCGAGAAGGTCTGGCGCAATGCCGCCGTGGCGGACTCGACGAGCATCGGGTGTGTTCCGGTCGCCGCCGGTCGCGGCGCGGGCGCGTTGTGGAGCCCTGCGGCCCGCGGCGCAAGGTTGCACGTACCGCAGGACAGGCAAGGGTAGAACCGCAGGAAAACGGGCAGGGAAGCGAGGCGCGCGCGTGCAGGCAGCAACACGAGAGACTCCGGCGCCGCGGCGGGGCGATCCGCCGGCGCAGCCCGCCTACCGACCCCGGCTCGCGGCGCTGCCGCCGTCACCGGAGGTGCTGATCATCGGGGCGGGCGCGGCCGGCATCGGAGCCGCGCGGGCGCTCATGGCCCGGGGGATACCCGTGGCGGTGCTGGAGGCCCGTGATCGCGTCGGCGGCCGCGCCCTGACGGTGGCGCTGCGCGGCCACGCCCTCGATCTGGGCGCCCACTGGCTCCACGCGGGGCCGATCAATCCCCTGGTGGCCCTGGGCCGCGCGCGGGGCGAGCGGCTGCGCAAGGCGCCGCAGGACAGCCATGTCTGGGTCGGACACCGGCCCGGCCGCGCCGACGAGGTCCGGGCCAATGCCCGGGCCTTCGCCCGTGCGGACCGGGCGATGACCGGGGGCGCCGCCCAGCCCGGCGACGACCGACCGGCCGCAAACGTTCTCCCGCCGGGACTCGGGCCCTGGGGGTCCCGGGTGGCGCAGGTCCACGGCCTCGTCTCCGGCCGGCCACTCAGCGAGGTCTCGCTCCACGACTTTCCCAGCATGGAGTATAGCGACAACTTCTTCCTGGCCGATGGCTACGGCAATTATCTGGCCCGCCTCGCCGACGGACTTCCGGTGGCGCTGGCGACGCCGGTCACGCATGTCGACTGGTCGGGCGGCCGCGTCCGGGTCGAGACCGGCGGCGGCCCCCCGTATCAGGCGCGGGCGCTGATCGTCACCGCGCCCATGATGGTGCTGCGCGATGGTCCATCCTTCACGCCGCCCCTGCCGAACGCAGTCCGTGCCGCCATCGACGGCTTCACCACCGGCATCTACGAGCACGCGGTGCTGCACTGGCCGTCGAGCCCGTTCCGGGGTCGCGACCGTCTGGCGGCGATCCACGGTCGCCGCCGCACGCCGCCGGGCCTGCTGACCCGGATCGACGGCACGCCCTTCCATTACTACGAGCTCGACCTGCACGACGCCGCATCCCTCGATGCAGCCGGGTCCGGAGCGGACGGCGTGCGCCGGCACGTCCGGGCCGTGCTGGCCGATCTGTTCGGGCATCGCCGCGTGCGCGACCTGAGCATCCCGGTGGTCAGCGCATGGCGCCACGATCCCTGGTCGCGGGGATCCTGGGCCGTCGTTCCCCCGGGCCATGCGCCGGCGCGACAGACCCTGCATGATCCGGTGGGCGACACGGTGTGGTTCGCCGGCGAGGCCCTGTCCCGCGAGCAATGGGGCACGGTGGGCGGCGCCTACGCCGAAGGCGCGCGCGCCGCCGAGGCGATCGCCCTGCGCCTGCGCGGGCCAGGGGCCTGAAGCAGGCGCCCTGATCCAGGCCCTGCGCCCGTCTTGCCGGGACACGGCAAGACGGGCATCCCCCCGGCAACGACACGCTTGGGAGCGACCATGGATTGGATCGAGGCGATCGGCTACCTCGGCACCGCACTGACGATCTCGGCGACCGCCATGAGCACGATGATTCCCCTGCGGATCATTTCGCTCTGCGCGAGTTGCGCGGTGATCACCTATGGGACGCTGATCGGCAGCATGCCGGTGGTGCTGACCGAGCTGATCCAGATGCCGTTCAACGCCTACCGGCTGTGGCAGATGCTGCGCCTCGTCCGCGACGTGGAGACGGCGGCCGGCGGCGACCTCTCCCTGGAATGGCTGCGCCCCTTCGGCTCGCGCCGCGCCTTCGGGATCGGTGAGGTGGTGTTCCGCCAGGGCGATCTCGCCGACGAGATGTATTACGTCGAGAGCGGCGTCTTCCGGATCCCGGAGGTCGACATCGAGGTCCGCGCCGGCGGGATCGTCGGCGAACTCGGCCTTCTGTCCCCGGGCAATACCAGGACGGCTTCGCTGGTCTGCATCGAGGCCGGTCACGCGCTGTGTGTGACCTATTCTGACGTGAAGCAACTCTACTACCAAAATCCCGAATTCGGCTTCTATTTTCTCAAATTGACAAGTGAGCGGCTGTTTCAGGGCGTGCAGAGTATGAAACGCCCAGCGTTATCGGGAGATGTCATCTAAGTTCGACACGCGTACTTGCGCCGACCAACCCCAAGAAACTTGCGGCCTTGCCAAAGGTCAAGATACCAGACGCCGCGTTCGCATTTGCACGAGGCGGAACATGGATTGGGTCGAAGCAATCGGATTCCTTGGAACCGGACTGGTGATCATTTCGACGTCCATGACCACGATGATACCGCTGAGGATCATCGGTATCTGCGCGAGTTCCGTTCTCATCGTTTATGGAATATTGATCAACAGCTGGCCGGTGATCGTCACCGAACTGTTCGAACTGCCCCTCGCCATGTACCGGCTGTGGCAGATGTTTCGCCTGGTCCGTGACACGAAGACCGCCGCCGAGGGCGACCTGTCGTTGCATTGGCTACGCCCGTTCGGGACGGAGCGCTCCTTCAATGCCGGCGAGACCGTGTTCCGCGCGGGCGATCCGGCGCACGAGATGTACTACGTCGAGAGCGGTGTTTTCCGGGTTCCAGAGATGGATCTTGAGGTGCGGGCCGGCGGGATCGTCGGTGAACTCGGTCTGCTCTCGCCCGGCAATGCCCGCACCGCCTCACTCGTATGTGTTGAGCCCGGCAAGGCTTTGTGCGTGACCTATTCAGACCTCAAGGAACTCTACTATCAGAATCCCGATTTCGGCTTTCACTTCCTGAAGCTGACGACAGAACGCCTGTTCCAGAGCGTCGAAGCGGCCAGGAATCCGATGGCGGTCGCCGGACGGCTTTGACAGCGCGTCGAGGCGCGCCGCCGGCTCCCGTCAGAGCATGCTGGGCAGGATCCGGTCCGGCGGCCGGTGGCCATCCATGAAGGTCTTGATGTTGATGATGACCTTTTCACCCATGTCGATGCGGCTCTCATAGGTCGCCGAGCCCATATGGGGCAGCAGCACGACCTTGCCCTGCCGGGCGAGCTTCACGAGGCGCGGACTCACGGCCGGCTCCTGCTCGAACACGTCGAGGCCGGCGGCCGAAATCTCGCCGCCCTCGATCAGTCGCGCCAGGGCATTCTCGTCGATCACCTCGCCGCGGGCGGTGTTGACCACCACCGCCTCGGGCTTGAGCAGCTTGAGGCGCCGCGCCGAGAGGAGGTGGTAGGTCGCCGGCGTGTGCGGGCAGTTGACCGACACGATGTCGACCCGCGCCAGCATCTGGTCGAGGGATTCCCAGTAGGTCGCGTCGAGCGCGCCTTCGATGGCCGCCGGCACCCGGCGGCGGTTGTGATAATGGACCTGCAGGCCGAAGGCCCGGGCGCGCTTGGCGAGTGCCTGACCGATGCGGCCCATACCGACGATCCCGAGCCGCTTACCGGTGATGCGCCGGCCGAGCATCCAGGTCGGCGACCAGCCCGTGGTCCATTCGTCATCCGGGATGATCCGCGCACCCTCGGCGACCCGGCGGGCGACGGCGAGAATCAGCGCCATCGTCATGTCGGCGGTATCCTCGGTCAGCACGCCCGGAGTATTGGTCACCGTGATGCCGCGTTCGAGCGCCGCCGCCACGTCGATGTGGTCGACGCCGTTGCCGAAATTGGCGATGAGCCGCAGGTTCGGTCCGGCCTGCGCGATGAGCCCGGCATCGATCTCGTCGGTGACGGTGGGGACGAGAACGTCGGCCTCGCGCAGGGCCGCAATCATCGTTTCAGCCGCCAAGGGCGCGTCGTCGGAACTGAGGCGGACGTCGAACAGCTCGCGCATCCGCGTCTCGACGGCATCCGGCAGCCGTCGCGTCACGACCACCAGCGGCTTGCGCTTCGACACGTCTCTCTCCCCGTCAGCTCTGCGGCCGTGGTCACGGCGCCCGGCGGGACCGACCCGCGCAAGCGTCCGTTAACCGAATTCGGCCAGACAGGACCGATCGCGCGGCGCCGGTTCCGGAGCCTGTCCTGACCCATCGGACTCTCTATCAGAGGTGGGCCGGAACACAATCGGATGCGGGCCGTGCCCCCGCGTCGAAAGGGCCTCGCTTTCGACAAGCCCCTTCGCCACCATCGACCCGTCCGGACTGGGAGACGATCATGCGCGCGTTACGCCTCAGCCTCGCCGTTGTGGCGCTGCTGGCGAGTGGCCCCGCGACCCTGGCGGCGGCCCCTGCAGCCCCGATCGAGACCGGGGTCGGGCCGGTGACCAAACTGCCGCTGCCGCGCTATGCCAGCCTCAAGACCGACCGCGTCAACCTGCGTGAGGGGCCCTCCAAGGATCACCGCACCCTATGGGTATTCCAGCGGGCGGGCCTCCCGGTCGAGATCGTCGGCGAGTTCGAGACCTGGCGCCGGATCCGTGACTCGGAGGGGACCGAGGGCTGGGTCCTGCATTCTCTGCTGTCCGGACGGCGCACCGCGATCGTCAATGCCGGGCCCGACAAGGGCATCGAGAAGGCGTCCGTGTCGCTGCGTGCCAAGGCCGAAGACGGCGCCGACGACGAGGCCAAGCTTCAGACCGGCGTGATCGGCAGCGTGAAGAGCTGCACCGGCACATGGTGCCGCCTGATCGTTGCGCTCCCGAACAAGCGGGATGTCGACGGCTACATCCGCCAGAACCGGCTCTGGGGCGTCTACCCGAACGAGGTCGTCGAGTAGCCGCACGGCCACGACGGCGCACGCGAATACGTACGTCGTTTGCAGCACCTATGACGGCCGCCCTGAGACCGTCTTCGCCCCGCCGGCGGGGATACGATGTTCACAATTCTCCGGTGGACATCGACAACAAGGACAAAAAGCAACCTTTACCCCCACCCAGCGGGAGCGGGTTTTGGCGACCTTGGCGGCGCCGGAGCGAGCCGGACGCCCTCGATAAGGGGAGACGTCCTGTGTTTCACGCCCCATCATTGGAAGCCCATCGTCAAACGAAGAAAGGCCCAGACGATGCCGCCGGGCCTCTGCAATCGTCCGACGTTTGAGCCGCCCGTTCAGCCCTGGCGGCGCGCGTTCGGTCGGGCCCGGCGGAGGCGGACGATCACCTCAACACCGGCAATCTCCATACCTTCCGGCGCCTCCGGCAGCGAATCGACCGTGATCCCGCAATCGGGCATGTCGATCACCTGGCTCTCGTCTTCCAGGTAGAAATGGTGGTGCTCGCTCGGATTCGTGTCGAAGTAGGCTTTCGACCCGTCGAGCGCGAGCTGGCGCAGGAGCCCGGCCTCGGTGAACTGGTGCAGGGTGTTGTAGACCGTCGCCAGCGACACCGGCACCTTGGCGCGCATCGCCTCGTCGTACAGCATTTCGGCGGTCAGGTGCCGGTCGCCGCGACCGAACAGCAGCCAGCCCAGGGACAGGCGCTGTCGCGTCGGCCGCAGGCCGGCCCGACGCAGACGGTCGCGCAGGTCGGAAAGCGGGCAGCCGCGTCGCGGAGTCCCGTTGGCCTCCAGCTGAGGCGCGGGAACACGCCCGTTGAAAACAGCCTGGAAGGGCACCGGTTCGGACATTGCTGGACTGAACGCTCGACGGGGGGCCGGGTGAGATCTCACGCACTATAATGAACTGGTCATGGGGTCGCAACCCGAGCGCGACCGCACTGCACCGACGCTGACCGGCAGCCTGTGACTTTGAAGGCGGATCGCCCCGTGCTAACCCGCGCGCCACAGGACGGGCGGACGCTTTTTTGCGTGGGCCGCACCCGGAATCCAAGGAAACAGCCAACGCAATGCCGCCAGACGCCGACACCTTCGCGCCGAACGCGAGCCGTCAGTCGCAGTACTCCTACGAAGACCTGCTCGCCTGCGGGCGGGGCGAGCTCTTCGGGTCCGGAAACGCGCAGCTGCCCCTGCCGCCGATGCTGATGTTCGATCGGATCACATCGATCGCAACCGATGGCGGCGCCCACGGCAAGGGCCACGTGACCGCGGAACTCGATATCCGGCCGGACCTCTGGTTCTTCCCCTGCCATTTTCAGGGCGACCCCGTCATGCCCGGTTGCCTGGGCCTCGACGCCCTGTGGCAGATGCTGGGTTTCCATCTCGGCTGGCTGGGCTCCCCCGGCCGCGGCCGGGCGCTAGGCGTCGGCGAGGTGAAACTCGCGGGCCAGGTGCTGCCGTCGATGAAGCGGGTGGTCTACAATGTCGACGTGAAGCGCGTCCGGCAGGGTAAGCTCGTCCTCGGGATCGGCGACGGCTGGCTGGAAGCGGACGGCGAGCGCGTCTACCAGGTTCAGGACATGCGTGTCGGGCTGTTCCAGAGCTGAGATGTTTACCGCTGCGTCGGCGATGCCGGTCGCGGCTTGTCCGCAACGTCGGACGTGTTGGACCGTTGAGCACGTTGGGCAGTTGAGATTGTACCCGCGTCATCTTAGCTGACCGGGACGCGGCGCGGGCGAGCGACGCCGCGACGGAGGTATCGTCACTATCATGCGCCGTGTCGTCATCACCGGGATGGGCATCGTCTCGTCCATCGGCAACAACACGCAAGAGGTGCTGGCCTCCCTGCGCGAAGCCCGCTCGGGCATCGCGCGCGACGCCAGCTACGCCGAGCACGGCTTCCGCAGCCAAGTCTCCGGCGCGCCCACCCTCGATCCCGAGGGCGTGGTGGACCGGCGCGCCATGCGCTTCCATGGCGGCGGTACCGCCTGGAATCACGTCGCGATGGATCAGGCGATCGCCGATGCCGGGCTTGAGGCGGGCGATATCTCGAACGCGCGCACCGGCATCATCATGGGCTCGGGCGGTCCCTCGACCCGGGTGATCGTGGAGGCGGCCGCCATCGCGCGCGACAAGGGCCCGAAGCGCATCGGCCCGTTCGCGGTGCCCAAGGCGATGTCGTCGACCGCCTCGGCGACGCTTGCCACGTGGTTCAAGATCCGCGGCGTGAACTATTCGATCTCCTCGGCCTGCGCGACGTCCAACCATTGCATCGGCAATGCCGCCGAGATCATCCAGGGCGGCCGGCAGGACATCATCTTCGCCGGCGGCTGCGAGGATCTCGACTGGACGCTTTCGGTGCTGTTCGACGCCATGGGGGCCATGTCGTCGAAGTTCAACGACACCCCAGCCCGGGCTTCCCGGGCCTACGATGCCAATCGCGACGGCTTCGTGATCGCGGGCGGGGCAGGCGTCCTCGTGCTTGAGGAGCTGGAGCACGCCAAGGCGCGCGGCGCGCGGATCTACGGCGAGATCGCGGGCTACGGTGCGACCTCGGACGGGCACGATATGGTGGCACCGTCGGGCGAGGGCGCGGTGCGCTGCATGCGCCAGGCGCTCGAAGGCCTGAAGGGCGCGAAGATCGATTACATCAATCCCCACGCCACCTCGACGCCGGTGGGTGACGACAAGGAGATCGAGGCGATCCGAGAGGTGTTCGGCCGGGGCGACGCCTGTCCGCCGATTGCCGCCACGAAGTCCCTGACCGGGCATTCGCTCGGGGCCACCGGCGTTCAGGAGGCGATCTACAGTCTCCTGATGATGAACAACGGCTTCATCTGCGAGAGCGCGCATATCGACGAGATCGATCCGGCCTTTGCCGACATGCCGATCCTGCGGCAGCGCCGGGACGGTGCCAAGCTCGGCCATGTCCTGACGAATTCGTTCGGGTTCGGTGGGACCAACGCGACCCTCGTGTTGAAGCACGTCGACGCCTGACCGGGTCGGCCGGAACCCCTCACACGCGGTCGGCGTTTACCCCGTGTTGAGATTTGGGGGAGCGGCCATGGGGACATTCATCCTCGGAACGCTGAGTGGGTTGATGATCGCCGGATACGCGGCGATCTACGCCAAACAGGCGCTCATTGACGACGCCAGCTCCCGGACCGACGGTCACTTCTGAACCCGTCTGCAGAAATGTGAGCGCCCCGCCGGATGGCGGGGCTTTTTTGTTGGCCGCGCCGCGTCGCGGCGTTTGGAGCGCGGAGCGAGGCACGCTAAGGCACCCTGTCGCGGTTCGGTCGAGCGCATCGCGACCCGGCCCGGCCGTCCGGGCTCGGCGGGCTCGTTCGGGAAAATGTCGGCATGACGGGTTTGATGGCGGGCAGGCGCGGCCTGATCATGGGTGTCGCCAACGATCACTCGATCGCCTGGGGTATCGCCAAGGCCCTGCATGCCGAAGGCGCCCAGCTGGCCTTCACGTATCAGGGCGAGGCGCTTGGTCGGCGCGTGACGCCGCTCGCCGCGCAGCTCGATTCGGATATGGTCCTGCCTTGCGATGTCGAGGATCTCGCCTCGGTGGACGCCGCCTTCGAGACGCTCGATGCGCGGTTCGACGGCCTGGACTTCGTCGTCCATGCCATCGGCTTCTCCGACAAGGCGCAGCTCAAGGGCCGCTACGTCGACGTGACCACGCGCGAGAACTTCGTGCGCACGATGACGATCTCGTGCTTCTCCTTCACCGAGATTGCCCAGCGCGCGGCCAAGCGGATGAAGCCGGGCGGTTCCCTGCTGACGCTGACTTATGGCGGTGCGACGCGCGTCATGCCGAACTACAACGTGATGGGCGTGGCCAAGGCGGCCCTCGAAGCCTCGGTGCGCTATCTCGCCAGCGACCTCGGCCCGAACGGGATCCGGGTGAACGCCCTCTCGGCCGGTCCGATGCGGACGCTGGCCGGCGCCGGGATCGCCGACGCGCGGCTGATGTTCAATCATCAGCGCGCCCATGCCCCGCTGCGGCGCACCGTCAGCCTGGACGATGTCGGCGGCTCGGCCCTCTACCTGCTGTCGCCGCTCTCCGGCGGCGTGACCGGCGAGATCCATTTCGTAGATGCCGGTTACAACATCATCTCGATGCCGCGCCCGGACGTACTCCAGGCGCAGGATGCCGCGGGCGTCGTGGGCGATTCCTGACGCGCGTCACTCCTGAGGGATGCGGCCGGGCGGAAGTGGCGCGACCTGGCTTCCACGCTCACCACGACCTGCACGTCGCTGGCGCTCGGCTCGGATCTCCTCGGCGGTGGGCGGTGCCGACGCGTAATTCGACGCGAAGGGATTGGGTGGCGCACCCCGCCCGGAGCCGCCGAACAGCTTATCCAGAAATCCCTCTTCGGCGCGCGCCTGCCACGCGGCGCAGATCAGAGCCAGGGCGATCATCGTTCGGAGCTGCATCGTCGTCTTTGCCTTGCCGGGATCGGACGCGGGTAGGCTCGCATTCCGGCAGATCGGAGGCCGACGCTATCCGCCCTCCGGAACCGTGACGCGTCCGGCGGGTTCGCGCTCAACGATCATGGACGCGTACAGGAGGCGTGATGTCCGAGGTTACCTATCGCATCGTCGAGCACGATGGCGGTTTCGCCTACAAGGTTGGCGACGTGTTTTCCGAGACCTTCCCGAGTCGGGAGGAGGCGCTGCAGGCGGCCCAGGCTGCGGCGGCCGAGCAGCAGGTGCCGGGTTCGACCGAGGGGATCCGCTATCAGGATCAGGCCGGCGGCTGGCACGATGAGACCGCCCAGGGCAGTGACCGCCCGCGCGCCAAGGTGGTCGAGTAGCCCCGGCAAGGCGACCATGCTGGCACGTGCGTATCGACAGGAGCAGCCGTGGCGCGACCGCGTGCGGTGAAATCGGAGGCGTCACCGATCAAGGCGCCGCCTCTGCCGAAAGGCGCGCGGCGCACGACGCCGTCGCCCGAGACCCTGGCGGCCCTCGGCAACGACCGGTTGATCGGCCTCATCCTCGGTGAGACCGTGCGCAATCCCGGCTTCAAGAAGCTGGTGACGGCGGCACTGGCCTCTCTGCAGGGTCCGGAGGCCGTCGCGGCGATCATCGATCGGCGGCTGACGGCACTCGAAGGCGCCCAGGGCTACATCGATTGGCAAAAGCGCCGGGCCTTCGCAGCCGATCTCACGGCCCTCGTCACAATCATTCTCGACGAGCTGCGCCCCCTCGATCCCGGCGCCGCACTCGACCGGTTGCGCCGGTTCCTCGATGGCGCCGACGTGGTGCTGGACCGCGTGGACGACAGCAACGGCGCAATCCAGGCCATCTTCGACCGAGCCTCTGCCGGCTTCGTCGCGATCGCGCGCGGGCTGCCGCCCGAGACCGCGGCCGACGTCGCCCTGAACCTCGCGGGTCCGTTCACCGACGATCCGTTCGGTCCGCTCGGCGCCCTCTTGAGCGAGATGGTGCCGGTGCTGCAGGTGGACGCGCTGGCCGCGATAGACGCCCGCCTTGCCGAGGCCAGCGCACATCCCGAAGGCGGCCCGAAGCCGAGGGCCACCGCCGCATACCGCCTGGACAGCCGCGTCCAGATCCTGCGCCTTCGTCAGGTCATTGCAGATCGCCGGGGCGATCCTGACGCCTACATCGCGATCGAGAGCCGGATTGCGCCCGGTGCCGAGAACCGAACCGAGATCGCCCGGCGCCTGCTCGGTTCGGGCCGCGCGTCCGAAGCCCTCGGCTGGATCCGGCGCGAACAGGATCCCGGCAAACGCCGGTCGACGACGCGGGAAGACCTGATCGCTGCCTTCGATCCGCGTGTGCCCGAGCGGGAGCGGCTCGTTGTCGAGATCGACATCCTGGAGGCGTTAGAACGTCGCGCGGAGGCGCAAGATCTGCGCTGGGCGCGGTTCGAGCAAGAACTCGATGTTCCGATGCTGCGCGCATTCCTCGCCAAGCTGCCCGATTTCGAGGACGAGGAAGCGCTCCATCGCGCCCTCGACCATGTCGAAACCTGTCCGGACGCCCATCGGGCGCTCGCGTTCCTGATCGCATGGCCGGACCTGCGCCGCGCGGCCCGGCTGGTGACGGACCGGCCGACCGTCTGGGATGGCGTCCTGCGCTACGCCGTCCTGGCCCCCGCCGCCGAAATCCTGGCGCAGGACCATCCCCTGGCCGCCACGATCCTCTATAGGCGGCTCATCGACGGAATTCTCGATTACGGCCGCTGCCCGGCCTACCCGCATGCCGCGCGCTACCTCGCGGAACTCGACGGCCTGGCCCTGCGGCTCGCGGCGGATTCGGTCGACCCAGATCCAGAGAGCTACCGCGGCAAGCTCCGGCAAAAGCACGGACGCAAATCCGGCTTCTGGACCCTGGTCCGCGGCTGAGCGCCGCGACGGGCGGGCTGGTCAGTCGGTCACCTCGATGGCGTCGACCCGATCCGGATAGAACGCCACATGCTCCCGGATTTCCTCGACCGCGGGGTAGGGCGCCTCATAGCTCCAGACCGCATCGGGCCGCCGCGTTCCGGCGACCACAAGATCGAAATACCGCGCCTCACCCTTGTAGGGGCAGTGGCTAGTCCGTGACGACGGCACGAAGAAAGCAGCCTGCATATCGTGGCGCGGCACGTAGTAGACCGGCGGATAGTGGGCCTCCGCCAGCTGCAGGGCGTGGCGCGTCTCCGCGACCACGGTTCCGGCAACGGTGACCCGCACGCGGCGCGGTTCCGGCGTGATGGTGATCGGATGGTCGGGTCCCAGCACTTTCATCGCGATCCTGTCTCCCCTGGCTTCAGTTCGATCGTTCCCAGCGCGTCGGCGAGGCGTGACTTGGCGCTGCCCGGGCGCAGCGGCTTCTGCTGGCTGGCATGCGGCACCCAGCCGGAGACCCACAGCACTTCGAAGGTCGCCCGCACCCGCCCGTCTGCATCAGCGAAGCGATTGGCGTAGATCTCCGCGGCGCGCAGGAGGGTCGCCCGGCGCAGCGGCGTCCGTCGCCGCTCGGTCAGGACATTGGTCATGCCCATGGCGCGCAGGTCGCGCATCAGGCTGAAGGGGTCGGCATAGCGCACCGTCAGCGTGTCCGTATCGGCCACCGGAAGCGCGAAGCCCGCCCGTTGAAGCAGCGCGCCCACCTCGCGCACGGCCGCGAAGGGGGCAACCCGCGGGCTGATGCCGCCCTCGATCTCGCTCTCGGCCTGCCCGAAACTCTGGCGCAGCTCCGTGAGCGTGGCGCCGCCGAGCAGGCACCCGACGAACAGACCGTCCGGCCGCAGGGCGCGACGGAGCTGGACCAACGTCCCCGGAAGATCGTTCGCGCCATGAAGCGCGAGCAGCGAGACGGCGAGGTCGAGGCTTTCCGGGGCCAGCGGCAGCAGCTCCGGATCGCCGACGATTCGGTTTCCGCCGGGCTCGCGCAGGGGGGCGAGCCGGAGATGCTTTGCCTCCGGGTAGCGGCGATCGAGGATCGGGACGGCAACCGGAACGGGCGTTGCGAGGTCCAGTACGGTCGGGAAACTGCGCAGCACCGCGGCCAGACGATCATCCAGATCGTCGGCAAGGCGATCGAGAAGGAAGCTGGCGTATCCAGACCGGAGAGCGCGGGCGAGCCGCTGTCGGGCTGCGGCCGTATCGAACAGGGTGGCTGGGGCATCCATCCCCCGCAGATGGCGTGTCCGATCGCCGCCCGCCAGCACCCCAGACCCACCCGATGCGGGGTGTCGCACGGAATCGTGAGCCGCTCTGGTAAACTGGAACGACTCGACGGCCCAGCTGTTCCTGCTGCAGCTGGCCACACGGCCAAGATTCATCGGGAGTATCGACTATGAAGCGCACGCTCGTCGGGGCCGCCGTGGCCCTCGCTGCACTCACCGCCGCGGGCGGCGCCGAGGCCAAGGGCTGCATCAAGGGCGCGATCGTCGGCGGCATCGCCGGCCACTATGCCGGGCATCACGGCCTCGTCGGCGCTGCGGCCGGCTGCGCCATCGGCCGCCACCGGGCCAATGCCCGTGCCCGCCAGATGGATCAGCAGCAGATGGGTTCGTCGGCACAGCCCGTATCGGCCCGCTGATCCCCGGTCGAGCGAGCCGAACGAACGATGACGGCGATCCAGGCGATCGCCGGAGCCCTGCGCGGATTCCCGCGTGGGGCTTTGTCGTTGATCTACCCGCCAACCTGCTCGGGCTGCGGCGCGGCGACGGCCGATCCCGGCGCCCTTTGTCCGCGTTGCTGGTCCGGCCTGCGGCTCATTGAGGAACCGGTCTGCCAGCGGTACGGGACGCCCTTCGCGGTGGATCTTGGGATCGGGCCACTGCTCTCGCCCCGCGCCATCGCCGACCCGCCGGTCTTCGGCCGGTGTCGGGCGGTGGCGCTCTATGATGGAGTAGCGAGTCAGCTCGTACACCGCTTGAAATACGAGGATCGTCTGGACCTTGCCAAGGCGATGGCCCGCATGATGGCGGCGAGCGGACGGACCCTGCTCGCCGAGGCGGAGTGCCTCGTTCCGGTTCCGCTCCACCGGACCCGCCTATGGCGGCGCCGGTTCAATCAGGCCGCGCTCCTGGCTCGTGCGATCGCCGCCGAGGCGAAGCTTCCCTTTGCCCCGGCTGCCCTTGAACGCGTCCGCGCGACGCGCTCCCAGGTCGGGCTGAGCCGGGCGGCCAGGGCCCAGAATCTGAACGGCGCGTTCCGCGTACCATCCGCTGAGGCCTATCGGATCCGCGGGCGCCGGCTTCTCCTCATCGACGACGTCACCACGACGGGCGCCACTGGCAATGCCGCCGCACGGGCCCTCCTGCGCGGTGGGGCCGCCTCCGTCGATCTGCTGACCTTCGCGCTGGTGGGCGATACGGTCGGGTGAGCACGGCGGCCCGGACGCAGGTCGGAGCGCGTGCTGCCTCAGGCCATGGTTCCTGGCCGATTCGGGAAACTCACCGCTAGGCTGAAATCGAACGCCTCAGCGATGCCCTCGTACCAGAGCGAGAACGGCGTCGGCCGCTCAAGGTGAAGGGCGCCGTCGATCTCGCTGCCGGCATACTGGAGCGCCGCCCCGTGTTTGGCCGCAAGGCGGAGCATCGGCCCATTCCCGGACAGGCAGCGCACATGGAGATCGACGACGCCGCGGTGGCGAGCCGCACGGGCGATCCGCGCGAACAGGTCGGCGCCCAGTCCGCGGCGGCGGAAGGACCGCTCCACCGCGAACGCGGCCTCGGCCCTGGGTCCCAGGACATAGCGGGATGGGCACGGCCCCATCGGTCGAAGCTCGCCGAGGCCGCGCAGCACGCCGTCCATGAAGGCGCCGTACATCATGCCGTCCGCCTTGATCGCCTGCGCGGCATAGGCCCGCACGCCGGCCTCGCTGACGTTGCCCATGAAGCGGCTCGCCCGGGTCTCCGGATCCAGACGAAGAAAGTAGGCGAGCACTGCCTCGTGGTCCGCCGGCCACAGGCGCCGGACGGTGCGGACCGGTTCGTCACGCGCTAAAACGGCCATGTTGGGTCTCCGGTCTGAGCGCTCGCGCGCAAAAACTCCGGACGTCCCTCCCGAGAACCGCCGGTGATGTCGCATTCCCGGCTCCGTTGTGCAATGCAGCAAAGTGTCGGAAAGACCCCGCGCGCGGCTGCCATGCGCCGATCAGACCGCGGGTTCTGATCCCCGCAGGCCGCTCCCGGGCTTGATTCAGGTTGGCCTTCCCCGGCACAGGGGGGAGCCCGGGCGTCAGCCTTCAACGCGGGCACGGCCGCCCGACCGGCGCCGCGGTGAGCTGCGAGGGACCAGCGGCGTGAACGACAGACCCGGCCTGCACACCCCGCCATCGCCGGAGGCGCGCGCGGGTGCCGTTTCGCCCGGCCCGGTTCACGAGCGCTACGAGACCCTCGTCACATCGCGTGCGATCGAGCGGGACCCCGCCCAGGCCCGCCTCGTCCGCGCCCTCGACCGGCTGATCCAGGATCTGCAGCGTCGCAAGCGTGCCAGCAAGACGAGCGCATTGGGCTGGCTGTTCCGGCGGAAGGATGAAGCCGAGACCCCCCGGGGGCTCTACATCTGGGGCTCGGTCGGGCGCGGCAAGACGATGCTGATGGACCTGTTCCACGACGCCGCGCCGGAGCCGAAGCGCCGCGTCCACTTCCACGGCTTCATGGCCGATGCGCACGAACGCATCCATGCCTACCGGCAGGCGCTGAAGGCCGGCACGGTCAAGGGCGACGATCCGATCGGACCGGTGGCCGATCAGCTCGCCGACGAGGCCACCCTGCTGTGCTTCGATGAGTTCACGGTCACCGACATTGCCGATGCCATGATCCTGGGCCGCCTGTTCGGCCACCTGTTCCGGCGCGGCGTGACCGTTGTGGCCACCTCGAACGTCGAGCCGGACCGGCTGTACGAGGGCGGGCTCAACCGGGCCCTGTTCCTGCCTTTCATCGAAACGCTCAAGGAGCGGGTGGAGGTGCTGCGCCTCGATTCGCGCACCGATTTCCGTCTGGAAAAGCTCGGCGGGGCGGCCGTGTATCACGTGGCGGCCGGGCCTGAGGCCCGGGCCGCCCTCGATGCCGCCTTCAAGGGGCTCACCGGCAAGGCGAAGGGCCAGCCGGCGGCAGTGACGGTCCATGGCCGGGATGTCGCGATTCCCGAGGCGGCTGGCGGTGTCGCGCGCTTCGGCTTCGACGACCTCTGTCGCATGCCGCTCGGCGCCTCGGACTACATGGCCCTGGCCCGCACCTTTCACACGATCATCCTCGACGGGATCCCGGTGATGACCGAGGCCGAGCGCAACGAAGCCAAGCGTTTCATCACGCTGATCGATACGCTCTACGACCGGCACGTGAAGCTCGTGGCCTCCGCCGCCGCCGAGGCGCCGGACCTCTACGCCGCCGAGACCGGCCGGGAGGCCTTCGAGTTCGACCGGACCGTCTCCCGCCTGATCGAGATGCGCTCGCGGGAATATCTCGCCCTGCCGCATGGCAAACCGGATTCCGGCGCCTCGGGCACCAGCACGGGATTGGTCGAGACATGAGCGCGCGTCCGGGGGGCGGCTCGATCTTCCGCCTGCGGCGGCGCAATTGGCGCGGCGCCAAGCCGCTGGGGGCACTCCTCGGCTCGCCAGCAGCCTTCCTTCTTTTCCTTGTCGCCCTGGCGGCAGGCACGGCCAATTACCTCGCCGGAGAAGCCGATCGCGGCGCCACCGCGCGAACCAATGCGATCATCGCCGATGTCGAGCGCCTGATCTCCGAGGTGAAAGATCTCGAGACCTCCGAGCGCGGCTACGTGCTGGTTGGTAGCGAGGAGTACCTGACGCCCTACACGGCCGCCCTACCCAAGATCGAGGCGGAACTGTCCACCCTGGGTGCGGCCGCCCAGGAGCCGGTCCGGGCCGGCGGCCCCTCCCTGGCAGGCCTGATCGCGCAGAAACGGGACTTTGCCGCGCGGGTGATCGCGGCCCGTCGCGGGCAGGGCTTCGACGCGGCCACCGAACTCGTCCGGACCGGCGAGGGCAAGCGCCTGATGGACGCAATCCGCATGGAGGCCGCCGCTCGACAGGCGGTGGCCGCCGCCGATCTCGCCGCCCTGCAGATCCGCACGAAACGGCGCGGCTTGATCCTGTTCTTGCTTTCGGGCGCCGCCGCCCTCGGTGCCATCGGGCTGCTTGCACGCCTTGCCCTGGTGCGGCGCCAGGAATCGCTGCGCATGTCGCGTCTCCTCGACGGCGTGCTGGCGAACGCCCCCGTGGGCCTCGGCTTCCTCGACAGAGACCTGCAGATCCGCCACATGAACCGGGCGCTCGCCACGATGAGCGAGCGCGGCTTCGGGGCCGATCTCGGCGCCCCGATCTGGGCGATGCTGCCGACCCTCCGCACGGAGCTGGCGCCCAAGCTCGCCGCCGCCTTGAACGACGGGCTGGTCTCCCCCGACGTCCCGGTCGCGGTCCCCACCTCCTCGGCGCCGGGGGGCCTGCGGCAGTTCTCGATGAGCTTCTACCCGCTGCGCGGCGCGCTGGCTGCGACCGGGCAGGAGAACCCGGACGTCGAGGGCGTCGGCCTCGTCGTGGTCGACGAGACCATCCGCCATCTCGCGGAAGCCCGGCTGCGCCGCAGCGAGGAACGCTTCCGCTCGCTGATCGAGGCGAGCGCCGCGATCGTCTGGACGGCCAATCCCGAAGGGAGCCTCCAGCGCCGGCAGGCCGCCTGGAGCCGGTTCACCGGGCAGGACGAGGCCGCCTATGCCGGCCTCGGCTTTCTGGACGTCATTCACCCCGAGGACCGCGATCACACCCGTGTCGCCTGGGCGGACGCGGTGGCGACGCGCGCCCCCTACGTGACGGAGCACAGGATCCGATCCGCGTCGGGCGCCTACCGGCACATGAGCGTGCGCGCCGTTCCGATCCTCGAACCCGACGGGACCCTGCGCGAGTGGGTCGGCACCCACACCGACATCACCGAGCGCAAGGAAGCCGAGGCGGCGATCGAGGCGGCCCGCGCGGCCGCCGAGGCGGCCAACACCGCCAAGAGCCAGTTCCTGGCCAATATGAGCCACGAGCTGCGCACGCCGCTCTCCGCGGTGATCGGCTATTCCGAAATGGTGCAGGAGGAGTTGGAGGATCTCGGCGAGGCCGCGCTCATCACCGACATGAAGAAGATCGAGTCGAATGCCCGGCATCTCCTCGGCCTGATCAACGACGTGCTCGACATCTCGAAGATCGAGGCCGACCGGGTGGAGATCTACGCGGAGGATTGCGACGTGGCCGCGGTGGTACGCGAGGTCGCCACGACCGTGGACGGCCTGATCGCGAAGAAGGGCAACGTCCTCTCCCTGGACCTCGCCGAAGATCTCGGTACGGCCCACACCGACGTCACCAAGCTGCGCCAGTGCCTGATCAACCTGCTCAGCAACGCCGCGAAATTCACCGAGAACGGCCGTATCACCCTGGCGGTTACCCGTACGGCGGACGCGCTGCGCTTCGCCGTCGCCGATACCGGCATCGGCATGACGGCGGAGCAGGTTGGCAAGCTGTTCGAGCGCTTCGCCCAGGCCGATGCCTCGACCACGCGCCGCTTCGGTGGCACCGGCCTCGGCCTCGCCATCACCCGGGCCTTCGCCGAGATGCTCGGCGGCGCGATCACGGTGGCGAGCCGGGAGGGGGAGGGCACCACCTTCACGTTGACCTTGCCGCTGCACGTCGCGGGCGCCGACGTGTCGGGTCCGGACGAAGCCGGCGCGATCATCGCCGACCGCAACACCATCCTGGTGATCGACGACGATGCCGCGACGCGTGATCTGCTCGCCCGGTTCCTCGAGCGGGAAGGGTTCTCGGTGGCGATCGCCGAGGATGGGCAGCGAGGGCTCGAACGCGCCCGGAGCCTGCGCCCGCGGGCCGTCCTTCTCGACGTGACCATGCCGCAGATGGACGGCTGGGACGTGCTGCGCGCGCTGCGGGCCGACCCCGAGATCGGGGCGACGCCCATCGTGATGGTGACGATTCTCGACGAGCAGAACTTTGCCTTCTCCCTCGGCGCGACCGATTACCTTCAGAAGCCGATCGACTGGGGCAACCTGCGCCAGATCGTCGACCGGTTCCGGTCGGCGGGGGGCGGAGGTCCGATCCTGGTGGTCGAGGACGAGGCGGACGTGCGCGCCCATATCTGCGCCTACCTCCAGCGCGAGGGTCTTTCCGTGCGCGAGGCGGAGAACGGCATCCAAGCGCTGGAGCGGATGGAGGGGGAGCGGCCTGGGCTGATCCTCCTCGACCTGATGATGCCCGAGATGGACGGCTTCACTTTCCTGCGCCTGCTGAGGGAGCGGCCGGATTGGCGCGATGTGCCGGTGGTGGTGCTCACCGCCAAGGACATCACCGCGGAGGACCGGCGTCGTCTCGCCGGTCAGGCGGACCGGGTGCTGGCCAAGGGCAAGACGGGTCTCGGCGAACTCGTCCGCGAACTGCGCGCCCTGATGCCAGCGCAAGCTGACGCCGCCTGACCAGCGGTGTTCGGGCGGGTTTGACACGCGCGCGCCAACCCGCGCCCTCATTCTGCGGTGCCCGCGTCAGCGGTTCGCGAAGGCGGGCATCAGGGATCGGGCGGCCGGCTGGCGGGATCCTTCGAGGCCTCCGCCGCGCTGCGGCACCTCAGGGTGAGGGAGGATCTCTGTCGCCTCCAACCGGCTTCGAATCCAGAACCCGCCGTGTGATCAGCGACTCAAAACCCCCGGAAGGCCAGCACGAGCGCCCCAATGGCGATGCCCCACAATGCGAGGGTCGACCAGATCGCCCGCAGGCGCTCGTCCCGGGCGAAGCCTTCGAGGCGTCGCGCATCACCGGTGCCGGCCTCGTCGAGGCGGATCAGCACGCGCTTCAACCGCGTCGCCAGATCCGGGATATCGCCGACGACGTCGGTCACAACCCGCAGGGCCTCCAGGCCGCTCTGGGCGCGGCCGACCGGCCCCATGTTGCGGGCGATCCAGGCGCGCACCACCGGCTCGGCGGTGGTCCACATGTCGAGGCGCGGATCGAGGGAGCGGGCGACGCCCTCGACCACCACCATGGTCTTTTGCAGCATCACCAGTTCGGTTCGGGTGCTCATGTCGAACAGGGCGGTGATGTCGAACAGGAGCGTCAGCACCTTCGCCATCGAGATCTCGTCGGCCCGGCGCTGGTGGATCGGCTCGCCGATCGCCCGGATCGCCTGCGCGAAATCCTCCACGGAATGGTGGGCGGGCACGTAGCCCGCCTCGAAATGCACCTTCGCCACCCGGCGATAGTCGCGCAGGATGAAGCCGAGCAGGATCTCGGCGAGGAACCGGCGCTCGTTCGGTCCGAGCCGGCCCATGATGCCGAAATCGACCGCCACCAGCCGGCCCTCGGCATCGACCAGCAGATTCCCCTGGTGCATGTCGGCGTGGAAGAACCCGTCGCGGATCGCCTGCCGGAGGAAACTCTGGATCACGGTTCGGCCGATCGCCTGCGGGTCGTGCCCCTTGGCGGCCAGTTCGGCGGCGCTGTGCAGGCGCGTTCCCTCGATCCATTCCGCCGAGAGCACCTCCCGGGCGGTCAGCTCCCATTCGGGCTTGGGCACACGGAAATCGGAGTCGTTCTTGGTGTTCTCCGCGATCTCCGAAGCGGCGGCCGCCTCCAGGCGGAAATCCATCTCCATCAATACGGAGCGGGCCAGGATCTCCACGACCTCGCGGGGCCGCAGCCGCTCCGCCTGCGGCGACAAAGCGTGAACCACCCGGGCCATGAAGCGCATGACCTCGAGGTCGCGCATGAAGCGCTCGCGCACCCCCGGCCGCATCACCTTGACGGCGAGCGTGCGCTGCGTGCCGTCGGCATCCTGCACCACCGCCTTGTGGACCTGCGCGATCGAGGCGGCAGCGATGGGCTCGCTGAACGAGACGAACAGCGCGCTCACGGGCTTGCCGAGGGCGGCCTCGACCGTGCGGAGCGCGACCTCCTGCGGGAAGGGCGGCACCCGGTCCTGCAACTTCTCAAGGTCGAAGGCGGCCCGCATGCCGACGATGTCGGGCCGCGTCGCGAGGAACTGGCCGAACTTCACGTAGGACGGGCCGAGGCGGGTCATCGCCGCCGACAACCCGACTGCGCCGTCGCCGCGGCCGGGTTTCTCCAACAGCCGTCCGATCCGCAGGGCGAGCCGCAGGTGCGGCGGCATTTCCGACGGGTCGGCGAAGGCCAGCGCTCCTTCGCGCGCCAGCACGAAGCCGACCTTGGCGCCGCGGAACAGGTTGATGGCGGCGCTGATCACCGAGAGGGCAGCCTTAAGCCGATGCGCACACAGGCTCTCTCCTCCCCCCTGCGGGGAAGAGCCGGGGGTGGGGGTGGGGCAGGATGAAGGGCTGCGGTGCCGTCTGCACCACCGCCACCCCTGACCCCTCCCCACAGGGGGGAGGGGAAAGCGATCTCGGCCAACGTCAAGAGACCTTCCAGCCCGAATGGATCGCCACGATGCCGCCCGTGAGCGGCCGGTCGGTGACGTGGCGGAAGCCGGCGCGCTCGATCAAGCCGGCGAAGGCCCCGCGCGTGGGAAACTTCCGGATCGATTCGACCAGATAGCGGTACGAATCCGCATCGCCGGCGACCCGGGCGCCGATCTGGGGGATCACGTTGAACGAGTAGGCGTCGTAGATCCGGTCGAGGAGCGGGATGTCGACGGCCGAGAATTCGAGGCACAGGAAGCGCCCCCCCGGCTTCAGCACCCGTCGCGCCTCGGCGAGCGCCGTCTCGATCCGCGGCACGTTCCGGATGCCGAAGGCGATCGTGTAGGCGTCGAAGGCGGCATCCGGCAGCGGCAGGGTCTCGGCATTGCCGGTCACGAAGGCGATCCGGTCGCCGGCCTCGTCCAGCTTGCGTTCGCGCGCCCGCTCGGCGCCGACGCGCAGCATCGATTCGTTGATGTCGAGCACGGTCACGCAAGTGCGCGGACCGCCCGCGGCCAGCACCCGGAACGCCACGTCGCCCGTGCCGCCAGCCACGTCGAGATGCGCGAAGGCCCGAGTCTGCGGCGGACGCAGCATCGAGACGAGCTGCGCCTTCCAGGCCCGGTGCAGGCCCGCCGACATCAGGTCGTTCATGATGTCGTAGCGGCGGGCCACCGAGTGGAACACGCTATCGACGCGCCCCTGCTTCTCGTCGAGCGCCACGCGCTCGAAGCCGAAATCCGCACTGGCGCGCTCGGACGCCCCGTCTTCGACCTTCATGACGCTCCCGCTTCTCGATGGGCGCGTCTTAGCGAAGCGCGCGCCCGTCCGCCATGCGTCCAAACACGCGGACGCCGGTGATCCCCCGGCGGCTGTCTCAGGACGTTCAGCCGACGCGGGCCTTCAGGGCATCCGCTACGGCCGTCGCCATGGCGCGGGTGCCCATGGGGTTCGCGCCTTCGCCAGCGATGTCGGCGGTGCGCGCACCACCCGCGAGCGCGTCGGTGATGGCCCCGTCCAGCGCGTCGGCCGCATCGCCCAGGCCGAAGGAATAGCGCAGGCACATGGTCAGGGATCCGATCATGGCGATCGGGTTGGCCTTGTCCTGGCCGGCGATATCCGGCGCCGAGCCGTGGCACGGCTCGTAGAGCGCCCGGCGCAGGCCGCTCTCATCGACGGCGCCCAGCGAGGCCGAGGGCAGCATGCCGAGCGACCCGGTGAGCATCGCGGCGAGATCGGACAGCACGTCGCCGAACAGGTTGTCGGTCACCAGCACGTCGAACTGCTTGGGCCGGCGCACGAGCTGCATGGCGCAGTTGTCGGCCAGGATGTGCTCGAGCTGGATGTCGGCGTAGTGCTCGGCGTGGAGCTTGGTGACGACCTCCTTCCAGAGCACACCGGACTTCATCACGTTGTGCTTCTCGGCAGAGGCGACCCGGCCCGAGCGCTTGCCCGCAAGGTCGAAGGCGACCCGGGCGATCCGCTCGATCTCCCCGGTCGTGTAGACCTGGGTGTCCACCGCGCGCTTGGACCCGTCCGGCAGCGTCGTGATCTCTTTCGGCTCGCCGAAATAGACGCCGCCCGTCAGCTCCCGGACGATCATGATGTCGAGGCCCTCGACCAGCTCGCGCTTCAGCGCCGAGGCCTCGGCCAGCGCCGGGTAGCAGATCGCCGGGCGCAGGTTGGCGAAGAGGTCGAGATCCTTGCGCAGGCGCAGCAACCCGGCCTCGGGGCGGTTCTCGTAGGCGACGCCGGCCCATTTCGGACCGCCGACCGCGCCGAGCAGGATCGCGTCCGCGGCCTTCGCGCGCTCCAGGGTCGCGTCGGCGAGGGGGACGCCATGCGCGTCGAGGGCGCAGCCGCCGACGAGGTCGGTCTCGGTCTCGAAGGTCGCGAGGCCGGTCTCCCTGAGGGCATCCAGCACAACCTGCAGGCCGCCCGCCACCTCCGGGCCGATCCCGTCGCCGGGGAGGAGCAGGAGCTTGTAGCTGGCCATCATGGTCTCGCGGGTTGGGTCTCGACGTAGCGGCGGCTTTATCGAGGCGGGGCTGCCATTGGCAAGGCGCACCGTCGGCGGAAGCGGCGGCCGCTCTTGTGTTTCGGACGGCCGGGCGCTACGTCTCCGACCCATCGCGCGGATGCTGCCCATGCCGTCCGCGCCCGACCCGGGAGAGACGAGCCTTGGCCAGAGCCGGCTCAGCGACCGAGACCGCCAAGGCCGCCGTTCCGGCGCCGCGGTCGCGTGCGCGCCGCGCCGGGCTTCGCCTTTCGCTTCTGCTTACCCGCCCCTGAGGGCCGTCCGGGCGCGCGCCTGGGCCTTCAGGGGATTTTTCGACATTCGCGAACCCGCCCGCCTGGGCATCACGCCGCGCCGCGCCACACGCCGGGCGGCCCGCGACAGGGTAAGATCATGACCTCGACGACCCCTTCGACCAGCACCACCGCCCGCGACCGCATCCTGATCTTCGACACCACCCTGCGCGACGGCGAGCAATGCCCCGGCGCCACCATGACGTTCGACGAGAAGCTGGCGGTGGCCGAACTCCTCGACACGATGGGCGTCGACATCATCGAGGCCGGCTTCCCGATCGCCTCGGTCGGCGATTTCGAGGCCGTGTCGGAAATCGCGAAGCGCACCAAGCGCGCCACCATCGCGGGCCTCGCCCGGGCGATCCCCGCCGACATCGCCCGGGCGGGCGAAGCCGTGCGGCACGCCAAGCGCGCGCGGATCCACACCTTCGTGTCGACCTCGCCGATCCACCTCGCCCACCAGATGCGCAAGAGCCAGGACGAGGTGGTCGAGATCATCCTCAAGACCGTGGCCCAGGCCCGCGACCTCGTGGAGGACGTGGAGTGGTCGGCCATGGACGCCACCCGCACGCCGATCGACTACCTGTGCCGCTGCGTCGAGGCGGCCATCAAGGCCGGTGCCACCACGATCAACCTGCCCGACACGGTGGGCTACGCCACGCCCTCCGAGTACCGCGACATGTTCACGAACGTCCGCGAGCGGGTGCCGAACGCCGACAAGGCGGTGTTCTCGGTCCATTGCCACAACGATTTGGGGCTGGCGATCGCCAACTCGCTGGCCGGTATCGAGGGTGGCGCCCGGCAGGTCGAGTGCACCATCAACGGCATCGGCGAGCGCGCCGGCAACGCCGCGCTTGAAGAGATCGTGATGGCGTTGCGCACCCGCGCCGACGTGCTGCCCTACGAGACCGGCGTCGAATCGACGATGCTGACCCGCGCGTCGAAGTTGGTGAGCCACGCCACGAACTTTCCCGTGCAGTTCAACAAGGCGATCGTCGGCCGCAACGCCTTCGCGCATGAGAGCGGCATCCATCAGGACGGCATGCTCAAGAACTCCGAGACCTACGAGATCATGACCCCGGCCTCGGTCGGCCTGACCAAGACCTCCCTGGTGATGGGCAAGCATTCCGGCCGGGCGGCCTTCCGCTCCAAGCTGGACGATCTCGGCCTGCACCTGTCCGACAACCAGTTCCAGGACGCGTTCGAACGGTTCAAGGCGCTCGCCGACCGGAAGAAGCACGTCTACGACGAGGATATCGCGGCGCTGGTCGACGAGAACCTCGCCACGGCCCACGACCGGATCCGGCTGGTCTCCCTGTCGGTGATCGCCGGCACCCGGGGTCCGCAGCGCGCGACCCTGCGCATCGCCGACGAGACCGGTACGCGGATCGAGGAGGCGGACGGCAACGGGCCCGTGGATGCGGTGTTCAACGCGATCTCGGCCCTGGTGCCGCATCAGGCGCAGCTGGAACTGTACCAGGTCCATGCCGTGACGGGCGGGACCGATGCGCAGGCCGAGGTCTCGGTGCGCCTGCGGGACGGCGAGCGGAGCGTCACGGCCCGCGGTGCCGACCCCGACACGCTGGTCGCTTCTGCGAAGGCGTATCTGTCGGCGCTGAACAAGCTCGCGGCCCATGCGGTGCGCGTGCATGCGCAGCATGCGGCGGCGGAATAAGAAAAACGACGGCCGGGGGTGGACAGCTCCCGGCCACGTTGGTATCAGCCCGCCACCCCAGCGGACTTGGTGGCCGCCGGGGTGGATCGCAAATGCGATCGGGCGTATAGCTCAGTTGGTAGAGCAGCTGACTCTTAATCAGCGGGTCCTAGGTTCGAACCCTAGTGCGCCCACCAAGACTTAGCTCGATTTCATATCGGGCATTTTACCCAACATTTTACAGGCTGGCTACGGTTGAGCGTCCAAATCGGGCGCTTTTTTCGTGTCTCCGTTGCGCTTCTCGTGCGCCTCCCGCTTCGCCATCGCGGCCTCGGCCAGCCGCACGTCCCGACCGAGGTAGTGCTTGTTCAGGATCGCCTCCGCGTCCGCGAGCGAGTGGCCGGTGATCGACACGATTTCCGGGACGGTGCAGCCGGATAGCGCCAGCGCCACGACGGCCGTCCCTCGCAGATCGTGGAATGTGACGCCCTTTACGCCGGCCTTGGCGCACGCCTTGCGCCAGGAGGCGCGGAAGCCGCTCGATGTCCACTCCGTGCCGTCTGTCGTCTTCAGAATGGTGCCGCTTCGGTCGCTCGTCGCGTCCAGTTCGGCGCGCAGCGTGGCATGGATCGGAATGGAAACATTCGCCTTCGTTTTGGACTGCGAAACTCGGATGTGCCGGCCGTCATAGGCCGTCCACTCCATCGTCAAAAGATCACCCTGACGCTGTCCGGTCCAGAGCGCGAGGTTCATGACTTGCCGGAGGTGGCGCGGCGCCTTGGCGGCGAAAGCGGCGACCTGATCGTCGGACCAGATCACGTCCTTTCGATCGCCCGTGTAGATCCGCCCACCCTTCTCGCACACGTTGACGCTGATCTTGCCGCGGTCTTTGGCGAATGCCAGCACGCGTGCCAGCACCGACCAAGCGTAGTCGGCCTTACGGGGCGTCGCGGACATGCTGTCCCGCCATTCTTTGAAATCGCCGCGAGCGCGCTTATCCTGCACGGCCTCCAACGTCATGTCCCGGAATTCGTCCTCGATCAGCGCGAGGTACGCTCGGTAGGCCCGCTTGCTGCTTTCGGCACGTCCCTTAAACTCGGAACTATTCCGGTAGGCGACAATCAGCGCGTGCAGCGTGCCTGGCGGTACGACCTTCCTGGCGGCATGTGCCGCGTTGTAGGACGCGTGAAAGGCTGGCGAACCGGGCTTGCCTTCCAGCCGAGGTCCGCCCCGCCACGCGTAGTGGTAGGTTACGACCTTGCCTGAGGCCAGCTTGGCGCGCACTGTATGCACGCCCTGAAGGTCAAACTTGACCACGCCGTGCCTCGCGAGCCCGCTTCCAGCGGTCGTAGTCGGTTTCCTGCGTCGGCTCCTCCTTTTCTAAGCCGCTCAGCCGATCAAGCGCCGCATCGATCGCGTGCCGGTCCCAGCGCCGGGTGCCGGGGAGTGGGCGCGGAAGCGTTCCGCGGGCCACCCAAGCTCGAAAGCCGCTCGACGTTAGCCGGCAGTAATTGGCGGCCTCAGAAGCCGTCAGACAGCGCGCGTCGGCGAATGCAGCAGGACGCTCAGCTCCCATGCTCAGCCTCCTGTGCGAGAATGGAAAGGGCGGGATCACGGCCGGGCATCTTGGCGAACGCCGCCTCTATTGCCTCACGAAAGCCCGGCCCTGGGCTAAGCAGATGCGGTTGGCCCGGCCAGCGGTCGCGCAGCACGCCCCAGGCGGCGGCGATCATCTCGGGTGTGGGAATGAAGGGCTCAGCGGCCATTGCGAACTTCCACCTTCGGAGGTGGCACGATCTGCCATGTCTTGCGCCAAGCGCGAGTGAGAGGTGTCGTCCTTTCCGCGATGATCTCGACGCACAGGTCGACACACTCGTCGCAAATGAACACGATCGGCCCGGCTATGAGCTGTGCGCGCTCGTACTGGCTGTAGCCGCAGAATGAGCAATACAGGGGTTTAGCCATTCTGCTTCTCCGGGTCTGAGGAGGAGACAGACCGAGCGTAGTAACCAACGACCGGGTGATTTGAGATGACGCTCCAGGCCGTAACTGGGTCGCCGTGCGGTGGCCCACGATCTCGCCACAGCAGGACGTAAGCGACGAACTTCTCCAGCCTCGCCACCCGTTCCCTGAGGGTGTCCCGTTCCTCTCGTGCGGCTGTAAGATCGGAGTGGAGGCGGGCGTTCTCGGCCTCAAGCGCTTCGATCTGATCGGCAGCTTGCGCACAGTAGCGACGAGCTGAGTACGCGCTGCTGAGGAGCGAGACACCATCCGAGGCGAGCCGAAGCCAATAGGTCAGCGGCCGGTCTGGATACCGCATCTCCTCGCCCTCGGTTCCGGGGCTTGAGGGATCGGGGGTGAGGGAAGGGGTCATGGCTTCGCTCCGCACGGCTGCAACGGGGGCATGTGCGAGATCACGGCCTGTGTGTAGCCGCAGGTGCTGAGACCGAGGCAGATGGCGAGGATCACTGCCGCCAAGCCGATGCCGTTAGCGAGATCTTCGTGCATCACGACCGACCTCCCTTCCCCGGCTCGCGCAGGACGGCGGCGGGGTGAGAGGAAAGAATGCGGAGGGCGGCTTCGACACGAGTTGCGTGAGCGTTGAAGGCGGTCGTGACGTAGGGCTCCATCGCGTCGGCTGCGCGTGTGCGGAGGCCGATCAGATAGCTTTCGGGGTCCATCCAGCGCGGTATGTTATTTTCCAAAACCTCTCTCGCCTCATCCACCGTCATCTCAGGCTGAGAGGGGGTGGATTTGGGAAGGGGTCGGGGCGTCTCGGCTTCGCCGACCGCGCTGGCATCGCTTCGCGACTCAGCCGCACGAGGTGCGTCTTTGCCCGTAGGGCGCTCATCGCATGACGCGCCCGGCGGCGCTGGCAGCGGCATCCAATGCGTCGGGTAGAGCTTGCCCCCGCGCCCGCTGGGAATGACCCATGTCGGGCCATTCTCGCATTCGAAAGCATGACCCTCGGGAAGCCACCACGCAATCTGCGCGCGACAGAACTCATTCGCGATCAAGATCTCGGTGCCATCTTTCGGCGCCGTCTCTATTGGCCTCCACCAGCCCGATGGGATCGCAGCGGCGAAGACAGCGTTCTTCTTTCGCCGAGCCTCTTTGTATTCGACGTGCCAGCTCACCGCGTCAGATCGGTGCTGTTCTATGAACGGCTCAACCGCGCTGGCGACTGCGTTGCGTAGACCCATGAAGGTCACGCCGCCGGTCGCAACAAGCTCATCTTGGAATGGGACCAGCGCCTGCCAGATTGCAGCATTGAGCCGGTCACGTTCTTGCACGAGATTGATCGCAGCGGATAACTCGCGCCGCATGTCGGCCACTACTTCGTCTGGGTCTCGGCCTTGAGCGGTCAAGTCGGCTCGTAATTCCTCCTCGCTCATCACTAGGATGCGGCCGATCTCCGCGTCGTCATCCGCCGGGCCGCGCGAGGAACACTCACCCGTAGGGCCGAGACCGTCTTCGGGCTCGGGCTCCGCTGAGTGGTCCGGTCCGAAGGACGCGCCCAGCACATCCCTCTGTCCCTGCTTCCGTGCTTCTGACATGAGGGTGAGGATGGCGTCGCGAATGCTCTCTAGCGACCAGAGGGGCTTCGACAGCTCGCCTTCTTCACAGCAATGCGCGTCGATGTAGCCGTAGTTATTGGCCGTATCCTGGCCCGGTAGCACCCAGCAATGCGGTTCGCCCAGACGCTCCCGCAGGTTCGCGGCTGGGTCGCCCCGTTCCTCACTCCCCACGGCCGGGATCTCTGCGAGCTTCGCCAGTTCGTCTGTCTGGGCGGGTGTGATCGGGGTGACGGGCATGGGTCAGTGTCCTTTCCCCTGAGTGGTAAAGCGTTCGCGGATGATGTTGCGGATGTCGGCGGCGATGGCGTCAGCAGCTGAGATAGCCGCGGCTTCGGAGATGCCCGGCAGACTGAGAATTGCGTCTGCCGC
>NZ_JAKSYG010000196.1 GCF_022829725.1 Methylobacterium sp. E-005 | reverse complement strand
GCGGCCCTCGCGCCAGACCGAGGCCAGGTAGTGGTCGGCCAGGTCGACGCCGGAGGCCTGCGCCAGCGCGTCCGCCAGCCCGCCCCCGGCCGCCTCCAGGCCGGCCCGGTAGTGGGCGGCGTCGAAGTAGGGCGCCAGGGTCGCGAACCGCAGCGCGAGGCCGGCCTCACGGTCGGGCCGGGCGGGGCCGCCGGTGAGGACGCAGCGCACCAGCGGGTTCTGGGTGGCGTAGGTGATGGCTGGGGTCAGGCAGTAGGCGAGGGTGTCGAACCGGGGCGCCGGCACGCGGCCCTCGCGCCAGACCGAGGCCAGGTAGTGGTCGGCCAGGTCGACGCCGGAGGCCTGCGCCAGCGCGTCCGCCAGCCCGCCCCCGGCCGCCTCCAGGCCGGCCCGGTAGTGGGCGGCGTCGAAGTAGGGCGCCAGGGT
>NZ_JAKSYG010000191.1 GCF_022829725.1 Methylobacterium sp. E-005 | reverse complement strand
GGACAACCAAGATCCTCACGAGAGCTGCTGACAAGACGGTCAGGCGCTTGAGGGCGGCCGCGATCGCGGCGCAGCTCAGGAGCGTGACCAAGGTACCCCCCCACAGGGCGAAGCTCTAATCACGCTGAGCCTTTGCGACGCGCGCGACCTGCTCCGCCCGGGTCCGTTCTTCCAGATTGTCGGTGGCGGCGAGCTTCCCGCGCCGGGTGTCGAAGAACTGCTTGCCTCTGCCTTCAGCCTCGATGCGCACCGCATCCGGTCGCGTCGCTGGATTGGCTGCTTCTCGGATGGCGGTTTCGCCGA
>NZ_JAKSYG010000185.1 GCF_022829725.1 Methylobacterium sp. E-005 | reverse complement strand
TGGCGGATCTCCAGCGCCAGGGGCTGATCCGCCGGATCGGCCTGAGCAACGCCACGCCGGGTCAGGTCGCCGAGGGGCGGCGGATCACCGACATCGTCTGCGTGCAGAACCAGTACAACCTCGCGCACCGGGGCGACGACGCGTTCATCGACGCGCTGGCCGCCGCCGGCACCGCCTACGTACCGTTCTTCCCGCTGGGCGGGTTCAGCCCGCTGCAATCGGACACCCTGTCGGAGGTCGCGGCTGGTCTCGGCGCGACGCCGATGCAGGTGGCGCTCGCGTGGCTGCTGCGCCGATCGCCCAACATCCTGCTGATCCCGGGGACATCCTCGCTCGGCCACCTTCGCGAAAACCTTGCGGCGGCCGAACTCCGGCTGCCGGACGACGCGATGGCGGCGTTGGATCGGATCGGGGCGGCCTGAACACCGCTGCGACCGGCGCCGTCCCCGCCCACCGGGGCTCCGGGCTGCACAGGTTTGTCGTCGCGACCGGCTCATCCGATCGCCCGGATGGTCGCGGGTCCCCTCTCCCGTGCGGGAGAGGGGCAGGGTGCGGGATGCGCGGCGGCCTGGGAGAGCTCGACGTGACCGCGCGTCGGGGCTGGCCTCGCTCCTGCTGGTTCTCGGCCCTCACCCCAACCCTACTCCCGCACGGGAGAGGGGGCGGGTTGCGCTTCGTCAGCAGCCGCAGGCCGGAAACGCCCCTTGCCTATAGCTGAAGGGGGCAGGAGAGTACGCGGCGCGAGCCCGGAGAAACCCTACTTGCCCGTCAGGCCGGCCAGCATCGGGCAGCCGCCCTCGCCCATCGGCCGGAACGCCTGCTCGGCGGGAATCGTCTCCAGCACCTTGTAGAGGTCCCACTCGCCCTTCGATTCGGCGGGCGTCTTGGCCTCGAACAGGTACATCGGGTGGATCTTGCGCCCGTCCGGCCGGATCGTGCCCTGGCCGAACAGTGGGTCGTCGGTGGGCAGCTCCTTCATCTTGGCCACCACCGCGGCGCCGTCCTTGGCGGAGTGGAGCGCGGCCACCGCCTTCAGGTAGTGCAGCGTGCTGGCATAGACGCCCGCCTGGTACGAGGTCGGCTTCTTGCCGGGCATCCGCGTCCCGAAGCGCTCCGCGAAGGCCCGGGTGCCAGCGTTGAGGTCCCAATAGAACGAGGCGGTGAAGTCGAGGCCCTGCGCCACCTCCAGGCCCAGCGAGTGGATGTCGGTGATGGCGATCAGCAGGGCCGCGAGTTTCTGCCCGCCCTGCCGGATGCCGAATTCGTGCGCCTGCTTGATGGCGTTGGCGGCATCCAACCCGGCATCGGCCAGCCCGATCACCTGGGCACCCGAGGCCTGAGCCTGCAGGAGGAACGAGGAGAAATCCGGGTTCGGGAAGGGCGTGCGCACGCCGCCGACGACCGTGCCGCCGTTCTTCTCCACCACCGCCTTGGTGTCGCGCTCAAGCGCCAGGCCGAAGGCGTAGTCGGCGGTGATGAAGTACCACGTCTTGCCGCCGCGCTTGAGCATCGCCTTGCCGGTACCGTTGGCGAGCGCCGCGGTGTCGTAGGTCCAGTGCACCGTGTTCGGGGTGCAGGCCGGGCCCGTGAGGTCGGCGGTGCCGCCGCCCGAGTTGATGAAGGCCTTGTTCTTCTCCTTGGTGATCTGCGCGATGGCGAGCGCCACCGAGGAGGTCGGCACGTCGAACACCGCGTCCACGCCGTCGCGGTCGTACCATTGCCGGGTGATGGAGGCGCCGACATCGGGCTTGTTCTGGTGGTCGGCGGCCACGACCTCGACCTTCAGCCCATGGGCCTCCGGCTTGAAGTCCTCGACCGCCATGCGGGCCGCCACCACCGAGCCCTCGCCGGTGGAGTCGAAGTAGACGCCGGAGCGGTCGTTCAGCACGCCGATCTTCACAGGCACGAGGTCGGCCGCGAGGGCCGCGCCGGCACCGAGCGCGCACAGGCTTCCAAGCAGCGCCGCGGCGCGGTGGCGAAGCGTCATGTCTCTCTCCCTGTCGATCTCGGAACGCGGCGCCGTTGATCGGCGCTCGCGGACTTCGGATGCAGCGTATCCGCGGGGGCTCGCGGCTGATACCGGCACGGGTGAGGAAGTGGGCGATCCGTCAGACGCCCGGGTTCTCACGCCCCCGCAGGGGCTTCGATGTACCCGGATCGGGGCTCGAAACCTCCGCGCGGCGAGACGCCCGCGGGGAGGCCGTTGTCCGTGCGTGGAGCGGCGATGCGTGACCGTTCGACCGCGGGCTGCCTGCCGGTCAGGCCCGGTGGGCCCGGGCCTCGTGCGGGGGCCGGGACTTGTCCGGGTTTGCCGGAGCCGGCACGTCGGTGCGGGTCCGCCAAAGGCTGTAGGCGACCCCCGCCGCCAGGAAGGTCAGCGTCACCACCAGCGAGACCCACGGCGGCACCGTGATGAGCCCGAACGTGTCGGCCACCACGATCTTGGCGCCGATGAAGATCAGGATGAGGGCGAGCGCCGTCTTGAGATAGGCGAAGCGGTCCACCATCGCGGCGAGGGCGAAGTAGAGGGCGCGCAGGCCCAGGATCGCGAAGATGTTGGAGGTGTAGACCACGAAGGTATCGGTGGTGATGGCGAAGATCGCCGGCACGCTGTCGACCGCGAAGATCACGTCGGCCCCGTTGACCAGCACCAGGGCGAGGGCCAGCGGCGTGAACCACAGGGCAACCTTGCCGGTCTTCGGATCGGTCTTGCGGATGGCGAAGCGCTGGCCGTGCAGGTCCGGCGTGACCCGGAAGGTCTTCTTGAACCAGCGCACCACGGCGCTGTTCTGGAAATCGCCCTCGTCCTCGTCCCCCGAGATCAGGATCTTCAGGCCGGCATAGATCAGGAAGGCGGCAAACAGCGACAGGACCCAATGCACCTGATGCACCAGGGCGGCGCCGAGTCCGATCATCAGGCCGCGCAGCAGCACCGCCGCCAGGATGCCCCAGAGCAGGACCCGGTGCTGGGCGGCCCGCGGAATCCCCAGAGCGGTGAGGATCATCGCGATGACGAAGACGTTGTCCATCGACAGCGACTTCTCGACCACGAGGCCGGTGACGTATTCCTCGCCGGCCTGGGGCCCGAGATACCACCAGATCCAGCCGCCGAAGGCGAGGCCGAGGCTGAGATAGAAGCCGGTGAGCAGGAGGCTCTCCCGGACGCCGATCTCGTGCTCCTTGTCCCGGTGCAGGAGGCCGAGGTCGAAGGCGAGCAGGCACGCGATCAGGACGTGGAAGCCGAGCCACATCCACAACGGCTTGCCGAGCCATTCGACGGTGAGAACGTCCATCATGCGGGGACCTGATGCTGATTCCGAATGGAAAGCATCGGCTCCGACATCACGGGCGCTGGGAAGCGCCCGCCAGAGGGGCCCGCAGCCGATGGGGCCGAGGTAAGCGGTGATCCGGGCGAATCAAGGGCAAGGCGCCTCAGCCGCGGGCATGCCGGCGCCGGTACTCCGCGGGCGTCGTGCCGGTTCGCCGCTGGAAGGCCCGCCGGAAGGTGTCGGCATCTTGGAACCCGCAGGCCCCCGCGACCTGCTTCAGGGCGACCACCCCCGTCTCGAGGCCGCGACGGCCGGCCTCGATCCGCACGGTCTCGACATAGGCGGCCGGGGTCAGGCCGATCTCGACCCGGAAGAGGCGCGCGAAGAGGCGCGCGCTCATCCCCGCCCGCTCTTCCCCGCCCGCTCATCCCCGCCCGCTCGGCAAGATGGTCGACGCTGTGATCCTCCGCCGGGTGGGCGGCGACCCAGCGCTGGACCTCCTGGAGGGCTGAGCGGCCGGACGGGGCGCTGACCCCGCGGCGGCTGAACTGCATCTGGCCGCCGCCGCGCTTGAAGAACATCACGAGCTGGGCCGCCACGCGGCGGGCGATCGCGGGCCCCTCGTCCTCCTCCACGAGCGCCAGAGCGAGGTCGAGCCCCGCCGTGACGCCGGCCGCGGTCCTGAGGGTCCCGTCGAACAGGCAGATCGCGTCAGGTTCGACCCGCGCCGCGGGGTAGCGCGCGGCCAGATTATCCGCGACGGCCCAATGCGTCGTCACCCGGCGGCCTTCCAGGAGGCCGGCCTGTCCGAGCAGGAACGCTCCGCTGCAGACAGAGCCGTAGCGCCGGCAGCGGGCCGCCGTTCGGCTGAGCCACGCGAGGAGATCGGGCCCGACCGCCGCCTCGTGGATCCGCGGGGCGCCGGCGACGAGGAGCGTGTCGAAGGCGACATCCGCAGGGGCGATCAGGTCCGGCAGCAGGCGACGGCCCGACAAGGTCGTGATCGGTCCGGCTTCCGTCCCGATCAGGGCGAGATCGTAGACCGTGCAGCCGCTCAGCGCGTTCGCCTCGGAGAAGACATCGAGCGGCCCGGCCACATCGAGAAGTTGGACATCGGGCAGGGCGAGCAGGGCGATCGATCGGGGCGCCATGGGACCTCCGTGGCCGACGCTGTCAGCACGTTGGCAGAAATCATCGCTTCACGACGATTGTTGCCAATCTCGCGGCCTCGTCCGCGACTTCCTCACGTCCCACGGGGTGCCGGAGGCGGACGTCTATACGGTGTGGACCGCCATCGCGCTGCACACCACGCCCGGCATCCCGGTTCACATGCATCCGGTGGTCGCGCTGGTGACGGCCGGCGTCGAGATGGACGTGCTGGGCCTGACCTATGGACAGTATTCCGACGCCGAGCGTGAGGCGGTCGTCTCGGCTTATCCCCGCACGCCGGACTTCAAGGAGGACATCGTCCTGGCCTTCTACGATGGCCTCCGGCTCAAGCCGGACACCACCTTCGGCAACGTGAAAGCCGACGTGATCGCCGACAAGGAGCCGGGCTTCCGCAGGGGGAACTTCTGCAGCGTGATCCGGGCTTCACGCTGGCCTGGCGGCACGCATGAGCCGGGCTGCGGCTGCGGGCTGCACGCTTGAGGTGCATCCGCTTTTGGGTCTCAGGCCGACGTTTCGGGGGCGCCACTCATCTTGGGCGTTCCCTGGCCACCGAGCGGTCGCTCCTCCATCAGCGCCAGGAACGCGAAGGCCGCCAGCAGCCCGAGGCAGGCGGCCCCGAACACGAACCGGAACGTCAGGGCGAGCTGCGCCGGGTCGGCGCCGCGGATCAGGCTCTCGACATCGTGCTTCCCGGCCCCACCCGCGACGCCGCCCAGAACGATCGTGCCGAAGGCCGCCACGATCAGCGCGCCGCCCAGCGACCGGAAGAAGTTCATGGAGGCCGTGGCGATGCCGAGCTGGTGGCGCGCCACCGCGTTCTGGATCGCGATGGTCGAGAGCGGCAGGATCGTCCCGATCCCCATGGAGAGCAGCGCGAACAGCACCTCCATCAGCCAGAACGGCAGCGCGTGGCCCCACCACGCGATGACGGCGCAGCAGGCGATGCTGACGCTCATCATGATGAGCGGCACGCGCTTGTAGTGCCGGAAATAGATCATCGACCGGCCCGATAGCGTTGCGCCCGTCACGGTGCCGACCATCAGCGGCACGAGCGCCACGCCGGACTCGCTCGCCGAGAGGCCGATCACCCCCTCGAGGAAGATCGGCACGTAGATGGTCAGCCCGATGAAGGTGCCCATGGCGAAGCAGGCGGCGAGCGTCGCGCTGTAGACCACTTGGTTGCGCAGCACCTCGATGGGGATCAGCGGCTCGGGCGCGGTGGCGAGGCGCGCCGCGAAGCCGCCGCCGAGCACGAGGGCCAGGGCGAGGAGGCCCAGAACCGGGGCCGAGCCCCAGGGATAGCGCACGCCGCCCCAGCTCAGGGCGAGCAGCAGGGTGATCGACCCTGAGACCATCAGGGCGGCCCCGGGCCAGTCGAGCCGGTGGCGACGGTCGTGGCGCGGCAGGCGCTTCAGGTTGGCGTTGGTCAGCAGGAAGGCGAGGACGCCGATCGGCAGGTTGATCCAGAAGATCAGCGACCAGTGCAGGTGCTGGGCGAAGAAGCCGCCGAGCAGCGGCCCAGCCACCGAGGCCGCCACGAACACGCCTGCGATCACCACCTGATAGCGCGCCCGCTCCTTGGGCGACATGATATCGGCCAGGATCGTCTGCGACAGCGCGATCAGCCCGCCCCCGCCGATCCCCTGGAGGCCCCGGGCCAATGCGAGGCCCACCATCGTGGGGGCGAGGGCGCAGGCGAGAGACCCGATCACGAAGGTCGTGATGGCGATCAGCAGCATGATCCGCCGCCCGTGGATGTCGGACAGCTTGCCGTAGAGCGGCGTCACCGCGGTGGAGGCCAGGAGATAGGCGGTGACGATCCAGGGGAGGTTGGCGGCATCACCCAGAGCCAGCCCGATGGTCGGCATGGCGGTCGCCACGATGGTCTGGTCGAGAGCCGCGAGCAGCATCGCGGTCATGAGGCCGTAGACGATCGCGCGGATCTCAGCCTGGCCGAGCTGGGCCTGTGGGGCGGGGATGCCCGGGGTCCCGGTGATGGCGGCGGGGCTGGCCACGTGTCTGAGCCTCTGAGCTTCGGGATGTTCGCGGCCGAGCCTGGCGCGTCGAACGCGGCAGCTTCGGGGACGGAGGAGAATTTTTTTCTGCGGGTCCGGGTTCCGTCGGAGGGGAGCCGCTTGCGCGGCGAGTCCCGTGCTGGGTCCCGGATCGGGTTCCGCTGCGCTGCCCCTGCCCGCGACGGGGCGGTGCAGCAGGAGCGCTGCCCTTTCCCGGGCCCATGCGGCGAAGGGGGAATGCGATCCGGACCCCAGCGCGAAACTCGCCGCGAAGCGGCTCGGCCCCAGCCTGCCCGCCGTGACCCCACCCTTGACAGGACCGGCCCGCCTGCCGCTCTCCCGGCAGATGCCGCAGGACAGGGACGAGATCGCCATCGTGGGCGGCGGGCCGGCCGGGCTCGCCGCGGCCGAGGTGCTGGGCGAGGCCGGCCGCGCCGTCACGGTCTACGAGCGGATGCCCTCGGTCGCCCGCAAGCTGCTGATCGCCGGGCGCGGCGGCCTCAACATCACCCACAGCGAGGCGCGTTCGGACTTCCTCGCCCGTTACCACCCACCGGGCTATCTCGATGCCGCCGTCGCGGCCTTCCCGCCCGAGGCCCTGCGGGACTGGTGCGCGGACCTCGGCGAGCCGACCTTCGTCGGATCGAGCGGGCGCGTCTTCCCGCGGAGCTTCAAGGCCTCGCCCCTGCTGCGGGGATGGCTCGCACGGCTTGACCGTCTCGGCGTCCGGATCCGGACCCAGCACCGGCTCACGGCCCTGGGCGCGGTGCTGAGGTTCGAGACTCCGGACGGATCCCGCGAGGTCAGGCCCCGGGCGACCCTGCTGGCGCTCGGCGGGGCGAGCTGGCCGCGGCTCGGCTCGGACGGGCGCTGGGTGCCGCTCCTCGAGGGTCTCGGCGTGGCGGTGGCGCCCCTGCGCCCGGCCAATGTCGGCTTTGCGGTGGCGTGGTCGGACCTGTTCCGGCAGCGTTTCGCCGGCGCGCCGCTGAAGCGTATCGCCCTCGCCTGCGACGGCGCCACGGTGCGGGGCGAGGCCGTGATCACGCAAGACGGCCTTGAGGGCGGGGCGGTCTACGCCCTGTCCCGTATCCTGCGCGAGGCGATTGCCGCCCGGGGCAGCGCCGAACTCGTCCTCGATCTGCGGCCCGACCTGACCCGGGACGCCCTCGCCCGCCGCCTGTCCGGCGCCCGGCCCGGCGATTCAGTCGCGACCCGGCTGCGCAAGGCGGTGGGACTCCCGCCCGTGGCGGCGGGCCTCCTGCGCGAGGCGGCCGGCGCCGCTCTCCCGGCCGATCCCGGGGCGCTCGCCGGGCTGATCAAGGCCGCGCCGCTGACCCTCATCGCCCCGGCGCCGATCGAGCGGGCGATCTCGACGGCGGGCGGGGTCCGGCTCGACGCCCTCGACGGGCGGTCGATGCTGCGCACCCATCCGGGCCTGTTCCTGGCCGGCGAGATGCTCGACTGGGAGGCCCCGACCGGTGGCTATCTGCTCCAGGGCAGCATCGCGGGCGGGCGGGCCGCCGCCGCCGGGATGCTCGACTGGCTGGCCGAGACCGTCGGCTGAGGTCGGCGACCTGCTCCGACGGCCGGGTCTTCGTTCAGGGGCCGAGCAGGGGTGGGATCCCCCCCTCGCCCCGCTTGCGGGAGAGGGGGGCTCACCTCCAACTCTGCTCGAACCGGGCCTGCGTGGACTAAGGCCGCGTGCAGAAGCCGACGATCCCCGCCGCCTCCGCCGGACAGGCGGCGCGGTCCCCGTCATAGGTCGGCGTGCCGGTCTTGAGGCAATGGGCGGTGACCAGCGTCTCCCCGGCCTCGCAGGTCACGGTGCAGCCGCCCGCACAGTCGGACTTGCGCACCGGCCTCACCCCGCGCACCCGCCCCGCCCGCCGGACCAGCCTGACCCCGCGGCCCCGGCGCGCCCTGGAGGCCTGAAGCCCCCTTCTCGCCCGGCTCGCCCTTCGGCCCGGATGCACCCTGCGGCCCGGCCGGACCCTGGGCGCCGGCCTCGCCCTTGGGACCCGTTTCGCCCTGGGGGCCGAGATCCCCCTTGGGACCCTGATCCCCCTTGGGGCCCGTTTCACCTTTGGCCCCCGGCTCACCAGGCGGCCCTGCGACACCCTGTGGTCCGGGCGGACCCGCAGGCCCCTCGGGGGCGCAGTTCGCCACCACGGCCTCGCGCTCGTCCGGCTCGGATTTCAGCGTCACCACGCAGGTCGCGGGCCGGTAGGGCAAGCGGAAGACGAACCGCCCGCGCCGGTCGGCCTGGATCGAGATGTCGTCGTCCAGCACCACGATGGCGCCGGGCTTGCGCACCGAGCCCGAGATCCGCAGGTCGCCGGCCTCGATGCGGGCGTCGTAGACCATGATGGGCTGGTTCGGGGTCTGAGGGGACCGGGCCTGCGCCCGGGCCGGACGCCCCGGGGCGGCGGGGGCCGGGCCACCCGGATCCGCCGGTTGCTGAGCGAGCGCCGCCCCCGACAGGGCGAGCAGGAGCGGGAGAGCGAGGGTCAGGCGCATGCGCGGTCCGTCTGGGCCGCGTCCGGCACGCGGCAGCCGACGTGTGGGCTCACCCTGCGATTGCGGTCAACCGTGACCGGTGAAACCGGCAGCGGGGGCCGATTCCACAGGCGTCCACATCCGTCCACAGGCCAAGCTGCTGCACGGACGCACGATTCCAAGGCCCCGCGGAAACCGTTTGATCGTGTTCCTGTTATGTTCCAATCGTCCGCCATGACCGGAGCCGACGGAGATGGGGCTGGACCCTGCGGACGAGACCGAGCCCGGACCGGCGCGCGGCGATCCCCGGGCGCGGCTGGACGCCCTGCGGGCGCAGCTCGCGCCGCCGATGGACGACCGGACCCCGCGCCCGGTCCTGCCGCTCGGCTTGGCCGAGTTGGACGCCCACCTGCCCGGCGGCGGCCTCGCCCTCGGGCCGCCGCACGAGATCGCGCCGGCCGGGTCCGCCGACATGATCGCGGCCCTCGGCTTCGCCCTCGCGCTCTGCGCCTGTCACCTGTCCCGGGTGTCCGGGGAGGCCCTGATCGCCGCCGCGCCCGGCCAGCCCCTGCCCTATGGGCACGGCGTCGCCGGCCTCGGCCTCGATCCCGGCCGCCTGCTGCTCCTCGAAGCCGGCAGCGACGGAGAGGTGTTTCGCGCCCTGGAGGCCGCCCTGCAGGCCCGCGCCCTGGCGGCCCTGATCGGGCTCGTGCGGGACGGTCTGCCGCTGAAGCCGGGCCGGCGCCTGCAGCTCGCCGCGGAGGGTGCGGACCCGCCGCTCCTGCTGCTCCTGCGGCCCGCGGAGGCCGGGATGCCCAACGGGGCCGCCACCCGCTGGCGGATCGGCGCCGCGCCGGCCTCCCGGGACCGGTTCGGCACCCTCGACCGGCCACGCTGGCGGGCGCGGCTCGAACGCTGCCGCAATGGGCGCGGCGGTGACTGGCTTCTGGAGTGGGACCATGCCGCGCATCGTCTGCATCTGCTTGAGCCACTGGCCGGTGACGCGGCTGCTTCGGGCCGGTCTCGCGCCTGAGGGCGGCCCGCTGGCGGTGGCGGCCGAGGGGCCGGGCGGCCTGCGGCTCCTGGCCCTCGATCTGGACGCCCAGGCGCTGGGCCTGCGGCCGGGCGAACCCCTCGGCCGGGTTCGGGCGCGGATCGCCGTGCCGCTCCGGGTCTATCCCGCGGACCCGGCGGCCGACCGGGACGCCCTGCTGCGCCTCTGCCGCTGGGCTTGCCGTTACGCGCCCCACGTGGCGCCGTTCGGGCCGGCCGAGGCTTCGGACGGGCTCTATATCGACGTCGCCGGGGCGAGCCACCTGTGCGGCGGTGAGGTGAGCCTCGTCGACGATCTGGCGGACCGTCTCGCGCGGGCCAACATCCCGGCGCGGGTCGCGCTGGCCGACACCCCCGGGGGCGCCTTCGCGCTGGCCCGCCACGGGAGCGCGGACCGGATCGTCGTGCCGCCGGGCGGGGCCGCCGGAGCGCTGCGGGGGCTGCCCGTGGAAGCCCTGCGGCTCGATCCCGGCACGGTCACGGGCCTGAAGCGGCTCGGCCTGCGCCGGATCGGCGCGCTCGACGCCCTCCCCCGCGGCCCCCTCGCCCGCCGCTTCGGCGCCGCGCTGCTGCTGCGCCTCGATCAGGCCCTGGCGCGCCGCCCCGAGCCGCTGGCACCCCTCACGGAGGCGGCCGACTATGCCGCCGCCCGCGGCTTCCTCGACCCGATCGGCCGGCAATCGGACATCGTCCGGACCGCCCGGGACCTGATGGCGGCGCTCGCCCCCCGGCTGGAGCGGGACGGGCTCGGCGCCTGCGCCCTGCGCCTTGCCCTGCACCGGGTCGACGGGGCCGTGCGGGCCCTCGACCTCGGCCTGTCCCGGCCCGAGCGCGATCCGGAGCGGGTCGCCGTCCTGGTTTCGCTGCGCCTCGACCGGCTGGGGCGTGCCCTCGATGCGGGCTTCGGCTTCGAGACGGTGGAACTCACGGTGACGGTGACCGGCGCCATGCCGGCCCGGCAGACGGATCTCGGCGCGGGTTCCACGGGCGACGGCGTCGGGTTCCTGGCGGACGCCCTGGCGCAGCGCCTCGGCCGGGCGCTGCTGCGGCTCGAACCGCGGGCGAGCCATCTGCCGGAGCGGGGTGAGCGGGGTGTTCTTTGGGTGGCCGGAGAGGGGCATGGATCGTCAGCCGATCAAGGCATCGGCCGGGTACGGGCGCGTCTTCCTCCCCCCTCTGCGGGGGAGGGTGGCACCCGAAGGGAGGCGGGGGAGGGGAGCGACGTTTCCGGATCTGGCGTGACCCTCATGACGGCCGGCGCTCCGTCCTGCACCGTCGCTCCCCTCTCCCCCCCTGCTGCGCAGGGTACCCTCCCCCGCGCAGGGGCGCGGGAGATGCCCGGGTCCGACAGCTCCCTCGCCTCCCCCTGGCCCGACCACCTCCCGCCCCGCCCCCTGGTGCTGTTCCCCCGGGGCGAGGCCGCTCTCGACGTGCTGTCCACCGTGCCCGAGGGGCCGCCCCGGCGCTTTCGCTGGCGGGCGCAGATCCACCGGGTCGCCCATGCCGAGGGGCCGGAGCGGATCGAATCCGAGTGGTGGCGCGAGCCCGGCGAGCCCCGCGACTATTACCGCGTCGAGTGCGAGGCCGGGCACCGGCTCTGGCTCTACCGCGACGGGCCGCACGCCCCCGGGCATCCGGCGGCGTGGTACGTCCACGGGCTGTTCGCGTGAGCAACATCGCTTACGCCGAACTCGCCGTCACCACGAACTTCTCCTTCCTGCACGGGGCCTCGCACCCGCAGGAATTCGTCGTGCAGGCGGCGTCCTACGGCGTGACGGCGATCGGCATCGCCGACCGCAACACCGTGGCCGGCGTGGTGCGGGCCCATGCGGCGGCCCGCGCGCTGGAGGGCACCGCGATCCGGATCCTGCCCGGGGTGCGCCTCGTCACCGAGGAGGGCTTCGAGGCCGTCACATACCCGATGGATCGGGACGCCTGGGGCCGCCTCTGCCGGCTGCTCACCCTCGGCAACCGCCGCGTCCGCAAGGGCGATTGCCGCTTCGCCTTCGCCGAGATGCTGGAGGCCGCCGAGGGGCAGATGTTCATCGCCATGCCGCCGACCCGGCGCCTGCCGGAGGGATTCCGGGCGCGGCTGGAGGCGCTGGCCGCCGCGGCGCCAGGCCGGACCTTCCTCGGGGCGAGCCACGCCCGCCGGGGCGATGAGCGCCGCCGTCTCGGGCTCCTCGCTGAGCTGGGCGCAGCCGCTGGCGCCCCGATGGTCGCGGTCTCGGATGCGCTCTACCACCATCCCGAGCGGCGCCCGCTCCAGGACGTGGTCACCTGCATCCGCGAAGGCTGCCGGATCGAGGAAGCCGGCTACCGCCTGGAGGCCAATGCCGAGCGCCACCTGAAGCCCGCCGCCGAGATGGCGCGTCTGTTCGCCGACCATCCGGAGGCGCTCGCCCGCACCATCGAGATCGCCGAGGCCTGCGACTTCAGCCTGTCGGAGCTGCACTACGAATATCCCGACGAGCCGGTGCCCCCCGGCCGCACGCCGCAGGCCTACCTGGAGGAGCTCACCTGGGAGCGGGCGCGCTGGCGCTATGCCGGGGATATTCCGCGCTCCGTCGAGGCGACGCTCCACGAGGAGCTGCGGCTCATCGCCAAGATGGACTACGCCCGCTACTTCCTGACCCTGTTCGACGTGGTCGCGTTCGCCCGCAGCAAGGGCATCCTCTGCCAGGGCCGGGGCTCGGCGGCCAATTCCGCCGTGTGCTTCTGTCTGGGCATCACCGCGGTCGACCCGTCGAAGCACCGGCTGCTCTTCGCCCGGTTCATCTCGGAGAACCGGGGCGAGCCCCCCGACATCGACGTCGATTTCGAGCATGAGCGCCGGGAGGAGGTGATCCAGTACCTCTATGCCCGCTACGGGCGGGAGCGCGCCGCCCTCTGCGCCACGGTGATCCACTACCGCCCGCGCATGGCGATCCGCGAGGTCGGCAAGGTCCTGGGGCTGACCGAGGACGTGACGGCGGCCATCGCCGACACGGTCTGGGGCTCCTGGGGCACCGGCATGCCGGACCCGCATGTCCGCGAGGCCGGGCTCGACCCCGCCAACCCGGCGATCCGGCAGGCGCTCGACCTCGCCCATCAGCTGATCGGCTTCCCCCGCCACCTGTCGCAGCATGTCGGCGGCTTCGTGCTGACCCGGGGCCGCCTCGACGAGACCGTGCCGGTGGGCAACGGCGCCATGGCGGACCGCACCTTCATCGAGTGGGACAAGGACGACATCGACGCGATCGGCCTGATGAAGGTCGACGTGCTGGCGCTCGGCATGCTGACCTGCCTCAAGCGCGGCCTCGATTTTCTGGAGCGGGATCACGGCACCTTCTACGCGACGCTCGCCGACCTGCCCCAGGAGGATCCCGGGACCTACGCCATGCTGGCCAAGGCCGATTCCGTCGGCGTCTTCCAGGTCGAGAGCCGGGCGCAGATGTCGATGCTGCCGCGCCTGAAGCCCAAGGAGTTCTACGACCTCGTGGTGCAGGTGGCGATCGTGCGCCCCGGACCGATCCAGGGCGACATGGTCCATCCCTACCTGCGGCGGCGGTCCGGGATCGACCCGGTGGAATACCCCGCCCCGCATCCGGACCACGGCCCGGCGGACGAGTTGAAGGAGGTCCTGCAGAAGACCTACGGCGTGCCCCTGTTCCAGGAGCACGCCATGCAGATCGCCATCACGGCGGCGGGCTTCAGCCCGGCCGAAGCCGACGGGTTGCGCCGGGCGATGGCGACCTTCCGCCATGTCGGCTCGATCGGGGGCTTCGCGGACAAGTTCGTGGGCGGCATGACCCGCCGGGGCTATCCGCAGGATTTCGCCGAGCGCTGCTTCGCGCAGATCCGCGGCTTCTCCACCTACGGCTTCCCGGAGAGCCACGCGGCGAGCTTCGCGCTCCTCGTCTACGCCTCGGCCTGGATGAAATGCCGGCACCCCGACGTCTTCCTGGCCGCGATCCTCAACGCCCAGCCCATGGGCTTCTACCAGCCGGCCCAGCTCGTGCGCGACGCCCGCGCCCACGGGGTCGAGGTGCGGGGTGTCTGCGTCAATGCCAGCGATTGGGATTGCACCCTGGAGCCGGCCGGGGATCCGAAGCGGCACGCCGTGCGGATCGGCCTGCGCGTCGTGCGCGGCCTGCCGGAGGCCGCGATGCGCCGGCTCGTGCGGCTGCGCGCCAACGGCTATGCCAGCATCGAGGGGCTTCAGGCGTCCCTCGCCCTGCCCCGCAACGCCCTGGAGCGGCTTGCGGAGGCCGACGCGTTCCGCTCGCTCGGCCTCGACCGGCGCGCCGCCCTGTGGATGGTTCGCACCCTGGAGGGGACGTCAGCCCGCAAGGCCGCCAAGGCCGACAGCTCCGAGCGCCGCGCCCATCTCCTCGACGCGCCCCTGCCGCTCTTCGCGTGGCACGCCGATGACGGCCTGTTCCGCCACGAGCCGGCGGCGGACCTGCCGGCCCTGGCCCAATCCGAGGTGGTGGCCGAGGATTATTCCGCCACCGGCCTGTCGCTGCAGGGGCACCCGGTCGCCTTCTTCCGGGGGCGGCTCGCCCGGATCGGCGCGATCCCGGCCCGGGCCCATTGCGATCCCGCCCTGCCCCAGGGCGCCCGGGTCACGGTGGCGGGGCTCGTGCTGATCCGCCAGCGGCCGGGCACCGCCAAGGGCGTGGTCTTCCTGACCCTGGAGGACGAGACCGGTATCGCCAACGTGATCGTCTGGAAGACGGTGTTCGAGGCCAACCGGCGCATCGCCATGCAGGCCCGGTTCCTGGCCGTGCGCGGCCGGATTCAGAGGGCGGACGGGGTGGTCCATCTCGTGGCGGAGGGGTTTCGCGATCTCACCGCATCGCTCCGCGACCTGCGCGAGGCCGGGATGAAGCTGCCGCCCGAGACGACGGATTTCGGCGTCGCTCAGGATCGGCGCGTGTATCGCAGCCGTGATTTCCATTGAGTCACGATCATAACCTCAAATTGCGGATGGTGCGGCGTTCTGTCTAGCTAAGTTCGGCATCAAAGCATGTCAGGTCCGAACTCTTGCCGTAGCTCACCCGTTAGGGTCGTGGGCTGCCGCAGCGCAGCCAGGATTCGATTGCCGGAGGTGACGAACGCCGGGCAGGAGAGAGCAGGTTCGATGGAACAGCCCGACGCTTGGCATCAGACAGACCGGCTCGACGCCGAACAGGGCAAGGGCGATCCCTTCGCCGCCGCGGTCCGCGCCACACGGATGCCGATGATCGTCACCAATCCACGGCTTCCCGACAACCCGATCGTCTTCGCCAACGACGCGTTCCTGCGCATGACCGGCTACGGCCGAGACGAGGTGATGGGCCGCAACTGCCGGCTGCTCCAGGGCAAGGAGACTGACCGCGGCGCCGTCGCGCTGATCCGCGAGGCGGTCGAGGCCAACACCGACATCGCGATCGACATCCTGAACTACCGCAAGGACGGGATGCCGTTCTGGAATGCGCTCTACCTGAGCCCGGTCGTCAACGAAGCCGGCGAGGTTCTGTTTTTCTTCGCCTCGCAGCTCGACGTGTCCGATCGGGTGGACGCGCATCTGCGGGTTCAGCAGGAGAAGGACCGGTTCGAGGCCGAGGTCGCCCACCGCACCCGCGACCTGACCGAGGCGCTCGCCACCCAGACCATGCTGGTCCACGAGGTCGATCACCGGGTCAAAAACAACCTCCAGATGATCGCGGCGCTGCTGTCCATGCAGACGCGGGCGATCACCGATCCGGCCGCCCGCACCGCCATGGAGGCGATGCTGACCCGGGTCGAGGCCCTGGGCACGGTCCATCGCCGGCTCTACCAGTCCAACAACGTCGAGCGGTTCGACGTGGCCGAGTTCGCCCGCGACCTCGCCACCGACCTCGTCCGCGGCTCCGGCGACCGGATCCGCCTGCACCTGGACCTGGAGGCGGTGGAGATCCCGGTCGCGAAGGCGCCCCCCGTGGCGCTGATGATGAACGAGCTGATCACCAACGCGCTCAAGCACGCCTTCCCGAACGACCGGCCCGGTCGGCTCTCCGTGACGGTGGCGCCGGACGCGGCCTACTTCACCATCAAGATCGCCGATGACGGCGTCGGCATGCCCGTCCAGGTGATGGAGCAGCGCTCCTTCGGGAAGCGGCTGATCGGCACGCTCTGCCGCCAGCTCAGCGCCAGCATCGCCTGGATGAACAACGATCCCGGTACGATCGTCAGCATACGCCTGCCACGCGAGATGGCCGGCGGCCTGGAGGCCTCGTGACCGAGCCGCTCAAGATTCTCGTCGTCGAGGATGAAGCCCTCATCCTGATGCAGATCGAGATGATGCTGGAAGAGGCCGGTCACTGCGTCGTGGGCACGGCCATGACCGCCCGGGAGGCCATCGCCCTCGTCCACGAGACCCGGCCCGAACTGGTTCTCATCGATCTGCGTCTCGGCGACGGCTCCTCGGGTCTCGATGTGGCGCAGGCCGTGCGCGATCTCGGCGGGATCACAGCCGCGTTCATGACCGCCGACGCCCAGGCGCTCAGCGAGGACATGGCGGGGGCCACCGCGGTGATCGCCAAGCCGTTCACCGGCACGGTGCTGGAGGAATCCCTGACCTATCTGGAGGATTGCGTGCGCCGTCCGCCGCCGGCCGAGTACGTCCCGCCGGGGATGCGCGTTGCTCCGGCCTGGCTCGCGAGTTTCGCCCAGATGCGGGCCAATCTGACCCCTCGACAGGGGCCGCGCGGAGGCTAGAGTGGCGCCATGCCGAGCTTGACCGTGCCGCGCCTCCTCGCCGCCCTCGCCTGTCTGCCGCTCCTGGCGACGGCAGCCCGAGCCGATACCTGCGACGACCTCGCCCGCCAGATCGCGGGGGCGATCGGCGGCAAGGTCGGCAAGCGCGCGGGCCCCAGCATCGACATCCGCCTCGCCGGGCCGATCAAGTTCGACGTGACCTGCCGGGCCGAGCCGATCGTGCAGGCGACCTCCGCCGAGCCCGCCCCCTCGGCGGCCTTCTTCCGCGACCTCTCTGTGGCCTCCGAGATCCTGATCGGCGAGCCGGCCTCGACCGTCGAGCCGATCATCGCCAACGCCTACCGGACCTCGCTGTCGGAGCGGCGCAAGTCGTTCATCCAGCAGAGCGGCTGGTCGGCCTCCTGCTACACCGACCCGGGCAGCACCACGATGCGCACCCTGTGCTCGGTGGGGCGCATCCCGCCGGGATAAGGTATTGACCGAGGGCGTGGCGGGCAGGATCCTTCATTCCTGTCGACTCGGCCCGGGCTGCCCATGACGACTCTCGAAACCCCGCCCGTCCACAGGACCGATCCCCATCGGGGATTCTGGGACTTCATCGAGACGCGCCCCGATGAGGAGAAGTGGGAGCTCATCCAGGGCCAGATCGTGATGCAGGCCCGGCCGAGCCTCATCCATCAGGTCATCGTCGTGAACCTTCAGCGCCTGCTGAACGAGGCTCTGGAACGGTCGAGCTCCTCGTGGATCGCCATCCACGATCCCGCCATTGATCTCAGGCCGTTCATCACGGGCCATACCTATGTCCCGGACGTCGCGGTCATCGACATGGCCACCATCGAGCCTGACCGGAACGTCGTCGACGGCTGTTATCTGGCCGCCGAGATCCTCTCGCCGAGCGACCACCGGACGCTGCCCGGCACGCGCCAGACGAAGATCGACGTCAAGCGCGCGGGCTACGAAGCCCTACCCCTGTGTGAGGCGGTACTCCTGATCGAGCAGAAGAGCCGCGCGCTGGCCCTTTCGGTACGCAGCGGGGAGACCTGGACCCGCACCCGCCTGACCGGGGACGACCATCTGGTCCTCCCCGGCTTCGGCCTCGATTGCGCCGTGGCCGACCTCTACGTCCACACACCCGTGCCGCGGGCCTGATCAGTACTCGATCACGCCGTCCAGCGCGTAGTGCTTGACGGTCTTCCGGTTGGCGATCAGCTCGTCCACCGTCGGCTCGCCCTTCAGGGCGCGGGCGATGGCGAGCTTCGTCGCCTCGTAGTTGGTCCGGTACAGGTCCTTCTGGTCGAGGTTGTCATCCTCGGCGCAGCGCTGATCGAGCCAGATCATGATGATCATGCACAGCTCGTCGAGCCCGTCCTTCGGCAGGATGCCCTCGATGATGCAGTCCACGATCGCGTCGCCCGTGGCCGCCTGGACCACGCCGCCGAGGAGCTCGGCATACTCGGCCGTGTGGATCGTGACCTTGGTGGTCATCATCGTGGCGGGGCGCACGAGCTGGTTGAGGTCGCGGACCACGAACATCCGGGTGTGGCCCTGGACCTGCCCCATCATCGACGCGAAGGCCTGGCCCACCGGCCCGCGGACGGAGCCGATCAGCACCTCCGGCATGGCGTCGGTGTACTGACCCTCGGCCGCCAGCACCGTGGCCTCGCCCGTGCGGAACCAGATCTCTTGCATGTTCGAACTCCACCTGATCGGAGCCCGCGGGAGACATCATCGCGCTGCCCGCGTCAATCGGCTCAGAGCAGGCCGACCGCGTCGAGCACGCCGACCAGCGCGAAGGCGATCGTGACGCCCGAGACCGCGTAGACGACCCACTTGTAGGCCCCGTCCACGCGCTTGCCCTCCGGCAGGGCCCGGGTGGCGAGCAGGATCAGCAGGCCGAGCGCCAGCGGCAACAGCAGGGCGTTCATCACCTCGACCGCGATGTTGAGCGCCACGAGATTCGGCACGAGCTGCACCGCCACGGCCCCCGCCACCACCACCAGCGCGAAGGCGCCGTAGAAGGCCGGGGCCTCCCGGGGCGACTGCTCCAGCGAGTGCGCTTTCCCGGTCACGTCGCCGAAACCCCAGGCCAGCGCCAGCGCCACGACGTTCAGCGCCACGAAGGCGGCCGCGATGATCCCGACGCCAAAGACCGCCTGCCCGAGCCAGGGCCCCAACGCCGGGGTGAAGGCGCCGGCGAGGTCGCCGACGGTCTCAAGCCCGTTCTTGGTCCCCTGCCCGGCCTTGCCGATCGTCGCGGCGGCCGCGATCAGGATCGCCCCCATCACGCATTGCGAGATCACGGCGCCCACGAGGGTGTCGAGTCGCGAGTTCCGCGCGTGGTCCCAACCCAGGCCTTTGTCGACGATCGCCGATTGCTGGTAGAAGATCATCCACGGCATGATCACCGCGCCGATATTGGCGGCGATCAGCACCCGGTACTGGCCATCGCCGAGCGGCATGTGGGCGAAGGACGTAACGATCTCGCCCACGTTCGGCCGCGCCGCGATGGCGAGCCCGATGAAGACCAGTTCGAACAGGCCGACCACGATCGCGACCCGCTCGACGCGCCGGTAGCTGCCGGTGAGGACCAGCCCGAGCAGCAGGAGCGCCGGCAGGCCGAGGCTCACGAGGCGCGGCACCCCGAACAGGTCGCCGATGCCGGCAATGCCGGAGAATTCCGTCACGATGGCGCCGATCCCCGCGACCACGAGGCCGCCATAGGAGATCCAGGCCCAGGCCGGCCCGTAATGCTCGCGGATGAGCTCGCCATGCCCCCGGCCGGTGGCGGTCCCGAGCCGCACCGTCAGCTCCTGGACGACGTAGAGAATCGGGATCAGCAGGATCTGCAGGAGCAGCAGCGAGTAGCCCCAGCGGGCGCCGCTCTGGGCCGCTGTGATCAGGCTGCCGACATCCGTGTCGGCCAGCATCACGACGAGGCCGGGCCCCGCGGTCTTGAGGAACGTCGCGAGGCGGGGCAGGGAAGCGCTGGGCACGGCTCGGGAACAGTCCCGGGCTCGGGCAGTTCCGGCGGGGGCCTGCGGCGTTTTCCCGGGTCGACGGAAGGCGCGGGCGAAAGGGGTTGAGCGATGGCGGAGAGCACGGAGCGGGGCCCCGGCTGGAGCCTTCAGGCGAGTGCCGTGCCCGAGGGGGTGCGGCTGGAACTCGCCCTGGCCGACCTCGGCGGCGGGCCGGTCACCGCCGCGATCGTGCTGGACCGGGCCGAGGCCCGCGCCTTCGCGCGCGCCCTGCTGGCGGCGGCTGGGGATGCCGCCGAGCGCACCTTCCCGAAGCCGGGCACCTGAAACGGGATCAGCGCTGGGCCGGACCGGGGTTGCGTCCCGGCAGGCGCGGCACCACCGTTCCGCGCTTCTCGATCGGCGCATCGCACGCGTAGGCGAATTCGGATTTCAGCGGATCGAACACGGTCTCGCCGGTGATCCGGCACTCCTCGCGCACGGTCTCGTCGAGATAGACGCGGGCGGCCGTGCGGAAGCGCGACACTCGGGTCGCCCCCGGCTCCGGGTCGATCCGGACCTCGCTCAGGTTGCAGCCGGCATATTCCCGCAGGGCATTGGAGACGATCAGCATCCGCCGCAGCTGGCGATTGTCGTAGACCTCGTAGGGCTCCTTGCAGCCGATCGTCACCACCTGCGGCGTGAGCGCCACGTAGTTGCGCGAGATGTAGGCGAACCCGGTCGTGCAGCCGGCAAGCGCACCGCCCAGGAGGACGGCGCCAAGGGAGAGCCGGAGGAGCCCCGGAGCCGCGCGCTGTCGCATCCTCGTCATCCCCAGCCCGACACCGATCCGCCGCCCGTCCCGGCGGGATACCGGGCGCATTGAAACGGCTGCGCTTGCGCCGTCAACGGGTTTGTGCTCCGCCTTGTCCCAGCCGCGATCAGCGTAGCCATAACGTGCTTGCGGAACACTTGCGGAACGTTTAACCTGTTCGCGATTTGTTTCAGAGGCCGCCCCGGGGCGGCCCGTCAAGCCGCGAGGCCCCCGTCGATGCTCACGCGCAAGCAGCTGGACCTCCTGCGGTTCATCCAGAGCCGCATGCAGGAATGCGGTGTTCCCCCCTCCTTCGACGAGATGAAGGATGCGCTCGACCTCAAATCGAAGTCGGGCATCCACCGGCTGATCACGGCCCTTGAGGAGCGCGGCTTCCTGCGGCGCCTGCCGAATCGGGCCCGGGCGATCGAGGTGATCCGCATCCCCGAAAGCCTCGCACAGCCGGCGGCACCCGTTCCGGAGCCGCGGCGGTTCACGCCGAGCGTGGTGGAGGGCGGCAAGTCCAAGCAGCCGGCGGTACCGCCGCCGATGCCGGCAAGCGCCCGGATGATCGACGAGGCCGGCCGGGCGGTCTCGATCCCCGTCATGGGCCGGATCGCGGCCGGTACGCCGGTCTCCGCGATCCAGAATCAGAGCCATGCGATCACCCTGTCGCCGGACTTCCTCGCGGGCGGCGAGCACTACGCCCTGGAGGTGCGCGGCGATTCGATGGTCGAGGCCGGGATCCTCGACGGCGACCTCGTGGTGATCCGCAAGCAGGACACGGCCAATACCGGCGACATCATCGTGGCGCTGATCGACGATGAGGAGGCGACGCTCAAGCGCCTGCGCCGGCGTGGCTCCTCGATCGCCCTGGAGGCTGCAAACCCGGCCTACGAAACCCGCGTCCTCGGGCCCGACCGGGTCCAGATCCAGGGTCGGCTCGTCAGCCTCGTGCGCCGCTACTGAAGCGGCTCGGCCGGGGCGTCGGTCGCGGCGTCCGCCGGGGCCTGACGTGCCTGGGTCGAGGCCATGCCGCCGGCTGCCGCGACGGGGGGATCCGCGTCCGGTGGGGATCCGGTGGGCACAGGCTCCGGACGCCAGGGGACGGATCGGCCGTCGCCCCGGGCTGCATGGAGCGTGAACCCGGTCGCGTCGGCTCGTAGGGCGACGGCGCCGTGCGCCGCCAGCACCCGCCGGTCGATCACCAGCGGCCCCGTGCAGGTCGGCGGCGCCGTGAGGCCCGTGATCAGCACGGCCGCCCGGGCGCAATCCTCCGGGAAGGCGCGCCGGTCGCGGACCAGGGCGACCGGCCGTCCATCCGGAAGCAGGGCGGTGCAGCCGAGCCGGTCACAGCGGCCGCCCGGCGCCGCTCCGGATCCGCGTTCAAGCCGCCGCCCGTCGCCGTCCGCCTTCAGCCACTGTTCCAAGACGAAGCCCGAGGGGCTGCCGAGGATGGCAAGGCGGCCGTCCGGCCCGCGCAAAGCGGCCCCCCAACCCTGGCGGTCGACGTAGAGGTCGTGACGCTCCGGCTGGACCAGCAGGCCGAGCCCGAGCAAGGCTGGCGGCAGGGCGATCCAGCGAAGCCGCGAGACCGGGAGCGTCGCCAGCAGCAGGGCCACCGTCAGGGCGGCGAGGGCCCCGGTGCCGAAGGCCGGCACCACCAGGCTCGCGCGCTCGAACCCGGCGATCCAATGCGAGATCGCCAGCATGCCGCCCACCGCCTGCCCCATCAGCCACCAGACCGGTCGATCGAGGGCAAAGGGATAGGCCAGGCAACCGATCACCGCCGAGGGCATCACCACCAGCGAGACGAGGGGCAGCGTCAGGGCATTGCCGACGAGTCCGAAGGGCTGGATCGTCTGGAAGTGGTAGGTGGCGAAGGGCGCGGTGGCGATCTGCGCCACCAGCGTCGTCGCCAGGGTGCCGGTGACCGCCGACAGGCCGCTCCCGACGAGACGCCCGATCCGCCCGGCCCCGGGGCGCACGAACAGGCGCCCGTCGATCAGGCGCGCGCAGGCGATCAGCCCGGCGACCGTGCCGAACGACATCTGGAAGCTCGGCCCCAGCAGCCCCTCCGGCTCGCGGGCCAGCGCGATCAGGGTGGCCAGCGCGAGGTTGCGCATCGACAGGGCCGGACGGTCGGCCAGGATCGCGCCCAGCATGATCAGCGTCATGATCAGGGAGCGCTCGGCGGCGATGTCCCAGCCGGAGAACGCGCAGTAGGCGCTCACCCCCACCATGGCGAAGCCGGCCGCGATCTTCTTGATCGGCCAGAACAGGGCGCAGTGGGGGATCAGGGCGAGCAGCGCCCGCACCAGCCAGAACACCACGCCGGCGGCCAGCACCATGTGGAGGCCCGAGATCGAGACGACATGGTTGCGAGTTGGCCGGCATGAAAAGTTGGAGGCAGTCTGGTGTCTTAGCTCGGCATCTTTGCATCCAGCGAAATGCTTCAGGCCCGTTTGCCCGGGCAACGTGAGCGTCGCACGAACGCTGCGTTCACGCTGCGAGCTATCGAACCTGCTGCTCGGACCAGGCAGCCCAACTTCAACACGACGGGCGTGGCGGCAAGTTGGAACTGTACGCTACGCCTGTCGGATGTTCGACCTACCGACGTTGGTCCGGCCAGGGCAAACGACGGTTAGCCTTTCGACTTATCGTCCGTTGTCATCGAGTCTAAGACCACAAGGGCTTCGCGAAGCCGCTCACGGGCTTCCTCCACCCGGGCGAACGCAATCCGGTCCCTTCGCCCGGCGGAGGCGAGAAATGCTTCCAGCATTTCAGGGCAATGTTGGACAAGGCTGCGGAAATGATGGCCCCGCGGGGCGCAGGTTCCGGAGAACCAATTCTTTACGGTCCGCTCGCCGGCTCCGGTCCATCGTGCAACCTGCTTGACCGATGCCGGTCGTTCGCCCAGCGCACCTTTAAGCACCGTAGATACCATCGCGGTAAACGAGACCTCGTCTTTGCCCCGAATGAACTTGCCCGTCTTTGGAAAGGACATTCCACGCTCCTGTGCCTAGCTACGCCAAGACGCAGATTTTGGCCGGTGTCCCGGCTGCAAGGTTGCTAGGGAGCGGGGCGTGGGTCTGGGTAGGACAAGGGGGAACTCAGGAGACGCGGCCGCCCCAGCGGTCGCCTACGTGCGCATGTCGACCGATCTCCAGCGGTACTCGACCGAGAACCAGCTGGACCGCATCCGCCGCTTCGCTGAGGCTCGGGGTTTCGAGATCGTGAGAACCTACGAGGATGCCGGGCGCAGCGGCCTCACCATGGATGGACGCGAGGCGCTGCAGCGGCTGATGGCTGACGTCACGTCTGGCGCCCCCGATTTTCAGGCCATCCTCGTCTACGACGTGAGCCGATGGGGACGCTTCCAGGACGCAGATGAGGGGGCCTACCACGAACATGTATGCCGCCGCGCTGGCATCACCGTGCACTACTGCGCTGAGCAGTTCGACAACGACGGCAGCATCGGCTCCACTTTGCTAAAGGCGGTGAAGCGCGTGATGGCTGGGGAGTACAGCCGGGAGCTGTCAGTCAAGGTCTTCGCTGGCCAGTGCAGACTGGTCCAGCGCGGCTATCGGCAGGGCGGGATGGCTGGCTACGGCCTGCGGCGGCTCCTCGTCGACGAGCATGGGGGTGTCAAGGCCGAACTCACTCAAGGTGAGCGGAAGAGCCTTCAGACTGATCGCGTCGTCCTCGTCCCCGGCCCGGACGAGGAGGTGGCAACGGTACGGCGCATGTACTGCTTGTTCACGTCTGGCGTAGGCGAGCGCGAGATCGCGGATGGGCTCAACCGCGACGGGATTGCGACAGACCTTGGTCGCGTTTGGACGAGGGGCTCAGTTCACCAGGTACTTACGAACGCAAAATACGTCGGCGACAACGTTTTCAACCGCGTGTCCTGCAAGCTGAGGCAGCGCCGGACCGTGAACGACCCCTCGCTGTGGGTTGTAGCGAAGGGCGCCTTCACGCCCCTGGTAGAAGCCCATGTCTTCGAACGCGCCAGGGCAATCGTCGAAGAACGATGCCGCCGGTTCGATGATGGGGAACTGCTGGCGCTGCTGACGGAACTGCTACGCGCCACGGGGGCCCTTTCGAGCCTCGTCATCGACGAGCGCGACGACATGCCATCGAGCAGCGTCTATAGGCGCCGCTTCGGGAGCCTGCTGCGGGCCTACCGGCTTGTTGGCTACGCACCGGACCGCGACTACCGCTATCTAGAGGTCAACCGTCGCCTGCGCTCCCTTCACCCCGAAGTAGTTGCGATGATCGTGGCGGGGCTGGAAGGCGCAGGGGGCGAGGTCCTCCGCGATCCAGCGACAGATCTGCTTACGTGCAACGGCGAGTTCACCGCCTCGGTTGTGATCGCTCGGTATCAAGAGACCGCCGCCGGCTCTGCGCGATGGCGGATACGCCTTGATGCTGGCATCGCCCCCGACGTCACCGTCGCCGTGCGCATGGGGCCGGAGAACAGCGCGCCACTCGACTACTACGTCCTACCGCGCATCGACATGACGGAGCCGCGCCTGCGCCTTGCGGAGTGGAACGGGCTCTCGCTCGACGGCTACCGGTTCGACGACCTCGGATTCTTTTTCTCGCTGGCCGCCAGGGCCACGCTTACGGAGGCGGCATGATGGAGGAAGTGGTCAGCAGGCGGGTCGCCATGATCCCGATCGACAGGATCACGGTGCTTAATCCTCGTGCGCGCGAGAAGCGCAAATTTAGGGAAATCGTCGAGAACATCGGCGCAGTGGGCTTGAAGCGCCCGATAACCGTTACTCGCATTTCGTCGGGTAACGGATCCGAAGCCTACGGTGTCGTCTGCGGCGAGGGGCGCCTTAAGGCTTGCGTCGCCCTCGGGCAGACAGAGGTCGCTGCAGTGATTGTAGAGGCCAGCGAGCAGGATTGTCTGGTTATGAGCTTGGTTGAGAACTGCGCCCGGCGACAGCACCGCCCCGCAGACCTCCTCCACGACGTCGGAACCATGCGCAAGCGCGGCTACTCTGACGCTCAGATTGCGGTCAAGATCGGATGCACGCAGCAGTGGGTCAACATGGTTGGTGGCCTGATCGAGCGGGGCGAGGAACGCCTCCTTGCCGCGGTCGAGAACGGCGTCCTACCATTGAGTGTCGCCGCAGAGATCGCGCGGACCGACGAAGAGGGTATGCAAGGCCTTCTCACGCAGGCCTACGCTGAGGGGAAGCTATCTGGTGGCAAGCTCGTCAAGGTGCGCCGCCTCCTTGATGCACGTAGCAGACGGGGGCGTAAGGCTGATGACAACCCCTATGGCAAGAAGCAGCAGCCTCGGCGTCCAACCTCGACCGCCGCACTGCTACGCGTCTTCCAGCAAGAGGCCGACCGTCAGCGGGTCTTCGTAAAAAAGGCCGAGGTTACGCAGTCCCGGCTAATGTTCGTGGTCGAGGCCCTGCGTCAGCTCAAGGAGGACGGAAACTTCGTAACCCTACTCTGCACCGAACACCTCGACAGCATGCCGGCCGACCTCGACGCCCGCGTCTCCAGGAGGCTGGCATGAGCGCGGTCGAGAAACGGAACTTTATCCTGGGGTTCGAGCCCGAGTTGCTCGTCCTGCCAGTCGCCGCGCTGATGCCAGTAAAGACGCTGCGGCCAACGTTGAAGGCAAGCCACAAGTACGCTCAGATAGCCCAATCCATCCGGGAGATCGGCCTAGTGGAGCCGCCAGTCATCGCTCGCGATCCCGCAACCCCGGGCCGTTACCTCCTCCTCGATGGCCACCTTCGGGTGGAAATCCTCAAGGATGAGGGCAGGACCGACGTCGAGTGCCTTGTGTCTACGGACGACGAGGCTCTGACCTACAACCGTAGCGTCAATCGGATCTCACCGATGATGCAGCGAGCCATGATCCTGCGAGCCTTGGAGCGGGGCGTGCCAGAGGCGAAGATCGCCGCTGCCATGTCTCTGGAGGCGGGCAGCGTAAAGCGGCGCGTGAAGATGCTCGACGGCATCTGCGCCGAGGCCGTTTCGCAGCTCAACGATCGGCACTGTCCACTCTCGGTGTTCGACATCCTTCGGAAGATGAAGCCATTGCGCCAGATGGCTGCCGCCGAGTTGATGGTCCAGCACAACAATTTTAGCGTGGCCTACGCGTCCGCCATACTAGCTGGCACCCCGCTAGCGGATCTCGTAGTCGGGTCGAAGCCGACACCCAAAAATGTGACCCCGGCCGCGATGGCGCGGCTGGAGCGGGAGCTGGACAACCTGCAATCAGCCGTAGGCGAAGTGCAGGAGTCGTTCAGTCGAGACAACCTGCACCTGACGGTCGCCAAAGGATACCTGAAGAAGCTACTCGCTAACCGTTCGGTGTATCGATTTCTGACAGACAGCTATCCAGAACTCCTGGAGCAGTTCCAGACAATTGCGGACGTAACGTCGACCCTACCGGCAGATGCAGCCGCTTGAGGCCATCCAAGATATTACCACGTGGTAGATGCCGGCGGCGCGCAGCGCGTCGTTGGTGGCCGGGCCGATCAGCCCGCGCTTGCCGGTCACCAGAGCGGCTGCGACCGCCCCGGCCTGGCCGCCCTCGGCCTCGGCGATCCGGCGGGTCAGGACGTTGCGGGCCTCGTCCAGCAGCACGGCGAGGCGCAGGCGCAGGGGCGGCGGTTCCGCAGAGGCACGCACCGTCACCGCGCCGAGGAGCGAGCCGACCGCGCCGATCCCCTGAAAATACGCGTCCCGGGCGAAATCGTAGCCGCCGGGCCGGGCTGCCTCCGGGGGCGGCAGCAGCCGGGCGGTCGCCGTTATGGTCTCGCCGGGCCGCGGGATCGGCGTCTTGCGGAACGAGACCCGCACCCGGGCCGGCCGCGCCTCAGGCCCGAGCCCGGCAAAGCTCTCCACCCGGATCACCAGCCTCGCGCCGACCTCGCGCTCGTCGAGCGCCTCGACCGTCCCGATGAGCGGCCCGATCGTGGTCCGGGCCAGGATCGGCGCGGCCACCTGCGAGACCCGCCACGTCGCCGCCGCGAAGCCGAGGAACGCAAAGCCCGCCGCGAGCGCCAGCCCCATCGCCACCGGCCGCGCCCCCAGGAACGGCACGGGCGCCAGGGTCAGGGCCGCCCCGATCAGCGGCGCAGCCAGGAGCGGTGTGCCGTCGGTGGCGCCGAAATAGACGAGGATCCCGGCCCCGAACGCCACTGCCAGCCAGGGGAACAGGCGTCGCTGCTCGGTCTCCCGGGCCAGTCCCTCGACCACCCAGTGACGGAGGGCCGGCAGCGCAGGCGCGCGCGGCGCGGCGAGCGCGAGGGCGCCCCCCGTCAGCCTCGCGCCGATCCGCCGCATTGCCCCTGCCCCGATCCGCGCGACCTGTCGTCGACGGTCGGGCGATTCCCCGGCCAATTCTTAACGCATCCGCGGCCCCGTGCTACAGGCGCCGCTTCGTGCTACGGGCGCCCTGTCGAGCCCGCTCAAGTCGCGCTCACGCTTCCGCGCTTTCCGCCTCGCCCCGAACATACCGGACCGATGTCCTCAGCCGTCGTCACGCGCTTCGCCCCCTCGCCCACCGGCTACCTGCATATCGGCGGGGCCCGCACGGCTTTGTTCAACTGGCTCTACGCCCGCCACACCGGCGGCAAGATGCTGCTGCGCATCGAGGATACCGATCGGGAGCGCTCCACCAAGGGCGCGATCGACGCGATCCTGGACGGCCTCAGCTGGCTCGACCTCGACTGGGACGGGGACGTGGTGTTCCAGTTCACCCGGGCCGAGCGGCATCGTGCGGTCGCCGAGGAGCTCCTGGCCGCCGGCCGTGCCTATCATTGCTACGCCACCGCCGAGGAGCTCACGCAGATGCGCGAGACCGCCCGCGCCGAGGGCCGCGCCCCGCGCTACGACGGCCGCTGGCGCGACCGCGACCCCTCCGAGGCGCCGGCCGGCGTCAAGCCGGTGATCCGCCTGCGGGCTCCCGTCGAGGGCGAGACCGTGGTGGAGGATGCCGTCCAGGGCCGGGTGACCTGGGCCAACAAGGACCTCGACGACCTCGTGCTGCTGCGCTCGGACGGCACGCCGACCTACATGCTGGCCGTGGTGGTGGACGACCACGACATGGGCGTCACCCAGGTGATCCGCGGCGACGATCACCTCACCAACGCGGCGCGGCAGACCCAGATCTTCGCGGCGCTCGGCTGGGAGGTGCCGACGATGGCCCATATCCCGCTGATCCACGGGGCCGACGGGGCGAAGCTCTCGAAGCGCCACGGGGCCCTCGGCGTCGAGGCCTATCGCGACCTTGGCTACCTGCCGGCGGCGTTGCGCAATTACCTCGTGCGGCTCGGCTGGAGCCATGGCGACCAGGAGGTGTTTTCCACCGAGGAGATGATCGCGGCCTTCGATCTCGGCTCGGTCGGGCGCTCGGCGGCGCGATTCGACTTCGCCAAGCTCGCCAACCTCAACGGCCTCTATATCCGCGGCAGCGCCGATGCCGACCTCGTGGCGGCGATCGAGACGATCCTGCCGCAGGTCGGTCCCGAGCGCGGCCTGTCGGCGCCGCTGCCGTCGGACCTGAAGGCCAAGCTCACCCAGGCCATGCCGGGCCTGAAGGAGCGGGCCAAGACCCTGATCGAGCTCCTCGACAGTGCCTATTATCTCTACGCCCAGCGCCCGCTCGGTCTCGACGACAAGGCCCGCGCCCTCCTCTCCGACGAGGGCCGCGCGCGTCTCGCCGGTGTGAAGCCGAGCCTGGAAGCGCTGACCGATTGGAGCGCGGCCTCGACCGAGGGCGCCGTGCGCCAGTATGCGGAGGAAGCGGGCTGCAAGCTCGGGCAGGTGGCCCAGCCCCTTCGGGCCGCGCTCACCGGCCGGACCACCTCCCCGCCCCTGTTCGACGTGATGGCGGTGCTCGGCCGGGACGAAACCCTGGCTCGACTCGGCGATCAGGTGCCGCAGGGCTGAGAGGCCGGCAGCGCGGGTGGAACTGCGGGCTCCGGCCCGGATTTCGCTTGGTGGACTTCGTTTGACGAATTCGCTTGGCGTCGGGGTCCTGTTGTCACCGATCCCGTTGCTGCTGCAGTGCCGTTTGGGTAACCCATGCCTGTGAGCACCCGCAGCATAATGCGGGTGCTTGAGGCCCCCGGGGCCGATTCGGCTCAGCCCGAGTCCGGCACCCGCCACGTCGCCAGAGAAGGGTCCACGATCCATGAGCGCACCCAGCACCATCACCGTGGATGGCAAGACGATCGAATTGCCGGTGAAATCCGGCACGATCGGGCCGGACGTCGTCGATATCGGCAAGCTCTACGCCCAGACCGGCGCCTTCACCTTCGATCCGGGCTTCACCTCGACGGCGAGCTGCGAATCGAAGATCACCTATATTGACGGCGACGAGGGCGTGCTGCTCTATCGCGGCTACCCGATCGAGCAGCTCGCCGAGAAGGGCGACTTCCTCGAGACATGCTACCTGATGCTGTTCGGCGCCCTGCCGACCGCCGCCCAGCGGGCCGATTTCGAGTACCGGGTCACGCGCCACACCATGGTGCACGACCAGATGAACCGGTTCTTCACCGGCTTCCGCCGCGACGCGCACCCGATGGCCGTGATGGTTGCCTCGGTCGGCGCCCTCTCGGCCTTCTACCACGACTCGACCGACATCACGGACGAGAGCCAGCGGATGATCGCCTCGATCCGCATGATCGCCAAGATGCCGACGCTGGCCGCGATGGCCTACAAGTACTCGATCGGCCAGCCCTTCGTGTATCCGAAGAACGACCTCGACTACACCTCGAACTTCCTGCGGATGTGTTACGCAGTTCCGTGTGAAGAGTACGAGGTCAACCCGGTCTTCGCCAAGGCGCTCGACAAGATCTTTATCCTGCATGCCGACCACGAGCAGAACGCCTCGACCTCGACCGTGAGGCTCGCCGGCTCCTCGGGTGCCAACCCGTTCGCCTGTATCGCCGCCGGCGTCGCCTGCCTTTGGGGGCCGGCCCATGGTGGCGCCAACGAGGCGGCGTTGAAGATGCTGATGGAGATCGGCACGCCGGAGAACGTCGGCAAGTACGTCGCCAAGGCGAAGGACAAGAATGATCCGTTCCGCCTGATGGGCTTCGGCCACCGGGTCTACAAGAACTACGATCCGCGCGCCCGGATCATGCAGAACACCACCCACCAGGTGCTCAAGGAGCTCGGCAAGACCGACGATCCGCTGCTCCATGTCGCCATGGAGCTGGAGCAGATCGCCCTCAAGGACGAGTACTTCATCGAGAAGAAGCTCTACCCGAACATCGACTTCTACTCGGGCATCACCCTCAAGGCGATGGGCTTCCCGACCGACATGTTCACGGTGCTGTTCGCGGTGGCCCGCACGGTCGGCTGGATCGCCCAGTGGGCCGAGATGATCGAGGATCCCTCGCAGAAGATCGGCCGCCCGCGTCAGCTCTATGTCGGGCCGGCCCAGCGCGACTACGTGGCGGTGGACCAGCGCGGCTGAGGCGGGACCTGTCCCGGGATGTGACCTACGGGGCGGCCGAGAGGCCGCCCTTCGTGTTTGCGGGGGCGATCGAACGCCGGCTGCTCTATAGGCCACCCTACGACTGGGCGGCGATCCGCGCCTTCCTGGCCAAGCGGGCAATTCGCGGGGTCGAGACGGTTGAGGCTGACGGCCCGGCCTACGCGCGCACCGTGAGCTTGGCGGGGCGCCAGGGCATCCTCACGGTCCAGCCTGGGGACGACGGCCTGCGTGTCGGGCTCCGCGGCATCGATTCGGCCGACGGTCCGGCCGTTACCGCGCGCCTGCGCCGGCTGTTCGATTGCGACGCCGACCCGGCCGCCATCGCGGCCTGCCTCGCGGGGGATCCGGTCCTGGCACCGCTCGTGACCGCGCGGCCGGGCCTGCGGCTGCCGGGGGCGTGGGATCCGTTCGAGACTGGCTGCCGGGCGATCCTCGGCCAGCAGGTCTCGGTGGCCGCCGCGATCGGGCTCGCGGGCAAGCTGGTCGCGGTCTTTGGGACGCCGCTCGCCGAGCCTGTCGGCGGCTTGACCCACATCTTCCCGGCACCGGAAGCTCTCGTCGAGGCGGATGTCGCGCTGGCCCTGAACATGCCCCGCGCCCGCGGCGCGGCGATCCGGGCGCTGGCGGCGGCCGCGCTCGCCGACCCGGACCTGTTCGCCCCGGCCGAATCGCTGGAGGACGCGGTACTGCGCTTCACGGCGATCCGCGGGATCGGGCCGTCGACGGCGCAGTACATCGCCATGCGGGCGCTCAAGCTGCCCGACGCCCTGCCGGTGGGCGATGTCGGGCTGCTGCGGGCGCTGGAGACGGGTACCGGTCGCCCCAGTCCTGCGGAGCTTCTGGCACGGGCCGAGGCGTGGCGGCCCTACCGGGCCTACGCGGCGCAGCACCTCTGGGCGGCGGACGAGGCGGCCGTGAAGGGACGATGATCGCCTTCCATGATGTCGGAGCTGGCGTCTTTGCGAGCGGAGCGAAACAATCCAGCAGCGTCACGCTCACGATGTCGCGCTGCCCTGGGTCACTCCGCTCCGCTCGTGATGACGGAGGAACCGATCCGCCGGCTCATCACCATGGCTGTTTACGAGCTTATGGATGGCGCCCTGCACTGGTCGTGCGGGATGCGCCGCGGATCTCATGCCCATGACGACAGCCGAGTTCCTCCTCCTGCCCGCTGTCCCAAGTGGCGGTGGCGTGCTGGCCTTCGGCGCGCTCTGGCTCGATCACCGCTCACACTGAGACAGGATTTGTCCCACCCGCGCCCTCATCCTGAGGTTCCGGAGCGTAGCGGAGGCCTCGAAGGAGGCCTCCAGCCGGCCACGCGATCCCTGGAACCCTCCTTCGAGGCCCACTGACGCGGTCACTTCAGGATGGGCGCGCGGGTTGGAAGCCCGTCACCCGCCCCTCTGTCTTACCGCCCGAACCGCTCGAATTTCGGGAAACTCCGCGCCATCATCAGCCCGACCTCGGCGCGGTGGCCGAGCCACTTCTCCAGCACCTGGGCGTTGGCGAGCCGGCCCTCCGGCGACCCGTCCTGCCAGGGCAGGCCGTCGGCCAGCTTGAACACGTGCGCGTCCAAGAGCCCGCCGCTGCGGCAGCGCTGGAGCCGGACGCCCTTGCCGCGGGCGAGTTCGGCCACCTCGGAGATCGGGAAGATCAGGAGCAGCTTTTCCGTATTCACCACGGCCACGTGATCGCCGTCCGCCGGCACCAGCACGGCCGCTTTGGCCTCGCCATCGAGGCCGAGCACGCTCTTGCCCTTGCGGGTGTTGGCCACCAGCGCATCGGCGGGCGCCACGAAGCCGCGCCCGTCCGAGCCCACGATCAGCAGCTTGGTCTCCGGCCGGTAGGGCAACGCCGCCACGATCTCGGTGCCGTCGTCGAGGTCGGCCATCAGCCGCACCGGGTCGCCGAAGCCGCGCCCGCCCGGTAGCTTCGAGGCCTCCAGGGTGAAGACCTTGCCGTTCGAGGCGAGCAGCAGGATCTTCTGGGTCGTCTCGGTCGGGAAGGCGATCTTCAGGGTGTCGTCGCCCTTGAACGTCACGCCCGAGAGGTCGGCCACGTGGCCCTTCAGCGCCCGGATCCAGCCCTTGGTGGAGACGATCACGGTGATCGGCTCGCGCTCGACCAGAGCCGCGGTGAAGTCGATGCCGCCGACATCCGGCGGGCTCGCCAGCGTGGTGCGGCGCTTGCCGAGCTTGGTCTCGGGCCCGAAGGTCTTCTTCACGGCGCGGATCTGCGCCTGGATCGCCTTCCACTGCGCCGGCTCGGAGGCCAGCAGCGCGTCGATCTCGGCCTTCTCGGCGGTGAGCGCCTCGAACTCGCGCTTCAGCTCCATCTCCTCCAGCTTGCGCAGGGAGCGCAGGCGGGTGTCGAGGATGGCGTTGGCCTGAAGCTCGGTCAGCTCGAACCGGGCCATCAGGGCGGCCTTCGGCTCGTCCTCCTCGCGGATGATGCGGATCACCTCGTCGAGGTCGAGATAGACGATGAGCAACCCGCCCAGGATCTCCAGGCGCCGGTCGATCTGGCCGAGGCGGTAACGCGAGCGGCGCTGCAGCACCACCCGGCGGTGGTCGACCCATTCGCGCAGACACTCGACGAGCCCGATCACCTTCGGCACGAGCCCGCCGACCAGGACGTTGAGGTTCAGCGGGATCCGCGCCTCCAGCTCGGTGAGCCGGAACAAGGATTCCATCAGGATCACCGGATCGACCGTGCGCGAGCGCGGCTCCAGCACGACGCGCACGTCCTCGGCCGATTCATCGCGCACGTCGGCGAGCAGCGGCAGCTTCTTCTCCTGCAGAAGCTCGGCCATCTTCTCGATCAGCCGGCCCTTCGGGATGCCGTAGGGGATCTCGGTGACGACGATGTTCCACGTGCCGCGGCCGAGATCCTCCTTGTGCCATCGGGCGCGGACCCGGAAGGCGCCGCGGCCGGTCCGGTAGGCCTCGGCGACCGATTCGGCCGAGTCGATCAGGATGCCGCCGGTCGGGAAATCCGGCCCCTGCACGAACTTGGCGAGCTGTCCCGAGGTCGCCTCGGGATGGTTGATCAGGTAGAGCGCCGCGTCGCACAGCTCGGCGGCGTTGTGCGGCGGGATCGAGGTCGCCATGCCGACCGCGATGCCCTGGCTGCCGTTGGCCAGCAGGTTCGGGAAGGCCGCCGGCAGGACGATCGGCTCCTCCTTCTCGCCGTTATAGGAGGGCCGGAAATCGACCGTGTCCTCGTCGATCCCGTCGAGGAGGAGGCGCGCGACCTCGGAGAGCCGCGCCTCGGTGTAGCGGTAGGCGGCCGGGCCGTCGCCGTCGATGTTGCCGAAATTGCCCTGGCCGTCGACCAGCGGGTAGCGCTGGGCGAAATCCTGGGAGAGCCGGACCAGCGCATCGTAGATCGCCTGATCGCCGTGGGGATGGAAATCGCCCATCACGTCGCCGACGATCTTGGCGCACTTCTTGTGCGCAGTGTTCGGGTCGAGGCGCAGCAGCCGCATGCCGTACAGGATCCGCCGATGCACGGGCTTCAGCCCGTCGCGGGCATCCGGCAGCGCCCGGTGCATGATCGTGGAGAGCGCATAGGCGAGGTAGCGCTCCTCCAGCGCGGATTTCAGCTCGACGCTCTCGATCCCGTCGCCGGACGGCGGCTCGAAGGGCTGGCCCATGACGGCTCCTCAACTTCTCATCGACTGTGCCGACCTGGCCACCTGGCCAGGGCAAGGCGGAGCGTGGAATCCCGATGCGCCGTCCGCTGCCTTACGCATCTGGCGGCGCGAGGGATCGGGATTCCGGGCTTCGCCTGCGGCCCTTGACCAGCGGTCGGCGGTACGCAGAACATAGCGCGAACATTACCCGGCCTCGCGGCCGAGCGCAACGAATCGCGCCCGCTCCTCGGACGGTTCGAGGCCGCGCGGCCCCCAGACGTGCCGGTCGAGGAAGTACCCCGTCAAGGTAAACCCTTGCGCAACGCCGTCCGGGCCGGGGGATCCGCCGGCATGCAGGAAGGTCGGCAGCGCCAGCAGGCGGTCCCGGTAGGGCTCCCCCGCCGAGGCGCTGACCGCCCGGCCGCTCTTTGGCGAGACATAGGCCAGCGCATCGTTGCCGCCGGTGGCCGCGCAGGCGGTGAGATCAAGGCCGAAGCCGAGTTCCGACAGGATCGCCAGCTCGAACCGCACCATCAGGGGCGGCGCGATGGCCGGATCGTCGAGATGTTCGACGAGGATCCCGGCGGCCGCGTAGAGCTCCGGATGCGGGTCGCGCTCGGGCAAGAGCCGCAGCAGAGCCGCCAAGTGGCCAATGCCGTAGAGGGCGAGGCTCGATCCGATCAGCCGCGAAACCTGCGATTCAAGGGGCTCCACCGCGAAGGCGCCGAGGCCCTCGTCGAGGCGCGCGCGCCACGTGAGTCGGACCCGGTTGCCGGGCTGGAGCACGGGCTGCATCCGGCGCGAGCGCCCGCCATGCACGAGGCCGAGATGGCGCCCGTGGGATTCGGTCATCGCCTCCAGGATCACGCTGCTCTCCCCGTGCCGGCGCAGGCCGAGCACCAGGGCGTCGTCGGTCCATTGCATCGAGACTCGGGTCGCGGGGGTGAGAGGGGCGCTGTGCGCGGCGGGCGCGGTCCGCTTATATAGGCCTTCGCGCCGTCCGGCGCCGCCCGCGCGCTGTCCAGCCTCAGGCAGCCTCGGCCGGGTAACGATGGCCGATGCCGTTTCGTGCCGCCCTCGCTGTTGTGCTCGTCCTCATCGCCGCCGGGGCACAGGCTGCCCCACGGAAGGCGGCCGGCGCGGACGATGCCCCCTCCCCGGCCCTCCTCCAGCGGATCGCCGCCCTGGCGCTGAAGCAGGTCGAGTTCGGTTCGGTCTCGCTGCTGCCGGTGCGGTTCGAGGGCAGCCGCATCGCCGGGCCGATCGCGGATGGCGGCCGGGTGATCTATTGCGTGTCGGGCCACCTGTACGGCCGCACCTTCGGCAAGCCCGAGAAGCCGAGGGTGGCCTTGCGCTATCGGGACGACAGGCTCACGGTGCTCGACGACGACGAGGTCTGCACCGGGCATCGCACCCGTCCGTTTCCCGAACTCGACGCCCTGGGCAACGCCCGGTAACGCGGTCGCGTTGAGGAGCATGCCCCCTGAGCATCCCGTTGCCCGCCCCCTCGATCTCAGCCTCGACCTGATCGCCCGCGCCCATTCGGTCCCGGTGCCCGACGACCCGAACGCCCTCGCCGTGCTGTCGGACTCGGAGCTGCGCCCGGGCCTGGAGGAGATCGTCGCCGGCCGCGAGGGCGGCGCCGTCTGGGTCTTCGCCTACGGTTCGCTGATGTGGAACCCAGAATTCCCGGTGGCCGAGCGCCGGATCGGGACGGTGCGCGGGTTCCATCGCCGCTTCTGCCTGCTCCAGCGGCGCTTTCGCGGGACGCCGGAGCGTCCGGGATTCGTCCTGGCACTCGACCGCGGCGGCCTGTGCCGGGGCGTCGCCTTCCGCCTGCCCGATGCGGAGATCCGCGAGGCGCTGATGCCGGTCTGGCGGCGGGAGATGCGCGGCCGGGGCTACGTCGCCCGCTGGCTGCCGGTGGCTACCGAGGCGGGCCCGGTTCCGGCGCTGACTTTCCTGGCCAACCGCGCCAGCGACCGCTACGCCGGCCGCCTCTCGGATGCCGAGATCGCAGACAAGATCGCCGCCGCCTGCGGCCACAAGGGACCGAGCGCCGAGTATCTGTTCCGGACCGTGGAGGCCTGCGAGCGCTTGGGCATCCGTGACCGCCACCTCTGGAGCCTCCAGGCCCTGGTGGCCGAGCGGCTCAGGGCCTGCGTGCCGGGGGCGTGACGGCGCCCCTATCGATAGCTTGGCCGTCTTTGCGCGTGGCGAAGCAATCCAGTGTCGCGCGACGATTTCCGATCCCGCGCTGCCCTGGGTCGCTTCGCTGCACCCGCGATGACGGATCGGATCGACCGGTGGCTTCGCCCCGAGACGCGACGCGGCTCACGCCCAGGCGCGCTTCATCACGATGGCAACGCGCCCGCCGGCATGCTCCGCATCCGGGTTGCGCGGCTCGCGGATCCCGGGGGCGCGGCCGGTCGTGACGTAGACCACCAAAGTGAGGACGAGCAGGATCTTCGTGCGCATCGCGAGGCTCAAGCTTGAGCAGGCGTGCATAGGATCGATCGGTTTTTACGGAGTTGCTGCAACGCACACGGGTGCTGCCGCGGCGCAGTTCGCGTGAACGTGGTGAAGGAAGGGTTGCGGCGGAGCCGCGATCGTCTATGCCGCCGGCCCGGGATCTCCACGGATGAGGACAGGATGCGGCTTCGGATCGGCGTGGGCTTGGGCGTCGTGATCATTGCGGCCGCTTCCCTCCTCGCGGGACCGCTGAGCCGCGGCGCGCGGCTGTCCGACATCCTGACCGGGCGGGTTTCCCTGCTGCCGGGTGGCGACCGGGCCCCCGGCGGCAGCGCGGACCTCACCGGCGCCGCCGACCTGGGGACGGACCAGCGATCGGCGACCCTGCACGTCGCCTGCGATCCGGGCGGCACCGGCCTGTCGGCGGCGTTGACCGTGCCGCGCTTCACCGAGCTGGCGCCGCGCTTCGATTTCGCCGGCCTCGAAGGCACCGGCAGCGAGGCGCCGCTCACCGGTATCCTGGTCTCCAGCGCCGGCAGTGTCCGCTCCGTGCGCATGCCGGTGCAGGGATCGGCGACCGGGGCGGATTCGGGCTTCACCCTGACGGTGACGGGGGGCCGCCGGGGCGAGGATCCCCTGCGCGGAGTCGCGCTCGCGCTGTTGCAGCCCGGAACCAGGCTCACCTGGACGCAGGCGAGTCCCCGCTCGGGCGACCCGGCCCTGACGGCTCTGTTCACGCCCTCGGACAGCGACGCCGCCGCACTGAAGGCGGCGCTCGCGGGCTGCCTTGGAGCGCCGTTCTGATCCCCCCGCGGGGGCTGCGTCGCGTCAGGCGGTCGGGCCGATGCCCTCCACGGCGCGGATGCGCGGCACGGCGAAGTCCGTGAAGGCCCGCACCGCCGGGCGCATGTGGCGCACGGACGGATAGACCAGATAGGCGTCCGTCGAGCGCAGCGCGTAGTCCGGCAGCACCCGGACCAGACGGCCGGCGGCCAGATCCTCGGCGACCAGCAGGTGCTGAACCGGCCCCATCAATCGGCCCTCCCGCAGGGTCGCCAGCAGGATCTCGGCATTGTTGGTCCGCAGGGCCGGGCGGACCGGCACGCTCACCGTCTCGTCGCCGCGCTGGAGGACGAGGACGCAACGGGCGTCGATGGCCGCATTGGTCACGACGAAGTTGCCCTCGGCCAGTTGTGCGGGCGTCTCGATCGCCCCGGCCCGGGCCAGGTAGGTGGGGGCGGCGACGAGGATGCGGCGCACCCAGCCCAGCCGGCGCATCACGAGATCCTGCCGGGCAGGTCGTCCGTAACGGAGCGCGAGGTCGTAATCCTCATCCACGAGGTCCACCACCCGGCTGTCGAGAACCAGGTCGACCGTCAGCCGGGGATGCTGGGCCTGGAACGCCGCCACGATCGGGTGCAGGTGCTTGGCGCCGATGCAGGCGGGGGCGTGCAGCCGCAGCCGCCCCTCGACAAGCCCGGAACCGGTGCGTGCGTCCTCCAAGGGCGGCGTCGATCGCGGCGAGCGCCGGCTGGCTGGCGGCGTAGAGCCTCTGGCCCTGTGGCGTCGGCCGTACCATCCGGGCGGAGCGCTCCAGCAGCCGCGCCCCGACATGGGCCTCCAGGTTGCGTAGATGCTTGCTCACCGCCGGCTGAGACACCGTGAGATCGCGGGCCGCCGCGGTCATCGAGCCGCGCTCGAGGGTCCGGATGAAGGCGCGCAGGGCCAGGGTGAGATCCATGGATGCCATCCGGTTATGGGTGCAATCACCCCATAGCCGATGGACCTTGTGGCAGCGTGACGGTTCTCTGCGCCGTCCCGAAGCGCCGCGAGATCCTTGCACCGATGACCCTGACCCGCCGCAGCCTGCTTGCCGGCACGCCCCTCCTCGTGGCCGGCTGCGTCACCCGCGAGCCGCCAGCCGTGGCCGATCTGCGCCCGCCGGTCGATCCCGCCTACACGGCCCTCTACGCCGCCCTCGACAGCGAGCCCTTCCCGGTGCCGGCGGTGGATCTGTCCGGCATCGATCCGCGCTTTCTGCGCCGGGAGGTCGCCTACGCCACGGCCGAGCCGCCCGGCACGATCGTGGTCGATCCGGCGGGGCGCCACGCCTATCTCGTACGGGCGGGCGGGCGCGCGATCCGCTACGGGGTCGGGGTCGGCCGGGAGGAGGCGTTCAACTTCCAGGGCGCGGCCACCATCGCCCGCAAGGCCGAATGGCCGCGCTGGACGCCGACGCCCGCGATGATCAAGCGCGAGCCAGACCGCTACGGCCCCTATGCCGGCGGCCTGCCGGGCGGGGCCGGCAACCCCCTCGGGCCGCGGGCGCTCTACCTCTACCGGGACGGGCGCGACACGCTCTACCGTCTGCACGGCACCACGGAGCCGCACACGATCGGCACGATGGTGTCCTCGGGCTGCGTCCGGTTCCTGAACCAGGACATCATCGACCTGTATGCGCGGGTGCCGGTGGGGAGCCGGGCCGTGGTGCTGGCTCCGATTGGGCGCGAGCGGGACGTTTGACGGCCGGACAGGGCGGTGTGTCGGTCTGGCCGCGCGACGCTCCATGCCCGGGCCAGGGTCGAGGCTTTTGGGGTTGCGGCGTCCAAGCCTGATCGACTGGTCTACGGGGCCCCGCGACGGCTTCCGGTATGAAGCCCGGTCGCGGAGGCGGCCTTGCGCCGTTCAGGCACCGCCGCGCGGCCAGCACCGGGTTGCCGAGAACCGGATCTTTACCGTGATCTGCCTATTTCGTCGCGGACGATGGCGTCCGCAGAGCCGCCGCGGGCGGCGACCGGAAAGGGACGCGTCGCGACGGTGCCGGTGGGACGACCGATCAGGAGCGCGGCGGCGACCGCGGGCTTCACCCTTGTCGAGATGCTGGTGACCCTGGCGATCCTCGGCCTCGCGGCCGGACTCGCCCTCCAGTTCGCCGGGGGCTTCGGCGCCGGGCGGCACGCCCAGCGCCTGTCGGAGGTGATCGCCGGAGAGATCGGCCTCCTCCGGGCAGAGGCGCTCCGGTCCGGGCTGACCACGCGCCTCGCCTTCGATGCCGACTCCGGCCGGTTCCTCAGCTCCCGGGCGGGCGCGGTCCAGATGCCGACCGCGCCGCTGCCGGTCCGCATCGAGACCACCGAGACCGGGGGCAAGCCCGCCGAGATCCGCTTCCGGCCGGATGGCGGCTCCAGCGGCGGCCGCATCATCCTCGGCCCGCCCGGAGGCGTGGTCCTGACGATCGGCACCCTGACCGCCCGCGTCGGCCGGGAGGCGGCCCGGTGAACGATCCGAAGCCCGGCCGGGAATCCGGCGGCGAGGACGGCTTCACGCTCGTCGAGGTGCTGGTGGCCTTCGCCATCGCCGCCCTCGGGATCCTTCTCGCCCTGCAGATCGCCGGCGAGGCCACGCTCGGCCTGCGCCGCGTCGCGGCCTTGCGCATTGAGGCCGATGAGGCCGAGGGCGTCTGCCTGCGGCGGATCGCGGACGGTGCGCTGGCGCCCGCCACCGTCGCGGGGCGCTTCTCCAACGGGCGGCCGTGGACGCTCACCGTCAGCGACAGCCGCCCGGCGCTCCCGGCGCACGGCGGGCCGCCGCTGTGGCGCATCCGGCTGACCCGCGGCGGGCCGGATGGCGCGACGCTGTACACCACCCTGGTCCCGGGCAAGCCCGATGCCTGACCACGGTCCCGAGACCGGCCGGGGGGGCTTTGCCCTGGTGGAGATGCTGGTCGCCCTGGCGCTGGCCGCCCTCGTGGCCCTGCTGCTGGTCGAGGCCGTGCGGGTTGCGGGCCGAACCGCCACCGCGGTTGCGGCGGCGGGCAAAGCCGACCACGTCCAGTCGGTCCGCGATCACCTGCGCCGGACCCTCGGGAGCCTCGCGAGCCGCCGTCTGGACGGTTCGCGGCCGGTCCTGCGGGGCGGGCCGGATTCCCTCTGGGCGGCGCTCGCCCCCGACCGGGCCCTCGAGCGGCCGGTGGAGCTCGCGATCTCCCTCACCGGCGCGCCGCGGCCCGACGGCCTTACCGACATCGTCGAGTCCCGGGTCCCGCTGGAGACCGGGCCGGACCGGACGGCGCGGTCCGAGATCCTGCTGGAGGGGGTCTCCGGCCTCGCCATCCGGTATCTCGGATCCCCCGCCGAGCGGATGCCCGCGACGTGGCTGACGGCGTGGACGCGGCCGGACCGCCGGCCCGACCTCGTGGAGATCCACATCGCCTTCGGACCGGCGGATCGGCGGCGCTGGGTCCCCCTGGTCATCACCCTCGGTGACCGCCCATGAGCCGCCGGGCCGACGACGAAGACGGCTTCGTGCTCGTCTCGGTGGTGATGGTGCTGGCCGCCGTCAGCGCGCTCCTGGCCGCGGCGATCCTCCAGATGCGGACGAGTGCGGTGCTGGCTCGGACGCGATCCGACCTGCTGCAGCTCCAGGGCCTGGCCGACGGGATCGCCCGGCTGATCGCCTACGACCTCGCCGTGGGGCGGACCTACCGGCTCGTGGGTTTGACGCTTCCGGAGGACGGGCGTGTCGTGGCCTGCCCGCTCTCGGAGCAGCGCACGGCCTTCCTGTCCATCGAGGATCAAGGCCTGCTGATCGACCTCAACCGGACTCCGCGGCCCGCCCTTGAGGAGGCGTTCCGCGCCCTCGGTGTGCCGGACCGGACGGCCCTCGCCCTCGGGGCGGAGATCGTCGATTACCGGGATCCCAACGACATCCCCGAGGCGAACGGCGGGGCAGAGCTGGCGCAGTACCAAGCCCGCGCGCTGCCGTACGGCCCGCGCAACGGCCCGTTTCTCAGCACGGACGAGATCGGGCGGCTCCCGTCGATGACCGCCGGGATCGCGGCCCGGCTCCAGCCGGCGCTGACGGTCTACAACGAGGCCGGCACGTTCGACCTCGCGGCCCTGGTGCGGCGATTGCAGCCGACGGCGGCCCCGGCGCGACCGGAGGGGCACCCGCGCATCCCGTCCCCGCGCCAGTATTTCCGCCTGTCCGTGACAGTGGTGCAGGGTACCACGCGGGCCGGCCGGAGGGGCGTCTACGCCCTCGGCGGCACGCGGACCGGAACCGATTTCCTGGTCTGGCAGCCGGGCGTCGCGGACCTTCCCGGGCCTGCGGCCGATCATCCGGCCTGCCCGGCCATTCGCGCCGCCCTCGCAGGGCCATAGGGGCCTCCGAGCGATGGAGTGTCGTTCGGGAGCCCGGACTGTTCCGGCCTCCGCGACCCCGCTCCACACCCGTCAAGCTGCGGGAGAGATCCAGGGGCATGGCTTTGCGCCGGATCCGCGCCGGCCCTTTTTCCGGGCGCGTCCAGCGTCAGCGGAATGCGACCCGGACGCCAGCCCCGACGTCGCGAAGCGGCCGTCTGGTTCGACCTGAGCCGCCAACGCGGCGCTCTGTGTGCTGGATGCCGGATCAGGTTCCGCTGGCGCTCCACCCGTCCGGGACAGGGCGCGCACCATGATTCCGGTGCTTGGCTCAACAGCTTGAAAGCGCTGGGCCATGCCCCTGGGTTCTTAGGTGCGGCCTCCCCGCCGAACCGGCCTCCGCTTCGGCGGGGGCGCCCTCAGAGCTTCGCGCCGTTCGCGCTGAAGGTCTGGTCGGCCGCGCCGTTGCAGGTCCAGCCCACGATACCGCTGCCCGCCGGCAGCGCGGCCCCGTACACGCTGATGCAAAAGCTGTTGTAGGCCGAGACCAGGGCGTTGCCCGTGCCCTGCGGGCTCAGCTTCCACGCTTGGTTGGTGCCACCGTGGCAGGTGTACTGGAAGACCTGCACGCCGGGATTGACCGGCTGACTGCCCAGGCTGAGGTCGAGGCACTTGCCGGAGGCCGCGTTGACGTAGCTCATGCCACCATTGCTCGCCGTCCCGCGCCACAGCTGCTCGACGGCGCCCGTGCAGGGCTGCTGGGTCACCGGGCCCATGTCGGACGTGTCGCCGGCCGCCACCGAGAGGCACAGGCCGGAATGCGCCGCGACGAGGGGCTGGCTGAGGCCGAGGAAGGTCTGGTCGGCCGCGCCGTTGCAGGTCCAGCCCACGATGCCGCTGCCGGCCGGCAGCGCGGCCCCGTACACGCTGACGCAGAAGCCGTTGTAGGCCGAGATCAGGGCGTTGCCCCCACCCTGCGGGTTCAGCTTCCACGACTGGTTGATGCCGCCGTTGCAGGTGTACTGGAAGACCTGCACGCCGGGATCGACCGGCAGTTTGCCCAGGCTGAGGTCGAGGCACTTGCCGGAGGCCGCGTTGACGTAGCGCGCGCCGCTGCTGCCCGGTGTCCGGCGCCACAGCTGCTCGGCGGCGCCCGTGCAGGGCTGCTGGGTCACCGGACCCATGTCGGTCCTGTCGCCGGCCGCCACCGAGAGGCACAGGCCGGAATGGGCCGCCTTCAGGAGGTCGCCGGTGGAGCCGCCCTGGCCCGTTCCGCCGGCCGTTCCCGTGCCGCCGGTGCCGGTGGTGCCGCCGCCGGTTCCGATGCCGCCAGTCCCGGTT
>NZ_JAKSYG010000250.1 GCF_022829725.1 Methylobacterium sp. E-005 | reverse complement strand
CCTTGACAATGTTCCTATTTTGTGCTCATTAGCCGCCACCTGTCCGCGGCGCTTCGGGAGCGATCCCGGGGCGTCCCTCGGGGGCCCGCCCGGTGGCTGACCGGGCGGGTCTGCGGATGGGGCGGTGCCCGCGTCGGTGGCTTTCAGCCGCCATCGCCCCGGGCGGCGGAACCGGTACGGGGCGTGCTCGGATGCGGGGCGTGAGAAACAACGCTAACCCCGGCGGGGGGAGGAAATGACCCCCGCGCCGACCCCCTTCTGGGCCGACCCCACGTGACCTGCGGACCCGTCCACTACGAGGCGGGTAAACGGCTGGAAGG
>NZ_JAKSYG010000159.1 GCF_022829725.1 Methylobacterium sp. E-005 | reverse complement strand
TCGACCGGGACGCGCTGGTGGCGCAGGTGGGCCTGGATCTGGCGGTGGCGCCGAACGCGACCCTCGGCGTGGCCTATACCGGCCAGACCGGCGCCCGGGCGCAGGACCAGGCCGTCAAGGGCAGCTTCACCCTCCGGTTCTAGCGTGCGAGCCCTGCGCGCCGACGAAATCCACGAAGGCGCGCAGCGGCGCCGGCAAGTGCCGCCGGCCCGGATAGTAGAGGAACGGGCCGGAAAAGACCTGCCACCAGGGTTCGAGAACCGGCTCCAGCGCGCCGCTGTCGATGTGCGGCTGCAGCCAGTCCTCGAACAGGTGGAGGATCCCGGTTCCGGCGATCGCGGCCTCGATCGTGAGGTCGCTGGCGCCGACCCGCACGATCAGCGGCCCGCTCGGGTCCACCCGGACGATGGTGCCGTCGCGCTCGAACTCCCAGGGCGCCGTCAGGGCGCCGCTGGGGAACCGGCCGAGCAGGCAGGCATGGGCGAGGAGATCGCGCGGATGGGTCGGCCGCCCGCGCTGTTCGAGATAGGCCGGGGCCGCCGCGGTGGCGAAACGCTGCCGCCGCGGGCCGATCGGCACCGCGATCATGTCCTGCTCCAGCCGCTCGTCGTAGCGGATGCCAGCGTCGCAGCCCGCCGCCAGCACGTCCACGAACCCGTCCTCAACGACCACCTCCAGGCGGATCTCGGGGTAGGCCGCGAGGAAGGGCGGGATGAGTGCGGGCAGCACCAGCCGGGCCGCGCTCAGCGGCACGTTCAGCCGCAGCGTCCCAGCCGGCCGATCGCGAAACCCGTTCACCACGTCGAGGGCGGCATCCACCTCCGCGAGCGCCGGGCCGAGCCGTTCGAGCAGGCGTGCGCCCGCCTCCGTGGGGGCGACGCTGCGGGTGGTGCGGTTCAGCAGGCGCACCCCTAAGCCGGCCTCCAGCCGGCGCACGGCCTCGCTGAGGCTCGACGCGCTCCTGCCCCCGGCGCGGGCGCCGTCGCGAAAACCGCCCGCCCGCGCCACGGTCACGAAGGCGGTGAGGTCGGCGAGATCCTGCGTCATTGTTCGAGAATGCGCACGGCCCGTGCCGATCGTCACGGCTTATCGGCGCAATCCGTGCCGTCTACATCCGGAGCGCCAACAGGAGATTCGCCATGACGGATATTGCGCAGGCCGGCACGTACCGGCTCGGCGACCGGATCGTGAAACGGCTCGGCTACGGGGCCATGCAGCTCGCCGGGCCCGGCGTGTTCGGGCCGCCGAAGGACCGGGCCGGAGCGGTGGCGGTGCTGCGCGCGGCCGTGGCGGCGGGCGTCGACCACATCGACACCAGCGATTTCTACGGGCCGCACGTCACCAACCAGATCATCCGCGAGGCGCTTCACCCCTATCCGGATGGGCTCGTGATCGTCACGAAGGTCGGCGCCAAGCGGGGGGACGACGCCTCGTGGAACCCGGCCTTCTCGTCCGCGGCGCTGACCCAGGCCATCCACGACAACCTGCGCAACCTCGGTGTCGATACCCTCGACGTGGTCAACCTGCGCCTGATGTTCGACGTCCACGGGCCGGCCGAAGGATCGATCGAGGCACCGCTCACCGTGCTGGCGGATCTCCAGCGCCAGGGGCTGATCCGCCGGATCGGCCTGAGCAACGCCACGCCGGGTCAGGTCGCCGAGGGGCGGCGGATCACCGACATCGTCTGCGTGCAGAACCAGTACAACCTCGCGCACCGGGGCGACGACG
>NZ_JAKSYG010000150.1 GCF_022829725.1 Methylobacterium sp. E-005 | reverse complement strand
TCGACCTCCTCCGTGGCGCGGCGTGTCTGATCGGCCAGGGCTTTGATCTCGGTGGCGACCACGGCGAAGCACCGGCCCGCCGCGCCGGCGCGGGAGGCGTCGATCGTGGCTTTCAGCGCCAGGAGGTTGGTCTGGGAAGCGATCGACGCGATCGTGTTCGCGGCGCCGCCGCTCGGATCGGTTGCGGAGCGCAGATTCTCCATGATGCCGCCTCTGGCTTCGGCGTCGCTCGCGGCATCGGCCGCCACCTAGCTGGAATGGCCACCCGAGCCAGCGACCTACCCGACGGCGCCCACCACTC
>NZ_JAKSYG010000249.1 GCF_022829725.1 Methylobacterium sp. E-005 | reverse complement strand
AGGACCATCGATCGGAGACCAGGTTCGACCACCTGACGCTCGCCCTGATGGACTGGGTCGGCAACGCGCCCCATGGCGTCGCCCTGCCTTACAATTATCAATCGTCGAAGCAGTGGGACGCCCTGTTCAACGAGGCCTCTGGTGGTTGAGCCGCGCCCGCATCGTCTTGGATAGCCTGAAGTGAACGGCCGTCTTGGCTGCCACCTCCACCCTGTCACCCGAGCGCGGGTTGCGACCGGTGCGGGCGCGCATTTCTCGGGCTGAGAAGGCGACGAAGCCGCGCAACTCCACCCTATCGCTCGCGGCCAGCGCGTCGGTCATCCTCTCCAGGATGGCGCCGACCACCCGCTCCACTGCCCGGGCATACAGGTGCGGGTTCTGCGCCGCGATGCGGGCGACGAGCTCGGATCGGATCATGCAGTGAAGGTGTCCAAGCCAAACCGGCCGGGGCAAGTGCGGCGACGCATTTTGCACC
>NZ_JAKSYG010000142.1 GCF_022829725.1 Methylobacterium sp. E-005 | reverse complement strand
CGTCCAGCTCCACAATGGTTCTGCGCCCGAAGATGTCCACCGACACCCTCAATCGGCCCGTCCGATCATCGATAGCCTCAACGTTGCCGTTGAAAGACGCCAATGCGCCATCCTTGACACGAACTACGCCGCCAATCTCGTGCCTCGCCGCCCTTGATCTCGCAATGCTCGGCGCCCTGCCAGCCGGTGGGCAGGATGTCGGTGAGGAACAGCAGCGACTCGTCGTCCACGCCCTCGGGCGCCAGCATCGGCGCCACGTCCGCCATCGGCACGCGCACGTATT
>NZ_JAKSYG010000141.1 GCF_022829725.1 Methylobacterium sp. E-005 | reverse complement strand
ACCTTATGAGTTCCGCATGACATCGGCGGCGATCTGCGGAAGCTGAGCGCGGTTCAGCGTTGACACTGGTCGCGACGCACCATCCTTATTGCAGCGCACTGACGTGCGGCGCCGTATGGCGTTTCCTCCCTAGACTTCGGGTGCGAAGACCACGAAGTGTCTACATCGCGCTAAGGGCTTCGTAATTGATTTGCGGCTGACTGCGTCGGGATGTTCAAACCGCGCAGGCTCGAGGTGGCGCACGTTGTAGCTAGCTCCCGAGGGCACGTCGATGGCTCATGGTCCAGGCCATCCCTGGCTCGATGGCTGGCCCTTGCCAACTTCCTAACCGTCACCGGCTTGATCTGCGTGGCCGCCCTTCTGCTCTGGCAGATGCGTACAGATGCGGAGCGCCGCAGCCAGTTAGTAGCAAACAGCCTCGTACAGGTGCTCGGCCGCGATATCGCGCGCAACATCGAACTCTATGACCTATCACTACAGGCCGTTGTAGAAAACATCGGTCGTCCCGGTGTCGTGGAAGCTACACCCGAGCTTCGCCGGATGATCCTGTTCGACCGTGCCGCATCCGCGCCTGGCTTCGCCTTCCTGTTGCTTCTCGACATGCGCGGCACCATCGTCTCCGGCTCGAGCCCATCGGTACCGAAGGGGCTGGATCGGTCTGATACCGAATATTTCCGTCACTTCACCGCCCATCCAGATGACGATGATCTGCACATCAGCCCGCCCGCTGTCTCGCGGGTGAGTGGTCAGCCGATGATCATGCTTTCCCGCCGCTTGTCGAACTCCGACGGTTCGTTCGCTGGTGTCGTGGTCGGCGGCATCAAGATCGACTACCTGCGCAGCCTGTTCGCCTCAGTCGGTGCCGAGCATGCTGGGACCGTCACGCTCTTCGGACCTCAGGGCGTCGTCTTGATGCGCGAGCCGTTTGGGCAGAGCGTGATCGGCGCGAGCGTGGCCGATGCCCCGAGCTACCGCCGCATGATCGCGATGCGCGAAGGCAGCTTCGTCGGTCCGGCGATGTTTGGGGAAGGCGAACGTCGGCTCACCTTCGCGCGGCTCGGCACGGGCCCCCTCACCCTCAGCATCGCCGTGGCATCGTCCACAATCTACGCCGAGTGGTGGCATCAGGCACTCAGCTTAGGCTTCATACTGCTCAGTCTCTGCGGCGTCACGGCTGGGCTGACTTGGTTGCTGCGTAGAGAACTGGGCCGACGCGAGCAGACCGAGGCGAAGCTGGTCGCAGCCAACGCCAGCCTCGCGGCACAGGCGACCACCGATGCCCTAACTGGCCTCGGCAACCGGCGGCGCTTCGATGAGGCGCTCGCACAGGAATGGGACCGTGCAGTGCGGGGCCAGCGGCCGGTGGCATTGATCCTGATCGATGCGGATTGCTTCAAGGGCTTCAACGACAGCTATGGTCATCAGCGCGGCGACGAAGCGCTCCGACTGATCGCTGGCTCGATCCGAGCAGCGGCCAATCGCGCGAGCGATACGGCTTGTCGCATCGGCGGCGAGGAGTTCGGGGTCATCCTGCCTGAGGTCGACACCGCGGGTGCGATCGTCGTGGCCGAGCGGATCCGGGCGGCGGTAATGGGTTGGGGGATGCCCCACGCATCTGGGCCGCATACAGTTCTCACGGTGAGTTGTGGCGTAGCCAGCGTTCCTGAGGTCTTAGCGCCCAACGCGGCTGCACTCGTCGCGGAGGCAGATGCGGCGCTGTACGTGGGCAAAGGCGCGGGTCGGAACCAGGTTCGTGCTGCCGAACCGGACGAGACAGATCTGCGCCTTGTGATCTGAGCGCCCAAATACATTGCGGACTCTTCGGCTCAGGGCTGTCGTGGTCGTTAACGGTTGCGCAATGTAATATGGATCAGGTTGCAACCCTACGTCGTGGCTAAGCACCTCCCGATCCAGACCCAATAGGATCACTATGACCGTGCACCACGCTCGGGCTCGCAGGCCACGCGCGGCTGCTTCCCGCAGCACATCCGTGCTGCACCAATTAAGCCTCGACATAAGAGCCGCCTTCCAACCCATCGAGGATCTGCGCACAGGCGAGATCGTCGGCTACGAGGCGCTCGCGCGGCTCATGCGCGGCGACCAGCTCCTTCCACCGGCGGACTTCCTGTCCAGCCTACCGCAGGACGCCCTCGCCGAACTGTTTCGCACGATGCTCGGGCAAGCGGTCTCGCTGCGGCAGAGCTTGGGAGGTGATGGCTCAGGCCCCTACGTCAGCGTCAACGTGGAGGTGCCGCTGGTGCTCGCGGATGGATTCGTCGATCTTCTGCGCGACGTACTCGATCAGCACGCCTTCAGCCCGGATGGCGCAGTGGTGCTGGAACTGTTGGAAGGCCATGCGACCTCGGACTTCGCTCGAATGTCAGAGCGCCTGCAGGCCATCCGTGCACTCGGCATCCGCATCGCACTCGACGATATCGGCAGCGCCTACTCGTCCCTGATCAATCTGCGCGATCTGCCCGTTGACATCATGAAGCTCGACCAGTCGTTTGCGCGCGGGCTCCGACAGAAGCCCCGAGACCTGCACTTCGTGCTCAGCCTGCAGAGCCTAGCTCACAGCATCGGCAAGCGGCTTATCGTCGAGGGCGTGGAGACAGCTGAGATCCGCGACGCTTTGCGCGTACTTGGGGTCGATCTCGGGCAAGGCTACGGGATCGCACGGCCGATGCCTGGAGCGGCTATCGCATCATGGATGGCGGCACGGCCGACGGTGGGCATGGAGATGGACCGGACGCCGACGTCGATGCTGGGCGCCTATGCAGGCCACCTGCGCGTGGTAGAGGCGTGTCGGACCCTGATGGGTCAGCCTCTACCGGTGGCTTGGAAGGAAGCATCGAAGGATCCGCATGCCTGCAGCATCGGAGTGTTCTTCGACAAGCACGGCCTGCATGACACCGCGTTCGGGTGCGCGCACAAGCGCTTTCATGAGGTCATGGCGCTGTACGAGACTGATCCGGCTGCTTGGCACGATGGAGCCGAGGGGTTTCGGAAGGAGATGGAACGGGCACTGGCGGATCCCTCGCAACGTTTCCGATGCGACGCCGTTGCCGCATAAGCCAGAGCGTCACAACGGTTTAGGCAACGCCATTCCCGATCAGCGGCTGACCCCTGACCCCCGTACTCTTTCGTTACTTCGTATCCGCGGCTGACAGGGACGCTCGGGCGGCCTTCTCTTGCTGCCTTTTCGATCAGGGCTTGTGCTTTGCCCTGTGCGCCCAATTCGGGCCGACGTCATGCCACCGCGAGCCATTTGGCCCCCGATCATAGTTCCCGCCTCCAAGAAAGTATTTATCCCACCAGATGCGACAATTTCACCGATCTATGCGGTCGGAAGCCGCATTTACTTGTGACGTTTCGTATGAAAACTAGTTTTTACGGGGGCATAAACTATCCGAAAGAATGTCTTGATGACCGAAGATTTTCACAATTCAGGCCTGAATTTGGCCGAGCTTACCGGCGAAATCGTCTCTGCCTACGTCACGAAGAATTCAGTCCCCGTAGTCGAGCTTCCGAAGCTGATTAAGAGCATCCACGCGGCTCTCAATACGCTGAAGCCGGGCGGCTCAGTGCCGGTGTCCGAGTTCGATATCGAGAAGCCGAGCAAAGCCCAAATCCACAAATCGATCCGAGACGATGGGATCGTCAGCTTCCTCGACGGACGGCCCTATAAGACCCTGAAACGCCACCTCACCGCGCACGGGCTGACGCCGGAGCGCTACCGGCTCCAGTACGGTCTATCGCCCGATTACCCGATGGTCGCCCCAAGCTACGCTGCCCGGCGCTCGGCGCTCGCCAAAGCGATCGGCCTCGGCCGGCCGGGGGCGATGGCTTAGAACGCACCGAAGAAGAACCGTCGGGCGGCTTGATCCAACGATCGAGTGCAGGCGGTCCCAGTGGCCTTCGTACAGGATCCGTTAACCACCCCGCACCACCATACCCTCAGCGATCGGCTTCGGCCGCGCGCCGGAAGAGCAGCACCAGGGTGTCATCTCGCAACGTCCGGGTGCGGCCTCGCCGGCGCAGTCGCGCTGATTGTACGCAATTGCGGCCAAGCTTGAGCCTGGCTAGACGCACTGCCTTGGGGGCCAGGGGCGTGAATGAGCGATGTCGTGGCCGCTTTGCTCCTGGCACTTGCAGCCGAGAACGCCGAACTGCGGGAGCAACTGGCCTCCGCTCAAGACATGCTCGTCGAGACCGCCATCGACGCCGGGAACATGCACGCCCTCGTCGAGGCCATCCGGACCGAGCGCGATGCGTGGCGGGAGGAAGCCGAGCGCTTGGGCAGGAAGGTCCTGAGGATAGGCTGACACAGGCGACGCCGCTTTGGCTGGCTGCTACAGCACCTGCCTCCCCCGGACGCGCGTCCGGGGCGTTCGCGACACCAAACGGCGCGCAGCGGGCGAGCATGCGACGACAGACGGGCCCGAGCCAGTTCCTCGGGGCTCGCCCGTGAAGCCTTGGCCGGGCAGTCGCATGAGCGTCGGTGCGGCGGGGGAACTGGACACAGCAGGGCGCCGGCTCACGGCCCGGATCTCCTCATGAACGGCAGCACTGTCCGCCCTCTCACCTATCCTGGCGGATGAGCTTACACCGCTCCTCTGATGGACGGGCGCTTCAGCGCCTCGACGCCCCTGCTCCAACCTGCTTCCGCATCAGGGTTGCGCGGTTCGCGTCCGCGCGGGGCGTGACCATCGACGACACACACCAGCAGCGTCAGGGCAAGCCAGACCCGCGCACGCATGAACGCAACCCTTCGTACACAACGAGCAGTCGGTGTGTGCCGGAATGGTTTCCGAGTGGTTCATGGCAGCGGTGCAATTCACGCGATCCACCGACCCCGCACTTCTTTGGAC
>NZ_JAKSYG010000136.1 GCF_022829725.1 Methylobacterium sp. E-005 | reverse complement strand
GCGACGCCATGGACACCGGCAGCGATCTGCTGACCCGCATCGAGCAGCGGCTGTGGGTGCTGTTCCCCGATCTCTACGGCCCCGATGGCGATCATCCTGCCTGGGCCCTTAATTCGGGCATGGCTCCGCCCGCTCCGATAGCATGATCCCAGAAGCGTTTTTCGAGCCTCCCCGCGCCTGAAACGCCAGATTGCCCAGCCACTTGGGCGTCTGAGTCCGCCCCATCACCGCCGACCCATCCCACGAGCCCCATCAGGAGCGCGAACGATGTCCTATGCCCGCATCCCAAATTTCAGCCAGCCTGTCCCGGCCCGTAGCACGAGCGCACGCACCGGCCGCCGCCAGACCCCGCTGGACCGTCGCTATCGCAACCTACCGGACGAGCCGATCCCGGGCGCTATCGAGCCCTGGCAGGCCGTGACCCCAATCCGGCCGGACACCGTACACAGCCGGTCCCTGCGCTTCCTCGACGCCACGGGCGAGCTGCTGGCCGCCGTCG
>NZ_JAKSYG010000130.1 GCF_022829725.1 Methylobacterium sp. E-005 | reverse complement strand
CCGCCCGACGGGCGAGGACGTGGCCATCGTCGTCGTGATGCCCGACGGCGAGTCCGTCCCCATGACGAGCGACGAGTACCGGGAGCGGTCGGAGCACAGAGTGGAGCATGTCGCCCCGCCCGGCAGGCGGGTCGAGGGACTTGCCTTAGTCCTCGACCCTGAGGGCGAGCGCGCCATACGGGAAGCCGCTGCAGACCCCGGGCCGTACGACCCGCGCATCATGGGGTACTCCGAGCGGCCCATTGTCGTCGACCCTCGCGCCGAAGCCGTTCGCGATCTCGTCGAGTCCAAGCGCCTTGTTGCCCGGGCCGAAGCCATTCTCGGGACGGAAGCCGTCGACGAGGTCCTGTGCTGGCTGCAGGAGATGACGGAGCCCCCGGCCCAGGCCGAGAAGGCGCTACTCTTCAGGCCGCAGAAACGGACCGACGGGATCGAGGTCTCGGACGATCCGCTGATCGACGCCCGTGTGCAGGCCTACGCGGTCTCGTTCAGCAGGCGCTCGCAGTAACCGATTAGCCGGTGGTGCCCGCCGCCGGTGCCGAGGGCGGCTTCGCGCCACCTTTCGGTGCCGTGTCGGTCGCGGTGCGAGCCCCGTCCCGGGTGGCGCCGGTGCCGGTCAGGCCGCCGGCGCCCATGCTGGTCGTGGGCGCGTCGTCCTT
>NZ_JAKSYG010000128.1 GCF_022829725.1 Methylobacterium sp. E-005 | reverse complement strand
CAGGTTCATCACGTAGTAGGCCGGCAGCTTGCGGTTCAGGTTCGACTCGTCGCCCCGGAAGTAGGACGACGAGAAGGCCGCCACGTTGAGGCCGAACCGCCAGTCCGGGGTGATGTTGTACTCGAACCCGGCCTTGATCTGATGATCCGGGACCAGCGGGAGCTTGTTGCCCTTCTTGACGAAGATCGCCCCGTCATCGGACAGCGGGTTGTTGGGCGAGGACAGCGTCTGGTTGAACTGGAAGGTGGCGTCGATCAGCGCGTAGTTGGCGTAGACCAGCAGGTCGGGCGTGACGACATACTCGGCGCTGACCTCGATGCCCTGGCGGCGGGTCGAGGGGACGTTGACAAAATAGGCCCGGGCCGCGTTGCCGGCGACCGCGACCTGGATGATGTCGTTGGTCAGGTCGGTGCGGAACACGCCGGCCTTGTAGGTCAGGGCGCCGCCCGACAGGAAGCTCGGGATCACGCCGCGGAATCCGACCTCGTAGGTCTGGCCGGTGACCTGCTTGAGCGGCGGATCCGCCACCAGCGAGTTCGGCAGCAGGCACGGCCGGTCGGGATTGGCGCAGGCGAGTTCCAGCGGCGTCGGGGCGCGGTTCGACTCCGAGTAGCTGCCGTAGAGGTTGAGCGCCGGGTCGAACTGATAGGTCAGGCCGGCCAGGGGATTGACCTTGGTGAATTCGTGCGTGCCCGTCACGTCCGGCGAGAAGCCGGTCTGATCGACCGAGCGGATATGCGCGTAGTTGAGCCGGAAACCGGCGGTGAGCGAGAGCCGATCGGTCAGGTCGAGGGTGTCGGTGGCGTAGAGGCCGAGATACAGGTTCGAGCCCTGGACCGAACTGGGAGCGATGCCGAGCGCGCCGGCCGTCCGGAGGTAGGACGTGCCGAGGCCGGGGATCGTGCCGTAATACGGGTTGTTCGGGTCGGTCGTGATCGAGAGGTTCGGATTGATCACGCCAAGGGTGCTCGACGACTTGAACGAGTAATCCGCCGCATCGACGCTGCCGCCGATCACGAACGTGTTGGGCAGGCCGAAGATCCGGTCCCGGTTGGCCGCCTGCAGCGAGCCGCCGTAGCCCTGCGACTCGGTCTGGGTCGTGTCGAGCGTGCCGTAGGGGATGCCCGACCGGAACGGGATGCGCTGGTTCTGCAGACCCTGGATCAGGAACTGGTTGCGGAAGGCAAGCTGCGACTGCCCGCGTGCCGGGCTGAACCCGTCATCCTCGAAGCAGAGGCTGCCGCGGAAGCTCGAGCGCGTGCTGCAGTTCTCGAAGTTTCCATCGTTGCCGTCGACGTACCGCTCGCTGAAGCGGCGGAAATAGGCGTTTCCGGCGAGGTCCCAGGTCGGCGAGATGTCGACCCGGCCGGTCAGCTGGAGCGAGCCGACCTGCGTGGTCTGCGTCTGCGGGGAGGTGAAGATCGCCCGCGGATCGACATGGGTGAAGTCCACCGGCGTCGCGGCCGCCGCGCCGTAGAAGCTGCGCGCGGCCAGACCGATCAGGTGGAACTCCGAATCCTGCGAGCGATAGCCCAAGTCGGCGTAGAGGCGGCCGATGGTGGCCGGATTCTCGTAACGCCATCCGCGGTCGTTGAATCCGTCACCGGTGAAGTAGAAGCTCCAGTTGTCGGCGACCTTGCCGTATTCGAGATAGCCGGCGGTTCGACCATCCGAGCCGCCGAATGCGGTGATCTCGGTGCCCTGCCAGGTGAAGCCGTTCTTCATCTGGATGTTGACCGCGCCGCCGATGGCGTTGAGGCCGAAGACCGGATTGCCGGTGACCACGTCGATCCGCTGGATCGCCTGCGGCGGGATCAGGTCGAAGTTGACGACGTCGCCGAAGGCCTCGTTGATGCGGATGCCGTTCTGGTAGACGGCCAGGCCCTGCGGCACGCCCTGAACGGGGGAGGCGGTGAAGCCGCGGTAGTTGAGGTCGGCGCGGTTCGACGTACCCTGCGAGTCGTTGAGGTTCACGCCCGGTGTTTCCCGCGCGAACGTCGCGAGGATGTTGTTGGTGCCGCGGTCGACGGCGATCTGGCGGGTTGTGACGGTCTCGACGGTGCTGGGGATCTTGTTGAGCGGCTGCTCGGAGCCGCGCAGGCGGACCGGCCCGGCGGGGGCGGTCGGCACGATCTGGCCGAGGGTGTTCAGGTTCTGGGCGCCGCTCGAATTGCCGCCGCCGGCCCCGACCGGCGACGTCGAGACAACACTGATTTCACC
>NZ_JAKSYG010000014.1 GCF_022829725.1 Methylobacterium sp. E-005 | reverse complement strand
GCCTCGCCCGCCCGGGCCGCCTCGATGGTGGCGTTCAACGCCAGCAGGTTGGTCTGCGACGCGATGCTCGAGATCAGCACCACCACGTCGCCGATCCGGGTCGCCGCCGCGCTGAGCGCCTGAACGAACCCGCTGGTCTGGTCCGCCTCTGTCACGGCACCCCGTGCCAGATCGGCCGCCCCGGCGACCTGCCGCCCGATCTCCTGCACGGAGGTGCCGAGCTCCTCGGCCGCCGAGGCGACGGTCTGCACGTTGGTCGAGGCGGTCTCTGCGGCCGAGGCCACGGCGGCGGACTGGGTGGCGGTCTCGCCGGCCGTGCCGGTCATGCTCCGGGCGGTGGCCTGGAGTTCGGAGGCGGCATCCGAGACGATCCGGATGATCCCGCCGACCCGGCTCTCGAACCCGTCGGCGATCTCCCGCATGGCCGTCTTGCGCCGCAGCTCGGCCTCGGCGCGGGTCTGGGCGGCCTCCGCTTCGAGGGCCCGGGTTCGGATCAGGTTGTCCTCGAACACCTGGGCGGACCGGGCAGCGGCCCCGATCTCGTCGTAGCGCCCCGTATAGGGAATCGCGAGGTCGGTCCGGCCCTCCGCGATCTGGAGGAGTACCTCGCCCATGCGTCGGACGGGACGCGCGATGTCGAGGGTCAGGAACAGCACGGTGCCGAGGCTCACCGCGAGGGCGACGGCTCCGATCACGAGCCCGCGCCGCGTCGCCGCGTTGGCCTGGACCACCGCGTTCTCGGTCGCCTCTCGGGTGAAGCGCCGGGCGTTGTCGACCGCTTCGCGGATGATGGCATCGGTCTCGATCGTGATGTCCCGGAGCGTGGAGCGGGCCGTCTTCTGCCCGTCAGAGCCCACCGTTTCGTTGCGACTGGCTTGGACGATCTCGGAAAAGCGCAGGAGATTCGCCCGCGTGCGCTCCAGCACGTCCGGGATCAGCGCCATCGCGATCGGCTGCTCGAGGCCCGCGGCCCCCGCCTGGGCGTTCGCGACGATCGTCGCGATGAGTCCGTCGCTGTTCCCGGCGCCGGGCGCCGTGTCGACGAGGTCACGGTAGCCGGCCCGCATCTGGGTCAGGGCGGATTGCGAACCCACGATGCCGTTCAGGATCGTCTGCTCGCGGCCGATGGCCCCGATGCCCTCCACGATCGTCCGGTTACTGAGCCACTGGCTGGCAACCAACGCAACCACCAGAAGACAGGCCGCGATCGCCGAGAGGATAAATTTGCTCCTGATCTTGAGCTTGATATCCATAATTTGACCGCCCCTTCGATCGATGACCGAGATTTTTCACGAGTAATGATCGTAAGATCGCGTATATATCGACGGATAAATTCCGATTGTCGGGCAACAAGCCGGTTCTGCTCTTGCCAGCGAACGACGATCGGTCGGCGGGCGGAGATGTTCATTGCGGCAGATCAATGCGCGCCGCTTCGACTTCGGACGCGCGTTCCCCCGAGGGCGGCTGCGGAGGGGCCACGGAGAGGGCCGAAGGGGTCGATGGTGCCGCGATTCCGCCGGGCGCGCGCTGTAGCCGTCCTGGTTTCCACCGCGATGCGTCAGACGAGGAGTTTTGGAAGTGCGCGTTCGGATCTTGGCCGCGCTGGCGGCCGCGCTTTCGGCAGGCCCGGGATCGGCGGCCGACGGGCCGGTCCTTCAGACCCTCGACTACGCCAACACCCGCTATTCCGACCTCGCGCAGATCGACGCCGGCAACGTCTCGCGCCTGAAGGTCGCCTGGACCTTCTCCACCGGCGTGCTGCGCGGGCACGAGGGCGCGCCGATCGTGGTCGGGCACGTGATGTATGTGCACACGCCCTTCCCCAACATCGTCTACGCCCTCGACCTCGATCACGACGGCCGGATCCTGTGGCGCTACGCCCCCCGGCAGGATTCCGGCGTGATCGCCGTGATGTGCTGCGACACGGTCTCCCGCGGCCTCGCCTACGCGGAGGGGCGGCTGTTCCTGCAGCAGGCCGACACCACCGTGGTGGCCCTCGATCCGGAGACCGGCCGGGTGCTGTGGTCGGTGAAGAACGGCGATCCGGCCCGCGGCGAAACCAACACCGCCACGGTCCTGCCGGTCCACGGCAAGCTGATCGTCGGGCTGGCCGGCGGCGAGTACGGGGCGCGCTGCCACGTCACCGCCTACGATCAGGCCAGCGGGAAACGGCTCTGGCGCGCCTACGCCACCGGGCCGGATGCCGACATGCTGGTCGATCCGGACACGACCACCGAACTCGGGCGCCCGATCGGCAAGGATTCCTCCCTCAAGAGCTGGGAGGGCGACCAGTGGCGGACCGGCGGCGCCTGCAGCTGGGGCTGGTTCTCCTACGATCCGACGTTGAACCTCGTCTATTACGGCACCGGCAATCCCGCGACCTGGAACCCGGCCCAGCGCCCCGGCGACAACCGGTGGTCGATGTCGATCATCGCCCGCGACGCCGATACCGGCATGGCCCGCTGGGTCTACCAGATGACCCCCCACGACCAGTGGGATTATGACGGCGTCAACGAGATGATCCTCACCGAGCAGGAGATCGGCGGGCGCCCGCGCCGGGTGCTGACCCATTTCGACCGGAACGGCTTCGGCTACACGCTGGACCGGGCGACGGGTGAGCTGCTGGTAGCCGAAAAATTCGATCCGAGCGTGAACTGGGCAAGCCGCATTCCCATGGACCCGGCCGCGCCCGATTACGGCCGCCCGGTCATCGACAAGCGCTATGCTCCCGGCGAGGCCGACGAGGACGAAACCACGAAAAACATCTGCCCCGGGGCGCTCGGCGCCAAGAACCAGCAGCCCGCGGCCTACTCCCCGCTGACCCGGCTGTTCTACGTGCCGACCAACCACATGTGCATGGATTACGAGGCGTTCCGGGTCACCTACACGCCGGGCCAGCCCTATGTCGGCGCGACGCTGACCCTGCACCCGCCGGAGGGCACCGACCGGACCGGTGCCTTCATCGCCTGGGACGGCGCGAAGGGGCGGATCGCGTGGTCGATCCCGGAGCCCTTCTCGGTCTGGTCGGGGGCGCTCGCCACCGCGGGCAACGTGATCTTCTACGGCACGCTGGAGGGGTATCTGAAGGCGGTCGATGCCCGGGACGGGCACGAACTCTACCGGTTCAAGACGCCGTCCGGGATCGTAGGCAACGTCACCACCTACCGGCATGACGGGCAGCAATACGTGGCGGTGCTCTCCGGGATCGGCGGCTGGGCGGGAATCGGTCTGGCGGCCGGCCTGACCGACCCGGCTGACGGCTCGGGCGCGGTCGGGGGCTACGCCGCCCTGTCGCAATACACGGCACCGGGCGGGCAGCTCACCGTGTTCGAGCTGCCGCAATGATGGCCCGGCCAAGATCCGGAGCTGCGCCGTGAACGGACCCGCTCCAGGCCCGATGCGAATCGGACGGACCAGCATAGGTCGGCCGAACGCCAGTGTAGATTTCCTCCTTTGGCAGTTAGATGCGCGAGTCGTGGGCGATGAATTAGTAAAATAGGTCCGTGTTGCTTTGATAATACAGAGGGTCACATCGAAAAACATGACGTGATTATGACGATATCGCACGCGTGATTTTGCGTATCCCGCTTGCCCCGAAGGCCGAACGGCCGTGCGATTCGAGGGTGAGCTATGACATTCCGACACGGCGTCTCGACCGCCGCCATGATGGTCGCGATCCTGGGTTCGGGCGCGCAGGCCCAGACGGCCCGCGGCAACGGCGTCGATATCCTGTCGGGCTTCGGCCGGCTCTGGATCCCCGGCCGGACCTACGACACCGGAAAGGCCACGGCCCTCGGGGCGCCCATCCTGTTGCGCAACATCCAGATCGTCGCCGACCGGGCGCGCGAGCGGACCCGCGATCAGGAGATCGCAGCCTATTATGACGACCGCCGCAACCAGAGCTACAGCGTCATCGACGGCCTCGGGCCGCTGACGCCGGCCTATCTGGCGGGATCGGGGGCGACCACCACGATCCCGGCCTTCGACGCGAGCACGGCGCGCGTCCAGTACAACGATCAGGGCACCGGCGCCGGCGTGACGACCGCGCCCCTCGGGAAGGTGGTGCAGCTGGTCAACGCGTTCCGGAACAACGCATCAACCAGCCCCGCCAAGGACGCCTACAGCTACTGGCGGCCCTGGCGGCAGAGCCTGAGCGGCCAGAGCCTCGGCTGGGTCGTCCCGGCCTCCCTGGTGCCGGAGAAGGGCTCGAACCCGGCCAGTGACGGCGGTTTCCCGAGCGGCCACACCAACGCCGCCTACCTCTCGGCCATGGCGTTAGCGTACGCGGTCCCGCAGCGGTTCCAGGAATTGCTGACCCGCGCGAGCGAACTCGGCGACAACCGCATCGAGGCGGGCACGCACTCGCCCACCGACGTGATGGGCGGCCGCGTGCTGGCGACGTATTTCGCCATCCGCGCACTCAATGACCCGGCCAACGCGACTCTCATCGGCGAGGCCTTCGCGCAGGCCCAGAGCTACCTGAGCCAGGCCTGCGGCGGACCGCTGGAGCGATGCGCCCGCGCCGTCGATCCGGCCACCGACCGCTTCTCGGATTACGCGCGCAACAGGGCCGCCTACACGGCGCGCCTGACCTACGGCCTCCCGTCGGTCGGGTTGACGGACCGGCCGCCGGTGGTCCCGACCGGCGCCGAGGCGCTGCTCGCGACGCGCTTCCCCTACCTCACGGCGGCGCAGCGGCGCGAGGTGATCGCCACCACCGAGTTGCCCTCCGGGGGCTTCCTCGACAACGGCCTGGGCTACGACCGCATCAACCTGTTCGCCGCCGCCGACGGCTACGGGGCCTTCAACGGTCCGGTCAGCGTCACATTGGATGCGGAGAAGGGTGGGTTCTCGGCCTACGATGTCTGGCGCAACGATATCGGCGGTACGGGCAGCCTCGAGAAGCTCGGCAGCGGCACCCTGGTGCTGACCGGCGCCAACACCTACGCGGGCGGCACGACGATCGGCGGCGGGACGCTGATCGGCCATGCCGGCGCCTTCGGCGGGGGCGCGATCGTCGACAACGCGGCGCTCGTCATCGATCAATCCACCGACGGAACCCTGGCCAACGCCATCTCGGGTTCCGGCACCCTGACCAAGACCAATGTGGGGACCCTGACGCTCACCGGCCTCAGCACGCTGAGCGGCGCCACCACGGTTCAGGCCGGGCGTCTCGCGGTGAACGGCTCCCTCGCCAATTCGACCGTAACGGTCTGGCACGGTGCGGATCTCGGCGGCACGGGCATCGTGGGCGGGATCCGCGCGCTGCCGGGCGGCACCGTGTCGCCCGGCAACTCGATCGGCACGCTGACCGTCACCGGCAACGCCGCCTTCGCGCCGGGCTCGACCTACCGGGTCGAGGCCAACGCC
>NZ_JAKSYG010000124.1 GCF_022829725.1 Methylobacterium sp. E-005 | reverse complement strand
CCCAGCACATGACGTCGCGAAGCGTCTTCCTGGTTCAACCTGAGCCGCTTGCGCGGCGCTTTTCATGCCGGGTCTCGGGTCGCATTCCGCTGGCGCTGCATGCGCCTTGGAAAGGAACGGTGCAGGACCGGCTTGACGTGTTGTCTCCGGATGCCCGCTCAAGCATTTCAAGGGATTGGGAGATTGCCATTTGGCGTCGGATCGGGACGGCGCCCCGATGGGTGCGGCGATGGGCTCCGTCTACGTCAGCACCCGCGACAGCCGGCACCAGCCCGTCCTGTCGGGTGGCAGCCCGAAGCGCAGGCGGTCCGGGCGCTCCGTGAAGCGGCGTACGGCAATGCCCGCCGCCGCGAGCAGCCGGTAGAGGCCCGGCCCATCCGAAAAGTCCGCGGTCCGGAACAGGCACGTGCCGCCGACGACCCGCCCTCCGGCCCGGGCGATCATCCGGTCGAGCCGGGCTGCATCCGCCGCCCGCGCCCGGGCGGTCTCCGCGCGCCACGCTGAATCCGACAGGGCAGCGGTCCCGATCGCCAGGGCCGGCCCCGACACCGCCCAGGGCCCCAGGGCCTCCGCCATCCGGGCCGCAATTCCGGGCTCGGCGACCGCGAAGCCGAGGCGCAGGCCGGCGAGACCATAGGTCTTGCCGAAGGAGCGCAGCACCACCAGCCCCGGCCCGACATGCGGGCACAGGCTCTCCACCGGTTCGAGATCCGCGAAGGCCTCGTCGGCGACCAGCAGGCCGCCGCGGGTTTCGAGCGTTGCGGCCAGCCCGCGGCGCTCGGCCCGCGAAAACGTCCGCCCGTCCGGATTGTTGGGGTCGACGATCACCACCACCCCGGCGTCGCCGATCGCGTCGAGACTCGGGACCTCCGCGACCGCGTGCCCGGCCCGGGTCCAGGCGGCCGCGTGCTCGGCATAGGTCGGGCCCAGGACCGCGACGCGGGTCGGCGCCAGGAGCCGGGGCAGGGTCTCGATCAGGATCTGGGTTCCGGGGGCGGGCACGATATGGGCGCCACTCGGCGCACCGTAGGCCGAAGCGGCGGCGACACGCAGGGCTTGAACCTCGGCGGCTTCGGGCAGCCGCGTCCAGGCGCTGGCCTCCACGGGCGGCACGGGATACGGGATCGGGTTGATCCCCGTCGAGAGGTCAAGCCAGGGGTTTGGCGCGTCGGGAAAGGCTCTTCGGAGGCTTCCGAGATCGCCGCCATGGGCGATCGCGGCGGGCTCCCGCGCGGAAAAACGCCACACCGAATGGTCCATCCGCCCGAAACGCTCGCCGTGCTGGCCCTCGCCCTCGGGATCGAGGCTGTGGCCGGCTATCCGGACTCGCTCTACAGGGCGGTCGGCCACCCTGTCACCTGGATCGGCCGGCTGATCGCCGCCCTGGAGCGCGGCCTGAACCGCGGCTCCGCGCTTCGCCGCCGGCTCGCGGGCTGCCTCGCTTTGGCGCTGCTGCTCGTTGCGGTCGGTCTGACGGCGTTCGCCCTGACGGCGCTCGCCGGCCTCGCCGGCCCCCTCATCGCCCCGATCCTCCTGGCTCTCGCCTGCGCGAGCCTGCCGGCGCAGCGCAGCCTGCACGACCATGTCGCTGCGGTGGAGGCTGCCCTGCGCAGCGGCGGCCTGGAGGCCGGGCGCCGGGCCGTGGCGATGATCGTCGGACGCGACCCCGAGCGCCTCGACGAGCCCGCCATCTGCCGCGCCGCCATCGAGAGCCTGGCGGAGAACTTTTCCGACGGGATCGTGGCGCCGGCCTTCTGGATCGGCTGCCTGGGCCTGCCGGGCGGCGCGCTCTACAAGGCGATCAATACCGCCGACAGCATGATCGGCCACCGCACGCCCCGCTACGCGGCCTTCGGCTGGGCGGCGGCCCGGCTCGACGATGGCGTGAACCTGCCGGCCTCCCGCCTCGCCGGCCTGCTGATCGCGGGGGCGGCGCTCCTGCGTGGCGCCGATGCACGCGGTGCCGTCCGGGCGATGGCCCGGGATGCCCGCCATCACCGCTCGCCCAATGCCGGCTGGCCGGAATCCGCCATGGCGGGGGCGCTCGGCCTGAAGCTCGCCGGGCCGCGGGTCTATGACGGCATCCTCGTGCCCGACGCCCATATGGGTGAGGGCCGGGCCGAAGCCACGGCCGACGATATCGCCCGGGCGTTGGTCCTCTACCGAGCGGCCTGCTGGCTCCAGAGCGGGCTCGTCCTGGCGCTGCTCGGCGTCTGGTTGGCGATAGCCGGCTGATCCTCGCTCGGCGTTCCGGGAACTCCCGTCCTGGTTTCGAAAGGTCGAGATCCTTCGCCGGTCCAGGACAGAGCCCCGGTGACGGACGTCGTCCGGTGTCGGGCGTCGCCTGATCTCAGGGCTCTGCCCTGAGCACCCGCCAAAGGGCTCTTAGCCCTTTGAAAACCCGGGATCGTCGTCAGGCGTCCTGCGGTTCCCGCTGCGTGGCCGTGCCCGCGTGGTGCGCGGCCCGCAGGGAGGCCGACATGGCGTTGAGCCGGCCCTGCGGGTCCTCCGGCTGGATCACGCCGGCCGACATCACCAGCTTGGCGGCATCATCGACGCTGATCGCCAGTTCCACCACCTCGGACCGGGGCAGGTAGAAGAAGAACCCCGTCGTCGGGTTGGGGGCGCAGGGCAGGAACACCCCGACCATCTCGTCCGCGGCGGCGCCCCGGGCCCGGAGCGCGCCCTCGACCTCGGGCGCGGCGGGGGCCGACAGGAACACCACCGACCATGTCCCCTTCACGGGGAATTCCACCAGCCCGACCGTCCGGAACGAGGTGCCGTTGGCGGAGAACAGAGTCTCGAAGATCTGCCGCAGGCCCTTGTAGAGGCCGGAAATCACCGGGGTCCGGGCCAGCAGCACCTCGCCGAACTCGATCACCGAGCGGCCCACGAGGTTGGCGGTGAGGAAGCCGAGCAGCGTCACCGCCAGAAACGCGATGACGAGGCCAAGGCCGGGGATCGAGAACGGCAGGTAATGGTCCGGCAGGTAGCTTGCCGGCACCAGGGGCTTCACGAAGGAATCGATCAGCGCGATGAACCACCACGTGATGTAGGCGGTGATCGCCAGCGGCCCGGCCACGATGACGCCGGTGAGGAAGTAGGTGCGCAGGCGGCCCCGGGCGCTGACCCGGGTCTTGGGCGTGGCGCTGTTGGGCGTGGCGCCCCCAGGCCCGGGGGCGTCGGGCTCGGGAACCTGGATCGGCGATGGACTCGGCGCCACGGCTGCCCTCTCGGCCGCACGAGTCGCGGCGATCCTGCTGCGGGGGTCGTCCCCCGCTGGCACAGGTAGCGGCTGCGCTTGCCGGTCTCAAGGGCGGGCGGTCCGCACGGGGGCCGTCCGCCGCCGTCAGTCGCGCGCTCCGGGACGATCGAGGGCCGGCATCGCGTCCCGGGGAATCACGGCGCCGCGATACCCGATCACGGTGCCGGCGAGGCGATGCCCCCGCACCGCAGCCACCTCCGGATCCAGCCCGGCGAGGCGGGCCGCGAGATAGCCCGCCGCGAAGCTGTCGCCCGCGGCCGTCGTATCGACGACCCGGGCGACCGGCTGGGCCGGCACCACCGTGTCGGACGTCCCGTGCAGCACCCGGGCGACGGGCGCGCGGCCGCTCAGGGCCTTGAGCACGATCTCGGCCCGCCCCCGGTGGCGCAGCACCTCGCCCTCGCCCGCCATGCCGAACAGCCAGTCCAGATCCTCCGCCGAGGCGAAGATCAGGTCGGCCTGCGCCAGGGCCTCCCGGAACGCGGCCTGGGCGACCTCCCAGACGGGCCAGCCCCGGGGCCGGTAATTGGTGTCGAAGGCGACGCGCCCGCCCCGGGCTCGCAGGGCCGCCAAGGTCTCGAACAGGGCTGCGCGGCCGGTCTCGCCATAGAGCGAGAGGCTGATGCCGGATACGTAGACGAGGTCGTAGGTCGCCAGCGCCGCCCGGGTTTCGGCCGCGCCCGGCTCGGCGAACAGGTCCCGGGCCGCGGCCTGGTCGCGCCAGTAGTGGAAGCTGCGCTCGCCGGCCGCGTCGGTGCGGATGATGTAGAGGTCCGGCATCCGGCCGGGCAGACGCCGGACCTGACCGAGACCGATTCCCTCGCGAGCCCAGGCCGCCGCCATCTCGTCGCTCCAGACGTCGTCGCCCAGCGCCGTCACGAAGTCGACCGCGACGCCGAGGCGGGCGAGGTAGAGCGCAGTGTTCAGCGTGTCGCCGCCGAAGCCCCGGGTGAGGCCCCCATCCGACTGCTCAGACAATTCGACCATACACTCGCCGATGCAGGCGACGCTCATACGGATGCTCCTCGCTCGTCCATCCCTTGCCCATCCTCCGATCCGGCCTGTCAATCGAGCGATCGCCACAGCGATGACAATATATAGACCGTCCGCTGGAGCAATGAATACCAGTACATCAGATATAAAATTTGATGGAGTCGGATTTCGTATAAAATGCCGGGATTTTTGCAGGCATGCAGTAGTGTTAAATTCCGCCTCGTCATCGATGCTTCGTGCATCGCAAAAGAATTTTGAATATGTTTCGCGTAGGGGGATCTCCGGTGTTATAAAGACATTGGTCTGAGTTATGTGATCGGTTCTTGGTCGATATGGGTCTCGACCGATGTCGGCATGGGGGATTGGCCATGGGGCGGCGATGGTTGGGTAGGAACTGTCTTGGTGATCCGGGTTCAGTCTCGGTTCTGGCCGCGGGCCTCTTCGTAGATGCGCGCCGGCAGACGCTATGGAATGCCCCTCCATGATCTGTTCCCGAGTCCTGATGGGAATCGGGGTCTTTGTCACGCAGTCGTTTCGTCCTTGATTCGATGAGAGCCCGGTTTGGCGATCACGCGAACGATCCAGGCATCGTGGTATGTTTCATTCGGCTTTAAGTGCCCTGACCTTATCGGCCGGGGAGTTTCTGACCATCACGGAAAATCGAGGCGTCAGCGGCGCCTGGAGTTGGATCTTCACGGGTGGGGAGCAGATCTGGTCACCGGGCTTCTACCGTTTGCTCGGTCTCGTGCCCAATGCCACGAAGGCACGCTACGATCTGCTGCTCAACCTGGTCCATCCGGAGGACCGGAACCGGCTCCCGACCCTGGCGGATGTCCGGGAGGGAAATGTCCCACGGGAGACGATCGTCCGGGTAATTCGTCCGAACGGGACGCAGCGTACCCTGTCATTGACGATGGAGGCGCGCTTCTCGGCCGAGGGGCGGCCCGTGGCCGTCAACGGCACGGCCCTCGACGTGAGCGACCATGCGCTGCTGGCCCAGGCGCGGCACCACGAGCGACAGCGCCGGGCGGCGCTCTACCTGACCAAGCACATCGCCACCTTCTGGACAGGCCCCGACCGCGTCCGAGATCTGCCGTTCGAGATGGCGCAGGTCCATGGCCTGCCATTCGAGGAGATCTGCATCAATCCCTATCTCATGATCGTGCCCGAGGAGCGCGCGGCCTACCAGGCGATGGCCGAGGCACATATCGAGCAGCAGACAATCTATCAGGGAACCGTCCACGAAAGCCTTGCCAATGGCGAGCTCGAGTATTTCCGGATCATCACGCTTCCGATTTGGGATCCCGATGGGGTGTATCTCGGGCGGTGCGGTCTCAAGTACCCGGTCGGCGCCGGGCTGCTGCTGCCGGCGCCCCTGCGCCCCGGATTCGAACAGTCCGTGACCGGACATCACCTGCGCGCTGCGCGGGCCATGCTGGATTGGTCGATGATGGATCTGGCTCAGGCGAGCGGCCTGTCGCATTCGACGGTCCGGCGGCTGGAGGATGACAGCGAGCATCGCGGCAGCCGTTCGCGGCTTCACGCCGTCGAGGCCTTGCGCCGCGCGGGTGTGCGCTTCTTCGCCCTGGACAACGGAACCCTCGCAGTCGCCAGGGCCTGACCGGCCGCTGCAGATCCGTGCCGGGGCGATCCTCGCTCCGGCAGTGCAGGCCGCATGGCGGAGCGGTCGAGCTGTCTTGACCGGAATGCCTTGATGCGGACGCCCTGCCGGGTACCCCGTCGGCAAGGCGCAATCCGGCAAGGCGCAATCCGGATGTTTCAATTCCCTGAGGTCTGGTCGCGCGTCGCCTGCGTTCGACGGACCGGCGGCTGGATCGAGCCCTTGGCCGGTCGCGCCGCGAACGCGCGGGTTTCAGGCCGCCCTCAGGCCGCCTTATGGCCGAGCTGGATCGCCTTGGCGATCTCGGACCGCTTGGCAGCGTAGCCCGGAGCGACCATCGGGTAATCCGCCGGCAGGCCGTACTTGGCCCGGTAGCGCTCGGGCGTCAGGCCATGGGCGGTGAGGTGCCGCTTCAGGGTCTTGTAGGGCCGGCCGTCGATGAAGCTGATCAGGCCGTCATGCTGGATCGACGCCTCGATCTGTGCCGCGCTCGGTCCGGTCCAGCCGGAGCCCGACGTGCCGTTCTGCAGGACCGTGATGGCCGTATGGACCTGATCGATCAGAGCCGGCAGTTCCCCCGCGCCCACGGCGTTCCGCGAGACGTAAGCAGCGACCAGTGATGCCGTGCACTTGATCAGATCGGTATTAAGATCTGAAGATTTTTCATACAGGTCGATGGTGTTCATGAGAGTCCCCCAGCTGCGGAATAGAGCAAAACAATCCGTCGTGGAACGAAGAACCGATGACCCAATCGGAATTCCCCCGTCCGTTCCGCGCCTGACTGCTTCTGAAATGCCAACATTGGCACCTAATGATACAAAATCAGAGCTAAATGTCTATGATTTATCTAAGGATAATCAATGAACATATTCTGCTCGTCCTTGTCAACATGAGGTTGACTTCGAAAAAGCCGCAACAAATATTGCGCACGTCCCGCGATTGAATTGCATCGGGCGAACGAGGACTTCAAATGGGCATTTCATGATCGGACGTGAACGCGCGAATCAGTCACGAGATGAGCCGCGGCCAACCGGGTCGGGCCGCCCGCGTGGCTCACGCCGGCGCCAGACTGATTTCAATTGTTCATGCTTCTGGAGCGGTTCTAAACTATTCGCTCAGTGCCTTTGACGCTGGGCCGGTGCCCCCTCCGGTTCGCGACATGCAGCGCGGCCGGACCGAGATAAGTCCGCGCGGTCGGAGCGTTCTGGCGCCGATTTTCATATCGGTTCGGCGCAGGAAGGCGCGGCGAGACAAGGGCGTGGAGCCGCAGCCGATTGCGACGCGATCGCGGATGGCTCAGGCCGCGGGCGGGCATGCGACGATGTCTGTCCGGTTCGGGTCCGACGGCGCAGCGGCCCTTCAGATATCGTAAAGACTATCTCTGCGTGAACCGCGCGCTGGGTCCAATTCCCAGATGACATTAAGGAAGCCCTCAGCGTCTCTGTGGAAGTTGCATCGCGAGAATCTTGCGAAACGTCCGCTCGTCGTTCCGTTCCGCGTCCGGCTATTTCGGACCGGTCGCGTCTGTGCGAGTGATGCTTCATCGCGCACCTGAGAGGGCGACTGCGTATGTCCGGACCCTGTTCGACCTCTCCGCGCTCCCCTTCGGCGCTGGCCGAGTCCGGGGCCGCGGATCCGGTCGGCGGCCGGATGGCACCCCTCTGGCTGCTGCTCGTGGGACGCGCGGAGGTGGGCCGGCACTGGCGCCTCCTCCTGTCGGTTGGCCTCCTCTGGGCGCTCGCCGGCATTGTCGTGGCGGTGGATTCCCTCGACGGGGCGCTTCATGTCCCGGACCGGTGGTTCGGCGTGATCCTCCTGATCGACGGCCTGATCTCGTTCGCGGTCGGCGCGTCCGTCACCGGGACCGCGCGCCGGATGCGCCTGTTCCAGGGCGTGCTCCTGACCCTCATGGCCGTCCTGATCCTGATGGCCACACGGCACAGCAACTTCCTGCTCGCCATGATCTTCGGCGTCGCCTTCACGGTGGACGGCCTGGTTCGGGTCACGATCGCAGGTCTCCTGAAATTCGCCGGCTGGCGGATCTCGGTGGCCCTGGGCGCGCTCAGCATCGCCTTCGGCCTGTTCCACCTCCAGCCGTGGCCGACGTGGTATGCCGGCACGGTCGGCTACTGCATCGGAATGTTCCTGATCCTGAGCGGCGCCAACTTGGCCCTGATCGGCCTCCGGGCGCGGCATCTGCGCCGCGCCGCGCCGGAGCCCTCCGCGGCCGAGCCCGACAGCCTGACGGTCTATGTCTGGACGCCGACCGGGCAGGCGACCACCCCGGCCAGCCAGCGGCTGATTCGGCGCTACGTCGCCTCCGTCGATCAGTCCGGCCGATACTCAACGGGCCACGCGGCCCTGGGCCAGGGGGACGACCTCTATATCAGCCACTATCCCGCGGTAGAGATCGACCGATCGCCCACCAATCTGTGGTCGAGCCTACGCGCCGGCCCCGAGAACGACGTGCCCGGGCGCTTCCTGCCCTCCCATGAGGCGGAGGTGGCCGATTGGTGTCCGCCCACCGTCGCCGTCACCCTGAACGGCGTCGACGCTGCCCGCCTCCGGGCATACTGGGCGGATTATCGCCGGGACACGACCTACAACTTCATCAGCCGCAACTGCTCGACCACGGCGGCCCGGGCGCTGGACATCGCGGTCGAGGGCGCGTTCAGCCGCGGTGGCCATCCCTGGCGGCAGCTTGCCACGGCGCTGACCACCCCGGAATTCTGGGCGGCCGCCCTGCTGCGGACCGGCGCCCGGTCGATGACCTGGACCCCGGGCCTCGTGCTCGATTACGCGCGGGCGCTCAGCGCCCTCATCGACCCCGCCTCGCCCGTGCCCACCATCGCGTGGCGGCGCGTCGGCTGGCGGCTCGTCCGCAATTGGCGGGCGCGGTCCCTCGCCCGGCTTCATCAGATCACCGGGCGCCCGACCCTGCCGGATGCCGGGGCAACCGAGGCCTGATCGGCGGAGCGTCGTTTTGGCGGGAGCGGTCTCGGCTTCCGAGGGGCTTGCGGGGCGAACTGACCCATATCAGCCTGTCGCTCTCCCGGGCGTAGGGAGCGACAGGGGAAACGGATCCCGGATCCAGCGCGAAGCCTCCATATCCGTCCGGTGCCGCTTCGCAGCGCTTCGTTGCTGGTTCCCGGATCACCGTCCCCTGCGTTGCAGGCGTCCGGAAAGGGGGGGCCGGATCCGGGCCGCTCAGCGCCCCTGCCCCGCCGCAAGATCGGCCGCGATGGCCTGCATCACCGCGAGCGTATCGATCTCGTCCTCCTCGGCCCCGTGGTCGCTGAGCTTGACGATCACCGTGCCGGTCCGGCGGTTGATGTAGACGTACTGCCCATAGACGCCGATCGCCGAGATGTCGTCATCGTCGCCCCCGGGGGCGTGCCACCACTGGGCCGAGTACGGCCAGCCATCGACCGCGCGCTTGGCCGGGGTCATGATCCGCTCGATCCAGCGGGCCGGAATGATGCGGGTGCCCCCCGCACGGCCCTGGTCGGCCACGAGCAGCCCGAGGCGGGCGAAGTCGCGGGCGGTGGCGTTGATGCAGCAGAACGCCTTCTCGGCGCCCCCCGGCCGGTCGAGGTTCCAGGTGGCGTCGGCCTGGGCGCCCATCGGCTTCCAGATCCGCTCCGAGAGGATGTCGGCCAGCGGTTTGCCCTCGGTCCGGGCGAGGATCAGGCCGAGGAGTTCAGTGTCGATGCTGCGGTAGCGGCCCTGGCTGCCGGGCTTGAACGCGAGATGTGCGTGGTCGCGCACGAAGCCCGCGATGTCCCGCGTCAGGTACATTCCGGCCGTGCCGGTCAATGGGCGCCGGGGATCGTAATTCTCCGGCACGGCGATTCCGCTCGCCATGTCGAGGAGGTTGCGGACGGTGATCTGACCGAAGACCGCGGCGTTCTTCAACTCCGGCAGCAGGGCGGAGACCCGGTCCGTTTCCGCGAGCTGGCCCCGGGCCACTGCGGCGCCGACCAGCAGCGAGACGATCGATTTCGCCACCGACCAGGATGGGAAGAGCGTCGCCGGCCCGGTGCCGGGCCGCTGCCATTCGTGGAGCAGCACCCCGTCGTGCACCACCAGGAATGCGTTGGTGTGGGTGGCGGCCAGCACGTCCATGAGCGGTACGGTCCGCCCCTTCCAGGGGACCCGGTCGAGGATCGGGCCCGGCCGGTACGGCAGGTCCCGGGCCTGATCGGGGGCCTTCACCGCCCGGCTCGGGAACCACGGGCCGACCGACGACGGCTCGATCACGGCGAGCGCCGCGAGGGTGACGGGGTTCGGGACGTTCAGGAGCGCGCAGGCCGCCCAGGCACAACCCGCGATCGCGGCGGTGCCGGCGGCCGCGATCGCGGCCCACCGGCGGCCTGACAGCCGGCGCGCGTGGCGGCCCCTGCGCGGGCGAACCGGATCGTCCGGGAGCGCGGAGGGCGCGGTCATGTCGGGTCTGGTTCGCTCTGGGACGTGACGGGCGGGGCGCCGTCACCATGGGCAGGAGGGCTTAAGGAAAGTACCACGCCGCCGACCGCCGAAGGTTCGGCCAGGATTCGCGCCGACGGCACCGGTTCGGGAATGGTCATGGCGTCCACGAGGATGTATCGGCGGCGACCCGCCAAGCCCTGCCGGAGAACCGAAGCAGATCTGCCGCGGGTGTTCGATGTTTCGTCTGCCTGGGACGTCCGATTCGCAGCCGATCTTTACACTCGTCCCGCATCGCATTCACGATGCCGTCTCGTGTGAGAGAGTTCACCCCGTCATGAATCCGTTCCTGATCCTCGGGCTCGCCATCGGCGCAGAGGTCACCGCAACCCTGGCGCTGAAGGCGGCCGACGGCCTGACCCGGCCCGTCCCGACGCTGATCGTGGCGGTCGGTTACGGGACTGCGCTGTGGCTGATGTCGACCAGCATGGACGTGCTGCCGATCGGCGTCGTCTACGCGATCTGGTCCGGGATCGGCATGATCGGCGCCGCGATCGGCGGGGCGTGGCTCTACGGCGAATCGGTGAACCCGACGATGCTGGCGGGCATCGCGGTGATCGCCGTCGGCGTCACGATCCTGGCCGCCGGCCAGGGGCAGCATTGAGCCACGAAGGCTCCCCGCATCTGCGTAGAAACACGGATCAGGCTTGGCTGTACGGGAGGATATCGAAGTTCAGAATTATAATATCAACGCGTTTATTAGTCATCGGGAACTGAGTTGGCCGGAATGATTTATGTACCCCGACGGGTATGGATAATCTTCGGTGAACGCCATGATTGGGTCCGCTGGCCCAAAACGGTATCGGATGGCTCGCGCGCTGCTCGGCCTCTCTGCAGCTCTTGTGCCGGGCCTCGGGACTGGCAGGGCTGAGGCGGCGGAGACGCAAGGCCAGGTTACCGCCGATCGGACAGGCAGCCTGAAGCGCGAAGCGCCGGTGTTCACGTATCGCCGGTTCACGTCGAAGCTGCCACCGCTTGCACCGCCATCCGATGGGGTCGGCCACGCTGAAGCCGCGTCATCGGATCCGTCCCGGCCGACCGCGGAGCCCACGCTCAGCCATGAGCCGGCCGACATGACGGGCAATTCCGGCCGGACGGTGGACGCTGCCCCGGCGCCGGCTGGCCGCTCTGCCGTTCAGCCCGGCCAGGATGCTTCAAGGTCTGACGCTTCGTCGTCTGACGCGTCAGGGTCAGCCGCAGCCGTCGCGGACACGTCACCCCGGCCCGGATCGACCGTCGGGCAGCGCGCGGATGTCGGCAGAGCCAAGCTGATCGGGAGCGGACGGGCCAGCTGGTATCAGCACCAGGGGAAGACTGCGCGCGGTGAGATCTATAACCCCAACAAGCTCACGGCCGCGCATCACGCCCTGCCGTTCGGCACATTGGTCAAGGTCGTCAATCAATCCAATGGCCGGTCGGTGATTGTCAAAATCACCGACCGTACGAACGAACACACCAAGAGGAAGCGGAACTACGCCATCGATCTATCGCGCGCGAGCGCCCGGAAGATCGGCCTCGAAGGGATCGGGCAAGTCGCCTTGTACCGGGTGGAATGACGCGGCTGACGAGGCGGACCGGCGTAAGTCCTGCCCTGAGAGGTTCTTGACGCTGGCCCCGGTCGCGCCACGATCGGGCACGGCTCTAGAACCGTCCGGCGATGGTGAGCCGCACGGCGGTGGGCTCCACCGGATGGAACACCCGATCGATCAGCCCCTCCGCCGGCTCGCCGGGCAGCCGGGAGACATACGCGTAGGTGATCTGGTCGGACTTGCTGTTGGTCAGATTCAGCACGTCGAGCGAGATGCTGACGCCGTTCTCGAAGGCGTAGCCCACCCGGCCGTTGACCAGCGCGGTCGCCCGGGAGCGGATCGAATTGTCCTCGATCAGCGGGCGCGGGCCGAAATAGCGGACGCGCAGGCTTCCGAACCAGCCCAGCGGCTCGCCGAAGGTGACGCCCGCCGACGCGATGGTGGTGGGCGCCTCCGGCACGCGGTTGCCCACCGGGTCGTCATCCGAGAAGCGGGCATTGGTGATCGTGAGATCCCCCTCCAGCGACAGGACGGGCGTCAGCGCGTAGCGGTTCGTCCATTCCACGCCGAAGCGCCGGGTCGGACGGCTCGGCTCCGTCGTGCCGGTATCGCCCTGGAACAGGTTCTCGGAGGCGAAGTCGAGCCGGAACAGAGCGAGGCTCGTCTCGAGCCCCGCGATCGAGCGGTTGCGCAGGCCGATCTCGTAGCCCGTCTAGGGGACGAGGAACGGCGAGCGGGTCGTGTTGAACAGCGCGGATGTCGGATCGACCCTGGCGGTCACCCCGCGCACATCGTTCGAGTGGAAGCCGCCGCCGTAATTGACGTAGAGTTCAGTGTCGAACCACGGCCCCAGCGTCAGGCCGAGCTTCGGGTTGACGATCCCGTCGCGCGCACGGCCGGAATTGGCCGGATTGTCCGAGACGACGCTTGCGGAGTAGCCATCCGCCCGGACGCCGAGGCTGGTGCGCAGCCAGTCGGTCCAGCGCACCCGGTTGTCGATATAGAACGCCCCGCTCGTCTCCAGCACCCGGTCGTCGAGCACGCCGGAGCGGTATTGCCGGTTGGTCGTGTTGAACAGGCCGACGCGGATCGAATCGGTGCGGGTCTGCACGCCGATCTCGGTCTCCATCGGCAAACCGAACAGGTCGCCCTGGAAAATGTGCAGCGCCTCGCCGCCGCCGATGATCCGCTGGTCGAGCTGGTGGAACTGGTCGCCGCTGACCGGATCGTTCAGAAAAGACGTGAAGTCGTTGAACAGGTTGAGCTGCGAGCGGATCACGTAGGCCGAGGCCCGGGTGATGCCGGTCTCGTCCGTCGCGCTGAACCGGCCCGACAGGGAGAACCGCGCGGTGTCACCGCCATCGGTCGGGTTGAGCGTGCCGTAGCGGCCGATCAGCCCGGAGACGACGGCGCGTTCGGGGATCTGGTTGGTGGCGGTCCAGCGGGCCGCGTAGGCCATGCCGGTGACCGAGAACCCGTCCAGTGCCGTGCCCTGGCTGTAGCGGGCCACCGTGCTGATCTTGCGCAGCGCATCCGGCACGGTCCAGGGCCCGTCATAGACCTGTGCGTCGGCGGCCACCAGAAGGTTGCCCTCGGCCAGCGGCGCGGAGGCGATGCTCAGCGCGCGCTTGTAGCCGAACGACCCGATCGAGGTCAGCGCGAGATTCTGCCGGACGGTGTCGAGGTAGTCGATCCGCACCGAGCCCGCAGAGGCGAAGTCGCCGTCGCGCACGAAGTACGGCCCCTTGTGGAACTCCACCGCGCCGACGAGTTCGGGGATCAGGAAATTGATGTCGGCATAGCCTTGGCCGTGGGCGTGGGTGCGCATGTTGAGCGGCATGCCGTCGAGGAACAGGGCGATGTCGGTGCCGTGGTCGAGGTTGAAGCCGCGCAGGAAGAACTGGTTGGCCTTCCCCTCCCCGCTGTGCTGGGTCATGATCAGGCCCGGCACCGCCTCCAGCACCTCGCCGGGGCGGGTCACCGGCCGGCTGTTGATCTGCGCCCCGGTGATGATCCCGGCGCTGGCCGCATCCACGGTGAGGAGCGGACCGCCGATGCCGGTGACGCCCCCGACATAGCCGGCGCTCGCGGCCGGACCGATGGCCGGGACCGGCGCGGCGCCTTCGGCGGTCACGGAGATCGCGTCGAGTCTCGCCTCGGCGGGATCGGGTCCCGCCCGCTCCTGGGCCGGGGCGGACGCGATCGGGGCTGCCGATAGGATAAGGGCGAGGAGGGGCGGCGCGATGCGCGCAGGTTGACGGGACACGGGGACCTCGGGCGGCGGCAGTGGCACGTCACCGCGAACGAGGCCGCGCCGGCCGCCGCAGCGGCCGTCTTGGCATCCCCCGGAACACCCCGCCCGATGGACCTCGCGTGTGACCACGGCAGACGGCAGGTCTCCTGGCTCGCGGGTCGCCGCCCTCCCGTCGTCTTCCCGGGCGAGGCCGCCCAGTGACGTGGTGACGAGAGGACTTACCGCTCACAGTTGCGGGGGCAGCCGCGGCTTCGGGACGAAGCCCTCACCGCGTTCCCTTTTGATCCCCGAGGGGAACCGTCGCGGTTACCATCCTCCGGACGCGGTAGCGGCGTCAACACACCCGGGCTGGTTGTCCGCCCCTAGGTCGGTCGTCCAGTGGTCCGCCTCCGGATGACCGGGCGAGCCCGTCTGCCACATCCTCGCCGCGAACGTACCGTCACGCTTGCCGGGCATCCTGTCGCGGCGGGACATGTCTGAAACAGCACGGAGCACACCTGCATGCAGGGTTGCGAGCGGACAAGAATCGGTTCTGTTCTGATGGCGGCGGTCGCGGCTTGCGGCCTGGGTGCGTGCAACACCTCCGGCCCGGTGCTCACGACGGGATCGATCCCCGGCCACGCCACGCCGATCGCGGTCAGTGATGCCGAACGGGATTGCCTGGGCCGCGCCATGTATTTCGAATCGAACCGGAGCGACGAGGGCGGGCTGATCGCGGTCGGCACCGTGGTGATGAACCGGCTGGAGAACGCGATTTTCCCCGGCGGCATCTGCGCTGTGGTCGGCCAGCCGGGGCAGTTCGCTCCGGGCGTCCTGACCAAGCCGATGCAGGACAAGGACTTGCAGAAGGTCGCCGACGCCGCCGACGCCGTTCTGGCGGGCGAGCGCCACCCACAGGTCGGCAAGGCGATGTACTTCCACACCGCGGGACGGCACTACCCCTACACCAACATGCACTACGTCGCTGTCGCCGGCGGCAATGCCTTCTACGAGAAGCGTGACGCCCGCGCGGCCAAGTCCGGGACAACGTCCGAACCAGCGGTGCCCACGTCGATCCCGACCTTCGCGGCCGCCCCGATGGCGATCAAGCCGTAGCGCTCCGAAGGCAGCCCCGGCGGTCGGGTTCGGACCGTCATCCGCCCCGTCCCGCAACGCCGCGTCCGCCGGCGCGCCTCGGTTTCTAAGGGAGATGTCGGGGTCGAGCATAGCCTTGAGGTTGTATTTCGTCGGGCGATCAAGGTATGGCGTGGCGATGCCAGACGACGCCGGTTTTGACCGAACCGTGAGAGCCGCCATCCGCACCCATCAGTTGATCTGCTCCCATGGTACGCCGGCGATGCAGTTCCTGTCGCGGCTGCTGCTGATGGAGATCGGGCTGGAGATCGCTGCGCGAGACGATAGCGACCGTGCCGCCAACGACAATCCCGACGCGACCGAGGATTGAAGCAACCGGCGGCAAGCGCTGCGGCTGGAGGCATCGAATTGGGCCGGTTGCCGCGCGAGACCTCACATTGATGGCCCGAGACCGAATTGGTCCTCGCGAGTGCCGTCGGGAAACTGTTGATCAATCCCGTTCTCCCGTTGTGCGGCATTTACACCGGGGGACGACGGCCTAGCGTGCCAGTACAAACTACCCACGAGTCACGGATGTCCCACCGATGATCGCCGATCGGGTAGCGCTGGCTGGTGTGGTTCTCCTGCTGAGCCTCGCACCCTCGGCGGCCCAGCTGCGTCGCCCCTTGACCTGCACGGAGGAGGCGTCGGTCGGCCTCGACACGCCTCTCCTGCCGGAAGGGACGAAGCCGCAGCCGCGCAAGGCTCGCACCTTCTCGCTGGTCTCCAGCGGCGGGCTGCTGACCGTGATCTCCGCCGGACGATCCGACTATTACGAGTGTCAGACCGCCTCGCCGCGGCTGAACGAGCGTTCGCCGCGCAACGCGGTCAAGTGCCAGAACGGCGTCTACTTCCTGTTGATCGACCTCACCAAGCTGAATTTCGTCGAGGCGCAGCTGAACCCCGAGGATCGCGCGGAGGTCAAGGTCAGTTTCGGAAGCTGCCGGGGCCTGTGAGAACCTGTTTGACGGGTGCGCACGGGGTTTCGAAAGGTCGAGCCCCAGCCCTAAAGTGTTTGCGGGAGCACCGAGACAAGGGCCAAGCGCCCTCTCCTCCCCCTCGCAGGCTCCGCGCAAAACCCAGATCATCGGCAGAACCGAGTCGCGGCCGGCGTCCATTGTCCGAAGCCCGTCGCGACCATGTTGGTCATCACCCGACAGATATAGACCTTCTGGGCCGCGTTGTTGTTCGGCCCGGCGTGGTAGCGCGCCACCGCCAGCGTCCAGCTGCCCTCCCGCTGCTTCAGCGCCTTGAGGAACTGGGTCGCGTATTCGACATTCGCGTGGGGGTCGATCATGGCCTCGACCGACCCGAACTTCCCGCCATGGTAATAGTGGTTGATCTGCATGCAGCCGAGATCGATCAGGCGCACGCCCTTGCGGCGCGCCTCCTTGAAGTGGGCGATCACGTCCCCCGGCCCGGTCCCGAAATAGGCCGTTCCCTCGATGTTCATGGCATAGGGTTGCAGCGAACCGCGCTTGCCGGTCTCGGTCAGGCCGACCGCGTAGAGCACGCCGAGCGGCACGCCGTAGCGCGCGGAGGCGCGGCCCATCTCGGCCTCGCAGACATTCGCTGCGGCCGGGACCGCGCTACAGATAAACGCCGCCGTCGCGAGGACGTGTCGTTTCATCCCCCCGCTCTCCCTCCCGTCTGCCGGCGGCCGGACCCTGCTCCGCCTGCCGTTGCCTGTCTCCACCCTGGCCCGGTCGGGCGCCCCCGTCGGAGAAGCCGGGCTGCCCCTGCGAGGCTGAGCCTCCGGAAAAGCCCCCCGTATCGGACGGGCGGGCCTGACCGACGGTGACCTCGGCCTGATAGTTCGCCTTCTTCAACAGGTCGGTGAGGATCGCCGCGTCCCTGTGCAGGAGGGCCGCCGTGTCGGGTTGCGAGGCGCGCAGATGCGTCTCGAGCTGGCCGTTCGTCAGCCGCAACTCCACCGTGACGGTCCCGAGATCCTCCGGCTTGAGCTGGATCCTGAGGACGCGCAGCGGCCCGTCCGGGGTGGTCCGGATCGCCGGGTCGGCCTGAGCCGCCCGGGCCGTCGCGTCGGGCGCGGTCGCCCGCTCGAGCTCGTCCCGGATGGCTGCTGCGATCGTCGGCAGCGCGTCGGTCGGCAAACCCGGCGCGGCCTGGGCCGAACCGTCCGGACCGGGCCTCTCCCCGGCCTCGGGGCGTCCGGCGAGGCCGAGGCCGGCGCGGGCAATTCCCGTGACGGCGCGGGTATCGGACAGGGCCCTGACGTCTGCCTTCTCCAGTCCGGCGCCGGCCGCCCGGCCATCCGTGTCCGCTGGATCGGATGCCGGCGGCGGCTGCGTCAGGGAAGCGCTGGCGGCAGGCACGCTCGGTGTCGCGGCGGCCGCTGGCTTCGGCAATCCGACCGGGGCCGGCCGAGGCTCGACGGCAATCAGGTCCGGCGAGCCGGCCTGAACGGGCGCGGCTTTCGTCCCATTGGCGTTCGCTGGAACCGGTGCCGATGCCGCTGGGGCTGCGTTCGGGAGGACGGGCTTGAAGTGCGTGGCCCTGTCGAGCACCGCGACCTTGGGCAGGCTGGCCGCGGATGTGCTGACCGGATCGGTCCCGTCAGTCCAAGCTGCGGCCGGGCGAAGCGGGTTGGTTGGCCTGCCCCCATTCGGTGGCCCGAGTTCGAAGTTAGTGCATCGTCGGTCGGCTGACGATGGCAGGGCGAGCGGACGGCACTGATCCGCTCGGTTCGGTTGGCCAGAGGACGACCTCCGGCGCGGGTGGCTGGTAGCCGA
>NZ_JAKSYG010000114.1 GCF_022829725.1 Methylobacterium sp. E-005 | reverse complement strand
CACGCCCGCGTCGGCAACGCGCTCCAGGCTGGCCTGGAAGGTCGAGACCTTCGCGTCCACCAGCTTGGCGAACTGCTTCGGCATGCTCTCGCGCGAGGCCGGCCACAGGCGCGTCCCCGTCCCCCCGCAGAGGATCATCGGGTAAATCGGGGCAGAAGATCGGGACATGGGACGTCTCCCGCGGCGGGTTGCAGTGGTGGCGTGATCGCGCGGGCCAGACCGAGCCGCAAGATTGCGGTAAGCCGAAACCCCCGTTTTCCAAAGTTGCCCTTAACGTCGCACCGCGGCCGGAACAACCTGCGCGGATTATCCACGGTCGTCCCAGGCTGAACCGAGGCGCCCACAACGTTATCTCTGGTGCTGCAATGTCTTCCTCTATGCGACTCCGTTCAATTCCTGACGATGCGGCGCAGGGTTCGCGGCGGATCCCGTCCGTGGAGCGCCTGGTTGGCGGCGCGCCACCGGAGGCTCTCGCCGCCTATGGGCGCACGGCGTTCACGGGGGCGATCCGCGCTGTCGTGGCCGACATCCGGGCCGGGGGCGGCCCCGTGCCGGACGAGGCGGCGATCCAAACCGCCGCGGCTGAGCGGCTCGCCGCCGAGCGTCGCCCATCCCTGCGGCCGGTCTTCAACCTGACCGGTACGGTGCTGCACACCAATCTGGGACGTGCCCTGCTGCCCCGCTCGGCCGCCGAGGCGGTGGCCGCCGTGATGGTGCAGGCGAGCAACCTCGAATTCGATCTGGCGACCGGCGCCCGCGGCGAGCGGGACGACCATGTCGAGGCCCTGATCTGCCGCCTGACCGGCGCCGAGGCCGCAATCGTCGTCAACAACAATGCGGCGGCCGTCCTCCTGGTGCTGAACGCGCTGGCGATGCGCAAGGAAGTCGTGGTTTCCCGCGGCGAGCTCGTGGAGATCGGCGGCTCGTTCCGGGTGCCGGACGTGATGGTGCGGGCCGGTTGCCGGCTGCGCGAGGTCGGCACCACCAACCGCACCCATCTGCGCGACTACGCCGAGGCGATCGGCCCGCGCACCGGCCTCGTGATGAAGGTGCATCCGAGCAACTACGCCATCGCGGGCTTCACCGCCGCCGCGGATCCCGAGGCGCTCTACGCCCTCTGTCGGGAGCGCGGCGTGCCGCTGGCCGATGACCTCGGCAGCGGCAACCTCGTCGATCTCGCCGCCTACGGCCTGCCCCCCGAGCCCACCGTCCGTACGGCCCTGGAGCGGGCCGATATCGTGACCTTCAGCGGCGACAAGCTGCTGGGCGGAGTGCAGTGCGGCATCGTGGCGGGCCGGAAGGATCTGATCGCCCGGGTGCGCAAGAACCCGTTGAAGCGGGCGCTGCGGGTCGACAAGATGGCCTACGCGGCGCTCGAAGCGGTGCTGCGGCTCTATCTGCATCCCGAGCGGCTGGCCGACGAGCTGCCGACACTACGGCTGCTCACCCGGGATCGGGCGGCGATCGCAGCGCAGGCGGAGCGCCTCGCTTCCGCGGTGGCGGAGCGACTCGCCGGCTGGGCCGGGGTCGCTGTCGCGGATTGCATCAGCCAGATCGGGTCCGGCGCTCTGCCGGTGGAGACCCTGCCCAGCGCGGCCCTGGTGCTGACCCCGGATGCGGAGGATGGATCGACGCGGCGTGGGGCGGGGGGGCGGTGCAAGCGCCTCGCTGAGCGCCTGCGCGCGCTGCCTGTCCCGGTGATCGGCCGCATCAGCGCCGACGCGCTCCTGTTGGACCTGCGCACGCTGGAGGACGAGGCTGGATTCCTCGAGAGCCTCGCGGCCATCGGGCGGCCTGTGTCACGCTCCGAACCAGCCTGTTGAGGGTTTGAAACCCATCGTCGGAGTTCGTGTGCCGGCTTCGCGTGTTGTGGTATACTGACAAGCCCGCGGTCGCGGTCGAGAGATGCGGTGCCTGGACCGCGATAGGCGAACGATATGGTGCAGAGTGCAGACATAGCAGAGGTTGAGCGCGAGACCGATCCGCTCCTCCTCGACAATCAGCTTTGCTACGCGCTCTACGCGGCGGCGCACCGGATGACGAAATCGTACCGGCCGCTCCTGGAGCGCCTCGGGCTGACCTATCCGCAATATCTCGTGCTCCTCGTGCTGTGGGAGCAGGACGGCGTCACGGTCTCGGAGATCGGCCGGCGGCTGCGGCTGGATTCGGGCACGCTCACGCCGGTGCTGAAGCGTCTGGAGGGAGCGGGCTTCCTCCTGCGCACCCGCCGCCAGTCGGACGAGCGCGAGGTCGAGATCGCATTGACGCCGGAGGGCGCGGCTTTGCGTGCGGACGCCGTCTCGGTCCGCGAGGCCGTGATGTGTCAGCTCGAACTCAGCGAACCGGAGATCCGGGCCCTGCGCAAGGATCTCAGCCTCTTGATCGAGCGGCTCAGCGTGGGTGAGTGAGGGATCGAATGAGCCGCTTCGCGGCGGGCCCCGTGCTGGGTCCCAGGTCGCATTCCGCTGACGCTGCATGCCCTTGGGAAAGGGCGGCGAGCTTCATTCTCGAGCGCTCCCTTTTCCCGGACCGATGGAGCGTCAGTGGAATCTGATCCGGGATCCAGTACGGGAAGTGCAGGGTAGCGGCTCCCTGCTTTCCTCAGCCCTCACCGCCGCAGGCGGTTGCCCAAGACGAAGCCGTAGAGCCCCATCAGGATGATGCCGACTGCGCCCTCGAGGCCGACCAAGAGGTTGGTGACGCGGCCAGTGGGCTTGAGGCCGATCTCCGGCGGGTTCGCGGTCATCATGTTGAGGGCGCTGTAGCTGAGGAGGTCGAGCGGGTTGTAGGTTGGCCCCGCCTCCGGCCCTTCCAGGATGATGAGGCCGCCCGTCAGGCCGTAGAGACCGCCGAACACCACGATCAGCAGCGCGAAGGCCCGGGCGATGCGCGACAGGCTCTCGCCATAATCGCACAGCCATTCGACGAACCGGTCCGCGCTCCAGCGGTAGCCGTGCCGCAGCGCGCCGGTCCAGTCCCGCGCGTCCCAGGCGGCGCGGGCCTGCTGGCCGGCATGGAACCGGCCCATCCGGCGGCCGCGCTTGTAGGCCCAACTCGCCGCGTCGTGGCTGCCGATGCTTTTCCAGTTCTGCTCCAGGGCGAGATAGCTCGCCTGCGCGGCCTCGAAGGCCTCCGCCACTTCCTCGCCGACCGCGCCACCGAGCTGCTCGACGCTCATCCGTGTCCCGTTGAGCCATGCCCCGGAGAAGCGTGCATGCCGCAGGCGGCACGTAGCGAGGTTCAGGCGCACGAGGTCGGTATCCGAGAGGTCGGCCCCCGAGAGGTCGGCCCCGTCCAGCTTCGCCCCCGAAAAGTTCGCCCCCCGCAGGCGCGAGCCCGCCAGCGACGCCTTAGCGAGGCTCGCGTCGGCGAAATCGGCATGCGTCAAATTGGCGTCGGCGAGCTTGGCCTCGTCGAGCCGCGCCCCGCGGAACACGGTGTCGTCCGCGTCAGCCCCGGTAAAGTCCGCGCCCCAAAGATCGGCTCCGGCGAAATCCGTCCCGTCGAGGAGCGCGCCGGACAGATCCGCGAAACGCATCGCGGCCTGGCCGAACCGCGCATCCTCCAACATGGCGCCGGCGAACCGTACCTGACCCGCCACGATGCCCGAAAAATCCGCCCCCGACAGATCCGCGTCGGAGAGGTCGGCCGCCTCCAGGATCGCGCCGGTGAAACGGGTGGAGCGCCCGACCACGCCCACGAGATTGGCCCGCCGCAGGTTGGCCGCGGAGAAATCGGCCTCCTCCATGTGGCCCCGGGACAGGTCGGCCTCCGCGAGGGGGAGGCCGCCCGTTTCAGGGTCCGCACCCTGGCCCTCGCCGAAACCGGCCGCGGCAAGCGCGTCCCGGGATGCGCTCAGATGCGAGAGGTCGCATCCGGCCTCCTGCACGGGCGATCCCGCGGCGATCCGATCGAGGAAGGCGCGCAGCTGCGCGTCCGGTGGTGTCGCCTGATCCATGGCGGTTCCTTGCCGGAGAGAGCGACCGCGCGCCAGACGCCTTGGTTCCCTCAGATCGGGCGTGTCGACGCGGTCACCCGCACCGTGATCGATTTGGCGGCCGGTGTCTTCGACTGCTCGTCATGGTGCCAGAGCGGCAGCAGGACGTTCAGCTCCGGATAGTAGCCCCCGCAATTCCCCTCGGGGATGTCGTAGGCGACCACCCGGAGGCCGGTCACCCGCCGCTCCACCCGATCGCCCGCTTCGGTCTCCACGTCGACGCCGCCACCATCCGTCAGTCCGAGTCGCGCGATATCCTGCCGGTTCATGAACAGCACGGCGCGGGTGCCCTTCACGCCACGGAAGCGGTCATCGTAACCGTAGACCGTGGTGTTGAACTGGTCGTTCGACCGCAGCGTGATGAGATCGAGGATCTCCGGTCCACGCTCCGGCAGATCCGGGTCGGCCTCAAGGCCCTCCGGCACCGCGAAATTGGCCCGGCCCGTGTCCGTCTCCCATTTCCGGTCCCGGGCGCCCAGCGGCTTGACCAAGCCGCCCGGCTGGAACATCCGACCATTGAGGTCGTGGAAAACCTTCGGGTACGTTGCCTCGATGGCGTCGCGCACCCGGCCGTAATCGGCGACCCAGGAATCCCAATCGATCCGCGGGTTGGCCGGCAGTGTCGCCTTGGCGAGTTCCGCGACGATCCAGGGCTCGGAACGGACGTGCGGACCAACCGGCTCGGAGGCTCCCCGGGAGCCGTGGAACTGCGCGGTGGAGCTCTCCATCGAGACCGCCTGCGGCCCGCCCGCCTGCTGGTCGATCTCGATGCGGCCAAGGCAGGGCAGGATGTAGGCCACCGCCCCGGTGACGAGGTGCGAGCGGTTGAGCTTGGTCGAGACCTGCACGGTCAGGCGCTGCCGGCGCCAAGCCGGTTCCATCCGGCCCGTGTCGGGGATCGCCCGTAGAAAATTGCCGCCGAGTCCGATGAAGGCCTTCACGCTGCCGTCGAGGATGCCTTCGCAGGCCTCGACCGTATTGAGACCCTTCTCGCGCGGCGGCTCAAAATCATAGAGTTCCTTGAGCCTGTCGAGGGGGGCCAGCTCCGGCTTCTCGGTGATGCCGACGGTGCGTTGGCCCTGCACGTTCGAGTGCCCGCGCACCGGGCAGATCCCGGCGCCCGGCTTGCCGATATTACCGCGCAGGAGCAGGAGGTTGACCAGCATCCGCACGGTCTCGGTGCCCTTGCGGTGCTGGGTCAGGCCCATCCCGTAGATCCCGATGACCGCCTTGGAACGGGCATAGACCGCGGCCGCGGCTTCAAGCCCCTGCCGCTTCAGCCCGGAGCGCCGCTCGAGCGCAACCCAGTCCTGGCCGTCGCAGAAGCGCACGAAATCCTCGAAGCCGTGCGTGTGCTCGGCGATGAAGGCGTGGTCGAGCAGCCGAGGCTTGCCCGCCGCCTCGGCCTCGCGGTCCATCGCCAGCAGCGCCTTGCACAGGCCGGTGAGGGCCGCGAGATCGCCGCCGGCTTTCACCTGATGGTACTGGGTCGAGATCCGGGTCGAGGAGCGGGTCAGCATCTCCACGGGTGATTGGGGATCGGTGAAGCGCTCCAGGCCGCGCTCGCGGAGCGGATTGAAGGTGATGATCTGCGCCCCCCGGCGCCGCGCCTCCTGAAGCGGGTGCAGCATCCGGGGCGAGTTCGAGCCGACGTTCTGGCCGAAGAACAGAATCAGGTCGGTGGTCTCGAAATCCTCCAGCAGGACCGTGCCGACCGGGGCGCCGATCGATTGCGGCAGCGCCACCGAGGTCGGCTCGTGGCACATGTTGGAGGAATCCGGCAGGTTGTTGTTGCCGTAAAGCCGCGCCAGCAGCGCGTACATATAGCTGGTCTCCAGCGAGGCCCGGCCGGAGGCGTAGAACACCACCGATCGGGGATCCGCCTCACGCAGGGCCTTCAGCTCCCGGCCGATCTCGGCCATGGCCTCGCCCCAGGAAACCGGTCGGTAGCGGTCGGTCTCGGGGTCGTAGCGCATGGGGTGGGTGAGGCGGCCCTGCTCCTCCAGGGCGTAGTCGCTCCAGCCAAGCAATTCGGTCACGGTGTGGGCGGCGAAGAAATCCGGGGTGGCGCGGTGGCGCGTCTGCTCCCAGGCGGTCGCCTTGGCGCCGTTCTCGCAATACTCGAAGGCCAGTGGCTTGGCGGGCTTCGCCCAGGCGCAGGACGTGCACATGTACCCGTCCGGCTTGTTCTGCTTCAGCAGCAACGCCGAGCCGGTGATCGGCACGCCCTCCCGGGTCAGGATCTCGACCAGCGACCGGGCCGAGCCCCAGCCACCCGCCGGGCCGTCATAGGGCTCGATCCGAACCTCACCCGTCTCCTGCTCGGCCATGCCGTCCTCCGTCCAGTCTATCAGCGACCGGATGTGAGGAACGCACGAGGGCCGAGTCGGATCACCGGCGCGTCACTGCGTCTGTCTGCCCTCGGTTCCGGATGCGCCCGAGGGATCGTCTACTGACGGACAAACCGCAGGGAGGAGAAACAGGGCCAGCGTCGACGTCGAGATGGTGACGTGCGCCTGCCAGGATTGCGAGCGATCCTGCCCGCGAGGCGATGTCCAAGGAGGGCAAGGCTTCTTGCTGCGATGCCCGCGCCGAGGGCCACGGCAACCACCACGGCGACCACGAAGGGCACGATCCCACCGGCGGCATCTGCCGCGGCTGACGACCGATGGCCGCGCGGTTCACTGCGCCGCGCGGCGGCGATCAGGAGACGGCGGCGAGCTTGTCGGCCATGGATTGGTCCTTGTCCCGGCGGGTCGAAAAGATCAGCGTGAAGAAGGTCCGCTGGACGCCCATCTCGGCGAGCTTCGCCTCGCACCGCTCGGCCAGCGCGCAGATCTCCGACAACTCAGCCTCGATGTTGGTACCGTTGGGATGCATCGTGGCGGTCAAACCGCTCGCTTCGACGATCGCTTTGACTTCCCGGACGTAGGGTGACACCGACGGGCCGACGCCCATCGGCACGATGCACAGGTCGGCGGATACTTTCATGGCGGTGCTTCTCCGATGAATGGCGAGTGCCCCGCATCGGGACCGGGCGCGCATTGTTCGTCAAGGCACATCGCGTGACCCTTGGCGACGCGCGTCGTGATCGAGGCTCGGGACCGCCGCGATCGGGACGGGCCGTGGATGGTCAGAGCTTGCTGATCAGCAGCCCGAACCCCAAGCCGACCAGCCCGGCGACCACGAGCGACGCATGGGGCCACGCGACCGACTTCTGGTGGCCTTCCCATGCGTAATGGCGACCCTGCTCGTAGACGTCCTCGGCTTGGTGCGCGATCGAGTCGGCGGCGTGATGGACTACGTCCTTCGCTTGGCCGTAAAGGTTTTCGACCGTGCCCTGTGCTTCCTGCCGCCGCCCCTCGATCGAGCCGCGATACGAGCCAGTGGTGTCGCCGACCGCACCCTGCACCTTGCCGCCAAGCTCCCGCGCGGCACCTGTGATCCTGTCTGTGTCGACCATGATGTCCTCCCATGACGTGATCCTGAACCCGATGCCCGACCGGTCGTTCCGTCGTCACCGCCGTCGGAGAGAAGGCGACGACGCGTATGCGCTGACGGTTCAGGTCGCCTGCTGCAGCGGTACCCCCCTCTGGATTTGGTCACCCGCCACCATCAGTTCGGAGCATGCATCCTGGCCGAACGCGTAACCAGCGAGACGGTCGGGGCCGACCCTGGGTGTATGGTCCCGGGAGGAGGTGGTGCGGATTGATCCTCAACTGGTCTGGGCCTTTGGTTCAGGCGTGACAAATGGTTGGGAATAGGGTCGTCCAGCGAAGCCCCTTGAGGTGCTTGGCGAAGTTGTAGGCCGTGACGAAGGCTAGGACGTGCGCCGTCAAGCTTGCCAGATCTTCGTAGTGAAAGGCCTTGACGGTCGCATCCATGATCGTCCGGTTCACGCGCTCAGCCTGCCCATTGGCACCGAGATGGTATGCCTTGGTCAGACGATGCGCGATGCCGTGTTCGATGCAGACGCGATCGAAGATGTGCGGGCCGAGGAGCTGTCGGCTTGGTCCAGTCCTGTTCTTGGGCAGGTCTGCGAATGCCATGCCGTTGTCGGTCAGCACCGTGTGGGTACTGTAGTGGAAGGCCGCCACGGCGTCCCTGAGGAGAGCCGCGGCTACCATTTTGACGGAACTATCGTGGGATTTGACGTCGTTGAGCTTCGAAACCCGGTCGATGGCTTAAACCATGGTCAGAATGCCGTCGGTGTGGCGCAACTCTCAACTGTCGATATGCAGGTAGCCGATCTCAAAGGTTTTGAAGCGTTTGCGGGTCTGCACTGCTTCGGCCCCTGGAAGACGGGAGATGCCGTGGGGTTGTAGGCACCGGTGCAGGATAGAGCGGCTCAAGTTCGGGATCGTGTTGCGGAGGCAGCCTAGGATATCGTCGAGCGGCAGCTGCGTCCGACGCCTGAACTCGACTACGATGGCCTCATCGGCTGGCGTCAGCACGGGACGCTTGGGCTTTTACGGACCCATCGGAGCGTCAGTCGTCCCCCCCGCCTGCGCCATTCGGCGACCGTCTTCGGGTTCAGGCCATACGCAGCGGCAAGGGCGCGGCGACATTCTTACGACGCTTGGAGCTCGGCTCGTCCTTCGACACGCTCAGAATGAGGCACGCGGCGTCGTTCGGGCGCTGCCGTGAAGAACTCCTGCCACAATGTACCCTCCGCCTGACGCGGCAACGTCTATGACGCACCATCACATTGCGGGACTGCACATCTGGTGTATGAGACCGCGTCGCGAGCAGGCGTCAGAACGTATTGGTGAGCACATCCTGTCGGATGTGATTGTCTAGTCTCGCATCGGCCGCCAGCTGCTGGACCTCACAGGTCCCGTCTTCGAGCTGCTCCAGCCGCCTCGGTTCGCCCGTCCCCAAGCCTTCGTACAGCTTCTTTCCACGGGAGAATGTCTGCTCGGAGATGCCGATCCGGCGCAGCACCGCCGAGAGTGGCGTGCCGGTCCCGGCCTGCTTCAACGCGAAGGCGATCTGCTGTTCAGTGAACTTGCTCTTCTCCACGGTTTTGCTCCTCCCGGAAGGGGCTTACAAACCCGGAAAACTCGCACTCACGTGGGTCCGAAGCGGTGGGAGAACGTCACAGGCCTACGTCGAGCGTATGCTCGTACCCGAGGTCACCTTCGGCGACGTCGCTATAATGCCATGGCCAAGTGATACAATAACGAGCTTGACTTGCTTGAAATTTTCTTAAGAAGTTTGCGGGCAGAAACAAGTATTTGCGTGGAATATAATCCACCGCAGCGGTCACAGCGCAAATTTGTTTGATCCACGCGTTGAACACCGCTCTGTTTTGCCTCGGGCAGACTTATCAAAAGGCAATGAGCCGCGCCAGCGAGTAGACTCCTTCGATTGCATCAACAAAATATTGGGTCTAACGTTCCTAAGTACCAATCTAAATGACGCCGATACGATACCGATAGAAATGGGGCGTTACGCGCAAAATCGTTTATCGCTCGGTGCTTTATGAATATTTAATCGCTCATAGTAGCTTTGATCGATTGAAGGCTGATAATTTGCTTAAACTATTCCAGTTTTTGAATGGGATGCTGACATCAGGATCGAAGTATTTGGTTTCCCTTTTAACTTTACGCGCGACGTTATATGAAGTGTACTCCTGGGTATGTTGCTTGCGCCCGATTTCTTCTGCGACTTTAAAATCAAAATCAGACAAAAACTTGAAATGAAGCAGGGCGCCGCCAGGACGCCAAACGTTTTCTTCGGGATATCCGTTCAGGTGATAAGGCCAGAGCTGATGACTTGATTTGAGGAATGCATAATGAGATTTCCAGAACACCAACGGCGTTTTGTTGAGAGCCGGCCCGTCCTTCGTATCAGAGAAAAAAATGCGGCTTCGCACACCGCCTTTGATCCAGGTCGTATTTGTAGTTGGTTCGTATTCGTAATAATACCCGTTTCTATCGAAAAAAGGGCAGACATCGAGCGGGTTTTCACCATCAAGAACAACATTGTCTTCGGTGGAATTTTCGCTATACATATCAACCATCAGGCATTGCATTGATGCCCGGTTTTGGGATTTCAAATCGCTAACGAGCGTATCGATGCCCATTGTGTCCGCGCCCGGGTAAACAAAATATTCGTCTGCATCTATGTGAAGAACCCACTTTCCAACGCAGTATTTAGAAGATAAATAATTTATCCAATCAATGCCGAACCGCGAATTTTTATAGCTTCCCGTGGCCTTGAAAAGACTTACAGCCTGGAACTTCGCCAGTCTTTCAACGGTTTCGTCAGTAGAAGCATTATCCACCACTATAAAATGCTCGAAGCCGATTTGCTGGTGGTACTTAATTAAATGCTCCAGCCTTCTCATTTCATTGCGAACGACCATGATAACGACATAGTTGGCGCTCCTCAGTCCATCCAACTTCAGATTGATTGCGTCAACTTCTCGAGACTTAAAAAGGCGGCGGATATGCGCTTTGGTAGCAGCGTAAAGTGAGTGTACATTGCAAGTGCCGCGCAGCGTTTCAGCTACCTTTCTGGACGTGGCGGAAGCGGGGTGCAATCTGTTCAGCATATTTTCGAAATACCATATCTAATCGGGTCTGAAAACTCGCGCGCGCCGTTCCTCACAATCAACTCGTTCGATCGGTAGTTTGACGATGGGAAAACAGAAGGTTGCACAGACGACACGATCATCCCCTGTGCGTTATGAGGCAGCTGACAAGATCTCCAACTGCCTCACAGATACTCCCTAAATGTCTCGTTCAACGAGTCATATTCGATGCGCTTGGCTCGAGATCTGGAGATTTGGTTAGAGAATTGAGCTCAGGTGTCTAGGGCGTGAGCCGGACCAAGCTGTTGCGATGTTTGCCGGTTTGTGATCCCAGATGGCCATTTTGCAGCCTGGAGTTGGCAATGACGAACCCGTTCGCGCTCTGGGTTGAGCAGTGCGCGGTGATCGAGCCGTTCATGCCCAAGGACCAGCCTGGACCCAAGCGCAAGGACGACCGGCAGATCATTTCAGGCATCCTGCACGTGCTTAGGTCGGCTGCCGTTGGCAGGATACGCCCTCCGCTTACGGCTCACACACGAGGATCTACAACCGCTACAACAGGTGATCTTAATATTGAATCTGGCAGCGGCTGTTTGCCAGGATCGCTGCTGCAGATCCTCTCCGCGACGAACTGATGCGCGATGCAACGCACGTGAAGGCCCACCGCTCGGCTACGGACGGAAAGGGGTAGCCTGGAGCCAGGCCGTTGGGCACTCGCGCGGCGGCTTCACAAGCGAAATCCATTGCTTGGCCGATGGTCGTGGCCAGCCGATTCTATTCGCCCTGACGCCCGGCAACGGGCCGACATCAGCATGGCGCTGCTCGGGTGCAAGCCGTGGTGCCGCCCAAGCGCCTGATCGCCGACAGAGCCTACGATGGGCAGAGCCTGAGGGACTGGCTACAGAGCCACCGCGTGATCGCCACCATCCCGTCCACGGCCACCCGGACGGTGCCCTACAAGCACAGCCGGATCGCCTACCGGCGGCGGAACCAAATCGAGTGCCTATTTGGTCATCTCAAGAACTGGCGGCGCGTCGTGACCCGATAGGACCGCGTGGCCCGTAACGACCTCAAAGGCGTCGCCCTCGTTTCCTGTGCGATCGCAGGGACCTGAATGGTCCTCCTACCTAGGTTTCAATCTTCCAGCGATTCCAAGGTCATACGTTTGGCTGCGCTCGCGGCGCTTGCGGTCTTCACGATCTAGCCTGGTAGGACCCGGAAACGAAGCTGCGTTGCGAGCGTACCGGCCGCCGTCCACCGTCGCACGATCGACCGCCGCGAAGGAGTGACAAGCTCCGCGCTTATGGATTACTGACGCCTTCAGCAGACCGATGATCTTTTTGTAGATGCATTGTCCAAGTGTTCGCCGACATCGCGGAATCACGAGTCGATACCGGCTCCCTCCCACCGCTTGATGTTGCGCAACCGTTGACCCGAACGACGCTTCAGCCCGCTGCGCTGGATCTAATGATGTTCGTGTGGCGCCTGCTCCCGCGGTTCCAGCGTGAAGCGTGCGTGTGTTCGGCCTGAACCCAGCCAGCCAAAGATACGCAGGCCCGGACACGTCGCCGGCAAAGGCCACGTTGACCAAGTCGAATCAGAGCGACCGGCCTCACCCTGCTGCTGTTATAGGACAACGCCGGAAGCCCGCTTGGTGATCGTCAATGACACCAATCGTGACGGCGACCGGCGGACGAGTTCCACCAGGGCGAAAAAATACGCGCTCGCCTCGCGCGAGATCCAGTTACTTCACCGCAACTTGCAGCGCACTCGAACAAGCGCCTTTGCCAAAGGATCTTGACTCAGATCACCAGCGCGACTTTGGCAGATTGAAAGAACGCGGAAAATTGTCGCGGAGCCGCTTGTCACGGCCACGAGCGTAGGTGCGCGCGATGTCAGGTGCTGGCGGATGGCGTGCCGATTTGAATTGGTGGCTGCAGCCCTTCCTTGCGGGACTCTCGCATCCAGCGGCCGGGCGATGGGCCCGCTTTGTGTGGCTGGGTGAGCGGCATCGGTGATCGCAAGAACGTCCAGCCGATGGCGGCCCGCACCGAAGGGATCCGCTGCGTCCGACTGCACCACTTCATCGCGTTCGTGATCTGAGATCACACCCCGCTACAGCGGGCCCTGCTCGGCGAGGCCGATCGCCTCCTCGGTGGCATGGATGCGATCCTGGTCGTCGATGATCCTTCGACATGCTCAGGATGAGGCCACGTTGTGAACGAAGCGCGACCGCTCGGTTGGGATCGCACCGCAATACGCCACGACGCTGGACAAGACCACCAACTGCCAGATGCTGGTCTCCCTCACGCTGGCGCGCGGCGAGGTCCCCGGACGCGCAGTCTGGCGCTGCTTCTACCCGAAACCCGGAGGCGCGAAACGGATCGGATGGAATCCGCCGGCTAACTGAGGGCTCGCGCGCGGCCTGCACCAACCTGGAGATCGCGGTCGTGGAGATCGCCCGGGTCCCGGAGGGCGGCGTGCGCCTCGGCTGCATGCTGGCCGATGCCAAGCCCGGCCCCTTCTCGATGATTCATGCCAGCGCCCGTCGCTGCGCCGCGTCCAGCTTGGGAGGCGGCGCCGTGCGGTCGATCATCCCCGCCGGACCGTCTGCGCTGAAGGACAGCACCCGGTAGCGCACCGTCTGTAGGCTCACAGCGCCGAACCTCGGCGCCACCGTGCGGCTTCCGCCTGTCGTAGACCGCAGCCAATGCCAGAAGCCGGCGACTCTGGTCGGCGTCTCGGCTCGCCCGGGACAGTCGCCAGAGATCGCCGGAAGCTAAATCCACGCACTGGGACATAGCAGCGGACATGGCAAGCCCTCTTGGTTCGCCCGATCGAATCGCGGCTGCCGCGCTGCGAAAACCCCGTGAGTCGTCATCACCGTCAATTGGTATGATGCCTTAGCACTACTTTGGCAGATTGAAGGAACGCGGGAGGTTTTCGCGGATTCGCATGCCACGGCCATGGGCTTGGGTGCGCGCGATGTCCGGTGCTGGCGGATGGCATGAGGATCTGGATCGGTGGCTGCAGCCATTTCTTGCGGGACTGTCCCATCCAGCACGCCGGGCGATGTGCCCGCTCTATGTGGCCGGGTTGATCGGTCTCGGTGATCGCAAGAGCGTCCAGCCGATGGCGGCCCGGGCCGAGGGGATCCCTTACGACCGGCTGCACCACTTCATCGCGGCCGGGATCTGGGATGCGGCGCCGCTGCAGCGGGCGCTGCTCGGCGAGGCCGATCGCCTCGTCGGCGGCCTGGATGCGGTCTTGGTCGTCGATGACACCGCCTTGCCGAAGAAGGGCGACCGCTCGGTCGGGGTGGCGCCGCAATACGCCACGACGCTGGGCAAGACCGCCAACTGCCAGACGCTGGTATCGCTCACGCTGGCGCGTGGCGAGGTCCCTGTCGCGGTCGGTCTGGCGCTGTTCCTGCCCGAGAGCTGGACGAGCGACCCGGATCGGATGGTATCGACCGGCGTACCCGAGGGCCTGCGCGCGGCCCGCACCAAGCTGGAGATCGCGGTCGCGGAGATCGATCGGGTCCGGGAGGGCGGCGTACGCTTCGGCTGTGTGTTGGCCGATGCAGGATATGGGTCCGCCCCGTTCCGGCAGGCCCTGAGCGCGCGTGGCCTGAGCTGGGCCGTCGGGATCTCGGGACGCAACAAGGTCTACCCGGCCGACGTGACGATGATCTTCCCCGTCGCGGGACGGGGGCGACCGCGCAAGCGTCACGTCCCGGATCAGGTCTCGGTCGCAGCGGAGACGATCCTCGCGGACATGACCGGCCGATCTGTGACCTGGCGGCGCGGCACCAAGGGCCGGCTGCGGGCTCGCTTTTGCGCGCTGCGCGTTCGGATG
>NZ_JAKSYG010000107.1 GCF_022829725.1 Methylobacterium sp. E-005 | reverse complement strand
AATCCCAGGGGAGGGTGGCGCCCATCGCGACGGCGAGGATTGCGATCCAGAAGCCGGGTGTGGTGAGGAGCTTCCTCGGGATACACGAACTCCGCGCGTTTCCCTACCCCCTCTGCGGGGGAGGGTGGGCCGCGAAGGTGGTCGGGAGAGGGGAGCGACGGCGCAGAACAACGCGCCGTACCGCGTAAAGGGCGCGCCCTTCCCTGAAGCAGGGGTCCCCTCTCCCGACCACTGCTGACGCGGGGGCCACCCTCCCCCGCAGCATGGGGCGGGGGTGGTGCGGAGATCGCTGCGGACAGGCTTGGTTCGACCGGACCATCTCAAAACACCCAACCCCCCCGCCCCAGGAGGCCCTGCGGTCGCAGATACACCCCGGCGACACGCAGCAGCACCGCCGGCACC
>NZ_JAKSYG010000104.1 GCF_022829725.1 Methylobacterium sp. E-005 | reverse complement strand
TCCCCATGCGACCGCCTTCGACGGCAAGGCGACGCAGGTCCTCGCTCTGCTGCAAAGCGACCTCGACGTCGATCTTCTCACGTAAGACCGCCTCGGTTGCAGCAAGGCGACGTTCGAGGTCGGCGATGGTGGCCCGCTCATCCATCTGACAATGGAGCACGATGCGGAGATGAGGTGCAACCTAATGTTAGCTTCTCGCCGTCTGGGCAAAGGCTGCTTCCCGCCTTCAGCCGAAGTCGCTAGATCGCAGTTGAATGACCGCTTTGGAGAAGCGCAAACGACGTCCCCGGCGGCTGATTTAGGTCGCAAGCCGAATGGCGGCTTGGGGTGGATATCCGACGGTCTGCTTTTCAGCGGTGTACGCATCAAACCGGACGCCGATCGATGCGAATGCATCATACACTGAGGCGCGGGCTTTGGACGATTGCCACCGTCAGTGACCGGGCTCGAACTCGCTGGTAACCAGAGCACGGCCAATTGCGAGCAGCAGCAAATCCGTGGCAGCGCGCACATCCGCGGGGGCGTCCACAGTCAGCATCCGCTTCAGCTCCATGGCGTGATCAGCCGCTCGCTCCAGCATGTCGGGGTCCGAAGAGGAGCTGCTGGTGACGACGTAGCGTTCGCCGTCGCCACGCAGCTCGGTAATGTCGATGATGATCCCGCGCGAACGTACCGGCTGTCCAGTCGCGTCGTGGTAGGTTCGTCCCCGGCTTAACAGCCAGTGCACTTGGCCGTCGGCATCAATCACGCGATACTCGGCCAGCATCAAGCCACCGGCCCGCACGGCTTCTTGCGTATGCTTGATCAACCAAGCGTGGTCGGCCGGATGGACGGCTGCGATGATGTCCAGACCTGTAATTTCCTGTTCGGCTAACGAAGCATCTCCAGTGAGAAGCCGAGCCGCACCCAGGTCATACACCATCGTCCTACGCGCGACGTCCCAGTCCCAGGTGCCGACAACGCAGGAGGCATCCAATGCGGCATGCAGGCGATCGAGCGGCTCGCTAAAACTGTCGATCGCGTTGACCCGTGTCGTCGATCGCTGTCCCATTCGCGCATCCATCTAACCCATATCAGTCTAATCTGCCCTATCTGGAGCCGCTGTCACCAGACACAATTAAAAAAAGTTCACGTGTAGGTTGAAAAGCATCTGCGTTATGAATGGACGTATGCCGCTTCGCCATCATCGCCAAGCAAGGTGTGCCACGTCCTAACCGGAAGCCAAGCATGCATGACGCCCCCAAGCCGTTGGCAGCAGCCCCCCAGACCGCATCCTCTCGGTCGCTGCGACGCATTGCCGACGCGCTCGGTGTTCCTGTGTCGAGCTTCGGGGGCGTGGATACCGGAGCGACGCCAGTGGATGGCCCGGCTAGCCCGGAGGAGGTAGCCTTGCTGGCGACGGTCCATTCTTACCTGAAGCGTGCGCATCCCGAAGCGCGTGATCGGTTCGTTACGGCGGTTCAGACGATGATCAAACATCCTTCCACCTAAGCAGCCGGCGGAAGGGGAGACGCAGCTTGATGCATCCGGCCATCGCAACGACCGGTTGCCGCCCCGAGATGCAACTGTCGCACCGACGACGAATGGCCGTCTTGGGAACAGGATCAGAATTTCGCGGTCGGTGAGGTTCTTGAGGAAGCACCAGAGTGTGAATAAGCGCCGAACTGGGATCCTTTTCTAAAGGACGGTAACGTCCTCAACAAACGAACGTTTTTCGCCTACAGGCGGGGTCCCGATCGGCGCCGACGGGGACCCCGCTCGCTATTCGATTTCGCTATTGATAACAACACGCTGCCTTAACTATGGTCGGGGGTCCGGCTTCACCGCCGATCCACATCGATGACAGTCGGTCGGTCTCACAGTACCGACTGCCGAGGAGGAAAAGCACGGTGTCCGACGGCAACGTCTCGATGGCGGTCTCCCCAGCGTCGGAGGCCGCCGGGTCGCCGCCGCCGGGGTCCCGCACGATCGTGTCGGTCCGCAGCGTGAAGCGGCCAGCCGGGGCAACCATGCGGCTGCACCAGTTCCCGAAACTATCGCGGTAGCCCTGGACCGGCACAGCGGGGGTCGTGATCAAGTAGTCCGGTCGTTCGAGATCCGAGAAGCGTGATGCGTGGACGTTGAGCGTCGCGATGATGGGGGTGGGCTGCAGGAACTCGTAGGTCATCTCGCAGCCGACGAGAATGCGCATGTGCGTTGCCCTCAGACTAATTTCGGAATCGGCCGCCGCGGCCTCCCACGACTCGGGCTGCCTCACCGCGCGAGACGCGGGCTTCGATTTCGATGACACAGCGCCGATGGACGGGAACGCCTCGGTCTCGTGCACCCGCAGGACCGGAGCGGGGCTGGTCCATGCATCCCGGCCCGCGTGAAGCGCCCCCGACGAGCCGGCATCCGGCGCATCGGGTATCACCCGGACCTGGTCGGGGAGATTAGAAGTCCATCCCGCCCATGCCGCCGCCGCTCGGCATCGGCGGGGCCTCCTTCCGCGGAGCCTCGGCGATCATGGCCTCTGTGGTCACCAGCAGGCCGGCGACCGAAGCCGCGCCCTGAATGGCCGCACGGACCACCTTGGCCGGATCGACGATGCCGGCCTGGATCATGTCGACATACTCTTCGGTCTGGGCGTTGAAGCCGAAGGTCTCCGAGGAGGTGTTGTCGGTGATCTTGCCGACCACGATCGAACCCTCGACGCCCGCGTTCTGGGCGATCTGGCGGATC
>NZ_JAKSYG010000102.1 GCF_022829725.1 Methylobacterium sp. E-005 | reverse complement strand
GATCCGGCTCCGGCCGAGATCGAAGCCGCCGCCGAGATCGAGTCCGAGGTCGAAGCCGAGCCAGTCGTGGCGGCGCTCGAGCCGGTCGCCCCCGCGCCGGTCGCGCTTCCCATGGTCGCGCCTCGCGCCCATCTGATCCCGGCTGGCCGGCATCTGGAGATCGCGTCCGTCGAGAACGCCGATTACGAGCTGCCCTCCCTCGAACTGCTCGCCCTGCCGGCGCCGGGTGGCAGCGCGGAGGTCGATGCCGACGTGCTGGAGCAGAACGCCCTCAACCTGCAGCAGACGGTCCAGGATTTCGGCGTGCGCGGCGACATCCTGGCGGTGCGGCCCGGCCCGGTCGTCACCCTGTACGAGCTGGAGCCCGCCCCCGGCACCAAGTCCAGCCGCGTGATCGGCCTGTCGGACGACATCGCCCGGTCGATGTCGGCGGTCTCGGCCCGCGTGGCGGTCGTCCCCGGCCGGAACGTCATCGGCATCGAGCTGCCGAACGAGACCCGCGAGACCGTCTACCTGCGCGAGTTGCTGGCCTCGGCCGACTTCGCGGAGAGCAAGCACAAGCTGGCGCTCTGCCTGGGCAAGAACATCGGCGGTGAGCCGATCATCGCCGACCTCGCCCGCATGCCGCATCTGCTCGTGGCCGGCACCACCGGCTCGGGCAAGTCGGTGGCGATCAACACCATGATCCTGTCGTTGCTCTACCGGCTGAAGCCGGAGGAGTGCCGCCTGATCATGGTCGATCCGAAGATGCTGGAGCTGTCCGTGTATGACGGCATCCCGCACCTCCTCTCCCCCGTGGTCATCGACCCCAAGAAGGCGGTGATCGCCCTCAAATGGGCCGTGCGCGAGATGGAGGAGCGCTACAAGAAGATGTCCAAGATCGCGGTCCGGAACATCGACGGCTACAACGCCCGCATGAAGGAGGCCCGCGAGAAGGGCGAGACCATCACGCGGACGATCCAGACCGGCTTCGACCGCCATACCGGCGAGGCGGTGTTCGTCGAGGAGGCGATGGACCTGTCGCCGCTGCCGTACATCGTGATCGTGGTCGACGAGATGGCCGACCTGATGATGGTGGCCGGCAAGGACATCGAGGGCGCGATCCAGCGTCTGGCCCAAATGGCGCGGGCGGCCGGCATCCACCTGATCATGGCGACGCAGCGGCCTTCGGTCGACGTGATCACCGGCACCATCAAGGCGAACTTCCCGACCCGGATCAGCTTCCAGGTGACCAGCAAGATCGACTCGCGGACCATTCTCGGCGAGATGGGCGCG
>NZ_JAKSYG010000100.1 GCF_022829725.1 Methylobacterium sp. E-005 | reverse complement strand
GACACGGTCACAAAAAGACCAGCGATCCGATCGTTTCCGATCAAATCGCCGTATGCTTGCCGAACATGACCGCCAGAGTTCACAGATCTCTCTGCCCCAACGGCCACATTCCCTCTTCACGATGTCACTGATGTCTTCGCCTGACGGTTCAGCATCTCCGGATCTGACGATCCTCGAGACGCCGCATCCGCGGCAAACTCATGTTCCAGATAGCGGCCTCGACACCCCGTTCGAACCGTCGCCGCCGAGCGGCGCCAAGTTCCAATCGAATGGTGGAGACAGACGGGATCGAACCGACGACCTCATGCTTGCAAAGCACGCGCTCTCCCAACTGAGCTATGTCCCCAAGGTGCATGCTAGCCGGTAGACCGTCCCGTCCATGGTGGGCCTGGGACGACTCGAACGTCCGACCTCACCCTTATCAGGGGTGCGCTCTAACCACCTGAGCTACAGGCCCAGTACGATCGAGCGGTACGGGTTCAGCGTGAGCCAAACCGCTTCCG
>NZ_JAKSYG010000098.1 GCF_022829725.1 Methylobacterium sp. E-005 | reverse complement strand
GCCACCTGGGCGACGATCGTGTCGGTCAACCGCCGGGTCAACAAGGCGGTCGAGCCGATGACCGATCAGGACCACCTGCACGTGGCCGACCGCTGGGATCTGGCCGAGGACGGCATCGGCGATTGCGAGGATTTCCAGCTGCTCAAGCGCCACCTGCTCGCCGAGGCCGGCCTGCCGCGTCGCGCCATGCGCATGACCGTGGTGATCGACGAGAAGGGCGAGGGCCACGCGGTGCTCAGCCTGATCACCGACCGGGGCGATCTGGTGCTGGACAACAAGACCAACGCGATCCTGCCCTGGCACAAGACCGGCTACGTGTTCATCAAGCGCGAGAGCCAGGACGCGGTCGCCTGGGTCTCCCTCGGCGGCGTCACGTCCCCCGTCACAACCGCGAACCGGTAGGCCTTTCCGCCGAGCGAAGGATGGCGCGGCGCGGGTATGTCCGGAACTGCAACGGCTCAGCAGCGTCCGCTGCGAGTCGCGCGTGCGATCCCGTCCCACCCCCATCATCCTGCGGTGCCCGACTCAGCGGGCCTCGAAGGCGGGCTTCAGGGATCGCTGTGCCGGCTGGAAGGCCCCTTCGAGGCCTCGGCGACGCTCCGGCACCACAGGATGAGGGGAGCGGGTTGAAGAGCTGGTCCCGCCGCGTCTCCGAGGGCGACGCAGCAGGAAGCCGATACCGCCTCAGGCGGCGCGGCTCAGGGACGGCTGCGCGAGGTTCGCCACATAGGTCTCGACCCGGCCGATGAAGCCGGCGAGATGGGGCGCGATGCCCCGCAGGCTCGCGAGATCGCGGACCAGGATGTCCCGTGACAGGGCCCGGTCGCCTTCGCTCGGCGCATCGGCGAGATAGGCGCTGACGGCGTGCTCGGCGATCTGGATTGCGCCGGCCCGGCCATCCTCGGCGAGCGCTCTGATCACCTGCTGGATGGCGGGCTGCATCACGATGTCCTTATCCTGGCTGCGACCCAAGTCCGCATGGACTGGCCGGCGTTTTGCACGTCGAAAACCAGCGGCGAATCCATCGCGCGGGCGTCCTTTGACAAGCCGGCAAAGCTGTCGCGAATCAAGCACTTCGAGCGCCCCGCAGAACCGGTATTCGCGCAGCGCATGCGGATGGGCGGAGTTTTGCGGAGAGAAATCGGTATTTCGCGGAACCAATCCGCCGCACGGCCGTTGTGTTCGCCCTCAAAACCCATTGTGCGTCGCCGAAGGCCGTGTCACCCTTCCGTCATCATCGGGCGGCGGGGCATGAACCATGCGGCACGCGGATGTCGGATTCACGTCTGAGGCGTTCTGTTCCCTCCGCTGGCGGGGCTGGTCGCATGCCACGCGCCGGGCGCGACAGGCCGCGAGCTTCGCCCTGATCGGAACGATCCTGACCATGAGCGGAGCGACCACCCACGCCCATACGCGCCTGGCCCTGCCCGGGAAGGCCTCCATGGAAGAGCCGACCGGAGCCGTTCGCGCCATCGCGGGCTGGACCGAGTTCTGCGGGCGGATGCCGGAGGAATGCACCGTCGATCCCGCCGAGCCTCAGGTGATCCCGCTGACCGTGGCAGTCTGGCGGACGCTCCTCAGCGTCAATCGCCGGGTCAACGCGCGCATCCGGCCGATCACCGACCAGGCGCATTGGGGCGTCGTCGACCGTTGGGATTTTCCCGATGACGGTTCGGGCGATTGCGAGGATTACCAACTCCTGAAGCGGCGGATGCTGGTGGAACGTGGCCTGCCCCGGCGCGCCCTGCTGATGACCGTGGTGATCGACGAGATCAACGAGGGCCACGCGGTGCTGACCGTGCGCACCGATCAGGGCGATTTCATCCTCGACAACAAGACCGACGCGATCCGCCCGTGGCGGCGCACCGGCTACAATTTCATCAAGCGCGCCGGTCAGGACGGGCCGAGCTGGGTCTCCCTGGAGGGGAAAGACGGGGCAGCCCAGGTGGCGACCGCCGAACCCTGACGCCTCAGACGCCGACCAGCATCGCCGCGAGGTCGATCGCGACCCGGCCCGACAGCAGGCTCCAGCCGCAGGCGATCACGGTGGCGAGCATCACGAACGGCATTGGCCGGCCCTCGATCCGCCGGCCGCGCACCGTGTTGCGCAGGATGATGAACGGCGCCGAGAAGGCCAGCATCGGCAGGGCGGCGACCGCCGGCAGGCCGCCGCGCTGGAGCAGGCTGAAGCTCGCGCGCCGCGCGGCGAACAGCTCGAAGGCGCTGGCGATCAGCCCCGACAGGGCGAGGCCGATGCACAGCGTCCGGATCGAATCGAGGGCGGCAGGCGTGACGACCATTATTCGCGCTCCTGTACAGGTTGAGCGCACTTTAGCCACGCCATTTACCGCGTGTTAAGCAAGACCGCCGGTTAGCGTTAACCCATGCACAGGTCGATGCCGGCGGAACCGGTTCGCCCTGTGGTTCAGGCCTCTTCCTCAAGGTCGATGTCCAGGATCGCCATCCGGAAGACGAAGGAATCATCGCCGTCCTCCTTGTCGTCGGCGATCACGCCGATCGATTCCTCGCCGATGAACACCTCAGCGGAATCGCCGGTCTTCATCGCCGTCAGGCGGATGTTGTTGTTGGCGAACTTGCGGCGCAGGTAGTCCTGGAGCTTCGCGGTCTCGGCTTTGGTCACGCTGTTGGGTCTCCCTTGCGGCGCTGGCGCCGCGGGTCGGCGGATGGGGCTGGGGCTTGCCACGCCCGCGGCGGAGCGGCAAGCGCGCAGACGGTGGTCAGATCCCGTCGCCCAGGTGGATGAATTGGTCGAGCGCGACCAGCTGATCCATGGCACGGGCCGGATCGTCGCAGCCCGCGGTGCCGACGACGCGGGCGGGCACGCCCACGACCGTGGTGTTGGGCGGCACCGGCCGGAGCACCACCGAACCTGCCGCGACCCGGGCGCAGGCCCCGACCTCGATGTTGCCCAGGATCTTGGCGCCGGCGCCGATCATCACCCCGCGGCGGATCTTGGGATGCCGGTCGCCCCGCTGCTTGCCGGTGCCGCCCAGCGTCACGGCATGCAGGATCGAGACATCATCCTCGATCACCGCGGTCGAGCCGACGACCAGCCCGGTGGCGTGATCGAGGAACACGCCCCGCCCGATCCGCGCGGCCGGGTGGATGTCGCATTGGAACACCTCCGAGATGCGGCTCTGGAGGTAGAGGGCGAGGTCGCGCCGGCCGCGGTTCCAGACGTGATGGGCGAGGCGGTAGGCCTGCAGTGCGTGGAAGCCCTTGAAATAGAGGACCGGTTCGAGGGCCCGGAGCGTCGCCGGATCGCGGTCGATCACCGCGCCGATATCGGCGCGGAACGCCTGCCCGATGGCGGGATCCGCGCCGATCGCCTCATGGAAGGCGTGGGCGATCAACTCGGCTGGCAGCGACGGATGCCCGAGACGGGCGGCGACCCGATGCGAAACCGCCCCTTCGAGGGTGGTGTGGTTCAGGACGGTCGCCACGATGAAGGAGGCGAGCTGCGGCTCGGTGTGCAGCAGATCCTCGGCCTCGGCGCGCAGCCGCGACCAGACCGGATCGAGGACCGCGAGGTCGCGGGGCTCAGGATTGCGGGCAGGACTGGCGCTCATGTCCGAGCCTCCACGTGAAAACGGGTTCCTGGGCGGCGGATCACCGTCCGATCTCCGGTCACGGGATTCCGAGGGGACCAACCCTTTGGCGGGGTGTCGGGGCAGGACCCCGACATCGAGCTTGCCCGACAGCAGGGTTGCCCGACGCTCGAGCTTCGCCCGACAGCAGGACTCCGCCCTGCACCCGCAAAAGGTCTCGACCTTTTGGAACCACGACCTTCGATGACGTGACCTAGCGTGGTGCGCCGCAGCGCGGCGATCAAGGGCCGGACCCGTCCGGAGGCTGCGTCGGCGGCATGGCTGTCACCAAGGCGTGGCAGCCTGCCTCACGCGACCGGAGAGACCGCCTGTCCGAACCGTGCCTCGATGGCCGACGTCAGCCGATCGAGCATCGTCTGGACCGGGATGTTGGAGGTGTCGACGGTGGCTGGCGCGCGGGCGTAGAGCGGCTCACGGCTCGCCAGCACGGCACGCAACTCCTGCATCGCCGAGGCGTGGTCGCCCGTGGTGGCGAGGTGGCCCTGCTCGCGCACGCGGCTCATGTGCTCCTCGGGCCGGGCGCGCAGCCAGATCGTGTAGAATGCCTGAAGCAGCAGATCGTAGGTCAGGGGCTCGGCCACGATGCCGCCGCTGGTCGCCAGGATCAGCGGTCCGGGATGCTCGGTCAGCCGGCGCAGCGCCTGCTGCTCAAGCCGCCGGTAGCCCTCCTGGCCGTAGATCGCGAAGATCTCCTGCACCGAGAGGGCGTTCTCCCGCTCGATCTCGGCGTTGAGTTCCACGAAGTTCCAGCCCAGCCGCTCGGCCGCGAGCTTGCCGAGCGTCGACTTGCCGGCGCCGCGCAGGCCGATCAGCGCGACGCGCGGACGGTCGCCCGCCTCGGGCCGGGTGCCGCCGGACAGCGCCTGCTTGGCGGCGGCGACCTGCGCCGGACTGGCGTGGCTCAGAAGATCGCGGATCAGCGGCCAATCGGGCTGGGCGTCGTTACCGGTGATCAGATCGTCGAGCCGCACGCCCATGGCGTTGGCGACCCGCCGCAGCAGGATGATCGACACATTGCCCTGGCCGCCCTCCAGTTGCGCGATGTAGCGCTCGGAGAGGCCCGAGGTCTGCGACAGGACCTTGCGCGACAAGCCGCGCACGGTGCGCGCGTGTCTGACGCGGCGCCCGAGGTCCGTGAGAAAGAGTGATTCCTGTTCCACCACGCCGGTCATGGCGCAATCCGCTTTCCTGCCAGCTCGAAAGCAGAGTCCCCACCCTGCATGCCCGCCGCTTCGAGATCGGTCGCGCCCGACGGTTCGGACAAGGGCTGTCCATTCCCGCGCGCGAAGACCCGCGTATCCTGCCCAGAGATCTGTGTTGCGCCGCCCGTGTCCGGCCGCTGCGACCGGCCGACGGTCTGTGCCGCATCGGCCCAACCATGCTGCTGGCGTGGCGCCTATGTGTTGCGGAACGCCGCGATGGTCAAGGCTTGAGCATGATCCTTGTGTGGGCAGTCGCCCGGTCCGATGCCCGTTCCGGGGTCATCCAGGCCGGACATCCTATTCGATCGGGAGGGCCACGGCCTCTTGGACGGTCGCGCCGATCGGCGCGCGTCGCGGCCCTGCCGCGGCCAGCATCTGGACGGTCGGACGGCGCGGCGGCAGCGGCACCTCGACCGCCTCGGTGATCGGTGCCGATACGGCCGCGGGGGTCATCGCAGCCGGTGCGGCGGTCGGTTCAATCAGCGGTTCGGTTTTTGGCGAGAGACGCAGTTCCGCGAGTTCGGCGGGGGCTGCACCGAACCCGGCGGGCCGGCGCGGCGGCAGCGGCACCTCGACGGCTTCGACCTGTGCCGTCTGCGCCGCCGGGGCCGTGGCGGTTGGCTCGACGGTCAGGCTGGCGAACTGGATCGTGCCCGTGAGGGCGGCCGGACGGCGTGGGGGGAGGGGGACCTCGACCGTCTCGGTCGGTGCCGCGACCAGGGCGGCGGTGGGGGCATAGGCCAGGGCCTGGGGCGCAGCGGCGGCCCTGGCGTCCGCGGCGCCACCGCCGAACAGGCTCGCCAGGGCGCTCGCCGAGGCGGCGACCGGGGCCACCACCGAGGCGACTTCGGTGGAGACGCCCTGGCGCTTGGCGGCGTAATAGTAGCCGCGATTGTAATAGTGATAGGCTTGGCTGAGATTGCCCTGGGCGGTGCGATAGGCCCCCGCGAGATAGGCCACGCCGTAGCGGAGGTTGGTCGCCGGATCGAGAAGGCCGGCTGCGTCTCCGGTATAGCCGAGGCTGCGGGCCGTCGCGTGCTTGATCTGCATCAGGCCCAGCGCGCTGCCGCCCTTGGCGCGGGGATTGTAGTTGCTCTCGCGCTTGACCACGGCGTGCACGAAGCTCGCCGGAACGCCGTTCGCCTTGGCCTGCTGCTCGATCAACGCGTCGATATTGTCGTGCGCCGCCTGCCCGAAGGCGGCGGCAGGCACGACCGCGAGGGCGGCGGCCAGGAGAAGACGATGCATGCCGAGACCCGGTGCTGTGTTCCGTGGTCAAGCTAGGTCGCGGGCAAATGAGGCCGGAAAACGGCCCCGCTTCGGCAAGCTGTGGGCGGGCGGGGTGTGGCCGCTCCCTGTGCCCCGTCGGACACAGGCCGGATACATTCCCCGGGATGCGGCACCGAGGCGATCGGCCGAGGAGCGGAGAAACGTCGACCGGGCGGTCCTTCAAGGCAGGATGAAGCGCTCGACGCCGTGGGCGAAGCCGTCCGCGTCGTTGCTGTCGGTGACGGCGCTGGCGGCGGCCTTCACGGAATCCTCGGCATTGCCCATCGCCACCGCGAAGCCGCTGCGGGCGAACATCGGGCGGTCGTTGCCGGCATCCCCGAAGGTCGCGATCCGCTCCGGCGGGATCCCGAGATGCGCGCTCATCCAGGCGACGAACCCACCCTTGTCGAGATGGGGTGGGGTCACGTCGAGATAGTAGGGCTGCGAGCGGTGGATGGTGGCCCGGTCGGCCAGCGCCGCTCCGATTCGCGCCTCGCAGGCGGCCAGATGGGCGTGGTCCCGGCTCACCCCGACGATCTTGGCGGCCTCTCCCATAAGCGTGCCGAGATCGGCCACCACCCGGGGCTCGGCATCGATCGTGCGGCGCTCGAGGTCGGTGTAATCGCCGTGCGGATCGCGCAGCCACCACGCCCCGCGGGCGAACACCCAGACGTCGAGGCCCTCGGCGCACAGCCGATCGAGGGCCTCCCGGGCCGCCGGCTCGGGGATGGTCCGCTCCTCGATGGTCGACAGGTCGGGCCGGACCACGCTGGCTCCGTTGAACGCCCCCATGGGCAGATCGAGGCCCAGTTCGGCCACGAGCCCGCGCAGCCCGATCGGCGGCCGGGCCGAGGCGATGCTGAAGCCGATCCCGGCGGCCCGCAGTCGGCCCACGGCCGCGACCGTGGCGGCGGTGAGGCGCTTGTCGGAGTTCACCAGGGTCCCGTCGACGTCCGAGATCACGAGGGCGATGTCGGCGGCTTTGTTGGCGGCCGTGTTGGCGCCTTGGCCGGATCGGGCTGTCATCGGCTACCTCCGCTTTTCCCGTCGAGGCAGGCCACGACGCGCTCCGCGATGACCGCGGGTGGATCGGCGATCCCGACGGTGATCGGGTGCTCGTCGGGGCCCGGGGCTTCCAGCGTGGCGAACTGGCTGTCGAGGAGCAGGGGCGACATGAAATGCCCGTGCCGCTCCGCGAGGCGCCCGGCGATGAGCGTCCTGTCCCCTTCAAGGTAGACGATGCGCACCCGGCGGCTCCCGCGGGTCAGGACGTCCCGGTAGGCCCGGCGCAGGGCCGAGCACACCACCACCGCCGACTCCCCGGCCTCCAGCCTGGCCTGAATCCAGGTCGCGATCCGCGCCAGCCAGGGGGCGCGGTCCGCGTCGTCGAGGGCGTGTCCCGCATGCATCTTCGCCACGTTCTCCGGCCCGTGGAAGCTGTCGCCGTCGATGAACGCCCAGCCGAGCCGCTCGGCGATCAGCGCCGCGACGGTGCTCTTCCCCGAGCCCGAGACGCCCATCACGAGGAGCACCTGTGCATCGGCGGTCGCGGTCCTGTGCGCCGTCATCCCCTCGGACATCGTCAGACCCCGTGGCGCCGCGGCGTCCCCCGGACACCGGGGGTCATCAATAGGATCCGGGGTCGCGAAGGAAAGGGCGGGGACAACCCGTCCGGCAGGCTGCATCGCCGGAACCGCTCGCCGGGCCGCACGTTCTCATCGGGAAGTCGGAACATTACAGGAACAAATTCGCCATGACTCAGTCGACCGCGAAGTCTGCATCGAAGGCGGATGCGAAGTCCCAGGCGTCCGAAGCGAACCCGAAGACCGATCCGAAGGATGTCTCCAACCAGATCAAGGATCCCGACCAGTGGACCACCGGCGGCGAGCCGATGACCGGGGCCCAGGCTTCCTACCTCAAGACTCTTACGGAAGAGGCGAAGGAGCCCGAGGCGTTCGACCCCGACCTCGACAAGGCCGAGGCCTCGAAGCGGATCGATGATCTGCGGCACAAGGCCGGGCATGCCTGAGCGGCCCGGACGCACCCGTAAGGGCGGGTGCGTCCGCTTTCGAGGCGGGTGCTCCGCTTCAAGAAAATCTCGTTCAATCACCGAAGACTAATCTGTTTCGAAGACTGCATTAAGACTGCAGCAATTGCCGGGTGGTTAGAACCCATGACGGGCCGCGCTGCCAACCGGGGCGGCGGAGCGCGGTGGAAGGGCGGTTTCGACCATGCATGAGCCGAACTGCGGCAGCGCGAGGAAGAACGCCTCACACGCCGGGATCCCCGCTGGCGGCGCGGATAACCCGGCTGTCGGCGTGGCGCGGTTCGCCCGCGACGCACGCGGCTCCACGGCCATCGAATACGCGTTGATCGGCTCCCTGATCTTTCTGGTCGCAGCCGGAAGCATCCGTGTCTACGTCAACCGGATGGGCGGTGTTTACAACCAGATCAGCACCGCGGTCGGGCAGGGCAACTGAGCGGCCCCGATCGTCGCTCCCTGTCATAGGTCTTGATTGAAGAGCCCGCCAACCGGGCCGGCTCTGGGTGACGGCGTCCACACAACCGGCAGCGATCCGCTTCCTCTCCAAAGGGGGACACCCCCGGGACCCGTCCGGACTCCGATGGACCCGACGACGCGGCACGCGGGATCCGGTCCGTTTCGACCCTGGCGCGACACGTTCCACGCGAAATTCCCCCTGGTCCGTTCACCTGCCCCGAAAAAGCTGTGCTTAGCGAGGATGAAACCGCAACCTCAGCCGTCCCGGGCGGAGTGTGGCTCACCCGCTACGGACACCTAGGCCACCATGGGCTAGGCACAGGCTCGGCAATACCGATGGACAACATCTGGATGCGAACTCTTCCCCTCGCCCTGCTTGCCGCCTTGGCGATGTCGGGCTGCACGTACCTGCCTGCGGCGGGTCCGACGGCGAGCGCGATCCAGGCGGGGTCGGAGGTGGCCACCGCTGATGGCGGCCTGCTCGCCCGCTACGAGATCATCGACGTCAACCCCGCGGTCGTCGAGGCCCTGCGCGGCCGCCCCCTCGACAGCCTGCTCGCCTCCTTCGGCGACCACCGCCCCTCCGCCGAGCCGGTCATCGGCATCGGCGACATGGTCTCGGTCTCGATCTGGGAAGCCGGCTCCGGCGGCCTGTTCTCGGGCCCGCTGGTGGCCGACCGCTTC
>NZ_JAKSYG010000011.1 GCF_022829725.1 Methylobacterium sp. E-005 | reverse complement strand
CGGCGGACTTCACGGTTGCGGATTCCGGCGCGCCGGACGTGATCGAGCCCGAGGCGCGCCAGATCCCGGTGCAGGACCTGCCCGACGCCGTGCTGATGTTCCTGCTCGGCTCGCGCTACTGCGACACCGACAAGCTGTCCCAGACCGCATGGTCGCTGTTCGGCTCCGCCCCGGAGGGCTGGGGCCGCGTCCAGGCGATCGTCGACTACACCCACGAGCGCCTGCGCTTCGACTACCAGCGCGCCGACGCGACCCGCACCGCCCATGACGGCTTCATGCAGCGCGAGGGCGTCTGCCGCGACTTCGCCCATCTGGCCATCACCCTGTGCCGGTGCATGAACATCCCGGCCCGCTACGCCACCGGCTATCTCGGCGACATCGGCGTGCCGAAGGATCCGGCGCCGATGGATTTCTCCGCGTGGTTCGAGGCCTACCTCGACGGGCCGTCCGGCCCGCGCTGGTACACGTTCGACGCCCGCCACAACCGCCCCCGCATCGGCCGCATCGTCATGGCCCGCGGCCGCGACGCGACCGA
>NZ_JAKSYG010000085.1 GCF_022829725.1 Methylobacterium sp. E-005 | reverse complement strand
TGCGACGCCGTCGCGCCATCACCGCTGCGCGCCTGGTCCTGATTTCCTTCATAGGCGCCGATTACGACTACCGGTTGGCCAACCGGTCCTACGGTGCGAGGCTCGCAGTGACCGCGGAGGAGGTGGTCGGCCGTGATGTCCGCGACTGGCTCGGTCCGGAGGGTTACGCCGTTCCGACACCCTTCATGGAGCGGCCCCTGGGGGGCGAGCGCGTCACCTTCGAGCTCGACTGGCCGCAGCGGGACGGGCGCCCCCGAGTCGCTGAGATCCGCTACCTGCCCCGCCGGGGCGCTGACGGCGCCCTCGACGGGTTCCACGAGTTCGTGCAGGACGTCACCGACCGCAGGCGCACGGAGGCCGACCTCGCGCGCCAGGTCGCCGC
>NZ_JAKSYG010000081.1 GCF_022829725.1 Methylobacterium sp. E-005 | reverse complement strand
GGGTGTTCTCCTCGTGGGAGCGCGGGTAGTGTCGGGCGTGGACCACCGTGGCGTGCGAGGGGGGCGCGGCGACAGAGCAGAGGGGCGCCTACTCGCGTCACGCCGTCGGCACAACCGCGTGGGAGGTGCGGGGCGAGCCCTGTGCGGGGTCCAGGGCAGGGCTCTGGTGCCGGACTTTGTGCGGGGCGGGCTTTTTGGCGTTGCGGAACTTTGTCCGGTGCCGGACCTTGTCCTGTGTCGGGGGGGGGGGCGGGACGGTCAGGGCCTTCCCTGACGACCCACCAGAGGGCTTCCGCCCTCTGGAAACCCAGGACCCTGTTGCCACGCGGTCGGGAACGGCTCTAACGCCATCGGCATGAGCGAGACACGCGAGTCGGACGGGGCGGGCGATGCGGCGGAGACGGGGCTCGGCCGGCTCCTGCGCCTGATGGCGGCGTTGCGCGATCCCGTCCGCGGTTGTGCCTGGGACGTGGCGCAGACCCCCGCCACCATCGTGCCCTACACGATCGAGGAGGCCTACGAGGTCGCCGATGCCGTGGCCCGGGGCGATCGCGACGATCTGCGCGACGAACTCGGCGACCTGCTCCTGCAGGTGGTGTTCCACGCCCGCATGGCCGAGGAGCAGGGCGCCTTCGCGTTCGACGACGTGGCCCACGCCATCGGCGACAAGCTGGTCCGCCGCCACCCGCACGTCTTCGCGCCGGACGGAACGCTCCTGCCGGAGGGGTCCGCCCTGCGCGACCCGGCGCAGGTCGAGGCGCAATGGGCCGCGATCAAGGCGCAGGAACGGGCGGATCAGCGGGCTGCGCGCGGCAGCGCGGAATCCGCGCCGGATCCGCTCGGCGGTGTCGCCCGTGCGCTGCCGGCGCTGGCCCGGGCGGAGAAAATCTCCCGGCGGGCGGCCGGCTACGGCTTCGACTGGGGCAACGCCGTTCAGGTGGTCGACAAGGTCCGCGAGGAGACCGACGAGGTCGCCGAGGCCCTGGCGGCGAGCGATCAGCGCGCGGTTGCGGACGAGATCGGCGACCTGCTGTTCTCGGTGGCCAACCTCGCCCGCCATGCCGGGATCGACCCGGAGGCGGCTTTGCGCGACGGTACCGCCAAGTTCGAGCGCCGCTTCGCCGCGATGGCGGCGCATCTGGCGGCGGCCGGGGGCGAACTCGGCCGCTCGGAGCTGGCCGCCATGGAGGCCGCGTGGCAGGCGGTGAAGCGGGACGAGAAGGAGCGGGCCGGGTAGAGCGCTCTCCGCCGAAGGGGATACCGGTTCGGCGCCCGAGCGCGCCGCTCGGCCGGCGCGACGATCCTGCGCGGGGCGCTGCGCGTCACGGGGGCTCGACAGGCCTCAGCCGGCGGATATGGTGCCGCCCATGCGCTTCGCCCTCCCCACCCTTACCCTGGCCGTTCTGGCCGCCGCCGCCCTGCCCCGGCCCGCCAGCGCCGAGACCATCCTCCAGGGGCGGTTCGGCTGCCACAGCCAGGAGGTCACGGACCGCCTGTTCAAGCTGGTCATGGCCGGCGACGAGAGCGGGTTCGGGCAGCTCCTGCAGGGCAGCCTCGCGAACGGCGAGTGCCGGAACTGGAAGCCCGGTGAGGAGGTCCGGCTCGAATCCCGGACGATGACCTACGGCTGCATCGCGCCGGCGGCCGGGCAGGAGCGCTGCTACTGGACGCCGCTCAGCGCCATCGAGAAGCCGAACTGAGCGCACCCGTCCCGCGCGCCGTCCTCACGCCGCCCGCACGGTGCTGAGAAACCTTTCGACCTCGGCCGCGAGCTGCTCGGACTGGCGTGACAGGTCGGTCGCCGCCGTGAGCACGCGGTCGGCCGCCCGGCCGGTCTGCTCCGAGGCCTGGGCCACGCCGGCGATGTTCTCGGTGACCTGCTGGGTTCCGGCCGTCGCCTGCCCGACATTCCGCACGATCTCCTGGGTGGCCGCCCCCTGCTGCTCCACCGCCGCCGCGATCGTCGCCGCGACGGCGTTGATCTCGCGGATGCGCCCGGTGATGGTCCCGATGGCCCCCACCGTCTCGCCCGTCGCGCCCTGGATCCGGGCCATCTGGCCGGCAATCTCCCCGGTGGCCTTGGCGGTCTGGCCGGCCAGCGCCTTCACCTCGGCCGCCACCACGGCGAAGCCGCGTCCGGCTTCGCCGGCCCGGGCCGCCTCGATCGTCGCGTTGAGCGCCAGCAGGTTGGTCTGGGCCGCGATGGTCGAGATCAGCTGCACCACGTCGCCGACCCGGCTCGCCGCGTCGTTCAGGGCGGACACCTGGACGGCGGTCTGATCGGCCTCGCCGACGGCCCGCCGGGCGAGGTCGGTCGAGCCTGATACCTGGCGGCTGATCTCCTGGATGGAGCTGCCGAGTTCCTCGGTGGCCGCCGCCACGGTGTTGACGTTGGCGGCGGCCTGCTCCGCGGCGGCCGCCACGGTGGTGGACTGGCTGGCGGCCTCCTGGGCGCTGGCCGACATCCGGCCGGCGGTGGCCTGCAACTCGGCGGCCGCGTTCGAGACCATCCCGACGATGCCGGCCACCGCCCGCTCGAAGGTGTCGGCGAGGGCCATCATGGCGCGCTTGCGCGCGGCTGCGGCTGCGGCCGCCTCCGCGTGCCGGCGTTCCGCCTCCTCGGCCGCGTTGCGGGCCACCATGGTCTTGATGGCCTCGACGGCGCGGCCGACCGCGCCGATCTCGTCGCGGCGGCCCGCCGCCTCGAGGGTGACGTCGCTCGCCCCGCCGGCCATACGCTGCAGGGCGACGACCAGCCTGTCGAGGGGGCGCGTGATCCCGAGCACCGCGATCCCGCCGGCCACGGCCAGGGCGACGAGCAGCCCCGCCACGGTCGTGACGATCAGGATGCGGGTCGCGTGCGCGACCTCGTCCCGCGTCGCGTGCTTGCCGTCCTCGATCTGCCGTTGCAGCTCCGCGATGTGGGCCTGCATCGCCGCGTGGAACGCCTTGCGCCCCGCGAGCGCCTCCTGGAGGGAGATCCGGAGCGCCCCGTCCCGGTCGCCCGCCAGGGCCGCCGCGTTGCTGCGGGCCACGGTGTCGAACAGCGGCGCGGTGATCCCGCGGATCGCCTCGACCTTTGCCCGGTCGGCTTCGGAGCGCGACGCGGCGATGAGCCGGTCGAGGGTGGCGAGGGTGGTCTGGACGGCCGCGTCGTAGCGGGTCCTGTACGCGGTGAGGTCGGCCTTCGGCTCGCCGACGAGGATGTTGCGGTTCATGAGGGCGGCGTCGCCGAGATGGATCTTGACGTCCTGCAGGCCCATCAGCCGGACCATCAGGTAATCCGCGACGAAGCTGCTGCGCTCTTGGATCGAATCCAGGGTGCTGATCGCGGATCGCGCGGTGACGGCGCTGACCAGCGCCACGATCACGAGCGGCGCGATGATTTTCGTCAATATCTTGATGCGAGATAAGATCTTCATCTGCAGTACCGCCCGCGATGTGCATCAAATGATGCGGCGTCAGGACGAAAAATTATGTTTTTGTCGACCTGATGTTGATCGTCGGTGCGTATCACATCATCATTCAGTGTTCAATGTCTTGATCTGTTCATAATATTGGAGACCAGCACGGGCGTAAATTTTAAGATCAATTATTTCAAGTATCAAGATTGGCATACGCCGGCACGTTATTGAGGCGCGTGCCGGCCTGTAGAAGTCGAGCCAGATACCCGTCTTCGCGCATGGGTGAGGGACGTCGCGAACGCGACCGGAGGGCCCGGCGCCGCCGTGACGGCGCCGGGTCCGCACGCTCAGGCGGCCTTCTTGGCCTTGCCCTTCGACGGCTCGGCATCCTCGGGGGTGCCGGCGGTGTTGATCGATTCGGCGATCTTGGAGAGGAGGGCGTCGGTCTTCTTCTCCTCCTGCAGGGTCTCGTCGAGGAGCGTGGCGGCCTCCGCGTAGCCGAGCTGGCTCGCCCAGGTCTTCAGGGTGCCGTAGCGGGCGATCTCGTAATGCTCCACCGCCTGGGCGCAGGCGGCCAGCACCGCGTCGGCGGCCGGGCTGTCCTCGAAATCCTCCAGATCCTCCTCCATCTCGGAGACGATGCCCTGCATCGCCTCGCAGGTCTTGGCCCGGGCGGGCTTGCCGATGATCTCGAACACCTGGGTCAGGCGCTCGACCTGCTGGGCGCTCTCCTCGGCATGGGTCTCGAAGGCCTGGCGCAGTTCGTCGTGCTCGGCCGCCTTGGCGGACTTCTTGAGCGCTTTCACGGATTGCTTCTCGGCGTAGTAGACGTCCTTCAGGGTCTCGTAGAAGGCGTCGTGCAGCGTCTTCTGCTTGGCCATGGCGGTCAGTCTCCGTTCAGGGGCCGCTGCCGGGTGCGCGGCTTCCGGACGGGGAACGCCGATGGCGCCGGCCGTATCCGCCCGATTTTTTCCCGATTGCGCGGCCCTGTGGAGGAACTTTTTGCGCTGCGGCGTGCTCTGGCGGCGTCCTGTGATCCCGTGATCCAGGAGCCGCGTGATCCAAGGCCCGCATGATCCAGGGAGGCCGTGATCCCTGGATCACGGGATCCCGTCAGGGCGCGGCGGGCGGGGTCCCGGCCGATCCCCCGGGACGGCGGAACGGCCAGTCGATCAGCCCGCCGGCCCAGAGCGCCGCCCAGACGAAGACCGGCTGAAAGGCGAGCCGCGGCCCGTGATACCACCAGGAATCCGGGATGCCGTCGACGTGGATGTGTTCGAAGGCGTGCTTGAGGTTCGCCGGGTAGACGCAGACCGCATAGAGCGCGAGGCCGATCGCGGCGGCCCGGCGGAACCGGTCCGTCAGGAGGCCGATCGCGCCGGCGAGCTCGCACAGGCCGGTGGCCTGGATGACGAGGCGGGGCTCGGGCACCCAGTCGGGCATGAGCGGCAGCATCGCGTCGGTCGCCACGAGATGGACCACGCCGATGAACAGGTAGATCGCCGCGAGCGCGTAGCGCAGCCTCCGCCGCCCGGTCTCGATTCCCTGATCGGTCACGCGACCACCTCCTCGGCCACGCCGCAGGATCGGGCCACGTGAGCCCGCAGAGCCGCCATCAGGCTGGCCACCGCCGCGTGGCCGGCGCCCGGGAAGGTGGTGTCGCCGATGGCCGTCACGGGGGCCAGGAGCCGCAGGGAATTGGTCAGGAACACGGCGTCCGCGCCCAGGAACTCGGACAGGCTCAGCGACCGCTCCTTGGCCCGCAGACCGCATCCGGCGGCAAGCTCAAAAAGAATCTCGGCCCGCACGATCCCGGCGAGCACACCGTCCGCCAGCGGCGGCGTGACCAGAGTCGTGCCGAACAGGGCGAAGAGATTGCCGGTGCCCGCGCAGGCGACGCGCGCCCGCGTGTTGCAGAACAGCGCCTCGTCGAAGCCGGCGGACGCGGCCTCCCGGGCGGCCAGAACCGCATCGCCATAGCCCAGCGTCTTCAGGCGGCTGATGGGGGAGGTGTCGTTGCGGGCGATGGCGGTCGGCCACAGGCGCAGGGGTGCGAAGGCCGACCCCTTCGCACTCGGCGCCGCGGTGGCGAACAGCGTGGGGTGCGGATCCTCCGGCGGCTTCAGGCCCCGCGGGCCGGAGCCGCGCGTGAGCGTGGTGCGGATCGCGAGCCGATCCCCCTGCCCTGCGAGGCTCCGCATGGCGGCGCGGATCCGCTCCGGCTCGGCCGGGATCCCGAGGGTCGCCGCGGAGGCGACGAGCCGGGCGATATGGGCCTCCTCGAAGGCCACGCGGCCGGAGAGCGCCAGCGCCGTATCGAACAGGCCGTCGCCGAGGGTCAGGCCGCGGTCGGTATGGTCGAGGGGGGCCGTGGTTCCGGGCGCGAGGGCCCCGTCACGCCACAGCATCGCGGCGTCCCTCCGGCCTCTCCCGCCACGCGCGGGCCAGCCCCAGAAAATTCGCGAACAGGGCGTGGCCCCCCTCGGTCAGGACCGATTCCGGGTGGAACTGGATGCCGTAGGTCGGGTGGGTCCGGTGCGACAGCGCCATCACCTCGCCCTCCTGCGAGACGGCGTCGACCGAGAGGTGCTGCTCCATGTCGGGGCCGGGATTCACCACCAGCGAGTGGTAGCGCCCCACCGGCATCGGCGCCGGCAGCCCGGAAAACAGGCGCTCCCCGGTATGGGCGATCGGCGTCATCTGCCCGTGGAGGGGGCGCTGCGCCCGCGCGACCGTGCCGCCGAAGGCCGCGCCGATCGCCTGATGGCCGAGGCAGACGCCGAGGATCGGCACCGTGCCGGACAGATCCCGGATTGCCGGGAGCGAGATCCCGGCCTCCGCGGGGGTGCAGGGGCCGGGCGAGACCACCAGGGCCTCCGGTTCGAGTGCCCGGATGCCGGGCACGTCGAGCGCGTCGTTGCGCACGACCCGGACGTCCTCGCCCAGCTCCTCCAGGTAGCGGACCACGTTGAAGACGAAGGAATCGTAGTTGTCGAGGACGAGGATCATGCGAAGGCCTCGAACACCCGGGCGGCCTTGGCCAGGGTCTCGTCGTATTCCGGGCCCGGCTCCGACAGCAGGGTCACCCCGCCCCCGGCCTGCAGGACCGCCTGCCGGTCGTCCATGAACACGGTGCGGATCGCGATCGAGGTGTCCATCGCCCCGTCGAAGCCGATCCGGCCGATGGCGCCGCAATAGAGTTCCCGCGCGTCCCCCTCGATCTCCGTGATGATGTCCATGGCGCGGATCTTCGGGGCGCCCGTGATCGAGCCGCCCGGAAAGGTCCCTTCCAGGAGGTCGAGGGCGTCGAGCCCGTCGCGGAGTTGTCCGGTCACCACCGACACCAGATGGTGGACGTTGGCGTAGGTCTCCAGCCCGCACAGCGTCGGCACGGCGACGCTGCCGGGCTTGCACACCCGCGACAGGTCGTTGCGCAGCAGGTCGACGATCATGACGTTCTCGGCCCGCTCCTTGACGTTGGCCTGGAGCGCTGCGGCGACCCGTCGGTCGGCCTCCGGATCGTCGAGGCGGCGGGCGGTGCCCTTGATCGGCCGTGTCTCCACGTGACGGCCGTCGAGGCGGATGAAGCGCTCGGGCGAGGAGGAGGCGACGCTCAGCCCCTCCCACTCCAGATAGGCCCCGAAGGTCGCCGGGTTGGTGGCGCGCAGGCGCCGGTAGAGGGCGAACGGGTCGAAACCGGCGGGCAGGTCGGCGCTGAAGCGCTGGGCGATATTGGCTTGGTAGATGTCGCCGGCGCGGATATAGGCGCGGACCCTTTCGACAGCAGCCTCATAGCTTTGCCGATCGAAGTTCGAGCGCCACGTGAGCTTGTTTTCAGGTTGGCCCGGGGGCTCGGCCGGTTCGGTGCCGAGGCGGTCGGCGAAGGCGGCCAGCCGCGCCTCCGCGCGGGCCTGCCGGGCGGCGGGCTCGCGCTCGGGGAAGCCGGTGGCGACGAGCCGGGCGGTGCCGTCGGCCTGATCGATCACCAGGGCCGTGTCGTAGAGGTTCAGGGCGATGTCGTCGGTCAGCCCCGCCCGCCGGGCCGGCGCCGCGATCCGCTCCAAAGCCGCGCCGAGATCGTAGGCGAGGTAGCCGATCGCCCCGCCCGGGAAGGGGTTTTCGGGGTCGGGCGCGATCCGGTAGGGGGCGAGGCAGGCGCGCAGGGCCGCGAAGGGACCGCCCGGCACCGGAGCGCCGTTCAGGGTCGCGATGCCGTCGCGGAAGCGGAAGCGCGCGAACGGGTCGGCGGCGATGATCGAGTGCCGCCCGAGCGGGTCGTGCCGCATGGCGCTGTCGAGGAAGGCGAGCCCCGGCAGGGACCGCAGCCGGGCGGCGGCCGCGACGGGATCGATGAAGGGAATCTCTCGGGTCCACATGACCGGGTCCGGGGCCGCTATCCTCTGGCTGTGCGTCATCTGCTGCCGTCGCACAGGCGATGCCGCGGGGGAAGCGGCAGTTCCACGCAGGAACCACCGCTGGGTGCGGACGGGCCGTGTCCGACGCGCAGGGCGACTGCCTCGCTGCCTCATGCATGGCCTGAGGATCCGCCGGCAAGTCTCTACAACCACAGCCAAGTTTTCGCCTCATGGGAAGCCTCGCGCCTGAGGCCGGCCACCCCTGCGGCGGGCGGTCTCGCGCCGGCGGGCCGGAACCGCTATAGGAGCGCGATCCCGAATTCTCGTCCCCCCGCGCCCCGTGTGACTGTCCCGACCAGCCGCACGCGCGGGCGACGTCCGACCCGTCGAATGCGCCCATGACCGCCACGCCCGCCCCCACGCCCGCCCCCAAGGCTTCAGACCTCAAGGCGGCCGCCCCAAAAATCTCGTTCGTCTCGCTCGGCTGCCCGAAGGCGCTGGTTGATTCCGAGCGGATCCTCACGCACCTGCGCGCGGAGGGCTACGAGCTGGCCCGCCGGCACGACGGTGCCGACGTGGTGATCGTCAACACCTGCGGCTTCCTCGACTCGGCCAAGGCGGAGTCGCTCTCGGCGATCGGCGAGGCCATGGCGGAGAACGGCCGGGTGATCGTCACCGGCTGCATGGGTGCGCAGCCGGAGGAGATCCGCGCAAAGTATCCCGACCTCCTCGCGGTGACCGGGCCGCAAGCCTACGAGTCGGTGGTGGCGGCCGTCCACGAGGCGGTGCCGCCGGCCCACGACCCGTTCCTCGACCTCGTGCCGCCGCAGGGGATCAAGCTCACCCCGCGCCACTACGCCTATCTGAAGATCTCGGAAGGCTGCAGCAACCGCTGCAGCTTCTGCATCATCCCGTCGTTGCGCGGGAACCTCGTCAGCCGCCCCGCCGCCGACGTGCTGCGCGAGGCGGAGAAGCTGGTGAAGGCCGGCGTGAAGGAGCTGCTGGTCGTCAGCCAGGACACCAGCGCCTACGGCGTCGATATCCGCTATGCCGAGAGCCCCTGGCAGGACCGCCAGGTCCGGGCGAAGTTCTATGACCTCACCAAGGAGCTCGGCGCGCTCGGGGCCTGGGTGCGGCTGCACTACGTCTACCCCTACCCGCACGTGGACGAGGTCATCCCGCTGATGGCCGAGGGCAAGGTGCTCCCCTATCTCGACATGCCGCTCCAGCACGCGAGCCCGTCGGTGCTCAAGCGCATGCGCCGCCCCGGCAACCAGGAGCGGCAGCTCGACCGGATCCGGAGCTGGCGGCAGATCTGCCCGGACCTCGCGATCCGCTCGACCTTCATCGTCGGCTTCCCCGGTGAGACCGAGGCCGAGTTCGAGGAACTGCTGGCGTGGCTGCAGGAGGCCAAGCTCGATCGGGTCGGCTGCTTCGAGTACGAGCCGGTGGCGGGCGCCACCGCCAACGCGCTGGGCGACCTCGTGCCGCCCGCGGTGAAGGCCGAGCGCAAGCGCCGGTTCATGGAGACCCAGAACGGCATCGCGCTCCGGCTGCAGCGGGCCAAGGTCGGCAAGCGGCTGCCCATCATCGTCGATGCCGTCGAGGGCGGGGTGGCCCGGGGCCGGTCCAAGGCCGACGCGCCGGAGATCGACGGCACCGTCCACGCCGCCTTCCGGCGCCCGGTGCGGGTCGGCGACATCGTCACCGTGAAGGTCGACCGGGCCGAGGCCTACGACCTCTACGGCAGCGTCGCCTGAGGTCACGGTAGGTCATCGCGCGCGGCACGCGCCTGAGGCTGCGGGGGATCGACGCGCGACCGACCCATGGCCGCCGGGCGCGCCCATCGCTCAGCGCCGGGACCACCTTCGCGGACGAGCAGCAGCGCGGGCCGGTGCTCTGATCCGTGTCAGGCTGCGTCCGTTGAACACCTCGTGGCCTACCGGATCTTGAACTGCCAAACCGGGTTCGGACTGTACTTCAGCACCGCTTGTGCGCTGTCGCACGCAGTCTTGGCCGTCTAAAACCCAGATCGCGGCGATCCGGCTGACGCCCTCGCGTGCGTCGGCCCTGAACCGCAGGAGCCCGCTTGTGTCGAAATTCACGTCCCTGGCCATCGCCGCCGCGCTGATGCTGCCCGTCCCGGCCGGCACGGCCCTGGCGAACGACGCCTCCGGTTTCAGCGCCGCCAACGCGGCCATGCTGCGGGGTTACACGGCGAGCCCGGGCCAGATCTTCATCCGGACGGCACCGCACGGGGATCCGGCCACCACCGGACCGGCCGCGCCGCCGCGCCGCCCGGCGCCGGTCCGCGCCCGCTGAGAATCCTGCGGCCCCGGACCGGTCGGGCGGTCCGGGGCCGTGCCGACGCTGCGGCGTTCCCGGCTCAGGCGTTCTTGCGCGGACGGTGATCCGGGTCGATGCCGCCGTCGAGCTTCGTCTCGTTGTCGACGTCGCCCTCGAAGGTCGAATCGGCCTGCAGATCCGCCGGATCGGCGCCGCTCATGCCCTTCGAGGTGCCGATGCCGGGATTGCCCTTGAGGTCGGCATCCGTGGGCGTCTCGGTCTTCAGATGCTTGTTCGACATGCTGGCTCCTGTCGGATGCTGGAGCCGGGCCAACGCGTCGGGGCCGGGACAGTCTCCCGCTGGCCGTGCGGCGGTTCGCCTCCCGGGTGCTCAGCCGATCTCCGCCGTCGCGATCCGCTGCACCCCCTCCGCCGCCATGCGCGCCCAGGCGGCTGCGAGCGATCCGTCCACGTCGATCCCACGCACTGCATCCGCCGCCACGCAGACGTCGAAACCCGCCGCGCGGGCGTCGAGCGCGCTCCAGGCGACGCAGAAATCCGTGGCGAGGCCGCACAGGACGAGGCGGGTGATGCCGCGCTCCCGCAGAGCGCCGGCGAGCCCGGTGCGGGTGGTCCGGTCGGCCTCCAGGAAGGCCGAGTAGCTGTCGATCCGGGAATCCAGCCCCTTGCGGATCACGAGGCTCGCCCGGTCGGTGGCGAGCCCCGGCGCGAAACCCGCGCCGGCACTGCCCTGGACGCAGTGCCGGGGCCACAGCACCTGATCGCCATAGGGGAGCGCGACCGTCTCGAACGGCGCCCGCCCGACATGGTTGTCCGCGAAGGAGACGTGGTCGGCCGGGTGCCAGTCCTGGGTCAGGGCCACATGCCGGAACCGGCCCTGCAGGGCGTTGATCGGCCCGACCACGGCGTCCCCCCCCGGGACGGGCAGCATCCCGCCCGGCAGGAAGTCGGCCTGCACGTCGATGACGAGGAGCAGGTCGGCGCTGCCGGGCGTCATGGCGAAAGCCTTACGGCACCATCACGGTCGAGCCGGTGGTCTCGCGGCCGGCGAGGTCGCGGTGGACCTGCTGCGCCTCGGCCAGCGGGTAAGTGGCGTTGACCGCGATCTTCACCGCGCCCTCGCGCACCACCTTGAACAGGCGGGCGGCCGCCTCCTCCAGGGTGGCGCGGTTCGACGAGAAGGTCGCGAGCGTCGGGCGGGTCACGTAGAGCGATCCGCGCGGGGCCAGCAGGCCGAGGTCGAGCCCGGTGATCGCCCCGGAGGCCGAGCCGAAGCTCGCCAGCAGCCCCATCGGCGCGAGGCTGTCGAGCGAGCCCATCAGGGTCGCCTGCCCGACGCCGTCATAGACCACCGGCACGCCCTTGCCGCCGGTGATCTCGCGCACGCGCTTGGCGACATCCTCCTCCCGGTAGAGGATGACGTGGTCGCAGCCGTTCTGCTTGGCGAGCTCCGCCTTCTCGGGGCTGCCGGCTGTGCCGATCACCGTGGCGCCGAGGTGCTTGGCCCATTGGCACGCGATCAGGCCGACGCCGCCGGCGGCCGCCTGCCACAGGATCGTGTCGCCGGGCTTCACCGCGTAGGTCCGGTGCAGCAGGTACTCGACGGTGAGGCCCTTGAGCATCATGGCGGCGGCGGTCTTCTCGTCGACCCCCTCGGGGATCGGCACGGCCGCGGAGGCCGGGATCACCGGCTCCTCGGCGTAGCAGCCATCCGCCACCGAGCCGTAGGCGACCCGGTCGCCGGGCTTGAACTGGGTGACGCCCTCGCCCACCGCCGTGACGGTGCCGGCGCCCTCCTTGCCGGGGGTGTAGGGCAGGTGCGGGGACTTGTAGGCGCCGGTGCGGAAGTAGATGTCGATGAAGTTGACGCCGATGGCGGCCTGCTTGACGCGGATCTGCCCGGGGCCGGGCTCGGCCAGGGGCACGTCCTCGAAGCGCATCACCTCGGGGCCGCCGTACTCGTAGACCCGGATTGCCTTCGGCATCGTCCTACTCCCGCTCGCCGCCCTGTCCGAGGGCGTTGGCATTCGAAATAACGAAGCCGCGGCGGGAGGCAATTTCTTTTTCTTTTTGACCTTCGCGCTTCCCTGGCCTCCGGGACCGGATCCTGGATCCCGGGCAGCCGACCGCCTATCTTGGCGTCGAGACCCGCCCGATCCTCCGACCGGAAGTTCCAAAAATGTCCGGCACCACCCGTACGAGCGCCGATCTTGATCCGCGCCGCCGCCGCCTCCTGTACCGCGCCTGGCACCGGGGCATCCGCGAGATGGACCTGATCATGGGCCGATTCGCCGATGCCGAGATCGGCGATCTGTCGGAGGCGGAGCTCGACCAGTTCGAGGCGCTGATCGAGGTGCCGGACCGCGACCTGTTCAAGTGGCTCACCGGCGAGGTCGAGACGCCGTCGAACTACGACACGACGGTCTGGCAGCGCGTGCGCGCGTTCCACCGGCACGACGCGCCGATCCATTCCTGAGAGCGAACATCCCCAATGGACGAACCGAAGCCCACCTACGACCACCCGGCCCGGTCGATCGCCACCGAACTCGTGGTGCGCCTCCTGCTGGAGATGATGGAGCGCTCGGATCCGGCGCTCCGCGCCGAGATCCTGCGACAGGCCACCGCCCGGGCCGCGACGATGACCGAAGGCATGCCCAACGCGGATTTCTTCCGCGGCCGGGTCGAGGCGGCGCTGGCGGAGATCGTCGGTCCGGACGCGTGACAGGCGTGGACCGGCGCCGCTGGCCGGCCTACTCCGCGGCCAGCACCGGATCGGGCGCCCCGCCCCCGAACTGGGCGGCGTGCAGGCGGCCATAGGCGCCCCCCGCGTCCAGCAGAGCCGCGTGGCGGCCCTGTTCGACCACGCCGCCCGCCCCCAGCACCACGATCCGGTCGGCATCGCGGATGGTGGCGAGCCGGTGGGCGATCACCAGGGTCGTGCGTCCGCGGGCGAGGTCGGCCAGCGCCCGCTGGATCTCCCGCTCGGTCTCGGTGTCCAGCGCCGAGGTCGCCTCGTCGAGGATCAGGATCGGCGGGTTCTTGAGGAAGACCCGCGCGATGGCGATGCGCTGCTTCTGCCCACCCGACAGGCGCACCCCGCGCTCGCCCACCACCGTGGCGAGGCCCTCGGGCAGGCTGTCGATCAGCTCGCCGAGGCGGGCGCGCCGGGCCGCCGCGTCGATCTCGGCCTCCGTGGCGTCGAGGCGGCCATAGGCGATGTTCTCGCGGATCGTCCCGGCGAACAGGAACACGTCCTGCTGCACGATGCCGATCTGGCGGCGCAGGGAGGCCAGCGTGATGGCGCGGATGTCGATCCCGTCGACGGTGATCCGCCCCGCCGCCACCTCGTAGAAGCGCGGCAGCAGGGCGCAGAGCGTGGTCTTGCCGACCCCCGAGGGGCCGACGAAGGCCACCGTCTCGCCCGCCGCCACCGCGAGGTCGAGGCCGGAAAAGACCGGGCGGCCCGGCCCGTAGCCGAAGCCCACGCCCTCGAACCGGATGTCGCCCCGCAGGGATTCCACCGCGCGGGCGTCCGGCCGGTCGGTGATGTCGGGTTCGGTGGCGAGCAATTCCTGGTAGCGACGGAAGCCCGCGACCCCCTTCGGGTAGGTCTCGACGACGGCGCCGATCTTTTCCAGAGGCCGGTAGAACACGCCGACCAGCAGCAGGAAGCCGACGAAGCCCCCGGGCGTCAGGTCGCCCCGGACCACGTAGGCGGCGCCGCCGAGCAGCACCGCGATCTGGACGAGGCGCAGGCCGAGATAGTTGATCGACAGGCCCGCCGCCATCAGCCGGTAGGCTTCGAGCTTGGTGTCCCGGTAGCGGGCATTGTCGCGGGCGAACAGGGCGCGCTCGTGCGGCTCGTTGGCGAACGCCTGGACGACCCGCATGCCGCCGACATTCTCCTCGATCCGGGCGTTGAAGGCGCCGACCCGTCCGTACTGGGCCTGCCAGTTGCGGGTCATGCGGCCGCCGTAGCGGATCGACACGAAGGCGATCACCGGCAGGATCGCCCCGGTGATGACGGCCAGCGGCGCGTGGACCATGAGCATCAGCGCGAAGGCGCCGAAGAGCGTCATGATGGCGATGAACAGATCCTCGGGCCCGTGATGGGCGACCTCGCCGATCTCCTCCAGGTCCTTGGTCACCCGGGCGACGAGGTGGCCGGTCTTCTGGCCGTCGTAGAAGCGGAAGGACAGCTTCTGCAGGTGGTCGAAGGCCCGTTCCCGCATCGTGGTCTCGATGTTGATGCCGAGCACGTGGCCCCAATAGGTCACCACCACCATGAGGCCGGCATTGGCGACGTAGACCAGCGCGAGTGCCGCCGCGGCGAGCAGGATCAGGCCCCAATCCTGCCGGGGCAGCAGGGAATCGATGAAGCCCTTCACGGCCACCGGAAAACCGAGCTCCAAGAGGCCCGACAGGACCGCGCAGCCGAAATCGACCAGGAACAGGGTCCGGTACGGCCGGTAATAGGCGAGGAAGGCCTTCAGCATCGCGGCTCGAAATCAAGTCTGGGCGGCGCATGCGGAGGGGCAGAGCGCGCCGCAGGACGGCACCCCCGGCAGGCGGTGCCGCAGGCAGCAGACCCGCCGCCGCCGGCAGCCCGACGCCCCCGGGCAGAGCGCCTGCGAGAGGGGGCTCGTAGCGCAGGCCGGGCCGGCGCGCCATCCGAGGCAGGACGCGACGTCGTCACAGACCGCCCCTTCCCCGTCCCCACGTGCGCCTTCAAGCTCCCGCGCGACGTAGTCGAGGATCACCGCGGCGTTGCCCCAGAGGATGCGCGGGGCGATGCCGCAGCGTTCGTGGCACAGGGCCACGAAGGGCTGCAGATGCGCCTCCACCAGCCCGGCGAGGCCGGGGGCCGGGCAGGATCCGCAATCCGACTCCGCCGCGGGCAGGCGGAAGCGGCAGGGCCGGCCGGCCCCGTCGCGTTCGAGGCTCATCGTATCGAAGGCGAGGGGCAGCGGGCGGCCGAGGCGCACCAGGGCGGTGAGCGCCGGCGTCGCCAGGGCGGCGAGGTAGAACTGGCTCCAGTACGAGACCAGGACGCGCCGGTCGCAAGGGGCGCCGCCCGCCTCCGGGCCGAGCCCCATCGCGGGGCTAAGCCCCGCCGCGGGGCTTAGCCCCGCCGCGAAGGCTGCCAGGGTCGCGTCGAACACGCGCGGGTCGCGCAGCGCCCGGAGCGGCACGGAAGCCGGCCCGCCGGGTCCGGCCGCGACGCCGTCCCGGTAGGCCGCGAGCGAATCCGGGACCTGGGCGGCGACCTCGGCGATCATCGGACGTCCATCCGGTCGGCGCGCAGCGTCCGGTCCATCGCGACGGCGAGCCACGCCACCGCGGCGGCGTAGGGCGGCAGGGTGGCGGCGAAGTAGCCCGGCCAGCCGATCCAGCCGGCGAGCGCCGGGGCGGCGACCCGCAGGGGCATCGCGGCGAAGAAGGCCGCCCCGAACAGCAGGGCGTAGTCGGTGGCGGGGCTCGGCCCCTGTGCCCAGCGGTAGATCATGTTGAACACCGGCACCCCGAGGAACCCGCCCGCGACGAAGCTCAGCACCGTGGCGGCGATGGCGAGATCGGCCATCCGGCCCGCGCAGGCGCCGGCCATCAGGGCCCCGGAGGCGAGGATTCCGACGGCGCCGAACCCGATCAGCCGGACCGTGCCGAACCGGGCGGCGAGCCCGCCCGCCGCCAGCGCCATGACGAGGTTGACCCCCGGCAGGACCGTGCCGGTCAGGAACCCGACCTGCCCCAGCGGCACGCCGAGATCGAGCAGCGCCAGGGTGTTGGGCCCGCCGAGCAGGTAGGCGGCGGCGAAATAGGCCCCGAGCGCCAGCACCCGCCCGCCCAGCACCCGCAGGCGCGCGACGGAGCCCGACCATCGCTCCGGCCGGCCCCCGGCCCCGCGGCGCTGGGCTTCCGGATAGAACAGGATCGGCAGCAGGCACAGGGCGTCCAGAGCCGCGCAGGTCAGGACCGCCCCATGCCAGCCGAACCGGTCGTAGGAGCCGACCAGCACGCCGACACCCAGGATCCCGCCGAGCGAGGCCCCGCACAGCTTGGCCGAGGCCACGAAGGCGCGCCGCTCCGCCGGCACGGTCTCGACCACCAGGGCTTCGAGGGCGATGTCCATGGTGGCCACGCAGGCGCAGGCCGCCACCGCCAGGGCGAGGAGCGCCGCGAGCGGCCAGTGCGCGCCGAGGCTGAGCACGGCGAGGAGGAGCACCGTCGCGCCCTGCGCGGCCGCGATCCAGCCGATGCGGTGGGTCAGCACCGGCAGGTGGAGGCGGTCGAGGAGGGGCGCCCACAGGAAGGTCAGCCCGACCGGCAGGTTGATGAGCTGCAGCAGCCCGACCTCGGCGAGTTCCACCCCCCGCGCCCGCAGGATCAGCGGCGCCCCGCCCGACAGGAAGCCGAGCGTCGCCCCGAAGGTCACGTACAGGCAGAAGAACGGCGCCAGCGGGCGCAGGGCCGCCAGGGTATCGGTGACCCGGATGCCGATGGCCTGTCCTGCCGCCATGGGCTAGGCCCGGGATCCGGCAGCGGAACAGCAGGCCATTCGACGGCTGTAGTTTATAATCACACTAATCTATTGATGAACCTCAGTTTTTGCTGACTATAGGGGTTGATGCCGGGGATCAAGCCGGGGGCTATGGTGCCGCCGCGCGGCGCTTCCTGTGCTGGTCGGACAAGAGCTCAGCGCACCCTGAAGGCGGCGACCGTCTTGGCGGGCGCAGCGAAGCAATCCAGTCCGCGCCACGTCCACCGAAGTCGCGCTGCCCTGGGCCGCTTCGCTGCGCCCGCGACGACGGAGAGCGCTGACGGCCGAGGCGCGTCAATCACCGCGGGACGCACCCGTCTTATGCGATCCGATCGTCCTGCGACGAACGGTGCAGACCCGGGCGTTAATGCTTCATCAACCATAATCCGGGCAGATTTTCCCATCGCGAGCCGAGCTTGGAGGGACTATCCGTGACGCGACGCCGGGACTTCGATGCGCTGAGCGAGGCGCAGATCGCCGCGGGCCGCACGCAGAAGCGCTGGGTCGCGCCGAAGGCCGATTTCCGGCCCGCCGGGCCGCTCGCGGTGGCCGACCTGCTCGATACGATCCAGCACGTCGCCGAGGCGGCCACGGGCGAGCGCAGCTTCCTGCACCTCAGCCCCAAAGCCACCGGCACGGGGGGGCGCTGAGAACCGGCGTCAGCCTCCAGTCCCGGCCACCTCCCGGATGGTCCGCTTCGCCTGACGCCATGTCCGCCAGGGTTCGAGATTCGAGAGCGCCATCCGGCGCGCCCCGAGCCAGCCGAGCCAGAGCGCCATGATCAGGAAGGGCGCGGCGACGATCAGCGCCGCCGGCGCCTCGGAGCCCAGCGGCAGCGCCAGCAGCTTCACCACCCCGTCGAGGCCGAGGAAGAAGGTCACGATCAGGAGGATCGGGATCGTCCCGACGATGGCCACCAGCGAGACGATCGCCCGGAGGTTGCCGTCGATCTCGGTCCGCGCCAGCGTGAGCAGCGCCTCGACATGGGCGGTGCCCGCGCGCAGGGCCGCGATCAGCAGGGCCAAGGTTCCGTCAGGGGTGTTTCCGTCAGGGGTGTTTCCGTCGGGGGGTTGGCGCATGGTGCCGGATCTTCCGTGAACAGCCCCCGGCCAACGGTGCCGCCGGCCGATGCGTTCCGCGTCCGCTCAGAGGAGCAGCAGCACGGCGCCGAGCACGAGCAGCGTCGCGAGGCCTGCCAGGATGATGGCCCGGTTGACCCCTGCCCCGTCGTCCGGATCCCCCTGCGGCGGCGCCGGCCGTGATCCGGCGTCTGTCGGGGTGGCTGCGGCATCCGCGCCCTCCCCTGCCCGGACCGCCGGAATGGAGCCGGGATCCCGTGCCGGGAGGGTCACGGCGGTCGTGAGCGGCTTGTCGGCGGGCGGCCCGAAGGCTTCGGGCTCGACGCTGATCCCGGCGGCCTCCAGTTCCAGCATCACCAGGACGAGATCGTCGACATCCAGGCGCTCCACCGGCAGCGCGGCCCGCAGATCCTCCGCCGAGAGTTCTCCGCGCTCCCGCCCGAGGGCGATGAGCCGGTCGAGGGTCCCGCGATCGATGGTCTGGGACATGTCCGGCCCCCCTTTCGGCCCCCTGCCCTGCTGGTCCGGCGCCAACGCGCGAGGGCGGGGGCGGTTACCGGATCTCAGCGGCCGAGGGCGGCCAGTGCGTCACCCGACCCCAGGCCGGCCGAGCCCTGCGGGCGCCGGAGCATCGGCCGCTCGACGCAGTACCAGCTCAGGATCCCGAGGGGCAGCGCGGCCGCCAGCGTCAGGGCGGCCCCCGTCCAGGGGGAGAGCCCCGGCACCCGGGCGATCAGCAGGTTCTGGATCGGCCACGCGTAGAGATAGAGTCCGTAGGAGGGATCGACCTGCGCGGTGGCGCGGCTGAGCGCGAGGGGCCGGACCGCGAAGGCGAACCAGAAGATCAGGTAGCCGCCGAGCAGCGCGAAGGCCGGCTCGGCGAGCGGCGGGCTGAACAGCAGCGGCAGGAGCAGCCCGGCGGCCAAAGCCGCGCCCCGGCCGGTATAGGCGATCCGGTCGGCGAAGAGCTGGAAGGCGCCGCCGCAGGCGAACACGAAGCTGAGCCGGATCATCTCCGACAGGGAGCCGAGTCCGTCCCCCGGATGCCCGATCGGCAGGTACAGCCAACGCAGGACGAGCAGGCCGCTCAAGCCCGCCAGCATCGCGAGGTAGCGGCCCCGCCGCCGGAGTGCCCGGGCGGTGCCGACGAGGCCCAGCAGCAAGTAGCAGCCGAACTCGCAGGGGATCGTCCACATCGATCCGTCGAGCATCGGATAGGGCAGCTCCGCGAAGGCGCCCGGGACCACCGGCATGAGCAGCAGGGCCAGCCGGGCCAGGGTCTCCGGGAGCGAGAGGGCCGCGAGGTCGCCCCCGGCCAGGGGCGCCACGACCGCGACGCACAGGAGTGAGGCCACCACGAAGCCCGGATAGATCCGCCGCACCCGCCGCATCAGGTAGTCGGCGAAGGAGCGTTTGGCCCGGTAGCTCGCGGTGATCAGGTAGCCGCTCACGAGGAAGAAACCGTCGACCGCCACCTCGCCGAACGACAGGGTGCCGAACACCCGCGTCAGCAATTCGCGCGACCGGTCCCCGTCCACCAGCTCGGGGGCGTGGGCGAGGATCACCAGGGCCGCGAACAGCAGGCGCAGCGTCCCGAAATTGTTCGCCCGGCCGGCCCCCGCCTTCGCCACCCCTGCCCGCTCCGCGCTGCCTTCGACCCGCCCAGGGGCCGGGAAACCCGGTGACCCTACAAGGGCGAAGCGGCAACACCGGGGCGGGATCTGCGGCCACGCTTCCGGCGGCCAGGGATCAGGGCTCCGCCCCGATACCCCGCCAAAGGGCACGGCCCTTTGGAAACCCCATCGCCTGCGCGCTCGGCCGCTCAGGCCGATTCCGCCGAGCGCTTGGCCTGCCGGACGACCGCCTCGGGCGTCGGCGGGTTGGCCGGATGGTAGGACAGGCAGAGCGGCGTGCGCAGCTTGGCCGGGCGCCCCGAGCCCTCGGTGGCGAAGTAGAACTCCCCGGCCCCGAGCTTGCCGATATCGGCGGCGCTGCCCCCGCTCGCCGCCATGATCTCCTGGGCGGCCGCGATGGTGGCGGGGGCGCTCTGGCGGCCGAAGAACTGCGTGGTGCAGTTCGAGACCACCTGATTGTGGATGCCCCGCGGCACCTGCGTCGCCACGATCATGCCGAGCCCGTATTTCCGGCCCTGCGCCACCAGCTTGATGCCGCTGCCGAGGCTCGGCGAGGCCCCTTGCGCCGGCAGGAAGGTCTGCGCCTCGTCGACCACGTAGAGCAGGCCGCGGGGCTGCGGGTTCTTCTTGATCCAGCCGAACAGCGCCATCTGGAGCCGGTTCACGAAATCGAGCCGGGCCGCCTCCGAGACGAGGCCCGACAGGTTGATCACCGAGATGCGGGTGCGCCCCGGGTCGCGCCCGAAGAACAGGTGGCGCGGATCGAGCACCGTGCCCTCGACCTTGAGCAGCGGGTTCGTGGCGATCGCCGCGTGGAGCTGGTCGGCCATGTTGGCCGCGTGCTTGGCGGCGTTGCCGATCGCGCTGGTCCCGTCCGGCAGGTCGGCCAGCAGGGCGATGAAGTCGCCGAGCTTGCCGCCGCCACGGTCCGAAAAGTGCTGGAGCGCCCCCGCGAGCACGCCGCGCAGCAGATTGGTCCTGGCGCCGGCCAGCGGCCCGAGGGTCTCGGCCGCCATCTCGATCGCCTGCTGGCGCTCGTCCCGATCCGCGCCCAGCTCGGCGAAGTCGGGCAGGACCGAGAGGAACAGCGGGTTGCCGGCATGCACCCCCGGCGTCCAGACCACGACCTCGACCCGCTCGGCATAGAGCGCCGCCTTGCGGGCATCCTCCGGGGAAAAGGCCTTCGGCGGCTCCGGCCACGGGTCGCCGAGCCGTGAGAGATCGTTGTTGGGGTCGATCACGATGGCCGGGAGCCCAGCGAGGGCCGCCTCCTCCACGAGACGGCGCAGCAGCACGGTCTTGCCCGATCCCGAACCCGCGATGATCGCAATGTGCCGGGGCAGCAGGCGCAGCGAAAGGCTGACCGCGGGGGCGTCGGGGGTGAGCCGATGGCCGACCGGGATCGCCTCCGGCGCCGGGGCGTGCCCCTCAGGCCGGGGTGCGGGCGGCGGCTCGACCTTCTTCGGGCCGGGCTTCTCTGCAGCGACGGCCCCTCCGGACGCGGGCTTCGGGGCCGCTTTCGGGGCGATGGGACGGTCCGCCGGCTTCTCGACCGCCGCCGGATCCTCGCCGCCGCTCACCGCGTGGGCAAGGCCCGCGGCCTGGAAGAAGGTGGTCTTCGCCAGCGGCTGCTCGGCGCGGATCCAGCGCTCGAACCGGTCGGAGATGCCCTCCTCCTGCGCCCAGGCGCGCAGGTCGCGCAGGCCGGCGAAGACCCGCAGGTCGTCGTCGGACGGGTCGATCGCCCGCCCGCCGGCCGCCGTGAACGCGTCGACGAGCTGTTTCGTCTTGGCCCCGCCCGGCACGGGGCCGCGGCGGACGAGGAGCAGTTCCCGGTCAGGGATGCGCGTCGAGATGCCCGAGGCCGTCAGCGCCGCCCGCAGGCGCGCCTGGAACGCGATGGCGTTCTGGTGCTGGAGCGCCCGGTAGCAGACGTGCCGCTCGCGGTCGTTCTGGTCGTGGTGGATGAAGATCAGACGGCCGTGGAGCGGCGGAATTCTTTGGTCCGGCTCGCCCTTGCTGACGACGCCGAGCGAATCGTCGGGGTCGTCCTCCAGGGCGTAGAGGTCAAAGACGTCGCGCAGGAGCTGACCGAGCCAAGCGTCCTCGTCGCTGCGGATGCCGGCGATGTCGGCCTGCGCGCAGAACTTGGCGAGGTCGAACTCGGTGCCGTTCGTCGTGATCGGCGTCGGCAGCGGAGGCGCGCCGAGGTCGTCGCAGGCGTTGACCACGCCCTCCGCGAGGCAGCGGCGGCGGAAGGCGTCGCAGCGCATCAGCAGGGTGCGGGGCATCATGTTGGCCGCTGCGGCGGCCGCGATGGCGCGCTCGCTGAACGGCCAAGTCGGGAACGGGGCTTCGAAGCCGGTCTCCGCGTAGGCCGGGGCCAGCCGCTCGGTCACCAGGGCGGCGGCGGCGGCCCGCTCGTTCATGCCGAGCAGCAGCGTCGGCTCCGCGATGCGGCCGAGCATCGGCGCGAGGCTGCGCGTTGCGAGGCGCTCCCAGGACTCCTGGAGGCAGGTCACCACCGTCATGCTCCGGTCGCAGACGATGTTGACCTCGAGCAGGCCCGCGGCCAGCACCTCGGTCAGCCCGGCCTCCGCGTCGAGCCCGTCCTGGGCGGCGAGCCGGCTGCTCTCGATGATCCCGTCGATCTGGTCGACCGCGACCACCGTCGGCCCGCTGAGCGCCATGATCCAGCCCATGCCGCGCACGAGCTCGACCGGGGCCGGCGGCGGCGTCTTGAAGCCCAGGGCGGCCCGCTCCGTGGGATCCGCGTCGTAGCCCTGCAGCCAGGCATGGGCGAGGCCGACCACGCCGAAATCCTGCGAGCGCAGCAGGCAGAGCGCCCGGAACACGTCGAGGTGCTTGAGCGCGCGGCCGGCATCGACCCGCATCAGCGCCGTCACGAGGACATCGACGATCCGGCGGGCATCGATGTTCGGGGTGTTGAACGCGGCCTCGACCTGCGTCTCGACGCCGAACCGGCGCGCCACACCGGCCAGCACCGCATCCGATTGCCGCCGTCCGTCCGGCATCGTCTGCAGCAGGGCGGTCACGAAGCTCAGGGCGGCGCTGCGCCAGAAATCCGTGAGGCCGAGGACGTCGAGGGGCACGAACCACGCCCCCGTGCGCCACGCCTCCTGCCGGATCTGCCCGACGAGGTGCGTCTTGCCGACGCCGGACGGGCCGATGAAGACGCGGCCGAGGGCGCGGTCGGCGGGCTTGCGGGCCTTGGCGTGGAGGTCGGCGACGAGGTCCGGGACGAGCCGCTCGTTCGGGCTTCCGGTGGGCGGGGTGTCGATCCAGATGCTGTCGAGGGTGCGCACCCAATCGAAATCGACCCGGCGCAGGGCGTCGAGGGCATCGGTCATGATTGGATCCAGAGGACGTGGAAGGGCTCGCCCGCGGGGCTGAACGCCGCGTCGCGCTCGGCACCGTCGAGCGACCGGGGGTCGCTGAACTGGCTCAGCCGCGCGGTCCTGTCGCCGCTGAGGATCGCCGCGAGGCCCGAATCGACCGTCGCGCGGTCGAGGTCGGTGAGCTCGGCGCGCAGCGCGCTCAGGCGCACGGCCTTGGCCCGCTCACCGCCGGTCAGCGCGAGGTAGGCCGCCTCGATCCGGGCGCGGAGCTGCTTGGGGCTGAGGGGTCTTTTGGAGCCCGCCGCCTTTTTGGGACTGGCTGCTGACTTCGCGGTGGCCGTCTTGGCGGCCTTCGACCCCTTCGCCGCCCGGTCGCTCCCGGCTGCCTTCTTACGCGTCTGCGGTGTGTCCGGTGGCGGCTCCTCGATGACGGGACCGACGAATTCGGCAAGGGGCCGGCCGCTCGCCGCGAGATCGGCCCCGATTCGCCCCAGCCAGTCCTGCAGCACCCGGAAGGCCGGCGGCAGGGGGGCGTCCAGATGGGTCCCCGCCCAGTTCCAGCCCTTATCGGTCACCGTCAGCCGCAGCGCGCGCCCCTGCTTCCCGGATTCGAGATAGCCGCCTGCGACCAGGGTCTCGCGATCGGCCGGCTTCACCTTCGGCACGAGCGTGCCCTCCAGGGCGGTTCCGCCCCGGCCGAGGAGGCACCAGAGAATCAGCGCCTGCTGCGGCGTCGGCGAGTCCTGCATCGGCTAACCCCCTCCTGCGCGCCGGAGGCGGATCACGGCGCGGATCTTCTCGATGGCGAGCGGAAGGTCGGTCGCGACCTGATCGTTGGTCAAGCGCAGAACCAGGTAGCCGGCGGTCAGCAGCTCGTAATCCCGGTGGCGATCGGCGCCGAATTTAGGCTCGGCCCGGTGCTCGGGGCCGTCGAGTTCCACGACCACGCGGAGCGTCGGGCAGAGCAGGTCGACCCGCGGCCGTGCCCCCCAGGCACCGACCGGCACCGGGGCGTTGCAGACGAACAGGCCCGCGAGATCCGGATCCTGCCCCAAAGCCGCCGCCATCCGCCGCTCGATATCGCTCGCCGGGAGGCCGCCGGGGGCTGAGATGAAGCGCTCCGCCGCTGGCCGAACCGCTTCGGTGAAGGCATGGGCGCCGTAGAGGATCCGATCGTAGGGGGATGTTGCGGGCGGTTCGGCGGCGAGGGCCACCACCGAAGCGGCCCCGTGCCGGGCGCACCATTCCAGGGCCTCGATCACCGGCCTAGCGCGGGCGGGCGAGGCCGGATCGATCGCCCAGATCAGGACGAGCCCGGCGGGGTCGATCGCCTGCGCGAGGCGCTGCATTTCGAGCGCGCGCGCCATCCGGCGGAAGCGCGGCGTCAGGCCGAGCCGGGCGCGTTTGGCTGCCGCCTTCAGCCAGGGATCGGCGCCGACCGGGGCCTCGGAGGCGTCGCGGCCGTGCCAGTGCGGCCAGCGCGCACGGGCGAGATCCGCCAGATCGTCGAGGAGCCGGTCGATGAGGGCCGTGCCGTACCCATCCGCATCGGCGACCAGCAGGGCGCTGCGCTCCGTGCCCTCCGCCAGGAGGGCGCCGATGGCGGCGCGGGCAACGCCCAGGACGACGAGGCGCTCGCCAGGCGCCAGAACGGCGATGCGCCGGGCCAAGTCGCCTGCCGTGATCTGCGGCCGTGCCGCGATGCCGAGCTGGGGGGACACGCGCAACCCGAGACCGCACTGCCGGCGTGCTGCCGGCGCCTCACGCCTTGCAGCCCGTCGTCCGCCCTATACAGCACAGCTTCGCGCGTCTGGCTACGCCTCGAACATCTTCAGGTTGTCGCATTGTGGGGGCTGCACCACCGTACCGTCCGACGTTTCCGGAGCGTCTGTGGCTGACCGGCCTGGCGGCGGACGCCGTTGCGCTGGCGGCGCGGTTGAGCTAGGACATCGTTACGGCCTGCACCCGTAGCTCAGCTGGATAGAGCGTTGCCCTCCGAAGGCAAAGGTCACACGTTCGAATCGTGTCGGGTGCGCCAATCTTTCTTGGGCGCCACATAAGTTTCGACTGGCGCCATTCAGGTGCAACTACGCGCCAGGAAAGATTCTACAAGTAAAACCCTGTGGCGCAAGACTTTTTCTCCTCCGCTGGCGATCAGGCGAGCCGTGAGTTGACCAAGCCGCCTGATACGCTCGCATTGGGGTAACGGGTGTGACGTCACCAGGGATGGTGCCGGATATTCGCGGTCACGTCTCGGGCCCAGACCTAAGAGGCGCATTTCGCAAGCCTAAGACGCGCTCTCCTGCCGACCGCCGGTCTTGGTTTGCGCGTGTCATCTGCACCGATGACGGAAATCGACCTCTGGCAAGCTCGTATTTTCGGAGATTGACCGGGCAGGAACCACATCCACGCTCTCTCAAGGATAGAGACGGATAGGTCCGCGCCCCCGACGCGTGCCGGGGCGGATCTCCCGTCCCTGGCGGGATCGGATCTGGCCGATCAAAGAAACGCAGCGCCGGTGGACCGACCTGTCGCGTACCTTCACAACCGATTGTGATGCCCGTATGCCTCTAGTGACTAGAGCATCAGAGGGATCGTATGCGGTCATTCGCCATCGGCGTGCTGTCGGATCGGACGGGGGTCAAGGTCCCGACCATCCGGTTCTATGAATCCATCGGATTGCTGCCTGCGCCGGAACGCACGCAAACTAACCGTCGGACTTACGACGACGAGACGGTCAGGCGCCTGCGCTTCATCCGGCACGCGCGAGAGCTCGGGTTTGAAGTGGAGGCCATTCGGACGCTGCTCGATCTCGCCGCCCACCCCGAGCGGCCCTGCGCGGAGGCCGATGTCGTCGCGAGGCGTCACCTCGCCGACATCGACGACCGGATCGCCCGGCTGACGGGTCTCAGGGCAGAGGTCCAGGCGATGCTCGACCAGTGCACCGGTGGCCAAGTCCGCGAATGCAGGGTCATCGAGGTGCTGGCCGATCACGGACAGTGCCTGAGCGAACAGCACTGATCACGCCGGAGCCAGGCCCTTGCTTCTCTAGCCGCTAGAGAAGTTATGCCTCGCCGATCTTCTCGCGTGGTCCTCCCGGCCGCCGCGAGCCGAACCGGGATCGCCGATGACGGAACACCACGACCACGCGGAGCATGGTCACGCCCATGATCATACCGGCCATTCCCATGGCCACGCCGGACACGTCCACGCGCCGGCAAGCTTCGGCAAGGCCTTCGCCATCGGGATCGCCCTGAACGTTGGGTTCGTGCTCTTGGAGGCGGCTTTCGGCGTCCTGGGGAACTCCGTGGCGCTCCTGGCGGATGCGGGCCACAACCTCTCCGACGTGCTGGGTCTCGTCGTGGCCTGGGTCGCCACCGTTCTGGCCAAGCGGGCCCCGACTTCACGCTACACATACGGGATGAAAGGATCCTCGATCCTCGCCTCCCTGTTCAACGCCGTGTTCCTCCTCGTCGCCGTGGGCGCCATCGGTTGGGAGGCCATCCAGCGCTTCGGCGAACCGGCCCCGGTGGCCGGCAAGACCGTGATGGTCGTGGCCGCCGTCGGCATCCTTGTGAACGGCATCACCGCCTGGCTGTTCGCTGCCGGGGCCAAGGGCGACATCAACATCCGCGGGGCGTTCCTGCACATGGCCGCGGACGCCGCCGTCTCCGCGGGCGTGGTGCTCGCCGGTTTGGTGATCCTCTACACCGGCTTGACCTGGCTCGATCCGGTCGTGAGCCTTGGCATCGTAGGGGTCATCGTCTGGAGCACGTGGGGCCTCCTGCGCGACAGCCTCGCGATGTCGCTGGCCGCCGTTCCCCCGGGCATCGACCCGGCGGCAGTGCGCCACCACCTCGAAGGCCTTCCGGGCGTCACGGCCCTGCACGACCTCCACATCTGGCCGATGAGCACCACCGAGGTCTGTCTCACCGCCCATTTGGTCGTGCCCGGAGGATATCCCGACGACGCGATCCTGATGGAGGCCGCCCGCTCGATGCGGGAGCGCTTCGGGATCGGCCACACCACCCTGCAGGTCGAGATCGAAGGGGCAAACGCCTGCGCGCTGGCCCCCGACACCGTGGTCTGAGCATGCAAGCCTGGATCTACACGCTGATCCCCGCAGCGGCGGCCATCGCAGGCGCCGCCGTGGCGGTGAACCTGCGCCCCGGGCCCATCCTCGTCAGCGCCATCCAGCATTTCGCCGCCGGCGTCGTCTTCGCCGCGGCCGCAGGCGAGATCCTGCCCGACCTCAAGCATGCCGGGTCGATCTGGGCGACCCTGTTCGGCGGCAGCTTCGGGGTCGCCGCGATGCTCGGCCTGCGCAGCCTCGAAAGGCGGGTGTCGGGCCCGGTCGGGCTCTTGTCCGTCACCGGCATCGACATCCTCGTGGACGGCCTCGTCCTCGGCATCGCCTTCGCGGCGGGCGCCAAGGCGGGCATCCTGCTCACCGTCGCACTGACCATCGAGGTGCTGTTCCTCGGCCTCACCGTCGCGAGCGAACTCGGCGCGGGCGGCGCCTCGAAGCGGTGGGTGGTGGGCCTCACGGCCGTCCTCGTCCTGCTACTGCCGCTGGGGGCGCTCCTCGGCGGTCCCGTCGGCTCGCTGCCGCCCGCCTTCCAGGGTGGCTTCCTCGCGTTCGGCCTGATCGCGCTACTCTACCTCGTGACGGAGGAACTGCTCGTCGAGGCACACGAGACCGAGGACCGGCCCTGGGTCACGGCGATGTTCTTCGCCGGGTTCCTGCTTCTGCTGCTCCTCGACGAGGCAGTCTCTTGAACAGGCGCTCCCCGAAACGCCGGCGTCGTCCGCCCCGGCGAAACCCCGCTCAGTCGTCGTGGTGATGATGGTGGTGACGGCCCCGCTCCTCGAAGAACGGCCGGTCCTCGTAGCGGCGGGGGTGGTGGTGCCGGACGACGACGTCCTCGTGGTCGCCATGCCGGTAGACATCGACGTGGTCGTGCGGCCGCCGCTGGCCGTAACCGCCCTCATAGTATTGCGCCGACGCCGCCATGGGCGCGAAGGCCAGGGCCACTGCCAATCCGGCGAAGATCGTTCTCATGGGTCGCTCCGAAGCTCGATCAGATGCAGGCATCCTGGTACGAACGGATTGAACGCACCCTGAGACAGACGTTCAGCAAACGGCAACCTTCGCGCATCCCAACAAGCGAAGGGCCGCGGCGCGGGCTTGCCACTCGGCCTCGCGGTCCCCACCGGCATACGAATCAGTGCCGGTGCTCCTCCACCACGGTGCGCTCGTGGACGTCGTGGTGATCGTGGACGACCGGGCGGTCGCGGTGATGCTCCTCGACGGTCGAATGGGTATGCTCGACCTCGTCGTGATGACGGTCTCCGTGGACCGCGACACCGCCGGGACCGACGTCCACGTGCTGGGCGAACGCCCCGAGTGGGCTGAGCACGAGGGCAGCCGAGGCGGCCAGGGCGGCAATCGTGAGTTTCATCCGCATCTCCTTCGGTTCGGATCGATCTCGGAATGTATATCCCCGCGAAACCGTTCCGGAATGATTCCCGTCCATGCCCGGGCCGAACATTCGAGAGAGAGCAATTAAATTGTGCTGTGCGGATCGAGGATGGTCCCGTCGTATATGCGCGAGTTGCTGAGGAGCATCGTGCGATCACGCGTTTTGACCAACGGGAGCCGTCGATGAACTTGGCAGGTCATGGCGTTCATCGTGAGTTCAAGTCGCAGGCGGCACCACTTGTGTCGACGGGCCGGAATCGCGGATAAGGGCGACGATGGACTTCGGTGGATGGCATAGGCGCCGGCAAGCGGCGCGTGACGGGTGGGCGCTGGCCGTCCGCACGCTCATGCTCGTCCTGACGTTCGCGTTCGCCGCCCCGTCCGCGGGGTTCGCCGAGGACCTGGCCTTCCATGCCGGCGGTCACCATCGGGCCACGGAACTGACCGTGTTCGAGGCCTCCGCCGCGCCGTCGTCAGCCGACCCTGGCCTCGCGTGCCACGCCCATTGCGGCTGCCATCAGCTTGCCTACCTCGATGGCGCCCCCCTCGCGCCCGCACCGGACCGCCCGCGGCCGTCCTACGCACGGACGGCGGAGGCTCCCGTCGCCATCGCGCCCGGCCGTCCGGCACGACCGCCCCGCACTTGAGGTGACGCCGCGCGCATCCGCGCGCGGATCTTTAGTCCGGCCGCCCCACGGGCTCCGGACCCGTCCCTTCTTGAATGCAGCGGAACGACCGCGGCGGCATGCATGCCCGCCCGGCGTCCCGGTCGAGTGGTTCCCATGCGCATCCTCGTTCTCGCGGTCGTCCTGGCCGTCGGCATAGCCGTCGGCGCGACCGTGCCCGCCGTCTCGGGCTTCGTCCGCAACACCCTGTCGGCCGCGGGGGTGCCGCCGACCCTATTCGCGTTCACCGGCGGGACGGGTGCCGCGGCGCCGGCGACCGAGCCCGACCATGCCGAGGGCGACGGCCACGACCATGCCATGCCCAAAGCCAAGCCCGCGACCAAGCCCGCCGCGAAAGTCATGGACGGACATGCCCAAGGCGAGCACGCGCATTCCGAGGCTGAGGGCGAGGAAGGCCACGTCAGGATGACGGCGGAGCAGGTCGAGACGCAGGGCATCCAGGTCGCCAAGGCCGACGGCGGCACGCTGGCGCGCCATCTCCTCGTCCCCGGCACCATCACGCCGGATACCGACCGGATCGCCCGCGTCCCGGCCCGGGTGGTCGGGACCGTCGCGGAGATGCGCAAGCGCCTCGGCGACGCCGTGCAGAAGGACGAGATCGTGGCCGTGCTCGACAGCCGCGAGGTCGCCGACGCCAAGAGCGACTACCTGACCGCCCAGGTCCAGGCCGAGCTCCAGAAGATCAACTTCGAGCGTCAGCAGAAGCTGCTCGCCTCCCAGGCCGCGTCCGAGGCCGCGTTCCAGAACGCCCGCGCGACCTTCCTGGAGAACCAACTGCGCGTCGACCTCGCCCGCCAGAAGCTGTCGGCGCTCGGGCTGAACGCCGCCGAGGTCCAGGCGGCGCAGAAGCGCGACGAGGCCACGCCGAACCAGTCGAGCCTGCGCCGCTACGAACTGCGCTCGCCGTTCGCAGGCCGCGTCGTCGAGCGCAAGGTCGACGTCGGGACCACTGTCGGCAGTCAGGGCGACCCGGCCGACCTCTACACGGTGGCCGACCTCGGGACGGTCTGGATCGAGCTCTCGGTTCCGACCTCCGATCTCGCCAAGGTCAGGGAGGGCGCCATCGTCACCGTCACGCCGAGCCAGGGAGGTGAGGAGCGGCACGAGCGCGGCAAGGTGATCTTCGTCAGCCCGTTGCTCAACGCCGACACCCGTGCCGCCCGGGTCGTGGTCGCCCTCCCGAACAAGGACATGGCGTGGCGGCCCGGTACCTACGTCACCGCCGAGGTCGAGATCGCGACCGAGCAGGTCCCCGTCCGAGTGGCCAAGGCGGCGTTGCAGACCATCGAGGGCAAGCGCGTCGTCTTCGTGCGCACCGAGGAAGGCTTCGAGAAGCGCGAGGTCGAGCTCGGGCGCTCCGACGACGATTCCTTCGAGGTCAAGGCGGGGCTCAAGCCCGGCGAGGAGATCGCGGTGGCCAACACCTTCCTGCTCAAGGCCGAGCTCGGCAAGGCCGAAGCCGACCACGACCACTGAGGGGCGGGACATGATCAATCGAATTCTCGACGTCTCGGTCCGCCAGCGCTGGCTCGTCCTGCTGCTCTCCCTGCTCGCCGCCGGCTTCGGAGGCTACGCGGTGACGAGGCTGCCCATCGACGCGGTGCCGGACATCACCAACAACCAGGTCCAGATCAACACGACCGCCCCCTCGCTCTCGCCGGTTGACGTCGAGAAGCAGGTGACCTACCCGGTCGAGACCGCGCTCGCCGGCATCAAGGGCCTGGAATACACCCGCTCGCTCTCGCGCAACGGCTTCTCGCAGGTCACCGCCGTCTTCGCGGAGAAGCTCGACATCTACTTCGCCCGCCAGCAGGTCGCCGAGCGTCTCGCCCAGGTGAGGGCGGACCTGCCACCCGGGGTCGAGCCGCGGATGGGCCCGATCTCGACCGGCCTGGGCGAAATCTACATGTGGTCGATCCACTACGCGCAGCCCGCCGAACGGAAGGTCTCGGCATCGGGCAAGCCGGGCTGGCAGCCGGACGGAAGGTACCTGACCCCGGAGGGACAGGCGCTCCGAACCGAGCTTGAGCAGGTCGCCTACCTGCGCACGGTCCAGGACTGGATCATCCGTCCGCTGATCAAGACGGTCCCGGGCGTCGCCGGCGTCGACGGCATCGGCGGCTTCGAGAAGCAGTACCACGTCCAGCCCGACCCGACGAAGCTAGCCGCGCGCGACCTGTCCTTCTCCGACGTCACCCGGGCGCTGGAGACCAACAACGCCAACCAGGGCGCCCGCTACCTGGAGGACAACGGCGAGGGCTACGTCGTCCGCGCGGCCGGTCGCCTGGAGAACATGGACGAGATCGCCGACGTGGTCGTGGCCACGCGGGGCGGCGTGCCGGTCCGGATCAAGGACGTCGCGGACGTCCGCATCGGGCGCGACCTGCGCACGGGCTCGGGCAGCGAGGACGGCCAAGAGGTCGTCGTCGGCACCGCCCTGATGCTGATCGGCGAGAACAGCCGCACGGTGGCGGCCGCGGTCGACGCCAAGATGGAGCAGATCCGCAAGTCCCTGCCGCCGGGCGTCGAGGTCCAGACGGTGCTCAACCGGACGGTGCTGGTCGAGGCCACGGTGAGGACGGTGGTGAAGAACCTGTCGGAAGGCGCGGCCCTCGTCATCGTCGTCCTCTTCCTGCTGCTCGGCAACATCCGGGCGGCCGTCATCACGGCGCTCGTCATCCCGGTCGCCATGCTGATGACCATGACCGGCATGGTCGAGGCGAAGATCTCGGCCAACCTGATGTCGCTCGGCGCCCTCGATTTCGGCCTCATCGTCGACGGGGCGGTGATCATCACCGAGAACGCCCTGCGCCACCTCGCCGAGCGGCAGCATGGGCTGGGCAGGGCCCTCGACACCGAGGAGCGCCTGGAGACGGTGCGGGCATCGGCCGAGGAGATGATCAAGCCGTCGCTCTACGGTCAGGCGATCATCATCCTGGTCTACGTCCCGCTCCTGACCTTCACGGGGGTCGAGGGCAAGATGTTCGAGCCGATGGCGCTGACCGTGATCATCGCGCTCGTCGCGGCCTTCGTGCTGTCGCTGACCTTCGTGCCGGCGCTGATCGCCATCGTCATCACCGGCAAGGTGACCGAGACGGACAACCTCATCATCCGCGCCCTCAAAGCCCTCTACCGGCCGGTATTGGGCGCGGCGGTCCGGGCGCCATTCCTCTTCGTCGGCGGGGCCCTGCTCCTCCTCGTCGGGGCCGGCGTGCTGTTCACCCGCCTCGGGACCGAGTTCATCCCGCAGCTCGACGAGAAGAGCATCGCCCTCAACGCGACCCGGATCCCGTCGACGTCGCTGACCCAGTCGCAGACGATGCAGCTCAACGTCGAGCGGGCGGTCTCGAAGTTCCCCCAGGTCGCCTACGTCTTCTCGAAGACCGGCACCGCCGAGGTCGCCTCGGACCCGATGCCGCCGAACTCGTCCGACACCTTCGTCATTCTGAAAGCCCAGGAGGAGTGGCCCGACCCGAGCCTATCCAAGGCCGAGTTGCAGGAGCAGATCGAGAAGGCGGTCGGCGCGCTCGCGGGCAACGTCTACGAGTTTTCCCAGCCGATCCAACTGCGCTTCAACGAGCTGCTCGCCGGGACCCGCGGGGACCTCGCAGTGAAGGTGTTCGGCGACGAGTTCGAGCCGATGCTCAAGGCCGCCAACCAAGTGGCCGCGTTGCTCCGCGGCATCGACGGCGCCGAGGACGTGAAGGTCGAGCAGACGGCGGGCCTGCCGTTCCTGGAGATCAAGATCAACAAGGCCGAGGCCGCACGATACGGGCTGAGCACCGGCGCCATCCAGGAGGTCATCGGGGCCGCCATCGGCGGCCGGGAGGCCGGCGTCGTGTTCGAGGGCGATCGGCGTTTTCCCATCGTGGTGCGCCTGACCGACAAGGTCCGCGAAGACCGCGAGGCGTTGGAGAACATCCCGGTGCCGCTGCCGCCGGGACCGAACGGGCGCGCGACTTCCGTACTCCTGAAGCAGGTGGCCTCCTTCTCGGTGAGCGAGGGACCGAACCAGATTTCCCGGGAGAACGGCAGGCGACGGGTGGTGGTGACCGCCAACGTCCGGGGCCGCGACATCGGCTCGCTCGTGGCCGAGGCACAGGCGAAGGTGGGTAGCCAAGTCCAGCTTCCGCCGGGCTACTACGCGACCTGGGGCGGGCAATTCGAGAACCTCGCCTCGGCCAAGCGGCGGTTGACCGTCGTGGTGCCGGTCTGCTTCTTCCTGATCTTCCTGTTGCTTTACTCGGCCCTGGGTTCGCCGCGGGACGCGTTGCTGGTGTTCAGCGCGGTGCCGCTGGCCCTGACCGGGGGAATCTTCGCCCTTTGGCTGCGCGGCATGCCGGTCTCGGTTCCGGCCGCGGTCGGGTTCATCGCGCTCTCGGGCGTGGCGGTCCTCAACGGCCTCGTGATGCTGACCTTCATCAAGCAGCTCGTGGCGGAGGGCCGGCCGAAGCGCGAGGCCATCCTGGAGGGTGCCATGACCCGCCTGCGTCCGGTGGCGATGACGGCGCTCGTCGCATCGCTCGGCTTCGTGCCGATGGCCATCGCCACCGAGACGGGGGCCGAGATCCAGCGGCCGCTCGCAACCGTGGTCATCGGCGGCTTGATCAGCGCGACCCTGCTGACGCTGATCGTGCTGCCGGCGCTCTACGCCCGCTTCGGCAAGGCCGCGATGCCGAAGGCCGCCAAGCGGCCGACGGAGACCGTATCGCGGCACCTCAAGGCTGCGGAGTAGCCCCGGATGCGCATCCTCGCGATCACGGCCGCCATGGCCTCCCTGTCCACCTTCGTCACCACTCCCGCATCGCCCGCGGCGGGGGTCGAGGGCGGCGACGCACCGTTCGGGTTGTCCTGGGGACCGGTCGACGCGGTGCCGCGTCCGCTCAAGGTCGACCGCGAGGCCAACCTGACCGCCCTCTACTATCCGCATGGCTGGCCGCCGGCCATCGGGGCGGGCACCGCGGAGGTGGTCCTCGTGGTCTGCCGGGACGAAGGGCTGCAACAGGTGGTCTGGGTTGGCCTGCCGATGTCGGGCGAGGCCCTGGCGAGGACGCGGCGCGCCATCCACGACGAAGGCGTTCGCCGCTATGGCGAGCCCGCACCGGGGCCCGTGGCCGATTCCGAGCTCTGGCCGGGCGGCCGGGCGCTCCTGGCCAGCCGCGAGGTCACGGATGGGCGGCGCGAACTCGTCATGACCGCATTCGGCCCCGGCTACCCAGCCTGCTCGGCGGCCCATCGCGACGCGACCGGACACCCGGCCGGCGTGCACGTCGCCGACCTGATCGGTGTCGGCGCCCCCTGATGAGGCTCCCCGGTACAAATCCCGGCCGGTACTGCATGCGCGGGCGCGGATCGCTCGAAGACGGACGCCCGTTCGATGGCGCCCGGACGAGAGCAAGGCCGGCGTCGGCCTCGCGGCGTTCCGGTACGGCACGGCGGGGCGAAGCGACGAGGCCGGGATGAAGCCCCCTGCCGAGAGGAGCCGCGTGCAGCGTCGGACGGCCAGGGCCGGCGTGCTCGATGGCGGGGAATGCCTCGCGCGCCGGACGCCTGCACCGGGCGGGCGGTCGGCACCGGCCGCCCTGGCCAGCCCAACGGCGGCCGGAACGCCTCGCTCCATGGTCGCGTCCCTGATCGGGCTTCGGCGGCCTCGGGACCGGCGCACCGACGGCGTTTGGCGCCGTGCATTGGCCTGCCTGCTCGCCTTTGCCCTGATCATCGCTCTCGTGGACCCGGCCCCGACATCGCCCCGGGTCGGACCCGAACACGCGAATGGGCCCGGCACGTCGTCCCTGTTCGAACCGGATGCGACCATGTCGCCCGCGGACGACTACGCGGACCGAGGGCGCCCCGGATCGCCTCGGTGCAACGGTCACTGCTCCTGTCATGGGGCCATTCGGCCCGACGGCGCACTCGCGTTGCCCGTGCGTGTCGCGCGGGCCGTGGAGTTCCTGTTGTCCGGCGATGGCTTCCGGTCCCGGAAGGCCGCCCCGCCCCACGACCCGCCACGCGCCTGACCGCTCCGCTGCCGCGAGCCGCGGCGGCGCCCCGGGTCGAAGAGCCCCGTCCTTGACCTGGATGTGAGTGCGCTCGCCTCGCGTGAGCGCGCGGCCCGTCGCCGTGACGCAGCCGCAGGTCGGAACCGCCTACGAGATCGGGTGGAGCGATGCGCGTACCCAGTCCCCCCTTGGCCACCCCCGCACGGCCGACCGTCGGCCTCGGCGCCGACGGCCTCCGGCTAGCGCGAAGACGTCCGTCGGACGTCCCGGACCCCTCGGTGCGAGGGAGCCCACTGCCGTTGGACACCTCGAAAGCGGTCTGGCCGCCCCGAGCGAGGCTCGTCCCATGTCGGCTCGGCCGCCGCACCCTCGCGTTGGCCCTCGCGGCCCTCGCGGCCCTCGCGGCGAGCGCGGTCGGCAGCCCGCGGGCCGAGACGCTGGAGGGCTCGCTGGGGCGTGCCTACCGCGCGAACCCGGAACTGAACGCGACGCGGGCGGGCTTGCGGGCGACGGACGAGGAGGTCGCGATGGCGCGGGCCGGCTACCGTCCGACCGTCGCCGCGGACGCGGACGTCGGCGTACGGAACGTGCAGGGGGCCGCAGGCGGCGAGCGCCTGGCGCGAACCTCGTTCCCGCGCGGTGCGGGGCTGACCGTCGAACAGACCCTGTTCAACGGCTTCCAGACGGACAACGACACCCATCGCGCGGAATCGAACGTGCTCGGCAGGCGCGAGGCCTTGCGCTCCGCCGAGAACACGATCCTGTTCAATGCCGCGCAGGCCTACATGGACGTCCTGCGCGACACCGCGACCGTGGAGCTCAACCGCAACAACATCGCGGTCCTGGAGGAGCAGCGCCGCCAGACGACCCTGCGCTTCCGGCTCGGCGAGTTGACCCGGACGGATGCCGCGCAGGCCGACGCCCGCCTGGCCGGAGCCCGCTCGCAGCTGAGCGCGGCGGAGGCGCAGCTCCGCGCCCGCACCGGCGTCTTCCGTCAGGTCATCGGCGTGGACCCGCGCCGGCTCGCCCCCGGGCGCCCGCTCGACCGCCTGGTCCCGCCACGTCTCGAACTCGCGCTCGGCATAGGGCTGGCCGAACATCCACGGATCCTCTCCGCGCTCCACGCGGTCGATGCCGCCGAGGCGCAGGCGAAGGTTTTCGAGGGGAGGCTCTACCCTCGGGCCGGCGCCTCGGGCGTCGTACAGAGGCGCCGCGACGAGGAGGAGCCGGGCGACGATGTCCTTGCGGCCGGGATCGCCGGGCAGGTGACGGTTCCCGTCTACGAGGGCGGGCAGGTCTACGCGCAGGTCCGGCAGGCCAAGGAGCAGGCCGGGCAGCTGCGCATCGAGGCGGAGCAGGTGCGCGACGCCGTCCGCGCCGGCATCGTCGCAGCCTGGGCACAGCTTGAGGCCTCGAAGGCGCAGGTCGCCGCCTCACAAGCCCAAGTCCAGGCCAACGAGGTGGCGCTGGCCGGCGTGCGGGACGAGGCGCGGGCCGGCCAGCGCACCACCCTCGACGTCCTGAACGCCCAACAGGAACTGCTCAACGCCCGGGTGGGCCTTGTCGTGGCGCAGCGCGACCGCGTCGTGTTCTCCTACGGCTTGGTCCAGGCACTCGGCCGCCTCACCGCGCGCTTCGCGGAGCTGCCCGTGGCTCCCTACGGCGCCAAGGCCCACTACGACCAGGTCGAGGACCTCTGGGCGGGCCTGCGCACGCCCGACGGCCGCTGACGCCCCGTCCGCGAGACGCCGCCCGGGACAGCTTTCCCCCGGGATCGCCCGCGGCCCGGCCACCCTGCGCCACCCCCACTCTCAAGCCCGCCGCTGCGGAACGGCGCGGGAAGCCCCGAGGCTCTCACGAGAGAGGGCCGGACACCATGTCGGAGCCCTTCTTGGTCACGCCCTCCCTGATTCATGCCTTGGCCCACCGGATGACGGGGGTCGATTACCCCCACAGCCACTGGTGGGTCGACCTCTTGGCCCTGCTCGCCTTCGTGGTCGCGCCGGCCTGGACAGGATGGCTGCTGGTCCGGCTCGGCCTGCGATGGATGGGGCCGGGAGGACGTCGACGGGTCCACCCGGTCGCCGTCCCGTCGCGCGAGCCCCGCGCCGGATCGGTGCCGCCGAGGCCCGGCAGCGCCCGCGAGGGCAACTATGGCTGGTGCCTGGAGCGTTTCGTCGTCCGTGCGACGCTGCGCTTCCAGCTGCGTCTCGTGCTGCTCTCGCTGCTGACGTTGCCCGCGGCGTGGCTCCTCCTCGAAATCCCCAAGCACATAATCAATCGCGCCATCACCGACGCAGATGGGGATGGGCATCCGGAGATGGTGGTCCTCGGCTTCACCCTGAGCCAGGTGGAGCTCCTGTTCGCCCTGTGCGGGAGCTACCTGGCCGTGCTCACGCTCGGCGGGCTCGCCAAGTATGCGGTCAACCGGTCGCGCGGGCGCGTCAACGAGCGTCTCGTGCGCCGCCTGCGCCTCGCCATCCTCCGCCGCGCGCGCGGCGAGCCCTCCCCCGACCGACGGGCCGCGCTCGCGGCCGTGGCCATGCAGGAAGTCGAGCCGATCGGCTATTTCGGCGGGAGCCTCGTCGTCGTGCCGCTGATGCAGGGCGGAACGCTCGCGACCAGCATCGTCTTCCTGCTCCTCCAGAACGCCGCCCTCGCGTTGGCGGCGCTGATGATGCTGCCGGTCCAGCTCACGCTGCTGCCGCCCCTGCAGCGGCGCCTGAACGCGAAGGTGCGCGAGCGGGTCCACGCGACGCGGGCCTTGGGAGGTCTCCTGACCGCGGCGCCGGCCGGTCGGGAGGCCACGCCGCCACGCGACCGGCCCGCACGGACGCCGGCCCGGTCGCGGCAGATGCGCCTGGCCGAGGACCTTGAGCGCGTGCGCGTCGAGATCAACGACCTCAAGGGCCGCCTCAAAGGCCTGTACAACTACACCTCCAACCTGACGCCGTTCTTCTTCTTCGCGATCGGCGGCTACCTGGTCGTGCAGGAGCGCCTCTCGCTTGGCGCGCTCGTCGCCGCGCTGGCGGCCTACAGGGAGATCGCGCCGGCGATGCGCGAGGTGTTCGATTTCGTCCAGAGCTGGTCCGACGCGAACGCCCGGTTCGAGGAGGTCACGACGGCGCTCCGCCCCGCTCCGCCGGGCCCTGCGCCCCGATAGGCCCGAGCGGCCAAGCGTTCAATCCGGCCGCTCCGGCCGGCCCGGCGCGCCCGCCGCGGGCGGCAGGAAGGCGACGCGCAGGAGGTCGACGAGGTGGCGGCGGTTCACGAGGAACAGGATCGCGGCGAGCCCGAGATAGACCCAGGCGAGCGCGGACAGGGTCGCCACCGTGCGCGCCGCGTCGTCCCGGTAGGCGAAGGCCAGCCCCACCTGCAGGCCGAAGAGGCTCGCCAGGGCGAATGCCGAGACGAGGCCGAGACGTAGCCGCAGCAGCAGGCCTAACGCGAACAGCGATTGCGCGGCGGTCAGGAGGAACTCCTCCGCCTGGCGGGCGTCGAGCGGCAGGTTCGCCAGCGAGCCGGCGCCGACGCTCATCGCGAGCGGCAGCATGCCGACCAGCAGCGTCCACTGGCTGATCTTGTCGCTGACGAGGGTGCCGAGCCCGTTGGCGGCCCGGCCCGCCAGCACGAACAGGACCGCGACGGTCATGGCCGGGGCTTCGCTCGCCAGCGGCGCGAGCCACTGGATGAGGAGGAACTCGTCAAGCCCGAGGACCCGGCCGGCGCCGACCAGCGCCTCGGCGAACGGCTCGGCCGAGACCAGGATGACCCCGCAGGCGACCAACGTCAGAGCCGCCGTCGCGGCCCACCGCATAGCCACGGGCAACGCGTTCAGGGCGGCGGCAGGGCCGGGCTCCTCATCCTCATCTTCGTCCTCGGGCGCGCTGCGGGTGCGCCAGACGTAGGCGCCGAAGAACGCCGCCAGGACCACGAAATCGAGCGGCCCGATGCCGTCCTTGAGCACGATGACGAAGGCGTACAGGCTTGCCAGGAGCAGGAAGGCGACCTCGACCGCGTTGGCTCGGGTCAACTCCACCGCGCGGCCGCCGCCCCGCGCCCAATGGATGGCGACCAGGAGCGGCCAGGCCAAGCCGACGAGCAGCCGGTTGGCCCCCGTCATGTTGGCGGCGGCGTAGTGCACGTACTGCGAGCCCGGCCCCGCCTTGCCGGCCTGGTAGGCGTAGTAGAGGTCGACCGCATATTCCGGCAGCACGGTCACGAGGGCGACGACGGCGATGATCAGCCCCTGCGAGACGTGCCGCTCGGCGGCTTCCGCCCCCCAGGACAGCAGGAAGCCCGCCGCGAGAATGGCGGCCCCGAAGGCCGCCGTCTCGCCGATGGGCCCGACCTGCAGGCCGGTCAGCCGCAAGGTCAGGGCCGGCGTCGCCGCCGCGACCGCGAGGGCGACCAGCATCAGGAAGCGTCCCACTCCGTCCCTCCTCGTCACACTCACGGGCCGTGGCAGCCGGGCGCGGGCGGGCGCCGCCGCCGGGCGGGCCCACGGCCGCGGCGGGGTGACCGAACCTCGCCGGGCGCCCTATCCGATGTGTCCGGCGGCCCCGGCCAATCCCGCCCCCATCACGCTGGCGGCGCCCGCCCGAGGTGCGTGATCGGCCGGTCGGAGGGTACTCCGTTCGGCTCTCCGACGGGAACGGTGCGGCCGCGCCGAACGGCTGGCGTGAGCAGAGCACGCACCCGGTCCGCAGGACGGCGACCGCCGGATCGAGCCCCTCACGAAATCTCCCCCTCGGCAGCGGCGCGCCGCCGATCGGACGCGAGGAATCCGCCGAGGAACAGCAGGACCGCCCCGGCGGAGATCCAGACGTCCGCCAGGTTGAAGGTGAACCAGCGGATGCCGCCGGTGTGCAGGTCGAGGTAGTCCGTGACGACGCCGTCCATGAGCCGGTCGACGAAGTTGCCGGCGGCCCCGCCCGCCATCGCGGCGAGCCCGAGGCGTTCGAGCCCGCCGCCCGCGGCCAGGGCCCAGCCGGCCACGAGGCAGGTGAGCGTGCCCTGGATGGCGAGGAGCAGCGCCAGGGAGGACGGGTCGTGCGCCGGGAGCAGGCTGAAGCTGATGCCGTGGTTGAACGACAGGCTCAGGTCGACGAAGGGCAGCGCGCCCCTGACGGCGCCTTCGTCCAGCCACGCCTCGGCCGCCGCCTTCGCGCCGAGGTCGATGGCCGCGGCGGCCACCGCCACCCCGGCCACGGTCCCGACCCGGCCGGCCCACCCCGACTGGACCATCATCACGCCCTCAGGAGACGGAGCGCGTTGGCCGTCACCAGGACGGTCGCGCCGGTGTCGGCCAGGATGGCCGGCCAGAGGCCGGTGATGCCTGCGATGGTCGTCACCAGGAACACGGCCTTGAGACCGAGGGCGATGGCGACGTTCTGACGGATGTTGCCCAGGGTCGCCCGAGAGAGGGAGACCAGCGCGGCCACGTCGCCCACCCGGTCGTTCAGCACCGCCGCATCGGCCGTCTCCAGGGCCGCGTCGGTGCCGCCGCCCATCGCGACGCCGACGCTGGCGGCGGCGAGCGCCGGCGCGTCGTTGATGCCGTCGCCGACCATGGCGACCGGCCCCATCTCCTTCAGGGCCGCGATCTCGGCGAGCTTGTCCTGGGGCAGGAGCTCGGCCTTCACGTCGAGCCCGAGCTCGGACGCGACCGCCTCGCCCGTGCGCCGGTTGTCGCCGGTCAGCATCACGCTGCGCACGCCGAGCTTCCGCAGGGCCGCGATGCCGGCTGCCGCGTCGGCGCGGGGCTCGTCCCGGACCGCGATGGCACCCAGGGCCTCGGCGCCACGGACGACGATGACCACCGTCTTGCCGCCGGCTTCGAGGTCCGCGACCGCGCGCTCGGCCTCGGGACCGAGCCGCGCGCGCTCGGCGGCGTGGCGCGGGGAGGCGACAAGCACCGTCTGCCCCATGACCGTGGCCTGAACCGCCTTGCCGGGGATGGCGCGGGCGTCCCGCGTCGGCCGCAGCGGCACCCCGTCCGCGCTCGCCCGGTCGAGGATGGCCCGGGCGATGGGGTGGCTGCTTCCGCTCTCGACCGCGGCGGCCAACCCGAGGAGCGAGCGCTCCGACGCGTCCGGTGCGAAGGCCAGGATGTCCGAGACCCGCGGCCGTCCGGCGGTCAGCGTCCCGGTCTTGTCGAACGCGACCGTGCGCACCCGCCCGATGACCTCCAGCGCGGCCCCGCCTTTCACGAGCAGCCCGCGCCGCGCACCGGCGGCCAGTCCCGAGGCGATGGCCGCCGGGGTCGAGAGCACCAGCGCGCAGGGGCAGGCGATGAGGAGGAGCGCCAGGCCCCGGTAGATCCAGGTGCCCCAGTCGGCGCCGAGCAGCGGCGGCACGACGGCGACCGCGGCCGCGAATGCGAACGCGACGGGCGTGTAGACCGCGCTGAACCGGTCGATGAAGCGCGCCGTGGGCGACTTCGATGCCTGCGCCTCCTCGACGAGGTGCAGGATGCGGGCGACCGTGTTGTCGGCCGCCGTCTTGGTGACCCGGACCTGGAGCGCGCCGTCGGCGTTGACGCTGCCGGCGTAGACCGGGTCGCCGACCTCCTTGGGCTTCGGGACCGACTCGCCGGTGATGGGGGACTCGTCGAGGCTCGACGCGCCGTCGGTGATCACCCCGTCGGCGGGCACGCGGTCGCCCGGTCTCACGACCACGACCTGCCCGATGGCCAGCGATGCGGCGGCCACCTCACGGATGGTGCCATCGGCCTCGTCGACAAGGCGGGCGGTCTTCGGCACAAGGGCCGCGAGCGCCTTGATCCCCGCCCGCGCCCGGCCCGCCGCCACGACCTCCAGCATCTCGCCGACCGTGAAGAGCAGCACGACGATGGCGGCCTCCTCGGCGGCGTGGATGGCGAGCGCCCCCGCGGTCGCGACCGACATCAGCATCTCGATGGAGAAGGGCGTTCCGGCGAACGCCGCCATGGCCGCGCGGCGACCGTAATAGGCGAGCCCGACGAGCGCGCCCGGCCAGTAGGCGTACTCGCCCGCCACGCCCGGCGCGACCCGCTCGACCAGGAAGCCGGCGGCGAACAGGGCGCCGATCAGGATGCCCAGCCGCGCCTTGCGGCTCCGCCAGAGCGGCGGCTCGGGCTCCGCCGCGGTCTCGGCGGACGGGGTGCCGCCCGAGGCTTGCGCCATAGCCAGGTCCGCGGCCGTGGGAAGCGGCGCGACGCCGTAGCCCAGGCGCTCGATGCGTCCCTCCAAATCGGCCCTCGGCGTCGCGGCCTCGTCGAGCGCGAGGTCGAGGACCTGGCTGCCGTAGTTCACGCGCACGTCCGCGACGCCCGGCAGCCGGGAGACGGCGGTCTCGATCTTCCCGGCGCAGGTCGGGCAGTCCATGCCCTTGACCCTGTAGCGCAGGGCCTGCGGACCGTTCGTGGGGAAGGGGGTGCGGTCCGCGCCGGCGGCCTGGTTCATGGTGCGCTCCGTTCGCCCGGATCCTGGTCCGGACTGGGAAGGCAGCCTACATGCACCCTGTAGTCGCTACAGGGTCAAGGCCGTGCGGACCGCCTCTTCCATGACGATCGGCAGCCTCGCGGAGGCCACGCAGACCCGTGTCGAGACGGTCCGGTGGTACGAGAAGGTCGGGTTGCTGCCTCCGCCGGCGCGGTCGAGCGGGAACTACCGGCTCTACGGGCCCGAGCACCTGCGCCGGCTGAGCTTCATCCGCCGCGGTCGAGCCCTGGGCTTCACCGTGGAGCAGATCCGGGACCTGCTCGCCTTGGCGGACGACCGGGATCGCTCCTGCGGCGAGGTCGACACCATCGCCCGCGCCCATCTCGCCGACGTGGAGCGAAAGCTGGCCGACCTGACCCGGCTCGCCTCGGAACTCCGCGAGGTCATCGGCCAGTGCGGCTGCGGGTCGGTCGCCGACTGCCGCATCATCGAGGCCCTGTCGCCGTTGGGTGAACCCGCGTGAGCGATTTGGGCCCGGGGTCAGCGAGCGACGTAGGGCGTCACCAGCACCCGGCTCTCGAAGAGCCCCTTGGCCATGAACCCGCAGCACGCGACGGCGAGGATGGCGACCACAATTGCGACGAAGGTTCGGCGTGCGGCGGCCCGGACGTGCGGCCTGACGCGACGGCGACGGCCCGCATTCCTCTGGCCCCAAGCATGGCGTTCCACGCGAACCGCCCCGTTCCGGCCGACGGGCATCGCGGGCTTGCCCCCGCGACGTTCCGAGGCCTGGGGATACCATGTCGGCGGTCAAGGCCGGAAGGGCCGGCGCTGCCAGCCCCCGGGAGATAAAAAGACAGTACCGCGCGAGGCGAACTCAGACTAGAACGGCCTCGGAAACCAAGAAGCCCACAGGTTGGAACCTGTGGGCTTCACACGGGCCGGAGCCCATGGGTTGCTGACGGCGCACCGTTCAGCGTTGACGGATCGGATATGAGTGCATGGGGCTGGATAGTCAAGCGGAAAAATCGAGGATCCGGGCCGCACTCTACATCGACGGTTTCAATTTATATCATTCCGTCAACGACTTAGGAGAGCCCTTCCTGAAGTGGTGCAACTTCTGGAAGCTGGGGGAGTCGATCATCCCGCGGCAGTCGGAGGAGCTCGTCCGCGTCGTGTTCTGCACGGCCTATTACCCGGGCGACCACAGCAAGAAAATACGCCACGAACGCCTGGTCCGGGCGCTCAAGCTGGTCGGCGTCGAGACCGTCCTCGGCCACTTCAGCCATGAAGACGCCAAGTGCCGGGACTGCGGCTCCATTTGGCAGAAGCCGACCGAGAAGGCCACGGACATCAATCTCGCGCTCAGCGTCTACGACGATGCCGTACAGGACGTCATGGATACTGCATATCTCCTGACCGCCGATACGGACCAAGCGGCGACAGCCAAGCTGTTCGCCAAGCGCTTTCCCGGCAAGAAGCTCGTCAGCGTCAGCCCCCCCGGCCGGACCCACTCGCAGCACATCCTGTCGCACACCCCGCACAAGATCGCGCTCAACCGAGAGCATATCGAGAGGGCGCTGTTTCCGGGGCTCGTCACCGCGGAGGGGCAGGCCTCCGTCATGCGCCCGCACGAGTACGACCCGCCGGCCGGCTACGTGATGTGGGACCAGCGTCCGAAGCCCGCGCCCAAGTCGGGGGCGAAAGCGGCCGCGCCGGCGGCGGCGATGCCCGAGCGCTGAACCCGCCGCGGCCTCAGGCCGGTTCCCCGCCCCGGTACCGCGCGAACGTCGACCGTCCGTCCTTCCCGAACAGGACGACGTCGTAGGTCTCGGGCTGCATGTCCTCGACCTCCATGCCGGGCGAACCGACCGGCATGCCCGGCACGGCCAGACCCGTTCCCTCGGGCCTCTCTGCGAGGAGCCGCTTGATCACCCCGGCCGGGACGTGCCCCTCGATCACGTAGCCGCCGACCTGGGCGGTGTGGCAGGAGAAAAGCTCGCGAGGCACGCCCAGACGGATCTTGAGCGGGTTCACCGGGCCCTCGGTCACCGTGACGGCGAAGCCGGCCTTACGCAGGTGGGTGACCCACCTCTCGCAGCAGCCGCAGCTCGGGTCCTTGTTCACCGCGACCGTCGGCAGCCCCTCCGCCAAGGCGCCCCGTCCGAGCGCCAGCCCCGCCGCCAAGCCCACGAGCACGGCACGTCGGGATGGAATCGCATCGTTCCTCATCGTCATCTCCCGTTCCCTCTTACTCGGCCGCCTGAGGCAGCCGCATCGCCTCAGCGTTCGTCCCCTCGCGGACCGCGCCGGCCGGGGGCAGCCCACGCCCCTTCACCAAGGCGTAGACTGCCGGGATCACGACCAGCGTCAGGACGGTCGAGGAGACCATGCCGCCGATCATCGGCACCGCGATGCGCTGCATGACCTCGGAGCCCGAGCCGGTGCTCCAGAGGATGGGCATCAGGCCCGCCATGATGGCGACGACCGTCATCATCTTGGGCCGCACCCGCTCGACCGCGCCGACCATGATGGCCCGACGCAGGTCCGGGCGCGCGAGAGGGCGTCCCTCGCGCCCGCACTGGGCGCGGACCTCGTCGAGGGCGTGGTCGAGGTAGACCAGCATGATCACCCCGGTCTCGGCAGCGACGCCGGCCAGGGCGATGAAGCCGACCACCACCGCGACCGACAGGTTGAAGCCCATCCACCAGAGCAGCCAGACCCCGCCGACCAGGGCGAAGGGCAGCGACAGCATCACGATGAGCGTCTCGGTCAGGCGCCGGAAGTTCAGGTAGAGCAGCAGGAACACGATCAGCAGCGTCAGCGGCACCACGACCGCGAGGCGCGCCTCCGCCCGCTCTAGGTACTCGTACTGCCCGCTCCACTGCAGGGTCGTGCCCTGGGGCAACTTGACCTCGTCGGTGGCTGCCTTGCGTGCCTCGGCCACGTAGCCGCCGAGATCGCGGCCGGCGATGTCCACGAATATGTAGACCGCGAGCTGGCCGTTCTCGGTGCGGATCGAGGTCGGGCCCCGCGTCAGCTCGACCTTGGCGACCTCGCGCAGGGGGACCGTGCCCCCGGCCAGCAGCGGTACCTGCACCTCGTCGGCGATGGCCCTGGGATCCGAGCGGAAGGCGCGGGGGTAGCGCACGTTCACGGTGTAGCGCTCGCGGCCCTCGACCGTGTTCGTCACGGACTGGCCGCCGAGCGCCGAGGCGACGACGTCCTGTACGTCTCCGACCATCAGGCCGTAGCGTCCGAGCGCCTCGCGATCTGGGGTGATGTCGAGGAAGTAGCCGCCGATGACCCGCTCGGCATAGGCGCTCGACGTTCCTGGCACGGCTCGGATCACCCCCTCGACTTGACGGGCGACCCCCTCCATGGCCTTCAAGTCGGTCCCGAGCACCTTCACCCCGACCGGCGTGCGGATGCCGGTCGAGAGCATGTCGATCCGGGCGCGGATCGGCTGCGTCCAGGCATTCGACACGCCCGGGAACTGGAGCGCCGCGTCCATTTCCGCCTTGAGGCTGGAGAGGGTTACGCCGGAGCGCCACTCCGCCTTCGGCTTCAGCGTAATGACCGTCTCGAACATCTCCATCGGCGCCGGGTCGGTGGCCGTGTTGGCGCGACCCGCCTTGCCGTAGACCGAGGCCACTTCGGGGAAGCTCTTGATGATCCGATCCTGGGTCGCCAGGAGCTCGCCGGCCTTCGTCACCGAGATCCCGGGCAGGGTCGTCGGCATGTAGAGCAGGCTGCCCTCGTCGAGGTCGGGCATGAACTCCGACCCGAGCTGCCGGGCCGGCCATGCGGTCGCCGCCAGCACGCCCAGGGCGAGGAGGATGGTGAGCACCCGGGCCCGCAGCACGCCGGCGATGAGCGGCCGGTACAGCCAGATGAGGAGCCGGTTCAGCGGGTTGCGGTGCTCGGGCACGATGCGCCCGCGCACGAACAGCGCCATCAGGGCCGGCACCAGGGTGACCGAGAGGAGCGCCGCGGCCGCCATGGCGAAGGTCTTGGTGAAGGCGAGCGGCCCGAACAGCCGCCCCTCCTGGCTCTCCAGGGTGAAGATCGGCAGGAAGGAGACCGTGATGACCAAGAGCGAGAAGAACAGGGAGGGACCCACCTCCGCCGCCGCCTCGACCAGGACCTCGACACGCGGCTTTCCCGGGGGCGCCCGCTCCAAGTGCTTGTGGGCGTTCTCGATCATGACGATGGCGGCGTCGATCATGGCGCCGACCGCGATGGCGATGCCGCCGAGCGACATGACGTTGGCTCCGATTCCGAGCGCCCTCATGCCGGCGAAGGCCATCAGGATGCCGACCGGCAGCATCAGGATGGCGACCAGGGCGCTGCGCACGTGCAGGAGGAACACCACGCAGACGAGCGAGACCACGATGCTCTCCTCGACCAACGTGTGCCGCAGGGTGTCGATGGCCGCGTCGATGAGTTGCGAGCGGTCGTAGACCGGCAGGATCTCGGTGCCGGCCGGCAGGCTTTTCGCCACCTCGGCGAGCTTCGCCTTCACCCCCTCGATCACGTTGAGGGCGTTGGCGCCGAAACGCTGCAGGACGATGCCGCCGGCGACCTCGCCCTCGCCGTTCATCTCGGTGATGCCGCGGCGCTCGTCCGGCCCGAGTTCGACCCGGGCTACGTCCCGGACCCGCAGCGGCGTGCCGCCCGAGGTCTTCAGCACGATGTTCTCGATGTCGGCGACGCTGCGGATGTAGCCGCGGCCGCGCACCATGAACTCGAACTCGGACAGCTCGACCGTGCGGCCGCCCACGTCGGCGTTGCTCGCTCGGATGGCGTCCCGGAGCTTGTTGAGGCTAATGCCCTGCGCGCGCAGCCGGTTTGGGTCGACCACCACGTTGTACTGCTTCACGAACCCGCCGACGCCCGCGATCTCGGCGACCCCCTCGGCGCGCGAGGCCCCGAAGCGGACGACCCAGTCCTGGATCGAGCGAAGCTCCGCGAGCGTCCGCTCCTTGGCGACCACCACGTACTGGTAGACCCAGCCCACCCCCGTCGCGTCGGGCCCCAGCGTCGGCGTCACCCCCGCGGGAAGCCGGCTCGCCGCCCCGTTGAGGTACTCCAGCACACGCGAGCGGCCCCAGTACGGGTCGGTGCCGTCCTCGAAGATCACGTAGACGAAGGAGACCCCGAAGAACGAGAAGCCGCGGACCACCTTCGCCTTCGGCACCGTCAGCATGGCGGTGGTCAGCGGGTAGGTGACCTGGTCCTCCACGACCTGAGGCGCCTGCCCCGGATACTCGGTGTAGACGATGGCCTGCACGTCCGAGAGGTCGGGGATGGCGTCCAGCGGCAGGGTCCGCAGCGCCAAGACGCCGGTCGCGACCGCGAACACGGTCCCGATCAGCACCAGGACGAGGTTGCGGGCCGACCAGCCGATGAGGCGGGCGATCATGGCGTCGCCCCCGTGCCCGCCGCCTGCCGATCGTCCTTCGGCGCGGTCAGGGACTGCAGCGCGGCCTTCAGGTTGCTCTCGGCGTCGATCAGGAAGTTCGCCGCCGTGACCACCCGGTCACCGGCCGAGACGCCCTCGCGGATTTCCGTGTAGCCCCGGCCGCGCAGGCCGATCTTCACCGGCTTCGGCTCGAAGCGCCCTTCGCCGTGGTCGAGGAGCACGACCTGGCGCTCGCCGGTGTCGATGACGGCGTCGTCGGGCACCGCCACCACCGGCTTGGCGTCGCCGGTCGCGATCTCGACGTCGGCGTACATCGACGGGCGCAGCGCTCCGTCGGGGTTCGGCAACTCGATGCGCAGCCGGGCGGTCCGGGTTTCCGCCATCAGGTGCGGGTAGATCCGCGTCACGGTCCCGGAGAAGGTCCGCTCGGGGAAGGCCCGGACCCGCACCGTGGCCTTCTGCCCCTCCGCCACCGCGGCGAGGTCGCGCTCCGGCACGTCGGCGAGCACCCAGACGCGGGTGTGGTCGACGATGCGGAACAGGACGTCGCCGGACTTGGCCTTCATCCCGTCCGAGACGTTGCGCTCGACCACGACGCCGTCCCGCGGCGAGGACCAGACGATGGAGGGCGGCACCTTATGGGTGCGCTCGATCTCGTCGATCACCTCCGGCGGGATGGCGAGGTTCTCCAGGCGCCGCCGGCCGCCCTCGTAGCCGATGGAGGTCAGGTACTGGGCCGCGACCGCGTTGATCTCGGGCGCGAACAGGCGCAGCAGCGGCTGGCCTTTGTGGACGTGGTCGCCGGTGGTGACCGGCTCGACCTTCTCGATGTAGGCGTCGGTGCGCATGGCGATGACGGAGATGCGGCGCTCGTCCTCCTCGACGCTGCCTGGCGCCCGAACCGGCAACGACAGGACGCGGCGCTCGGCGACCTCGGTCCGCACGCCGGTGCGCTGGACCTTGCCCGGCGAAATCTTCACGCCGCCGCCCTCGTCCTCGCCCGCGTAGACGGGGATGTAGTTCATCCCCATCGAGTCCTTCTTCGGAACCGGCGAGGTGTCCGGCAGCCCCATCGGGTTGCGGTAATACAGGACGCGGCGATTGCCGGGACCGGCCGCGCCGGCCGCCATCCCACCCTGGCCCATGTCGTGGCCGGTCATGTCTTTACCGGTCACCTCGGCGGGCATGGCTCCGGCCTCGGCATCCTCGCCGTCGAACCGCACGTCCTCGCTGGCGTGGACCGCCCGGAACTCCCGCCCGTCCCCTGTCGCCATCGGCGCGAGCGAATAGGCCGGCTTCCCGTCCGGGTCCCGGTAATAGACGACCGGGCCGGACGCGGCGGCGAGACGGGCCGCAGGCGGCCCCGCCGCGGACGGCATCCAGCGCGCGAACCCGTCCCGCGCCCGGTCGACGAACGCGACCGGCAGTCTCGATGCCGCCCGCGCCGCGAGGTCGGACACGGACGGGCCGTCGCGCCCGACCCAGAGCCCGGTGCCCCAGGCCGCGAGCGCGGCGAGGGACCCGGCGAACCATGCCGACCGGCTCATTTGGTGGCCTGGACGATCAGCTTGTCCTCGACCGTCCCGGTCTCGCCCTGGACCTTCGCGGCCAGCGACAGGCGCCAGCGGCCCTGCATCCCGAGATGGGCCTTGAAGCGGTAGATGCCGGGTTCGGTCGAGGGGACCTGCTCGACCTTGGTGGCCATCTCCTCCATGGCGTCGGGGGCCATGTCGAGGCGCTTGGCGAAGATCACCGCGTCGGGCACCGGCTTGCCGGTGCGCCTGTCGAGGAGCCGGACCGCGAGGACCGCGTCGCCGACCTTCGCCTCCTCCTGGACGAGTTGGAACTGGTAGTCCTTGACGTCGGCGAGCGCCGGCAGGGCCGGGGTCGACAGGGCGACGCCGAGCAGCGCGGCCGCGACGGCGCGCGCGAGGGAATTCCTGGTCACTGGGATGTCTCCTGAACACGATGTGAAGGGCCGCGCGGGGCGCGCGTCACCGTGCCGGCGCACGCGGCGCCGGCGTCATCGGTTCAGGCTCGGGGAGGCTCCGGTAGCGGCGGCGCCCGCACGCTGGCGAGCGCCGCGGCGCCGGGCCAGGTCGGGGATGTGCGGGTCGCGCCCGGGACCGGGACGGCGACAGACGCGGGAAGGAGCGAGGCCGCGGTGGCGAGGCACAGCGCCATCAGCGGGCAGCCCTTGCCGCAATCGGGCTTGGCGGCCTTCTCGTGCGGGCAGCAGGGCATGTCGTCCATGGCCATGCCACCCGCGTCATGACCCATGTCCATGTCGGGCATGGCGCGGTGGTCGACGTGGGCCGATGGCACTGCGAAGGCGTGCATACCCGCGGTCGCCGCGGGGACGGCGACAGGCGTCAGGGCGAAGCCGAGGACCGCGAGAAGCGGCAACAGTCGCCGGAGGGCGAGCCAGAAGGTCACCGGACGATGATGCCAAAATCCGGGCCTCGATGAAAGCCCCCCATCGACCGGGCGGGCAAGATCCGGCGCTTCGCAGGCGCGCGTGAAGTCCGCACGGGGTGGAAGCCGCGCGAAAACGAGGCCACGTCCCGCACACGGGAAACGATTTTCCGCCACCGCCCTTTCCGGCCCGCCAAGAGACCGTTCAGATGCCGGCGCAGCATGAATTCCGGCACCGTCCAAAGCGCGCGTCGGGGCCGCCGGCGGCCGGCAAGTCCGCGCGGAGCGACGATGAACCCAGTTCCGGTCTGTCGTGATCCCGGACGTCCGCCCGCGCGATTCCTTCGGGACACGACCTTCCATCCGCGGCGGGCGCGGTGCAGGCTGGAGGGGATGGGCCCGGGAGAGATGCATGGACGAGGTCGACGAGCGCCGGCTCGCCGCCATCATGGTCGCCGATGTCGTCGGCTATAGCCGCCTCATGGGCGCCGACGAGGCGGGCACGCTGCGCCGGCTCAGGGGCCTGCGCCGGGAACTGCTCGATCCGCGCATCGAGGCGTTCCGGGGCCGCGTCGTGAAGTCGACCGGCGACGGCCTGATCGCCGAGTTCCCCAGCCCGGTCCGGGCAGTGTCCTGCGCCGTCGCGATCCAGCGGGCGATGCTGACGCGCGAGGCCGGCGTGTCCGACGACCACGCGTTCAGGCTGCGCATCGGCATCAACGTCGGCGACGTGGTCGCCGAGCCGGACGGCGACCTCTACGGCGACGGCGTCAACGTGGCGGCTCGGCTCGAACCCTTGGCGGAGCCGGGCGGGATCTGCATCTCGCACACGGTTCACGATCAGGTACGGGACAAGCTCGGCTACCCATTCGAGGATCGGGGCAAGCAGGCGTTGAAGAACATCGCCCGGCCGGTCGGCGTGTTCGCGCTGCCCGCCGCGGCCATACTGTCGATGCCGGCCGAGGAGGACGGCGAGGCCGAACCTGCGGTCCGGGTCCGGCCCGCGGCGCGCCGGTCGTCGAGACGTCCCGCGCTCGCCGGCGGGCTGCTCATCCTCGCCGCCCTCGGCGGCCTCGGGCTTTGGTCCTGGATGACGCCACGCGAGACCGGACAGCTCCCGCCGACGGCCCTTGCCGACGGTCGTGTCCGCGCGGACTGGATGCCGGCCGCGGAGATCCGCCAGAAGCTTTTGGACACGGGCTACACGTCGGTCACGGAGCTCAAACCCGATGACGGGCTGTGGGACGGCAAGGGGATCAAAAACGGCATGGAGGTGAGGTTCCATGTCGATCCGCGGACGGGGGCGATGCTGTCCGAGAGGGCGGATGACTGAGACGCGGCAGTCTGTTGGGGGCGCCACTCCGGTCCCAGGGGTGGCCCTCACCGACCCGTGGCCGGCTAGGGCGGTGCGCCGTAGCGGAACGTCGAGGTGCCCCCGGACCGCTCGGTGAATGCGCCCTCCCCATGGTCGGCCCGCGCCGTCGTCACGGTGCCATGCAGGATGCCCGCTCCGGTGCAGTCGACGCTCACCGGCACGGGCGCATGCTTGAGATCCAACGTGAAGCTGCCGCTGCACGCGACGTACCCCGTCGCGTCGCGCGTGAAGAAGCTGACACGCAGGAGGCGGACCGACGCGTGGCCGGTCAGGACGCTGCCGTCGACGCGTTGGATCCGGAAAGGCAGGGAGTCGAAGCCGACCGTGCTGCCGCCCTCGTCCGAGCCAAGCTGGATGCCCGGTAGCGTTCCTCCCCCACATCCCGATAGGAACGGCAGCAGGATGCTTGCGCAGCCGAGGAGCGCGCGCCGCCCCATCGAAACCTCGTTCGCCATACCGCCCTCCACGTACGCCCGGCGCCTGGACCCGCGCATCGCCCGCTCCGCCTGACGGTCCCGGGTTGCGGCGTCGCCCATCGCCGGTGCCTTCCGCATCTCTCGGCGGTCACCGTACGTCCTCAAGCGGCTGGAGGGTCAAGAGACCGCGGCGCCTTCCGGCCGGAGCCATAACGCGTAGCGGATGCCGTGATGCGTTACGCGTTCCCGGCGGAGTCGCGTACCTCACACGCCGCGACCGGGGCCGACGCCGTCCGGGCCATCCCCTTCCCCGCAGGGAACAAACCCGGTCCAGGGCGCATGAATCCCGAACTTGGCCGGCAACCTGACGGGGGCTTCCATGCGCGCCCGCGCCCGTACCCGCAACGAGAAGCCCGTCACGCCCGCGAAGCCGGCCCCCGGGACGCCTCGCGGCCCGAAACCCGCCGCGGCCCCGCGGGCCAGGGCGGAGAAGCCCGAGGTCCGGATCTTCGTCTCGTACTCGCACCGCGACGCCGAGGCCCGCAGGAGGCTCGGCATCCACCTCGCGCCCCTGGAGCGGGACAGCGTGAGGACCTGGTTCGACGGCGACCTGGACGCGGGCGACAAGCTCGATACCGGCATCGCCCGGGCGCTGCGCGACGCCCACGTCTTCGTCGGCCTGCTCAGCCCCGACTACCTGGCCAGCAACTATTGCTGGAAGATCGAGTACCGCCGCGCCATGAGCCGCCGCGCCCGCGGCACCATGCGCGTGGTCGCCGTGGTCGTGCGCCCCTGCGACTGGAAGTCGACCCCGGCCGCCGGCTTCAAGCTCCTGCCCGAGGACGGGCGCGACGTGACCCGGTGGCGCAGCGCGGACGGGGCCTACCTCGACGTCGCCCAGGGCATCCGGCGCGTCGTCGCGGCGGTTCGCAGGGACATGGCCGCAGCCCCGGCCCGCCCCGTGCGGACGAAACGCGCCGCCCCGAAGACCAGACTGGCTGCCCCGACCAAGGCTGCATCCGCCGTCAAGACGGAAGCTCCACGGGCCGTCACCCGAAGTCCGCGCGGGGCGGCGCTAAAAAAACCCGTGCGCAAGCCGGGCAAGGCCTGACGGGCGCAAGGCCGGTCCGACCCGGCGCGCCCGAGGACGGTTCCCGGCCGATCAGGCCCAGCTCAGCCGAACGGTCGTCCCGTCCACCTCAACCTCCAGGCCGGTGAGGTCCCGAAGCGCCTGCGCCAGCCCTTCGAGGGCTGCGTGGCCCGAGCCGTGCAGCGCCAGTTCCAACGCGCCTTCCCGGCATCCGGCAACCCCGACGGCCTCGTCGACGAGCCGACCGAGATGCGTCCGGGCGAAGTCGGCCCCCGCCTCCCGGCCGTACAGCCTCGCGTCGCGGACCAAGTCGTCGATGCGCGAGCTCCGCCGCCTCTGCATGAGGCGGTTTCCCAGCGCCTCCGCGTGCGCGCCCCTGACCTTGGCCTCGATTTCCGCAGGGGTCACGTCATCGCCTCCGGGCGAGCGGGCAACGGCGCGGCGCGTCACCCGTTCCGCACCGCCCCGGACATCGCGCTCTCGCCGTCCCAGGGCTCCTCCCCGAGCACGGCGGCGAACCGCTCGCCCGAGAGTTCCGCGAACGGCCTGCCCTCGTCGATCCGCCCGCGCAGCTTGAACCGGAGACGCCCGGGCGTGATCCGCTGGAACCGCTCCGAAGCCGCGATCCATTCGGGGTCCATCCGCCTCAGGATCTCGTCCGCCGTCAGCGGCCCCGCCTTCGAGAGCAGGACATGGACCTCGCGCACGAACCGGCGCCAGAACCGGCGCTTGCCCATCTCCCGGACCTCGTCCGCGAGCGCCGGCGCCGCCGGCTCGCCGGGCACCGGTTCGGGCTGCGGCTCCGCCAGACCGAACCGGCCGTCGATCTCGGCCAGCCCCTCGCCAGCCTCCGCCATCCGGAGCAGGTGGTATCGCAGCCATCCCGGCGTCAGCGGCAGGCCCACGCTTTCCCCCTGCCGCCGCAGCTCGGCTGGCAGCGACCGGTAGATCGCGTGGGCCGGCATGGGCCCGCGCTCACGCATCGCCGCCTCGACCGCGTCGCGCACCTGCGCCCAGAACGCGTCCGCTTCCCGGGCGAGCTTTTTCCCCATGAGCGCGTCGACGAAGCCGCGGGCGGCGGCCGCCTGCTGCGCGGCGGGCGCGGCGATCGCCGGAGGGGCGTCTCCGTCCTGGCCGGTCGCGACGTCGGCGGCGCGCAGAAGGGCCAACTCGGACCGCAGCGCCGCGACCTGGTCCTCAAGGTGGTCGACCTGCGCGGCGGCCTCCGCGAGGATTTCCTCGTGCGCCTGCCGGCGGCGCTCGACCTCGGCGAAGTCCGAAAGCCGCTCCCGCGTGGCCTCCACCCGCGCCTGCTCAAGCAGGTCCCGCGCAAGCGCGGCGAGCCGCTGCTCGAAGGCTTCCGGCAAGTCCGCCTGCTCGATGACCGGATGATAGTTCTCGTCGGCCTTCCACTTGGCGAGCGGCCGGGCGATGTCGCCGAAGGAGCCGCCGCCGAGCTCCCTCCTGACAGAGCGGACGGAGACCCGCTCCTTCAGGCTCCCGGGCGGGGCCGACCGCGCGCGTATCCGTGACGCCGCCACCCTCACGTCGTTCTCAGTGACCATGCCCGCCATCCCGACCGCTGCCGGCATGATGGACGCGAGCGATGAAGGAATGGTCGTCGCGCCCGACGTTCCGTGGCCACGGGTGGACGCCGCCGGCCACGATGGCCCGTGCCACCCTGCCGCCGGAAGCCGCAGAGTTCCGCAACCCCCACGCGCGCTCGCCGTTTCGGACCCGTTGCAGGTAACGCGTAGCGCGACGCGTTACCTGTATCCACCGCCTCAAAGCACGCGGCTTCCGACCGAACTCGGCGCGCACGGCGCCGGAGCACCTGCACGGGGGCTTCCGGAAGCAACCAGGCCTTAACCTTGGGGCCAGCAAACCTCTAGTGACTAGAGATTTTGCTGGTCTAATTGACCGGGGCTGCGGTAGTATTCGTCCGTGCCAAGAAGCACGGACTCACTCACGGAGACTTCCCGTGATCGCAGCGTTCTTTGCCGACGATACGTCGGCCAGCCAAGCGGCCCTCCTCGCAAGCAGCGCCCTCGACCGCCGCGTCGACGACGATGACGCCCCGCCGAGCCTCGTGGCCGGCGGCGGCCGGATCGTCGAGGCGCTCCCGAGCTCCCTCGACGCCGCACGGGCCGATGGTCGCCACCTCATGGTCGCGCTGCCGCTGGCGCACCTCGGCGACCGCGCCGTCAGGAGCCGGGTCGACGTCGCGGTGGTCTCGTTCGGGCCGAGGCCGTTGGCGGCGTCCGCGGCGCTGCGCGCGATGGCGGCGGACGCGCTGCCCGACCTTCCCCCGCCCTGGCTGCTCGCCTGTTGCGGCAGCGCCCGTCCGGCCGGCCTGCGCGCGCTGCCGGTGACGCTGAAGGCCCTCCGGCGGGACAAGGCCGCCCGGCTGCTCGCCGGCGAGCCCTGCGCCGACCTGAGGTCCCATTCCGCCGGCCTCGCCGCCGCCTTGTACCTCGTCGCGGCGGACCCGCACGCGCCGCGCCTCGATCCGGGCTGCCTCAACGCGCTGTTCGACGCGGTGGGAACCGCCGCCGACCTGACGCTCCGGACGGCCCTGCTGGAACTGGCCGACGACCTCGACGGCGAAGCGAGCGAGGTCGCCGGGCCATCCGCGCGCAGGATGACGGTCCCGCGGCCGATCGCCCGGCGCAGGCCGCGGGCGTCCGGCCTGCGCAGGTTCGGAACCGCCAAGCCCCACATCGCGCCCCGCCAGACGGCGGGCTGCGCGTGCGCCACCCTTGCCTGATGGAGCCCGCCATGACCGTCCGCACCAAGCATGCCCGGAACGAAACGCCCGCCGCCCGTCCGAGGCCGGGTCCCGGACCGGGCCGCCGCGCGCGCAAACGCTCCGCCGCCCGGAAGGCCCTCGACCGGACGATGGGGCGCCTGGGTGCGCCCGCCAGCCCGGCGAGCGCGACCGGCGCGATCCAGGCCGGCTGGGACGAGCCCCCGCTCCCGCTGCTGCTCGACGGCGACTTCGACCACGACGGCGACGACGGGGCCCTGGCCCTCGCCCTGCGCCTGCACCAGGCCGTCCGCGACGAAGAGGATGGCTGGGCGCTATCGTGAGCGACCCGAACGCCACCTCGACCTTGGTGCGCTGTCGCCGCGACAAGACGATATCCACAGGTTACTGTGGATATTAACCATTTCTGCGCAAGACTACTTGCAACTGCTCTAAATATGTTGCATTGGTCATAGGTTTTGCGCTAATATTCGCTTCCTCAACAATGCATGTCTGACGCGACCGACCGGCGACCGCTTCGCCGTGCGGTCGCGTCCGTGCCTTTCACGGAGGCTCTCGTGATCAGCGCCACCTTCGGATGCTCCGGGCGCACGGACGCCACGCATGCCGCCCTCATCCTCGCCGATGCCCACGCCGCGCTCGGCGAGGCGGTGACCCTCGTTCGCATCACCTTGCCCGGCGAAGCGCACCTCCCCGAGCGCCGTTACCGCCTCGACGAGGTCACGGTGGCGGAGCACGATGCCGCGACGGCCCGCGACGCCGATCCCCTGGTCGCCGGTGGGATCGCCGCCGCGGCCGGCCGTCACGTGATCCTCGACCTGCCCGGGCGGTGCCTCGCGGATCCCGCGCTGCGCGCCCGCGTCGACGCGCCCGTGATCGTCGTCGGCCCGACCCCGCTCGACGAGTACATCGCGGCCCGGGCCCTGGCCGACGACGGCGCCGCCCCGGCATGGCTGCTCGGCTGCGGCCGAGGCGGCGGCGGCGCGGCGGCCTCGGCCTTCGCCGCCGCGATGGGCCGCCTGGCGATCGAGGCCGCGGCCGGGCGACCGCGCGTGCTGCCCGCCATCCTGCCGGCGCTGAGCCGCGCGGAGGCGACCCGCGTCATCGAGGGCGACCGGTCCGCGAGGACCCTGGCGGCCGGCCTAACGCTGCTGGCCGCCTTGCGCATCGTCGCCCGGTCCCCCCATGCGGACGCGGTCGATCCGGAGGCGTACGCGGCCGCGCTCGGCTTGGAATTCGCGGCGGCACGACAGCCCGACCAGCGTGAGGCCGGCGACCGGCTGCACGATCTCGCCGACGAGCTCCAGGGCATCCGGGACGGGATCAAGCCCACGGCCGCCGATCTCGCCGACGTGCCGCGCCTGGAGGAGTGGCGGACCGCGACCCGCGAGGTCCGGATCCTCACCGGTCGCGTCTACGGGCACCCCGACATCCCGGATGGCAGGAGGATCACGACGTCCGACCTTTATGCCTCCGACATGGCGACGTGGGCGAGGACGACGTCGCGCTACTACAGGCTGAGCGCGCCCGCATCGGGCCGCGGCGTGCCGACCTAAGGCCGGACCCGACCGCCCCGAGCCCCGACCCCTCTCATCCCTTCCCGTCCGCCCGGCCGCGCGCCGGATCGCGGAGCCATGTCCAGTCCGGAGGCGAGCGGATGCAGGGGAGCGGAGGCGGAAACGCGAGGCGGGCCGGGGCCGCCGGATCCCGTCCGAAGGCCTGTCCGGCGCTGGGCGTCTGGCGGCGATGCGACCCGGGCGACATCGCGCCCGCGACCGTCGCGGAGGTCGAGCGGTCGGTCGCCGGGGCCGCGCTGCTCCTGCATCACCCGCGCTGGCCGGAGGCCCTGCGCGGGGACCCGGCCGCGACGGTGGCCGCGGCGGTCGACGTCCTTCGCCGCCACCCGCCCGGCACGGCCGCGGCCGACCTCGCCATGAGCGGCCTGCTCGTCCACGCCGCGCGCGGCGACGCCGCCGCGGCCCTCGTGCTCGCCCACGGCCTGGCCGCTCTCGCGCGCCGGCATCCCCGGCCGGGCGCGCTGCTCGACCGGGCCGCGCGCTGGGCGCCCCGCTGGCCCGGCCGGCCCCGCGGGCGCCCGATGCCGCCCGAACGCGGATGAGCCCGGCTCGCCCGCGCCCCGCCGAACAGGAGGTGCAAGGATTGCGTATCTGGACCTTTTCGGACCTTCACCGTCGCGCCCATGCGAGACCCTGGACGCCGGCGGCCATCCCGGACGCGGACGTCGCCGTCGTGGCCGGCGACGTCGGGGAAGGCCTCGCCGACACGGTCGCATGGCTCGCCGCCGCCATCCGCCCCGCCATGCCGGTCGTGCTGGTGCCGGGAAACCATGAATACTACGGCGGCGCCATCGATGCGGAGCTCGCCCACGGGCGGCGGGCCGCGGCGCGCCAGGGCATCGACCTCCTGGAGAACGACACCGTCACGCTCGGCGGCTGCACGTTCTCGGGCTGCTCCCTCTGGACGGACTACGCCCTCGACGGCCTCCCCGCGCGCGCCGCCGCCATGGACGCCGCGCGGATGGGGCTGATGGACCATCGCCTGATCGCCTGGTCCCACCAGCCGCGTTTCAGGCCGTTCCGGCCCGAGGAGGCCCTGGCCCTGCACCACGCGTCGCGCCGCTTCCTTGAGCGCGCGCTGCTGGAGCGCGACCCGCACCCCCGGCGGCGCGGCCCGCACGTGGTGGTCACGCATCACGCGCCCAGCGCCGGCTCGGTCGCGCCGGCCTATGCCGGCCACCGCCTCAACCCGGCCTTCGCCTCGGACCTCGACGCGCTCATCCGCGCGGGTCGGCCCGACCTCTGGGTGCACGGGCATGTCCACACGCCGTTCGACTACCGCCTCGGCGCGACCCGGGTGGTCTGCAACCCGCACGGCTACCCGGGGGAGAATCCCGGTTTCGACCCCGGGATGGTGATCGAGCTCTGAACCGGGCCCAGCCCCGGGCGCCGAAGACGAACGCCGAAGACGAACGCCGACCTGCACGACGGGGAGCCCATGATCGCCGATCTCACCTACTTCCGCGACGACGCCGAGGACGGCGAGGCCGTCCTCGGCCGCCGGGGGCGGCGCGCCCCGTCCATCGACACCCTGGCCCTCTTCGCCCTGGAGGAGGCCATCCCGGCGGCCGACCGTCGCCGCATCGCCCGCGCCACGTCCTTCGCCCTCGTGATCGAGGTCCCCTCGGCGGAGTGGGTCGAGCCGGTCCGCTCGGCCTGCACGACGCTGGGGAACTGGGGGGCGACCAACTTCGCCCGCACCGGCGCCTCGCGGACCGAGGATCGCGCCGACCGCGGCAACGACATTGTGGCGCGGCGCCTGGCCGAGGGCGGGCGGGTGCTCGGGGTCTCGCAGGCCTGCGACCGGTACCTGCCGTCGGCGCTCGTCGGCGCCGCGGACGGGCGCTACCGGATCGCCGTGCCGTCGAACGGGGTCGTCGCGCGCGTGATCCGCGCCGCGACCGGGCAGCGCCCGCCCGCCATGCCGCCGTCCATCGCCGCCGGCCTCGGGATCTGGGACCTCTGCGCCGCGATCCGCGCCGGATCGGCGCGCGCCTGCGTCGAGCGCCTCGCCGCCGCGGCCGAGGCGCGGTCCACGGTCGACGGCCAGGTCGCCGACGCGGTGCCGTTCCCGTCCCTGAGGGGCTATGGCCCGTCCCACGCCTGGGGCATGCGCCTGCTCGAAGAACTCGAAGCCTGGCGCGAAGGCCGCATCGGGTCCTTCGCGGCCATCGACCGTAACGTGGTCCTGGCATCAAATCCCGGATTAGGTAAATCGACTTACGTGCGGTCGTTGGCGAAGTCCGCGCGACTTCCGCTCCTGGTCAGTTCCGTTTCGTCGTGGTTTTCTCAGTCGAACGGATACTTGGATGGCGTAGTAAAGCACATAGATCTGACGTTCGAAGAGGCTTATTCTCGGGCCCCTTCTCTTCTATTCTTAGATGAAATCGATAGTATTCCAAGTAGATCTTCAATGGACGGAAGAAATTCTGCGTGGTGGACCCCCGTGGTCACGCACATGCTTTTGAAAATCGATGAATGCTGCGCGCGCGAGGGTGCGGGCGTCTGCATCATCGGCGCGACGAACCACCCGGAGAACCTGGACGCCGCCCTGGTGCGCCCGGGGCGGTTGGGACCGGTCATCCGCATCTCGCCCCCCGCGGCGCCCGAGCTCGCCGCCATCGTCCGGCAGCATCTCGGCGCCGACCTGCCCGACCTGGACCTGTCCGTCGTCGCCGAGCTGGGCCTCGGCGCCACCGGGGCGCAGGTCGTCGGCTGGGTCAAGGAGGCGCGTGCCAGGGCCCGCGCGGCGAAGCGCCCGTTGGAGGCGGACGACCTGTTGGACGCGGTCGCGCCGCCCGACACCCGGACGGCCGGGGAAAAAATGCGGAGCGCCCTGCACGAGGCGGCCCACGCGGTCGGCGCCGAGGTCCTGGGGATCGCGCATGTCGAGCAGGTGGACCTGATCCTGCGCGAGACCGCCGCGGGCGGCACCAGCATGCGCACGCGCCTCGGCCCCTTGCCCACGCGCGACGACCTGGAGCGGATGGTGACCGGCCTCCTGTGCGGCCGCGCGGCCGAGACCGTGTTCCTCGGCGAGGCGAGCGCCGGTTCCGGCGGCGACGCGACCTCGGATCTCGCGCGCGCCACCGCCTTCGTCGCGGGCATCCACGGCTCGTTCGGGCTCGGGGGCGGCATCGCCTATCGCGGCCCGATGGAGTCGGTCGCCCGCAGCCTCGCCGGCGAACCGGCGCTGCGCGCGGCCGTCGAGGCCGATCTCGCCCGGCTCCTGGGGGACGCGGAGCGCCTCGTCGCCGAATACCAGGACGTGGTGCAGGCCGTCGCCGAGGCGCTGCTCGAACGCCGCGTGCTCGGCGGCGACGCGCTGCGCCGGCTCATCGCCGAGGCGCGGCCCGGTCGTGCCAGGCAGCCGGGGGACGGCCGATGACCCGTCACGCCGATCCCCGGGCCCTCGGACGGGACGCCGTCCCGGCGCCGGAGCCCCGGGGCGCCGCGCCGCCGCGCCCGCCCCGGTACCGCCTCTGGGTGATGTCGGACCTCGTCGTCGACCGCCATCCCTTAACCCTGCCCGATCCCCTCCCGGATTTCGACGCGCTCGTGGTGGCCGGCGACGTCTCCGACGACCTCCGGGCGTCGGTCGCGTGGCTGGCGCAAAGCCTCGACGGCCGGCAGGGCTCCCGGCCCGTCGTGATGGTGCCGGGCAATCGCGAGTTCTGGGGCGGCCGGGACGGCGACGGCGACATCGCGGGGATCCTCGCGCGCGGCCGCGAGCTGGCGAGCCGGGCCGGGATCGCGCTCCTGTCGGACGACGGCCTGCGCGTCGACGACGGTCGCGGGACGGGCCTGTACCTCCTCGGGGCCACCCTCTGGACCGATTGGGCCCTGCACGGATCCCGGAGGGCGACCCTCGCCCGCGGCCACGCCCGGCATCACCTCGGCGACTGCCGCCGCATCCGGCGCGCCGGCGCGCTCCCCTACCTGCCCCACGACGCGGGCGGCGCGCACGCGCGGTCGCGGGCGTTCATCGAGGACGCGCTCGGGTCCGTCGTCGCGCAGGCAACCGGGTTCCGGCCGTCGCCGGTCGCGCTGGTCCAGGACGCGCGCCCCGGCGACCGCGCGGTGGTCGTGACCCACCACGCCCCGTCCGCGCGCACCCTGCCGCCCGAGGTCCTGCCCGAACTCGCCGACGAATGGGTCGGGGCCTCGCTCGCCTCAGACCTGGAGGGGCTCATGTCCGGCTGGGGCGCGCCGACGCTCTGGATCCACGGCAGCGTGCCCGGTCCGGTGGACGTGACGGTGGGGCCGACGCGGATCGTCGCCAACCCGAGGATCTCCGGCTGGGAATGCGGCCGGGCTCCCTTCGACCCGACATTCATCGTGGAGGTGTGAGATGACACTCGACCCTCGCCGGGGCGTGCCCTCGCCCGGCCTGCCGCCGCGCGCGATCGCCGGGGCCGCCCCCGCTCGGCGCATGCCACAGGCCGCTGGCCGGCCGGCCGCGCCGGCGCGGCCCTCGCGAATCCTCTGCCTGGACGTCGAGACCGTGCCGGATGCGGAGCTGGTTCCCGAGGACTTCCCCAAAGACCGCTTTCCCAAACCCGCCTGGCACAGGGTGGTGGCCATCTCCTTCGCCGAGGCGCGCATCGAGGTCGGCGCCGACGGCTCCGAGCGCTACATCCTAGAGTGTTGCCGCAGCGGAGGCGAGGCGGATTGGAGCGAGGAGAGGTTGCTCCGCGGCTTCTGGCGCCACTTCGCGGAGGGTGATTTCAGGTTGGTTTCCTGGAATGGCCGCGCCTTCGACTTGCCGGTCCTTCTGCTGCGCGCATTCCTCTACGGCATCCCGACCGGCGCCTACTTCCTGCGCGGCGACCGCTGGGCCGGCTACGCCAACCGCTACGCCCCGGACTACCACAGCGACGTCATGGAGTTGCTGTCGTCCTACGGTGCCGCGACGCGGATGGGCCTCGACGAGATGGCGGTGGCCATGGGCTTGCCGGGAAAGGCCGGGGAGCACGGCTCGAACGTCGAGGCGATGATTTCGGAGGGTCGGATCGAGCGCGTCAGGGATTATTGCGAGACCGACGTGTTGAATACCTTGGCGCTCTACTGCAGATGGTCTTTGCTGTGCGGAAGGTCCGACGTCGACGGGCACGACGCGAGCCTGTCCGGAATGGTCGAATACCTCTCCGCCGAGAGGGAGGCGCGCCCCCATCTCGGGGCGTTCCTCGACCGCTGGCACGGTTCCGCGCGGCCCGCTCCAATGATGCTCAAGGGGAGCTCGTCCATCCGGACCGCCGGGGATGCGCGGGAGGCCGTGATCGAGGTGCGGCCGTAGGGGCGCCATCCAGGCCCCGCCCGCTCCACCCGCTTCGGCACGGCGGCCCGGTCGCCGGGATGGACAACGCGCGCGGTGGTTTCGCGCCGGACCCCACGGCCAGGGCCATGGTCCGGGGGAACAGCCGCCGGTCGCCATGGGAACGCCATGGCTTTGCGCTTGACTCCTTGGCCCTGGCCTCTATGAAAGCAGGGTGGATGCTCAAGGAGGCGTCATGGGGACCTTCCCCGACCCTGTCGCGGAGAGGATTGAGGCCTGCGACCGCACCGACGCGGCGCTGGAGACCGTTCTGTCAGAGATCCTGAAGTTGCGGGCCGTCCTCGCGGCGCTCCGCGTGGATCTGGTCGCCCAGCGCTCCGGCGAGGTCACTGGCCCGGTCCCCGAACGACCGCAGGGTCGGCCCTCCCGCAAGGCCGGCTCGGTCGCGGCAAAGCAGGCTCCGCGCCTGCGGAGCCGGGTCGCCCAGATCATCGTCGATGCGCTGGTGGCGGCGGGCGATGCAGGCCTTTCCGGGATGGAGCTCAACAAGATCGTCGCCGAGCAAGGCTTTTCGAAAGACAGTAGCGAAAAAGCGAAGGTTTCCATCAAGCGCTTGAAGCTCGCCCGGCATGACCGGATCGCGACACACTGGTACGCCGCCGGAAAAGGGCCGAAGCGCATCCCCGGGGAAGGATAAGAACATGAGCGGCGCGTCGAGGATCTTCCGATGGAAGGGAAAGGAGAACCCCTGATATGCCTGCGAGCGGCGCCGATTATTGGCGCATGACCCACCATGAGAAAAGGCCCGCGCTGCAAGCAACGCGAGCCTTTTAGGCCTCACCAGCCAAAACAAGCCCTCGCCTCGACGAAAGGTGAGAGGGCCTCATCAAGACCACCAAGAACGGAGTCCGCGCCGCTTACCAGGCGGTGCGGACATCAAGGGAGCCGGGTCACCCCATCCCCATCCATTCTCGTCCAAACAAGGTTCGCCTCGAAGTTTCCCTCGAAAACTTTCCACGTTCGGCCACCAGACGACACTGGTCACGACCAGTGCGCCGGAATCTGTTCGTTAGCACCCGGCGGCCGTAGGCGCAAGCGGGGCAGCGGACTTTTTCCCATCCGTCTCGGCGGGTCGTGGATCCTTCCACAGCCGCGAGAGCCATCATGAGAATGCCCCACCCCTATCGGGTCCGCGCGCACTTGGCGCGCCCCGACCCTGTCCAGCTGCAGTTCGATTTCGGGGACCCCGGCCCCGGGGCGGCCCAGCCGCCCCGCCCCGTCATCGACGATCCCCATCCTGCGGAGTCGGACCCGACCGAGTGCCCTGAGCGCGATCCGACGATGGCCGCCGAGGACCGCCAGCTGTCGCTGTTCTGAAGGCCCTCCGCGGATCCATCCCCCGTCGAGCCGAGCCGGCGGGACGAGAGGCCAGGGCCGTTCGCGACCACGCCCCCGGTACGAGGGATGGGGTCCCGGCGCGGTTCCGGGCGATCTCTCCATGAGGACGCCCCGACCGATCCGGGGCGATCGCGGTGAAGGACAGTTCGTCAGTCGTCGGGTCTGGCGCACTGCCTTCGACCAACCGCGTCGTGTGATCTCCGAACGCGAACCTAGCCCGACAGTGCCAGCGCCACAAGCCGACCGGAACCCTGTTCCGGCGGGACGGGAGAACTTTGTCATGGACCGTTCAACGACTTCTTGGACCTCTCACGGGGACGGCGCACCCGACGGCTCGGGCCACCGCCCGGATGAGCCCGGTGCGCCCACGCCCGGCCGCGGGACCGACCCTGCGCCGAACCCGCCGCGGCGGAGGATCCGCACGCCGCGCCCGAAGCGGGCCGCGACGAGGCCGTGCGTCGACTGCTCCGGCGCGGACGCGGTCGCCGACGCGTTCGAGACGCTCCTCGGCTTCGAGCCGCTCGACGTCCTGGTCGTCGGCGAGGACGGCGCCGCCCGCCGTGCCTGGATCGGCGTGAGCATCGATTGCGCCACCGGCGCCGTCGTCGACGCCCATCTCGAATTCCACCGCTGAGGGAGACCGCGGCCATGCAGATCCAGACCGCCGTCACGACCCCCGTCGTCCCGCCCCTCCTCGGCGAGCCGGGCCTCCTCAAGCGCATCGACCTCCCCGCCGTCCCGTCCGGGCCGGGGACCAAGGCCGGGCCCGGCACCTCGTTCGCGGTGCCCGCGGACCTCGGACTGGGCTCCTCGCCCCGGTCGCTCCCGCCGGTCCGGCCGCCCCGCGGCTGGGTCCCCGACGTGCTGCGTCACGAGAAGCTCCCCGGCGGCATGACGGTCACCACGGCGGCCTTGGAGACCGCCGGGCTGACGATGCTCCTGTGCGATCCGGACACGCGGCTCGTCGTGCCGTTCGGGCATGTGCTCGGCTACCGCGAGGTCGCCGCCGACGGCGCCGTCCTGGAGGGACGCCACCGCCCGGAGGCGGTGGTGCGCCGCCGGGACGGCGCCGTCGTCGCCTACACCTTCATCCACAGCTGGGAGCGGGACGCGGCAGCTCCGGACTGGCCGAGGACGAAGGCCGCCATCCGCGCGGGCTATCGCCGCCTCGGCGTCGGCTTCCGCGTGCTGACCGAGCACCCGCTGTTCGCCCGGACGCTCCGGGAGAACCGCGCCCGCATGCTGCGCGAGCGGGCCGGGTGCCAGGATCCCGACGTGGCGCGCGTGCGGGAATCGCTGGCCGGGCATGGGCTGCCGACCACCGTGGCACGCTTCCACCGCCGGGCGCGGCCCTTCCCCGCGCGCCGCCTCGACCGGACCCTCGGCTGCGTCATCGAGCTCGCGCTCGCCGGTGACGTCGCACTCGACCTCAGGAACCCCCTGGGACCCGAGACGCGGATCGGCAGGGGGGACCGCGCATGAGCGCCGCGACCGCCCCGTCCGGGGAACCCCTGCGCCTGAAGTCCTCCGCGCAGCCGGCGAATTTGGGCCTGTTCCCAGGCGCCCCCGTCGTCCGGGAGGTGAAGAAGCGCAACTACCTGTGCGCGGTCGATGGCGACGGCGGCGACCACAAGGCGCTCGGCGACGCCCCGTTCCGCTCGCTTCTGGAACGTGATCTTCGGACCCTCCTCGGGGCCAACCCCGACATCGCGCACTACGCGGTCGAGCCGCACGAACTCACCTTTTTCATCCCGGACGGTCGAGGCGGCCAGGAGAAGCACGTCTACGTCCCGGACGTGGTGTGCTGCTATCGAGCCGGCCCGGTGGTCGTGATCGACGCCAAGGCCCTGTTCATCGCCACGCGGCCGGGCTGGACACGGCGGCAGCCGCACATCGAGGAGGCCTACCGCATCGACCACGGCGTCGCTTTCCTGACCCTGGACGAGGCCGAGATCCGGGCCGAGCCCCGGCTCTCGAACGCCCAGATCATGGAGCGGCACCGCTACATCGTCCCGGACGCCGTCGCCCTGCTGCGCGTCCGCGACGCCTTCGTGGCGCTCGGCCTGCCGACCACGATCGCGGCCGTGGTCAGGGCCGCCCGGCTGAACGACCGGCCGGGCGAGTGCCGCGCCTACACCGCCGTGATGAACCTGGCGCTGGCGGGCGAGGTCGCGCTCGACCTCGCCCGGCCGCTCTCCTTCCAGGCCGAGATCCGCGAGGTGGTGCCGTGAACGCGCCGTTTTCCGTCCCCTCCGTCCAAACCGCCCATGGGCAGGCGGCGACGCTGCGCTTCGACCTGCGCACCAAGGACATCCTCAACCTCAACGGGCGGACCCACGAGTTCGAGCGCCGCCTCGACGGGCGGCTGCAGTTCCTGCGCGTCGAGGACAAGGACGTGCTGTTCCTCACCGACGAGCAACTCGCCTTCCTGTCGGCGAGGGGCGAGGCGCGGCTCGTCGCCGGCAATTTCAAGTACGGCAAGCCGAGAGGCCCGCTGCCGAACCGCCTCAAGCTCACGAAGGAGCAGGTCGCCGAGGCGGCCCGGAAGCTCGATTACGTGAACGCCTGCATCCGGGGCTTCGTCGAGGGCGAGGCGCGGCCCCGCGCGCCCTGGGAGTTCCGACGCTCGAAGCCGGCGCTCGACCCCGTTATCGTGCGGGTGGCGCTGAGCAAGGGCGAGAAGGCGCCGCACTTCACCACGGTGCTCAACTGGTTCGACCTCTGGATGACGCTCGGCGACATCCACGGCAAGGCGTGCCTCGTCGACCGGCACCAGCACAAGGGCAACCGGCGCCGGCCGTTCGGGCATGTGGGCGAGGTCGCGCTGGAGCGCGGCGTCTGGCGCTGGCTCAGCCCGAACATGACCACGGAGGTGGCCTACGCCAAGGTCGTCACCTCGGTCGGGGCCTACAAGCGCACCCTCTCGCGCCATCTCTCGCCGGAGGAACTCGACCAGATCCGGGTCCCGTCGATCCGCACGTTCCAGCGCCGTTGCAAGGACGTCGACAAGTACGTCCGGGATTACTACCGCAAGGGTCCCGAGTACGCCGCGAAGATGCACCGCACCTATGAGGTGCAGCCGCTTCCGGACCGGCCGTACCAGGACGTCGAGGTCGACCACTGCGTACTCGACATCCTGCTCGTCGACGACGACAGCGACGTCGTCCTCGGCCGGCCAGACCTGATTATTTTCCGCTGTCGCAAGACGGGGATGATCGTCGGGGCGTCGCTCGGCTACGAGGCCCCGAGCTTCGCGAGCTTCGTCGCCGGCCTGCGGCACGCGATGTACCCGAAGGACATGTCGCCGTTCCCGGCCGTGCGGATGCCGTGGCCGTGCTTCGGCCGGATCGAAAACCTCTGGGTCGACAATGCTTTGCATTTTATCGGCAAGGACATCGAGGCCGCCGCGCGCGAGCTGAAGATGAACAAGCCGCGGTTCAAGCCGAAGTGCCCCTGGCTCAAGGGCGCCCTCGAACGATTCTTCGGCTACCTCAACACGGGTCTGATCCACCTGCTCCCGGGCACGACGCTGTCCAACACGGTCAAGAGGCGCGAGCCCGACCCGGAGACCCTGGACTGCGCCAAGATCCGGAAATCGGAGTTCGAGGCGCTGCTGATGTTCTTCATCTGCGACGTCCACAACGTCCACAGGTCGAAGGGCCTGGGCCTGCTGCGCGGCATCGGCGACATCCCGCTCCGGGTCTGGAACGAGGAGGCGGCCCGCCATCCCAGCGGCCCGCTCCCGCCAGTCGACCTGTTCGTCGCCCTGTGCGGCGAGTGGGAGGACCGCACGATCCAGAACGACGGGATCGTCTGGGACCACGTCAAGTACGAATGCCCGGAGCTGATCACGCTCATCACCAACCCGGGGCACCGGAACGCGCGGGAGGACGGCGCGGGCACGCGCTACCGGTGCGTCCGCGACCCGAGCGACATCGGCCGGATCTACGTGATCGACCCGTACGACCGGGACGGGCGCATCATCACGGTGCCGGCGACCCGGGCCCATCGCGCCTACGCCGAGGGGCGCCACCGGCACGTCCACGACCTCGCCGTCGAGAATGCCAGGCGCATGGTCAAGGGCGCGTTCGATTTCGATGCGATGGCCCGGGCGCTCGACCTCCTCGGGGACGCGGCCGCCGCAGCGCGGGCGAAACCGGAGCGCAAGGCCATCCATCGCGGCCTCGCCCGTTTCCTCGACGGCGAGCGCAAGCGGCGCTTCCGCAGCGAGGTGCGCACGGGCACGCCGGCGCTTCCCGCCACCACCGCGGGGCACCTCGATCCCCTGGCCATCGCGCGCCGTCCGAAGGCCGCGACGGCGCCGGAGCCAGGGCCCGATCCCGCTGGGTCGCCCCCGGCCCCGAGGCTCCTCGCCGCCGGCGGGCACCGCGATGCGTCGGTCCCGGCGCCGCCACAGGGCGCCATGGCGTCGGCGGACGGTGCCCCCGGCCCGATGCCGCCTGCCCCGGTCCGGGACGAGCCCGAGGAGGCCTCGTCGGCCATCGTGCCGGCACCGGCGCCGGAGGCCCCCATTCCCGCGTCCGGGGCCCCCGGGCCCGACGACGATCTCGACGAGGAACTCGCGGCCCTCAGGGCCGACAGGAAGTGGAGTACGGGCGATGAGTGAGACCCTCCGGGACGACGAGCGGCTTCGCCGCGCCGAGCGCGCGGCGAAGCCGGCTGCCGAGCGGCAGCTCATCATGAAGAACCTCTTCGTGGGGCACGACCGCTTCGAGACCGCGACCGAGGCGGTCGCGCGGTTCCATCTGCCCGTGAAGGACGGCCTGCCGGACACCGGGTCGCTGTTCGTCCTCGCCGGCGATCCGCGGACGGGCAAGAGCTATGCCCTGAAGCGATATGCCCGCGGATTCCCGGCCGACCTGACCGGCTCCGAGGGAATCGTGCGGCGGGTGGCGTACGTCGACCTGCCTGTCGGCTGCAACAAGGCCGGCTTCGTGACCGCCCTCGCGGGAGTGCTGAACGCCGGCGACGTCACCCGAATGAAGGTCGACGCATTGTTCGGCAACGTGCTGAACGCCTTGGTCAAGCAGAAGGTCGAGCTGGTCCTCCTCGACGAGGTCCAGGAAGCCTTCACCACCGCACGACCAGGCGCGCTGAAGGACTGCCTGGGACTCGTCCGCAAGATCCTCAACCTCGGGACGCTCAACGTCGCCGCCGCAGGGCTCGTCGAGACCTACGGGATCATGGCGGCGGACAAGCAGCTGGAGGGGCGGGGCGGCCTGCCGCACCACATCATGCTGCCCTACTCCTGGGACAGCAAGGAGGAGCGCGCCCTCTTCCGCCTGCTCTGCGCCGAGATCGACGGCCGGCTGCCCTTCGCGGCGAAGTCGGGCCTCGGCTCGCAGTGGTTCGCATCGCGGCTCTACTGGGTGACCGACGGCATCATCGGCCGGCTGAAGGACTTCATCTTCGCGGCCGGGTGCCGGGCGCTCAACGACGGCGCCGAGCGGGTCGAGGTCGGACATTTCGCCGATGCCTGGGACCTCGTCAGGCCGGTCGGGATGACCTTCAACCCGTTCCGCGACGACATCGACCAAGCCCCGGCCCGCGCGACACCGCCCGCTAAGCCGACGCTGCAGCCGAAGGATCCGGCGCAGGGCGCCTTCGTCAAGTGAGGCGGCCGGCATGAGGACCTTCACGGACCTGCACGGGCGCTTCGAGCCTCCGCTCCCCGATTGGGGGCCGCCCCATCCGGGCGAGCCCGCCCACGGCTACGTCGTACGCCTCGGAGCCATGAGCGGGATCGGCAGCGTCGCCGTCCTGCTGAACTCGCACGGGCTGAACGGGCGGGACATCCAGCCCGCCGAGTGCCTGGAGTTCGCGCTGTCCTTCCCGCTCTCGGGAAAAGAGCAGCTGATCCATGCCACCCCCGTGGTCTCCCCGACCTCGGTCGTGATCATGGGCCAGGAAGTCCGGCGGCGGCACTGGCAGATCGGCCTGCGCCGCTTCTGTCCGGCCTGCCTCGCCGAGAGCCCGCATCACCGGGCCTGGTGGGACCTGCCGGCGTTCGCGCGCTGCCCGGACCACGATATCGACATCGTCGACCGCGACGCCTCGGGCCACCCCGTCCCATGGTGGTCGGCGTCGTTCACGCACGCCCCGACCGGCTCGCCGCTGCCGCGGCACGGCGTGCCGCGCCGCACGGTCCCGCGGCCGTCCCTGGAGGGCTACATCCTCGCCCGGCTGGGCGCCGCCGGGCCCCCGGCGGTCCCGCTGCTCGATGGCCTCCCCACCTTGGGCGACGTGCTCGACGCGGTGGAGCTCGTCGGCCGGGTCGCCCTCGGCGGAACCCTGCGGACGCGCCCGGTCGTTGGCGTGACCAAGGGTTTCGGCCTGCCCGCCGTGAACCGGGCCGGGTACGACGTGCTGCGCAAGGGGGAGGACGGGCTCGTCACGCTGCTCCACGCGGTCGCGGCCGCGCGCGCGGCCTTCAAGGACGGGCGCGGCAAGCGCGCGAGCTTCGGCTGGCTCGGCTCGGCCCTGAACGCGGAGAAAGGCTCGCACATCGGGATCCTCGCCGGTTGCATGCGGCGGGTGGCGATCGAGCGGGGCGACTTCTCGCCGTCGACCTGCGAGGCTTGGTACGCCGGCGAGGCGGGCTGGCTGCCGGTCCCGACCCTGGCGGCCGAGCTCGGCCTGACGGAGGAGCGCCTGCGGCGCCTGTCCGAGGCGCTCGGCATCCACGAGCGGCAGTTCGGCATCGCGCGTGCGCGGTACCGCTCCTTCAGCCCGGAGCAGGCGGAGTCGGTCAGGCGGACGTTGGCCTCATGCCTCGACCGGGACGGGGCCGCCGACGCGCTGGGGCTCCCGCGCGACACGTTCGACGCCCTCGTCTGCGCCGGCGTCATCACCCACTTCGTCAGGATCGGCACGGGTCGCGACCGCGACCGGTTCCGGCCCGAGGACGTGGCCACGCTCGCCGCGCGCCTGCTGCACAAGGTCGAGCCCGCGACCGACGTGCCGGACGGCCACCTGAGGCTGGCCGACCTCAGGCGGACCTGCAAGACCAACCCGGCGCGGTCGGTCGAGGCGATCCTGAAAGGGTATGCGGTCCCGCGGGGAAGGCTCGGACCGACCGTCGGCGACCTCCTGGTCCTCGACCCGCGCCGGGACCGCGGGGGCGGCATGCGGGCCGCGCGCGCGGCCTTGCGGACGCTCCCCGGCCTCAGCCGCTACCAGGCCGCCACCGTGCTCGGATGCAGGGTCGAGACGGTCGACGGCCTGATCGACGGAGGTCACCTGCGGGTGTGCTCCGGGGGGCGCGGCTGGCGCCGGATCGACGAGATATCCCTCGATGGGTTCCGCAGGATCTGGGCCCCCGCGGACATCTATGCCGACATCGCCGGGGCGGTGCGGTCGGGTCACGAGGCCGGTGCCGCGCTGGAGAAGCTCGGCGTCGAGACGCTGCGGGTTGCCCAGAAGGACGGAACCGTCACGCACATGGTCGACCGTGCCGGCGCGCGCTCGATATTGGTGCTGGCCTGCGACCCCGACGACCCGGCGGGCGGCGGCGTGCTCGCGTTCCAGGCCGCGCTGCTCCGCGCGCTCGGGCGGCGGGGAACGTTCAAGCTCGTCGGGCGAAGCCGCGGCCTGACCCTGTCCAGCGCCTCCGGCGACCTCACGATCCGGATCGAGGTCCAACCCGAGCGGGAGGCGGTGGAAGTCGTCCTGACCCGCGGGGGCCGCCCGCCTCGGGAGGTGGCGATCCAGGCCGCGCTCGGCGGACGCCTGCGTTGGCGCGAGGTGGCCGGACGGCTGGAGGTTGCCGACATCGTCGAGGCATCCGAGCTCTCGGCGCCGCGCGCCTGGCCGGACCTGGTTGCCCGTACGGTCGCCAGCACCGAGCTGTTGCGCGCGACCTTCCCGCAGGTCCGGGGAGCCACCGCGCCCGGTGGCGTCAAGGCGGCGCGGCCGGCCTTCCCGGAGACGGATCGATCCGAGCGGCCCGCGACGTGAACCTGCCGTTCGGTCAACCGGCGGTGTCCCGGTCCAAGCCTTCAGGCGCCTGCCGCTCGCTCGGGCGCCCCCGGCCCGACCGCTCCCGAGGGTTCCGGTGAGGCTGCCACCGGACTTGCGTAGAACGGCTTGAACCGGACGTGGTCGGCCAGCGCCGCGGGACGGTAGGGCGCGACCCCGTCGCACTGGACCACGGACGCGAGCCGGTAGCGCTCGTCGACGCTCGGGTGCACCGTGGCGTCGGGCCTGATCTCCCGGTCCCTGACTTCCCAGGTCTTGCCCTCCGCCCAGCGTCGTACCCAACCCGGCACCCACGAGGCCGAGACGCGCGCCGCGATGGCGTCCCGCATGCCGGCCACCTCGCAGTGCTGCACGCCCGCGGCGGACGGGTGCAGGCGTAGCCGCGGGATCCGCATCACCTCGACCGGGTGGCGCGGATCGGCGACGGGCGGCATCCCGTCCACCTTGAGGCCGTCCGGGACGCCGACGGCCTGCTCCAGCATCCACCGGAGCGCGATGTCGGACAGGCGGGATTCGGTCTCCTCGTAGCCGCCGCCGATGTCGGAGTGGTTGCCGGCGAACCAGAACTGCCGGAACTGGTCGGGCGCGCCGGGCGCCCGCGGCGGTCGGACCTCGGTCGGGCCCCACTTCACGCGGTCGAAGTCCTTGCGCCTCTCGTCGATGGCGATTGCCGCGCGGGCGTAGCCGACCTGGGCGCTGAGGAGGCGGTCGAAGTTCTCGCCCTTCCACTCCGCCACGTGGCTCTTCGACCTTCCCGGCCCGGGCCAGTCCACGATGGTCTTGGTCTTCGCCGCGGCGACGCGCCGCCTCACCACCCCTGCGACCGCGACGGAAGCGGCCACGAGGATGCCCGCGGTGATCAGGTCCGCTTTCCAGAAGGGGCCGTCGAACAGGTAGGAGATGCCCCCGACCAGGGCGGAGGTGACGGCGATGGCGATGCCGAGCGGGATGACGGCCGCGGCCGCCAAGCTGGCCTTGATCAGGGTGCGTTTCGGGCCGGCGACGCCGAGCGCGGCTACCGTGTCGAAGGTCCCGATGAAGTAGGGCTCGACGTTGGACTTGCCGCCACCCTCGGGATGTTCAGAGCCGTACCGCGCCCGGAACCGGCGGGCGAGCTCGTGCCGCTCCGCGTCGAAGTCCGCGCGCGGGTGGCCGGCACCGTGCTCCAGCACCGTCTCGACCGCTTCGCGCGCGATGTCCCGCGTCATCTTGCGGAAGCGCAGCAGAGCGCCGCCGGCACCCGTGGCGGGCACCCCGCAGTACATCAGGAGGTTCGCCACGCAGCGGACCGTGTAGGCCCCCCGGCTGAAGCCGATCAGGTAGATGCGGTCGCCCGGCTCGTAGTGGTCGATGATGAAGCGATAGCAGTCCGCGATGTTCGTGGTGATCCCGCGCCCCGAGAGGGAGGCCGCCATCTTCTGCACGAACCGCACGGGCGCCGTCAGCGCCGTGGCGCCGATGTCGGTGCCCAGCCCCGGGTCGTAGAAGGCGACCTGCTCCGCCGGGTCGATGCCGCTCTCGGGCCCGACCTTGCAGACGCGGTACATCTTGTAGACGTTGCTGACTCGCTGCTCGGGGCGGACGCCGCCATCCTGCCCGGTGCCGTCGGAGAAGACCACGATATTCTTGGGCATCCGCCTGCCTCTGGAACGCCGGGGCCCGGGATGGGCGACAGCAGCCTTTGCGTCCCTGGCAGCGATGCCGCCCGGGACGGGGTTTCAGATTTCCGCCCGCGCTTGCGCCTGCCTCAGGCGACGGGGCACGGGGTGTACGGCTCGACCTCGTCGAGGAGGAGGTTCCGGTGGATCTCGCGCCCGGCGCCCTCGACGAGGACCCGGGCCATGGCCGGCAGCTCCGCCTTCGCGCGCAGGTAGTCGTCCAGCGCGATGGGGTTGGTGCTCTCCGGCGCGTCGATGCGCGTCAGCCGGTCACGGCCGATGAGCAGGCCCGCCTGCCCGATGGCGTTGTGCGACTGCGCCTTCATGGCCGCCTGGATGACGCCGCGCCACTGGATCATGCCGCCGGAGGTCTTGTTCGCATCGACCTTGAAAGCGGTCTCCCCGCAGCCGAGGCTGAGCACCTGGATCTGGCCGCGGTCGATGTCGAAGCAGGCGAGCGCGTCGACCACCGCGTTCATCGTCGGGTTGTTCGACCACAGGCCGCCGTCGACCATCACGTAGCCGTTGTTCGCCAGCGCCTCGAAGTAGGTCGGGGCGGCCGCAGTGCTCAGGGCGACCCTGACCATGCGCTCGGATCGGTCCTTCCTGTAGGCGGGGTGGTGGGGCGTCTTGAAGACGAACGGCTCGCCGTGGAACCCCTCGAAGGCGGGGATGCAGAGCCGGGTCCGGGCCTCGCCGAAGGTGGTCTCCCCGAAGATCCGCAGCAGCTCGTCTTCGAGCGGCTTGCGCTCGTAGACGTAGCGGTAGCGCTGGCGCACGAACCGGGTGAGTCGCTCGATCCGCGACGGGGGCGGGAAGATGTTGCCGCCGCGCTCGACGTAGACGTCGCGGATCTCGCGCGCCGTCAGGCCGTGGGCGAGCGCGAGCGCGATGATGCCGCCGGTCGAGGTCCCGGCGATCATGTCGAAGTGCCGGGCGATCGAGCGCCCTTCGAGAAATCGGCCCTCAAGCTCGGCGAGCACCGCGGCCGGGAGGATGCCGCAGATGCCGCCCCCGTCGACGGAGAGGATCCGGAAGGGCCGATCCTTGGGCCACGGCAGGGGCTGCCTGCGGTCCTGCTGGGTGCCGTCGGAGCGGCGCGGGGGAACGTAGCTCATCGTCCGGCTTCCTTGGCGGCGGGGGGTTCGGCGTGCCGCCCGCCCCCGGACCACCGTCCGGTCGCGCGCCAGCCTTCGTAGCAACCGAGCCAGTCGAGGGCCCAGGGAATGGTCGTCTCGGCGATCAGGCTGAACGGGGTCCACTCGCCGATCTCGTGGTCGAACAGGCACAGGACCGGGTCGCCGGCCCGGTCGACGTAGACGTGCGGCAGCGTGCCCTCGCCGTCCCCGGGGCGGCGCCGGAGGACCGGCGAGATCACCCGGACCTCGGGCTGCTGCCGCAGGGGGGCGATCCGCTCGATGACGAGGGGGACCTGGTACGAGACCCGCACCTCGTAGGCGAGCATGAAGGGCTTGAGCGTGCCGAGCCAGGTCGCCGCCCGCTCGGAGCGCTCGACGAGCCTGAACGACGGCCATGACGCCCGGATGGCCCGGTCCTGGTCGGCGATGGAGGGGAAGACGCTCACCACCGGCGCCCCCCGCGGAAGGTGTGGGCGCTCGCCCGGGCCGGTGCCGCGGCGGCCGCGCCGCCGACGCCGACCAGCGCCGGGCGGCTCGGGACGTAGAGGCCGCCCCGCGGCGTGTAGGCGTGGAGCCCGGACTGGACCGCCCGGCCGGTCCGGTCGTTGAACCGGCGGACCGAGGTCGAGACGACGTGGCCGCCGAAGCGCTCCCGCAGCCAGTCCTGGATGTCCTCCAGGCTCGAACCGTGCTGCTTGATCCACGCGAGGCCGTCCGCGAGGTCCGTGAGCTTGGCGGCGTACGCGTCCTGCTGGGCGAGGTTCTCCGGCCAGCGGTCGGTGAAGCAATCCTCCGCGTGAACGGGGTTGACGACCCTGATGGGCTCGCGGCGGACGCTGGCCGCCCGCAGGGCGCTCGCCACCGAGCGGGCGAGGCGGATCACCATGTCGGCGAGCGGCAGGCCCGGATGCGAGGCCTGCCCCGCGAAGCAGGAGAGCATCACCGAGGGCGGGATGCGCCCCGTGGCCCCGGCGTAGGCCACGTTGCGGTGGCGCTTGAGCAGCTGCAGGGCGACGGTCGCCACCGCCTTCACGATGATGGGCACCTGGTCGAGGATCTCGTCGACCTCGGCGTCCGCCCGCACCTCCATGCCGTAGGCCTCGTGCAGCCGCTTGTTGAAGGCGGCCGCGAACCGGCGCTCCAGCGGCGTGCGCGCCCGGTACCACTCGGCGAAGCCGTATGCGTTCATCGGCACGTGGAAGTGCTCGGACACGGGCTTGTCCGGGTGGGCGTGGAAGATGTGGCTGACCCGCTCCGCGCCGTGTCCCAGGCGCACCGCCGGGGTCACGTCGACGTGCATCCGGTCGGCGTAGCGGACGGTCACGCACCGAGTCTGGCGCTCGACCTTCTGACCGGTCGGATATCCTTCCAGCGAGCGGTACAGCAGGTCGAGAACCGCGTCCGGCCCGGAATGCGGATCGAGATCTAGCGCCGCGACGATGTCGAGATCGTACTCGTCGTCCGTGCCGCGCGTCGACGTCGTCGCGTCGATGGCCATGCTGCCCTGCGGGTAGAAGCGCAGGATGCGCCCGTTCAGCGGGCTGCCGGGACGTTCCGCGAAGTCGCGGATGGCCTCGTAGCGGCCGCCTGCCTTCGCGTGCAGGCCGGGCGGCAGCTGCACCGAGATGGCGATGTCGGCCATGACCGCGTCGAGCGCGCTGGCGAAGGGGTCGAGGCCGGGGGGGTGTCGGAAGTGGTTCATGGGGTCGCTCCTTGGCTGGACGCTCGTCAAGGTTGAAAACCCCTGCGTCCGTGGCATCCTGCCGAGGTATGCCGGCCAAGCTCGCGTCTCAGAATTTGGCCGGCGCGGATTCTGAAAATCGCGGGCGGGGGGCATAGGGGATGTCGGTCGGACGTTTGGCCGGGCGGTCGGCTGCGGAGGCGAGCCGGGGGCGAACGGGTGGGCGATGACCTCAGCCCGGAGGAATTCGGGGCGGCCTACCGCGACCTGTCGCGCGACGACCGCAAGAAACTGGTCGTCATCGCGAAGCGGTTGTGCGGGGGCACCACGCTCAACCCGGGCGACCTCCTGAACGAGGCGATCTGCCGGACCCTGCTCGGCACGAGGCAGTGCGGCCGGGAGCTGAACATCGTCGCCTACCTCGTGGGCGTGATGCGCAGCCTCGTCTCGCACGAGCGGGAGAGGCAGAAGCGGTCGGTCACGACCGACGACGCGGAGGAGGTCGACGCCCACATGCGCGCCCGGCTTGGCGAGAAGCCGAGGGCCGGTAGCGCGGAGGACGCCATCATCGACACCCAGGAGAGGGTGAGGATCATCGCGGAGGTGTTCGAGATGTTCCAGGACCAGCCGGAGGAGCTCGCGGTGCTGGAAGCCCTCAGGGACGAGCTCGCCGGCAAGGCGCTGAGGGAGCGCACCGGGCTGGCACAGGGCGATCTCGACTACGCGAAAAAGCGCATCAGGAAGGCGCTCTCCCTCCGCTACCCGAAAGGATGGAGATCATGAACCGAGAGATGACCAAGGACGAGAGGTTCCTGGACGCCCTGGATGACCTCTACATCGAGGGGATCCTGGCGGCCTCTCCCGAGGAGCTCAAGGCGGAGCTGCTCGCCATCGGGGAGGACTCGGACACACTCGTCGCCATTGCGGACGCCGCTTTCGAGCGCGCCCACGCCGCCTGCGCCGCCGACGCGTGCCCTGCCCCAACCGCTGCCCCACCGGCCGCGTCGACGACCGAAGGCGGGATCGACCCCTTCGCCGCACGGGCCGACGGAGGATTGCGCGGGGTGGCGCGCCGCTTCGGCTGCAACCTGAACTTCCTCGGGCGGCTCAAGGACCGGCTCATCCGCGTCGAGGATCTGAGCGCCGGTTTCCTGGCACGTCTGGCCGAGGCGCTCGGGACCGGCGCGGACGAGCTTGCCCGCTTCCTCGCGGGGCCCGCGCGGGTGCCCGTGGCCGCGCGGTTCAAGTCGGACGGCAAGCCGGAGGCCGTCGAGAAGCAATCGCTGGCCGAGGCGATCGAGAGCTCGGGGTTGAGCGACGAGCAGAAGCGGTACCTGGCATCGCTCTAGGAAGGACATCGCCGCCGTGGACGCGTTCGAGGTTGTCAGGGCGAGGGCGGCGCAGGTCCACGCGGCGGCGGTCGAGGGCGGCGCCGATCCGTTCCGCCCCCTGGATCTCGTGGTCGCGGCCATCGACGCCCACGAGATCGATCTCAGCTGGTTGCGCCCCGGCGATGCCTACCTTCGCGGCGGGCGCGGCCTCTACGACCCGAGCCTCCCGGCCATCGCCTGCGAGGATCGCGGGGACCCGACGGCCAAGGCGTTGCTCGCGGGGCACGAGCTCGGACACGCCGTCCTGCACGATCCCGATGACGTCATCGTCGACGGCGACATCGACCCGAGCCGCGCCGTGGAGGCCGCCGCCACGGGCGTGGAGAAGGTCGAGGGTTACGGCCGGCGCGAGCGTCGGGAGTTGCAGGCCGACCTGTTCGCCCGCGAGCTGGTCCTGCCGCGGGCCTCGGCGCGCCGCCTCTTCCTGGAGGATGGGCACGGTGCCGAGGACATCGTCCGCCTCACCGGGCTGCCCCAAGCCCTCGTCTTCCAGCAGTTGGCCGATTGCCTGCTGCTGCCGGAGCACCGGCCGCGTGCCGAGCCCGGTGCCGGGGCCGGGCGTCCGCTCGACGACAGCCAGCGGGCCGCCGCCTTCCACGAGGGTACTCCGTTCCTGCTGCAGGCGGGTCCCGGTACGGGGAAGACGCGCACGCTGGTCAGCCGCATCGAACGGCTCCTCGACCGGGGCGCGACCGCATCCGAGATCCTCGTCCTCACCTTCTCGAACAAGGCGGCGGGCGAACTCGTCGAGCGGTTGACCGCTCGCCTGCCCGAGGCGGCCGCCGCGGCCTGGATCGGCACGTTCCACGGCTTCGGCCTCGACGTCCTGCGGCAGTTCCACGACCGCGAAGGGCTGCCCGACGACCCGCGGCTCGTGGACAAGGCCGACGCCATCGGCATGCTCGAAGATCTCGTTCCGCGGCTGCCGCTCCATCACTTCCGGAACCTGCACGACCCCACGCTCGAACTGAGCGACATCCTCGCCGCGGTGTCGCGGGCGAAGGACGAACTCACGCTTCCGGACGCGTACATGGCCCTCGCCGAGCGGATGGCTGAACGGGCCGGCGACGACGGGGAGGCCCGGCTGCGCGCCGAGAAGGCCATCGAGGTCGCGGCGGTCTACCGCGTCTACGACGCCGAGATGCGGCGGCTCGGCCGGCTCGACTTCGGCGACCTCGTCATGCGGCCGACGCTCCTGCTGGAGCGGGACCGCGGCGCCCTGGACATCCTGCGCGCCAAGCACCGCCACATCCTCGTCGACGAGTACCAGGACGTGAACCGGGCGAGCGTCAGGCTGCTCAAGGCATTGGCGGGCGGAGGCGAGCGGCTCTGGGTCGTCGGCGACTCCCGCCAATCGATCTATCGGTTCCGCGGCGCCTGCTCGGCCAACATGACGGCCTTCGAGGCCGATTTTCCCGGGCGCCGGATCGGGCGCCTGACGGTGAACTACCGCTCGTCGGCGGAGGTCGTCGCGGCGTTCTCGGCCTTCGCGACCGACATGGCGGCCTCGCGCGGCGTCCTCCCGCTCGACCTCACCGCCCACGCGGGTGCCTCCCACGCGCACCCCGAGACGCGCACGGTCGAACGCCCGGAGGACGAGGCCGCCGCGGTCGCCGCCCGCATCCTCGAACTTCGGCAGGTTCACGGCGTGGACTTCCGGGACCAGGCCGTCCTGTGCCGAGGCAACGCCCGCCTGGCCGCGGTCGCGGCGGCGCTCGAACGGCGCGACGTTCCCGTGCTGTTTCTCGGCACCCTGTTCGAGCGGGACGAGATCCGCGACCTGCTCGCCGTCCTGGCGCTGCTGGTCGATCCCAAGGCCGGCACCCTGGCCCGGGTCGCGCGCATGCCGCGGTACGCGATGCCGCTCGAAGACGTCGGTCGTCTCCATCGCGTCCTCGCGCGGCGCGAGGAGCCGATGGCATGGGCGACGGAATCGGCGGCCCCGCTCGGCGCCCCGGCGGCGGCGGCGCTGGCGAACCTCCGCGCCGACCTTCAGGGCCTGGGCGCGGCCAGCCACCCCTGGGAGGCGCTCTGCCGCCTGCTGTTCGATCGCCGGCACCTGCTGCCCGATCCCCGCCCGCCGCTTCGGACCCGGGACCGGATGCGGATGGTGGCCCTCTGGCAGTTCCTCGCGTTCTGCCGCGAGCTGCCGCCGGGCCAGGGGCTCCCGATCCAACGCCTGCTGGACCGCACGAGGCGGTTGGTCCTCCTGTCCGAGGAGCGGGATCTCCGCCAGATGCCCGCGGCCGCGGCCGCGATGGACGGGGTCAGCCTGATGACCGTCCACGCCAGTAAGGGCCTGGAGTTCGAGGCCGTGCACATCCCCGGTATGGTGGGTCAGGGATTTCCGAGCGGCGGCCGGACCCCGCGCTGCCCGCCCCCGGACGGGCTCGTCGCCGGCGCCGAGGGCTTGTCGGGAGTGGACGCGATCCGGCGCGGGCATGCCGAGGAGGAGGAATGCCTCTTCTTCGTCGCGGCTTCCCGGGCGCGCCGCCACCTCACCCTCCTCGCGGCGCGCCGCAAGGCGAACGGAAGCGGGCGCCCGCTCTCGCCCTTCCTCGACAAGGTCGCCGAGGTCGTGCGGGACGTGCCCGATCCGCCGTTGCACCTGCGCGAGGCGCCCGAGCCCGACCGTCACCGGATCGGCGTCGCGTGGGAGGGGCCGCCCTCCTTCACCGCCGAGCAGATCTCACTCTACGACCGGTGTCCCCGCCGCTTCTTTTACACGCACGTGCTGGGCGCGGCCGGCGGTCGCCGCTCGACCCCCTTCGTCAGGATGCACGACGTGGTGCACGAGGTCCTGCGCTGGCTCAGGGAGGACGCGCGGAATTGGGGCCTCCCGCTTGAGGCGGTGCGGGCGTGCTTCGACGCGGTCTGGTCAGAGAAGGGGCCGACCGAGGGATATGCCGAGGAGCTCAGACGGATGGGGTTCGAACTGGTGGAGGCGCTCATGCGAACCCGGGAAGGACATGTCCCCGGGCTGCGCGAGCCCGTCGCCATCGATCTCGGCGGCCTCGGCCTCGTCGTGTTGCCCGACGAGGTGCGCGGCGATGGGGCTGCCACGGTCTACCGAAGGGTGCGGACCGGCCGGAGGAGGAAGGAAGAGGAGGACGACCTCGTCTACGCCGCCTATCTCATGGCGGCCGGCCTGCGCCACGGCCCGGGTGCGCGGGTCGAGGCCATCCACCTGAGCGGGGACGGCGTGATGGACATCCCGCTGACCCAGAGGAAGCGAACGAACCGCGAGCGCAAGCTGCGACTGATCGCGGAGGGTATCCTCGCGGGCGACTTCCCCCCGGAACCCGACGAGAGGGCCTGCCCGCGGTGCCCGCACTACGTGACCTGCGGGCCCGTGCCGGCGGGCATCCTCGCGGCTCACCGTCCCGATGAGGCGTAGCCGACGGCTGGACAAGGTCGTGATTACGCTGCGGACGATGCCGCGGCCGCCTGCGTCGGGCTCGGCTGAGGTGCTTGATATGAAAACCATGAGCCGTGGCAGTTATTTGACTGGTAAAGTGCCGACCGCACGCCACGACGTACCCGATCAGCCGTCACCTGAGCTGCGACTTGGCGGCACCATTCGTCTGAACCGCGGTCAGACCAGATCGGCTTGATCGCATGAGGAGCCGTTTCCGACTTATTTCAAACCTGCGGAGGGGCCGCTTGCCGAAGGCGTGATCGTCCCTGGCTAACCCCGAAGGCCGGAAGCGGAGTGCCCGCTTCGGAGAAGGCCCGCTGCAATGCCGGACGGGCTCCTACCGACCCAACTGCGCCGTAGAAGCAGTCCGACGTCGTTCTCGAAAGCAGACATCGAAACTGGGCTCGCGCCGCCAAGGTACTCTTATGAGTGTTCGCCTTCCGAACTAGCGCCCCCCACTCGATCAATCCACAGTCTGCATCTGGACGACACTGCCGAGTTCACCGGGCTTGCCCGAGACCACCACGAGGTAGCGCCGGCTAGCGCCGGCATCCGTGCGGGTGACCTGTCGGATCGGGCCGATCGCGTTGACGATGGCCGCGCCGGCCGGGTTGGTCATGAAGGCGGCGAGCGGCTCCAGGCCGGTCGCTCCCTTCGGATTGGCGGCGAGCGCCAGCACGAAGGGCATTTTCGCGGGCAGTCCTGTGACCGCGGCCTGTAGCGTTTGCAGCACGCCTTGGTCGAACAGGGTGACCTGCGTCGCCGGCTTGTCATCGGAACCGGTGAGCGTCAGCGCGCTGGTCTTGCCGGCAGCACCCAGCGGCTGGAGGTTCTGCTTTCCGTCGCCCTCCGGCACGGCGTTCGGGACGTAGGCGACGCCCTGCGGACCCTGCCCGATCGGCACCTCAGCGATCACCGTGTTCGACGCCGTGTCGATCACCGCCGCCATGTCGGCGTTCTCCAGGCCGACATAGACGCGGCTGCCGTCGCCCGAGGGCCAGAGCCCGTGCGGCAGGGCGCCGGTCGCGATGGTGGCGACCTGAGAGAAGTCGTCGGTGCGGAACACCTTGAGCTGGTTCAGGCCGCCGATCGTCACGTAGGCGAACTGGCCGGCCTTGGTCGAGACGATGTTGACGTGGTTGGTGATCGGCCCGGTCTCGATCGTCTTCAGCGGCGCGAAGGGCGGACGCGCCGAAAACACTTGGGTGCGGCCGACATCCTTAAGGGTGAACCACACCTGCTTGCCGTCCGGCGTCGCGGCGATGTCGGGGCAGAACGGGCTCTCTTGCTTCACGCGGCCGACGATGGTGTGGGTCTTGGTGTCGATGACGACGGTCTCGGGGCTGAAGCTGGAGCAGACGTAGCCGTAGGCGCCGTCCGGCGAGAAGATCGTCATGCCGGGCCCGTTCGGTACGGTGATCCGGCGGGTCTCCTTGGCGGTGGCGGCATCGAGCACCGCGATATGGTCCTCGCCGCGCACGCTCACCCAAACCTCTCGGCCGTCCGGCGTGAAGAAGGCTTCGTGCGGCGAGCGGCCGACATAGGCGGTGTGGCGGACCGCGTTGGTCGCCGTGTCTATGAAGCTCACGGAGTTCGAACCGATCGAGACCGCGAGCAGGGTCCTGTGGTCCGGCGAGAAGCCCATGCCGTGAACCAGAAGCTGCCCGCGATAGAGCGGGCTCAGGTTCATCGGCGTCGGGTCGCCGAGCCGGATCACCCCGAGCAGGGTGTTGGCGGCGGGATCGACCACCGAGACCGTGTTGGAGAACTGGTCGGAGGTGTAGAACCGATCCTTGCCGCTAACCGGCACGTCCGGGGCGGAAGCTGCGCCCGGGGCCTGCCCGGCGAGCGCCGGGCCGGAGAGCAGCGCGAGGGCGAGGATAGTCAGGGCGGTCTTCATCGGCGGGTCTCCGAGGGCATGGCGGCGGGGGCTGCACTGTGGTCGTGGGAATGGGCCGCACCAGTCGATGGCTGCGGCGCTTTAGGAAGACTGGCGAGCGCACGGCGCATCACATCGATCTCCTGGCCCTGCTCGACGACGATTCCCTGCGCGAGGCGACGCAGGACCGGATCCTTGCCGTAGAGCAGCTCCGCCTTGGCCATCGCGATCGCGCCCTCGTGGTGGGGGATCATCATCGCGGCGAAATCGCGGTCGGGATCGCCCGAGGGCGGGACCATCATGTCGGCGTGCATCCGCGTCATCGACTGCGCCATCATCGCGTCGAACGACGTTGACGACGCGGCCGGAGGCTCGCTGGCGGCCAGCGTCGGGCGCATCATCATCCGGCCGCCGACGAGGCCGCTCGCCATCAGCGCCGACGTCACGGCAAATCCCAGTGCTCCGCGCATGCGGCCTCCTCGCGATCCGGTATCAATGGAAGGGATGCCAGCGGACCGCCTTTATTCCGCGGCGGGGCCGAAAAAGCGTTCGCGCCGATGGGATCGCCTTTTTTCGTGTGTCAGCGGAATAAAGGCGCCCGTTTCGCATCCCTCCCGATGCGGTCATGCTCGACCGCGGGAGACTTCACCCATGCGCAATCTGCTGATCCGCACCGCCTTCGCGGCTATCGCCTTCTCCGCCGTGGCCGCCCAGGCCGCCGCGCCCGCCATGACGGCCGAGACCGCCAAGGGGCCGGCGCTCGTGGATGCCAAGAGCATGACCCTCTACACCTTTGACAAGGACATGGGCGGCAAGTCGATGTGCAACGGCCCCTGCGCCGCCAACTGGCCGGCCCTGACGGCTGCCTCCGGATCGGCGGCCTCCGGCGATTGGACGACGGTGACCCGGGACGACGGCACGATGCAGTGGGCCTACAAGGGCAAGCCGCTCTACACCTTCGCCAAGGACACCAAGCCGGGCGACACCACCGGTGACGGCTTCCTCAACGGTGCGTGGCACATCGCAAAGCCCTGATCGGTGAATGCCCGGATCGGCTCCCTCTGATTGGGACACGTCGTTGGACGAGATCGCCCCCCTGATCGAACCGCAGATCCCGGCCCTGCGGCGCTACGCGGTCGCGCTTCTTCGGGATCGCGAAGCGGCGGACGACCTCGTCCAGGACACCCTGGAGCGGGCATTGTCCGCCTGGTCCGGGCGTCGCCGCGACGGCGACCTGCGGGCGTGGTTGTTCACGATCGAGCGCAACCTGTTCCTCGCCGCCGTCCGACGCCGGGGCCGGCGCGGCGCCGATCTCGGCGCGGAAGCGTTGGAGCAGGTGCCCGATCCGAGCGCCGACCCGGGGGCAGCTTTGGGAGCCCGTGACGTACTCGCAGGGCTCGACACCCTGCCCGAGGAGCAGCGCTCGGTGTTGCTCCTCGTGGCGGTGGAGGACCTGTCCTATGCCGAAGCGGCACAGGTGCTCGGGGTGCCGCTCGGCACGGTGATGTCACGATTGAGCCGGGCGCGCACGCGGATGCGCGGATTTGTGGAGACGGGCCGGACAGGCCTGCTGAGGAGGGTTAAATGAGCGGGGATCCGCGCCCGGTCGGCGAGGACGATCTGCACGGCCTGATCGACGGCCGCCTTGAACCGGAGCGGCAGGCGCTGGTCGAGGCGTGGCTCGTGGGGAACCCCGCGCGTGCGGCTGAAGTCTCGACGGACCGAGTTCTGCGCGAGCGCCTGCGCGCCCGCCTCGCGCCGATCGCCGAGGAGGCGATCCCGGCGCGACTGCGGGTGGCCAACATCCGCTCGCGACACCTGTACCCTGGCGCACGCTGGTTCCCCATGGCGGCTGCGGCCGTGCTCTGCCTCGCGCTCGGCAGTGCCGGCGGCTGGGTTGGCCATGCCCTGCACGGTGTGCCCGCGGCGGCGGCGGTGGCGGAGGCACCGGCGACGCAGGACGCGGTCGCAGCCTTCCGCACCTTCGTGGTCGAGGCGGTGCATCCGGTGGAGGTGCGCGCCGACGAGAAGCCCCACCTCGTGACGTGGCTCTCGAAGCGTCTCGGTCACGCGGTCGCGGCCCCCGACCTCTCGGCGCAGGGCTTCCGGCTGATGGGCGGGCGCCTGTTGCCGGCCGGCACCGAGCCCGCGGCGATGTTGATGTACGACGACGACCGCGGCACCCGGCTGACGCTCTACAGCCGCGTCGGTGACGGCGACGGCCGCACGCTCTTCCGCTTCGCCCGCGAGGGCGACATCGCTGCCTTCTCCTGGGTCGATGGTGGCATGTCATACGTCGTCACCGGCCGCACCGACGAGGCCCGGCTGCTCTCCGTCGCGCAGGCGGTCGATGCGCACGTCCGCGGCCTCGCGCCGGATCGTCGGCAGCCATGACCCTCGATCAGCTTCGCATCTTCGTGGCGGTGGCCGAGCGACAGCACGTGACGCGGGCCGCCGAGGCGCTGAACCTCGTCCAGTCGGCGGTCAGCACGGCGATCGCCAACATCGAGGGGCGGCACGCGACGAAGCTGTTTCACCGGGTTGGCCGCGGGATCGAGCTGACCGAAGCAGGGCGCGTGTTCCTCGTCGAGGCCCGCGCCGTGCTCGCCCGGGCCGAGGCCGCCGAACTTGTGCTCGCCGACCTCAGCGGCCTACGACGCGGGACGCTGGCGCTTTTTGCCAGCCAGACCATCGCCAGCGACTGGCTGCCTCGCCACCTCGTCGCCTTCCGCCGGGCCTACCCTGAGATCGCTATCCGGTTGGCGGTGGGCAACACCACCGACGCCGCCGACGCGGTGCGCGCGGGGCAGGCCGAACTCGGCTTCGTCGAGGGGGCGCTGGACGACCCGACGCTCGCAAGCACGACCATCGCCCAGGACAAACTCGTCCTCGTGGTCGCCCCAAACCATCCCTTCGCCGGGGCGGCTGCACTCGCACCCGAAGACCTCGCCGGGGCCGACTGGGTGCTGCGCGAAGCGGGATCGGGAACCCGCTCGGCCTTCGAGGCGACCCTGGGTGCGGCCGGCCTTGCCGCGGCCCAGCTCCGGGTCATGCTCGAACTGCCCTCGAACGAGGCAGTGCGCGCCGCCGTCGAGGCCGGGGGCGGGGCCGCCGTCCTGTCCGAGACCGTGGTCGCCGCAGCGCTTCGAACCGGGACCCTGGTGCGGGCGGCGTTCGACTTACCGAGCCGGCCGTTCCGGGTGCTGCGCCACAAGGAGCGCTACCGCAGCCGGGCCGCCGACGCGCTTCTCGACCTGATCGCGACGGCGAACATCAAATGAGCGAGCCCGCGAAACCAGTGCCCCCCGACGACCCGCGGGTGAGGCTCGCCGAGGACCGGACGGTGCTGGCAGCCGAGCGTACGTTCGTGGCGTGGCTTCGAACCGGGCTCGCCTTTCTGGGCGTCGGCTTGGCCGCGCAGCGCTTCCTGCGGGAGGTGCTGGCGGTCTGGCCGCTGAAGGTGCTGTCGCTCACGTTGATCGGCTGCGCGCTTGCCTCGTTCGCCGGCGCCGCATGGCGGGACCGGGCGATCCGGGCGCGTCTCGCCCATGCCGAGATCCCGATGATGCCGCGCATCCTCACCATCGGGATCGCGGCCTTGCTGATCGCGATCTCGGGCCTCGCGGCCACCGCCTTGCTCTGGGCGTGATGATCAGGCCACGGTGACCCGCACCCGGTGCCATGCGGCGCTAAGGTAGCCCTTGTAGTTCCAGGTGTCGTCGGGGGCGGCCGGCTGGGTCTGGCCGGCGGAGTCCCAGGCCCGCACCGCAAGTTCGTGCTCGCCGGCCGTCAGCTCGCGCTCGATCTCCCAGAATGTCCACGCGTAGGGCGCGTCGGCATCGCGGTCGATCCGGGCCTGCGCCCAGCTGCGGCCGCCATCCGTCGAGACGTCGACGCGGGCGACCGCGCGGTCGCTGGCGATGGCATAGCCGCGGATCGCGTGCCGGCCGGCCTTCAACGCCGCGCCGCGGGCGGGCTCGCAGATCGCGCTGTTGAGCGGCATCGCCTCGATGGTGATGCCGTGGGCGGGGTCCGCGGTCTCGGCCGTCACGTCGGGCGGAAACAGCTTGTAGTCGTCGGCCTGCATCGGGTTGTCGGAGGGCCGGTCCTGCACCGTGATCCGGGCGAGCCATTTCGGGCTGCGGATGCCGGCAAATCCCGGCACCACCACGCGCAACGGATGGCCGTGCTCGGGGGCGAGAGGCTCGCCGTTCATCGCGAAGGCAAGCAGCGTCTCGGGCGCCAGCGCCTTGGCGAGAGGGATCGAGGCGCCGAAGCGCGTGTCCGTGTCCGCGATCCGGTCGTGGCTCTCGAAGGCGACGTAGCGCTCTTCATCTGCATCGATGCCGGCCGCGCGCAGCACCTCGGCGAGCCGCACGCCGGTCCATTCCGCGTTGCCGATGGCACCGGGCGCCCACGGGTCACCGGAGACCGGCGCCACCGCCAGCATGTCGGCCCGTCTGTTGCCGGCGCATTGCATCACCGCCGTGACGGTGGCGTGCGCAAAGCGCGCCTTGAGTTCCGCGAGGGAGAGTTCGAGCGGCATGGTGACCATGCCATCTACCGTCAGGCGGTAGCTGTCGGCGTCGAGGTCCGGGATGTCGCCGTGGCTGCGGACGTAGAAGTCGGCCTGTTCGGTGAGGAACGCCGCCCGCAGGCGATCGAGCGGCGGCTCGGCGTTGTAGGGCGCCTTTCCGTGGACGATGAGGCGGTCCTTGCGCTGGAACAGGCGGAGCATGGGGTCTTTGTCCTGCGTACTTGACATGTCGACGACGAGAACGCGCCGGGGGCGATAAGGCCCCCGGCGCGCGTCGCCTCAGGGCTTCATTGTCGAGACCACCGCATTCTTCGCGCGATCGACCACGGCGACGCTGAGATCGCGGTTGAGGACGTAGGCGCGGGCGTTGTCGGCCGAGAACGCGATCGCCTGGCGCGGCTCGTTCAGGCCGGTCACCGTGGCGACAACCTTGAGGGTGCCGGTGTCGATCACTGAGAGTGAGTTGTCCTTGAGGTTGCCGGAATAGACGAAGCGACCGTCCGGTGTCAGTGCGGCTCCGTAGGGGTCCTTGCCCACCTCCACCTCGGAGGTGACTTTGCGGGCGGCGATATCGACCACGCCGATGGTATTGCGGCCGCTGTTGGCGGCAAACAGCGTCTTGCCGTCCTTGGTGATCGAGATGGCGCGCAGCTTGTCGAACCCAGCGATCTCGCCGGTGATCTTGTTGGTGGCGGTATCGACCAACGTGATTTTGTCGCCGAGGAAGTTCGTCACGAACACGGTCTTGCCGTCGGGCGACAGCTTCACGCCCTGGCGCGGCTGCGCGAAGCCGGGAATCACGGCATCTGCCAGCATAGTCTTGGTGTCGAACACGGTCAGCGTGCTCGCGGCCTCGTTGTTGACGTAGAGCTTGCCCCCGTCGGCCGAGAGCACGGTGCCGAAGACCCCGGGCCCGGCGGCGAGAACGCCGGCTTCCTTGCCGGTGGCGGTCTCGTAGACCGTGATCCGGCCGGTGCCGCTGTCGGAGACGTAGAAGCGGGCGCCGTCCGGCGCGAACACGATGTTGCGCGGCGTGACGAAGCCGTCGAGGCGGCGCAGCACCGTGCCCTTGGCGACGTCGTAGACGACGACGGCGCTCTCCTCGCTGTTCGATACAGCGGCGACGGTCCCGGCAGCGTTCAGCGCCAAGGCGTTGTTCTTGATCGCGCCGTCGAAACCAGCGGCGGACCCGGGCTGGCCCTGGGCGAGAAGCAAGGCAGCTCCGGCGAGGAAGGCGCGGAGACTGGTGCGGATATGGGTCATGAAGCGGGTCTCTTGGGCATGCGCGCTCGTTCGGCGGCCGGGGCCAGCCGTGCGGGCGGGTTCGAAATCGGATTGCGTCGTGCGGGACCGGTCCGGCCATGCATCGCCTTAAGGAGATGCCAGCGAGGGCGGTCTATTCCCCGAGGCCGGCGAAAAAACGCGGCGGCCTCGGGATTCGGGAGTTCAGGGGGTCGGCTTCAACGCCGTGAGGTAGTCGACGATGGTCTGCACGTCGGCCTGATCGACCGGAGCCTTGTAGATGTGGACCATCTTGTTCACGGTCTCGGTCCACTGCGCCTTCGTGAGCTTGGGCTGGGTCAACACCATCCCGGCCGAATGGCAGGCGAGGCAGTTGTTGTTGACCGCCTCGGCCCCGGGCCCGTCGGGGAAGATCCGGTCGGAGGTCGGCATCTCGATCGATTGCGAGGTGAAGCGCATCGGCTCGGGAGCCGGGGCGGCGAGCGCCACCAGGGGAGACAGTATGAGCGCGACGCTGAGGGCTGCAGAGCGGATCGGGGTCATGGCTGTTCTCCTCAAGCGGCCTGGAAGGACACGGTTTCTATACCGTTCTGCATGAAGCCGGCCCCGTTCCAGACCCGGTCCGTGGGCTGCGCGACGCCGTTGGTGTTGGTGCAGCGGACCTTCACCGTGTGGGTGCCGGCGGCCAACGCCGGCAGGCTGCCCTCGAAGCGGCGGAAGCTGTAGGGGCCCTCGTCCGCGCCGAGCTGTGCTGGAAACCACGTCGCGCCGCCGTCGCCGGAGAAGTCGACCGCCTTCACCCCGCAATCGCCGCCGAAAGCGATGCCGCGCAACGCCACCGGCGCGCCGGCCGTCACCTTGGCGCCATCCTGCAGGTTGGTGACGAACGAGCGCGGTACCATCTTGTTGATCGGCACCGTCTTGAAGCCGGTCTGGCCGGGCTTGATGTTGGCGCCCGGCACGTCCGGGATGCGGTAGGCGGTCTTCATCCAGTACTGGTCGTCGGGCTTGTCCAGCACCTCGATCTCCGACAACATCTTGACCCAGTAGGTCGAGTACCAGCCCGGCACCACGAGGCGAAGCGGGAAGCCGTTGAGAAGCGGCAATTGCTCGCCGTTCATCGCGTAGGCGATCATCACCTCACCGTCGTTGGCGTGGTCGAGATCGAGCGACTTCTTGAAGTCCGGCGCGTCGTCCACGACCGGCTCATCGAGGCCGCTGAAGCGCACCTGCACGGCACCGGCCTTCACCCCGGCCTTTTCGAGCACGTCCTTGAGGCGCACCCCGGTCCAGCGGGCGTTTCCCATCGAGCCGTTGGCCCATTGCGCGCCGGGAACCCGCGGCTCGAACAGCCCGCGGGAGTTGCCCGAGCACTGGTTGACCGCGGCGATCTCGAAGCGCGGCAGGCCGGCGATGGCATCGAGGGAGAGCGAGAGCTCCTTCTCGACATGACCGTGGACCTTGAGACGGAAGGTGCCGGCATCAACCTCGGTTGGGATCGAGGCCCAGTGCCAGCGCACGTAGAAGCGGTCGTTGGGGGTGAACACGCCCTCATCGAACACCGCAAACGGCGTCTCCAGCAGCGGCGGATGGGTACGCTGGAGGATCATCTCGCCCTTGCCGGGAAAGGCCGTCGTGAGATCCCGCACATCCGGGCCGCCGGGTAGCGGCAGCTTCACCGAGCCCGCGGCCCAGGCCGGCATCGCGGCGGCAAGGCTGCCGAGCCCGAGCCCGCCCAACAGGAGGCGGCGGTTCGTCGGTCTTTCCAATCCGTGCATCGTCTCTCCCTTCAAAGTTCGTCGGCGTCGATGCGTTCGAGGGCACCGGACCCGTGGCGATTCCTTGCGACTAGGGAGATGCTACGGGATGCGTTTAATTCCCACCAACGGTCTTTCGCGATGCGAACGATCTCCCAATGCGATGATTTGAGAATTTTGGATCTCCGCGCCGGTGGTGCCAGATATCGTCTCGACGTCAGACCGCCGGTGCTTCGACAGGCGCGGTCCTGCGACACCCGAACAAGGCGTGACGCTCGGCGAAACCGCGAAGGGCGACAATGCCGAGCGGTTCGAGGGCATGCGCCAGGCCGTGGAGGAAGGTGTCGGTGGCGATCAGCGGCGTGTCGTAGGTCTTGCACAGGCGCTCGACGCGAGCGAGCACGTTGAGATCGCGGCCGATCGCCGTGAAGTCGACCCGGTCGCCGCCGCCGATATTGCCGTAGGCGACCTCCCCAACATGAAGTGCGACGCCGACCTCAAAGGCAGCCCTGTCACCGTCGCGCAGGGTCGCAAGCGCATCGAGTGCGGCCTCGGCGGCACGCAAGGCGGCACGGCGCGCCTCGGCCTCGTCGCGATCGGCATCGAACACGGCCAGCAGCCCGTCACCAATATACTTTAGCACCTCGCCGCCTTCCGCCTCGACGGCCGGCACGATGGCATCGAACATCCGGTTGAGGGCGGCCACGACATGGTCGGGGCTTTGCCGGTCGGACAGTTCACCGAACCCGCGCAGATCGGTCAGCATCATCGCGGCCCGCATGAGGCGTACGTCGCCGCGCCGCACTGTGCCGGCCAGGATTTGCCGCGCCGGGTCGCGCCCGACATAGGCGCTCAGGACCGCGCCAAGCATGTCGTCGAGCGCCTTGATTTCGAACAGCAGCGAGAACGGCTCGACCAGCGCTAGCAACGTCTCGATCTCGATCGGCGTGAAGCCGCCCGGTCTCGCCGTGGCCCAGGAGGCGGCACCCATGCGTCCACGCGCGGCATGCAGCGGCGCGATGAGGTAGTCGGTCAGACCCTCGTTGCGAAGCTCGCCAAGCACGGGAAACGGCAGCGGCCCATCCCCGTCGAGACGGCATTGGAGTGGGGTCCGCGTCTCGACCACGTGCTCGACGGTGTTGCCGTGGAAGGTCGGCGTGCCCTCGATGCCGTGGCGGCGACGCAGGGCTAGGCTCGACGTTCCTGGATGCCAGACGCGCATCACCCACCGGAACGACGGATGCAGGGTCGGCGCGTGGGTGGTGGCGCGGGCCAGCGGCAGGCCAAGCCCCGAGAGGCACGCACTGAACCCATCGAGAAGGGCTGCCGCGTCCACCGCTTCGCGACCCGGCCCCATCAACCATCCCGTCGCCTGCGCGACTGCCTCGGATGAAGATTGGGACGAACGTGTCACGGCAATTCTTCCATCAAGGGGTCGGATCGATGCCATAGCGTGGATCAGACGAGGCCGAGCACATGGATCAGGCCGAGGCTGACGGCGCCGAGGGCAAGGAGCGAGGCGACCACAGCGAGGGTCACCCGCGCCCCGGCCTTGGCGACGCTGCGCACGTCGACCCCGAGGCCGAGTGCCGCCATCGAGACTACGGTCAGCACGTTGGCGGTCTCCGACATCGGCGCGAGCGCGACTTGCGGGATCAGCCCGGCCGAGCGGAGTCCCGCGAGCGCCAGGAAGGCGAGGATGAACCACGGCACCAGGCGGTGGATCGCGAGGCCGCCGGGGGCCGGGCGGTCGCCGGTTGTGACGCCGGGGGCGGCCTCGTCGGTCTCCTCGCGCAGCCGGCTCGCGCCGAGGGAGAGCATCAGAACGACCGGCCCGAGCATCAGCACCCGGACGAGCTTCACCAGGGTTCCGACCTGGACGCTGAGCGCCGCGACCGGCGCGGTGGCGGCGAGGACCTGCGGCACGGCGTAGACGGTGAGGCCGGCGAGCACGCCGTACTGCATCGGCGACAGGCCGAGCAGCGGCACCAGCAGCGGCAGGCCGAGCACCACCAGCACGCCCAGCACCGCGGTGAAGGCGATGGAGGCGGCGACGTCCTCGCCGTCGGCGCCGATCACCGGGGCGGTGGCGGCGATCGCCGAGTTGCCGCAGATCGAGTTGCCGCAGGCGACGAGGATCGCCATGCGCGAATGCAGTCCGAGCGCCCGGCCGATGCCGTAGCTCGACAGGATCGCGACCACGACGACGCCCGCGATGCCGAAGAGCAGGCCCGGGCCGGCGGCGAGGATCGTCGCGAGGCTGAGCGACGCGCCTAGCATTACGACCGCGATCTCCAGCACGGTCTTGGCCCCGAAGGCGATGCCGGGAAAGAAACGCTGCGACGGGGTCCAGGCGGTGCGGATCGCGCTCCCGAGGAGGATCGCCAGCACCAGGGCTTCGAGCCAAGCGCGACCGAACAGGTGCGTCTCGACGGCTTCGAAGCCGACCGCTGCGGCGGTAACTGCCACGCAGAGGCCCAGTCCTGGAAGGATGGCTCTCGTGCCGGCCAGGGCACGCATCGATCGAGGGTGGGAGACAAGTCTGGGGGCGGACATGGGTGGCTCCGATGTGATGCCGGAGAATCCCACTTCCCTTTCATTCACTCCAACGGAATGATTAGATAATTCCAATCACTTAATTAGATCAAATGGGGATCCCTTCGAAGCGTGAGGCGACCCATTCTTGGGGGCCTACAGGCGGATTCAACCGTCGATCCAGCGGGCCTCGATCGTCGTGTCCGCAGCAAACTCATAGATCCTGACGGAGCCCGTCGCGAGTTCGAGTTGCTCGACCTCCGCCGGGCTGAGGTCGTCGAGCGCCATAACGAGCGCCCGCAGGCAATTACCGTGGGCGACGACGAGCACGTCCCCGCCCATGACCGCCGGTAGGATGGATCGGAGGTAGCATGGCACGATGCGGGCGACGGTATCGCGCAGGCTCTCACCGTTCGGCGGCGCCTCGGCGTAGGAGCGCCGCCAGGTCTCGATCCGCTCCGCCCCCCAGCGCGCATCGGCGGCGGTCTTGTCGAGCCCGCTGAGGTCGCCGTAGTCTCGCTCGTCGAGCGCGGCGAAGCGTTGAGGGATTAATCCGGGTTGCCCGAGCGTATCGAGGATAAGCCGGCCGCTCACGACGGCCCGCGTCAGCGTCGAGGTGAAGGCATCGGAAAAGCGCCAGCTGCGCTCGGCCAAACGCCGCCCGGCTGCCACGGCTTCTATCCGACCCTGCTCGGTCAAGGGCGAGTCCAGCAATCCCGTGAACAGACCGGATCGGTTGGCTACGCTCTGGCCATGCCGGACCAGCACGAGACGTCGCGTGATTGGGGCTTTGCGATCGTGAATCACTCTGTCTCCCAAGGCAACGCACTTTCGCGTCGGTCGCATCGCCTCTGATGAAAACGGCATCCGGCTTTAACGAACTTCGACCCTGAGATGGGTTGGACCGTCCATCCGGAGACGGCGATTCATCCTAGGTCCGCTTTAGAACGTCTTGCGACCGAAAGCAGCCAAGCTGCTTCCCACCCATGCCAGCCCTAGGGATAGCTCACGTAGCATCTCGAACGTAGCGCGCCCCTACACCATCGCGGAGTGCATGGAGGTTATGGCCTGAACCGACCGGCGGAAGCGTAGAGGCTTGGGACCGCGGACTTGATCCTTGATGCGGCCCTCTCAACCGTCGCCGGAAACGAGCTTCTGCGCGGTCTTCCCGAAGGTGCAGACAAGCACCACCCCCCAAAGGCATCGAGGTGACACTGACGGCATCCCCCGCGTTAGGTCTATTCGACCGACCTACGGCGTGAACTCGTCATCCGCCCATCAGGTGACGTCGCGGACCAAGCCTGAAGTCCCGGGCTCCGGTCTGGCGCCTTCTGCCGGCTTTAGACCCGCGGGGCATCCGCTTGTCGCCTAGTGCGGTGCCGGCGCCCGGGCGTGAGCCGTCGCCAGCCAGCTGCGCAGCGCGTCCGGGTTGATCCACTCCGCCTCCATGGCCGCGGTGAGAGCCGAAGCTTAAGCGCTGGCAGCCATTTGACAGGAAAAGGAGCGACCGTACGTCACCATCGACCTTATCGACCGCCACCTTCACCACGACCGGGCGCCACCATTGGCCCGACATAGTTTTGCCTTTCCCGGTGGCCGGTTCGCCGGGAAACCCGTGATGTCGCGGGGGGCGAGCCGTGGCACTCACAGGGCCTAACCGCCAACCCCGGACGATGCCACGAATTTGCTGCCCGGGTTATGGAGCGGTCGGGGTGGCCGACGGAGAAGAGGTGGTTGTGACGCTGTCGACGGGCCTCCGTCAGCTGACCCAGCTCACCGAGCGGATGCGAGGGAAGGAAAGCCCGACGTCCCGTCGGCGTGGAAGCAAGGTCGGTGGCGTGCCGGAGGATAGGTGTGCGTGGCTGTCGGGCGCAGTTGCTCGGTGCTGAAACAGTTTTCCATCGAACTTTAATGATTTACACCCATATGGTTTGATCTGCCGCCCGCTGAGATCCGATCTGGCGCCAACAGAGGTTCTATCTTCGAGTTCGGCGGCGTGCTCATCGATGTGCGCCTTGATGCAGGCAGCTGAGCATCCTCGTGGACCGATCTTCGAGCCGTGTAGGCCCAGCCAACCGGGAGTCGGGTGTTTGATGGCGCAGAGGCGTAAAAGTCGGCTCTTTGTTGGCGCGAAGTCGGGCTTAGAGTGCTTGGCGCTGACGCTAAAGGGTTGATATTGTTGAGGGGGTAGTCGCGCGTTATCTGACGTCCTAGAATCTTCTCAATGACTTAGCTCGATCGCGAGCTTCTTCCGTCCAAGCGTTGTCCAATAAACGCCCTTGGAGCGCGGTGGAGTTTGCCGTTTGCACCGGATGCGCGAGTGGCGTTCGGAAGGCTGCGGAGCCCGACAGATTCCCCTGTCGACAACCTCGCAAGCCAGAAACTTCAAGGCCTCCTAGTCGCTACTCTCCAGCGCCGCCTTGGCGGGTGTGGAGTGCGTAAACGATGGCCTCGATCAAGATCCGCGCGGCAGGTGACGGCTCATTCAGCGTCTACCGGAACGGAGCGGCCGTCGTGTCCGGCCTGACCCGGGCTCAAGCCGAGCGCTGCGCCACAGTCCTGGGCTGGATCGCCTGAGCCCGCCGGTCACCCTTTCGCAAGAATGCCCGACTATCACCCGGCTCGCCGGCGGGTTGAGACGGTCCCGCTGACGATCCACGCTCGCCCGCAGATATGCCCCTCAGCTGTCGAGGGCGGGCGTGGATGCTTCCCTATTCCTTTCTTACTGTTGGTCGCAGGATCGCCCGCACCTCTGCGACGTACTCAGGTTCGGGGACGCCCGGCAGCATGGCGCCGATCTCCTGATGTAGTGCCAGCCACCGCCGCATGAGGCGCAACAGCCGGTCATCCGAGAAGCCGGATCCCTGCCGAACCACGACGTGCATTCGGGCGTCATGGAGGCGCACGCGCGCCACCAGGGCCAGGAAGCGAACCGTCTGAGGTAGCGATAGGCGCGGCTCTGACGGCGGCCTAGATGGCAGCAGCGTCGGCATCACTCGGCCTCGCAGTCCCGATCCCCGCCCCGGAACCACACCACCTGCGAACCGTGATGGTTTTCCGGAGCGCCGAGGCTGGGTTCGCTATCCCCGCCGTCCTCGTGGTCGGGATCCCCGTCGCCCTCATCCAAGATGGCGACGATGCGGTCCACGATGTCGAGGGCGAGTTCTGCCAGCCGCTCGAACTCCTCCCGGGGGATCGGCTTGGCGGCAGGCAGGCTCGGGCGGCCCGGGAAGGCTACGATCTTGCTCATGGTCAGGGTCTCGGGGTGTGATCTGGAAGCCCGGCGTGATCCGGCCGGGGCGGTACGCACCGCGACAGGAAGGCGGAGGGGCTAGGCCCCTCCGATGTCGTCGGGAGCGCCCTCGCGCACGGCCAGGGCGGCGATGCCGATCATGCGGCGGTCGAGAACAGCTCGGGCGAACCGAGCGAGTTGGTCGAAGTTGCGCGCAGCGATGTTCAGGTTGTGCCCAAAATCGTCGGCCTGCTGGTCGTCTTCCGCGAGCAGCGCATCGGCCAACTCGTCCCGGTCGAGACTCAGGTACAGCCAGCCCAGGCGCAGCCACGGCAGCGCCATATCGGCGTCTCTGATCCAGTCTTCGCGGGACGGGACCGGGCAAGGTGTGGCCGAGCGGTCCACGGGCTCGAACGACATGGCCGCTAGCTCGGTGACCGGCACCCTCGACAGGTTGGGGCGATCATCGCCGCGCTTATCGAGGGCCGCCCACATCACGCGTTCGGCGTCGGCCGCAATCTTGGCCATGATGTCGTCGGCGTCGAGACACTCATCAATGCCGTAGTGGTCGCTTGCCCACTGCTGGGCGTGCCGGACCACGGCAACGAAGCCCGGCAGCGTCGTCGGGCGCGTCTCGAACACCGCATTCCACGCGGCGATTTCGGCCTCGTGGGCGACCTTCCATGCCGCCTCTGGCGCGGCCATCGCCTCATCGGACATGTCTAGGCCCCGCTCTCGCCGCCACGCCTTGTCGGTTGGATTAACGGTGAGACCAAAGGCGTCCCACGCCGCGAGATGCGCCCGGATCGCCTCGAACACCGGATCGGTGCTGTCCTCGCTCATGACTGGAGCGCGGCACATCCGGTCGAGGTCATCGCTAAACGCGAGCAGGCGCGCGATGTGATCCCGGCCATTCACGTCCGGCAGAACGCGCGGCAGCAGGTAAGTTAGCTTGGCCCGCAGATCCGCGAGGGTGCTGGAGAGAACCGCGTCGATCGCATCCGCGGCCCGGTCGATCCCGGCATAGTGCCGGTCCATGTTGTCATCGCTGTCGTCGGGGTCGCTGCGAGAAGCTGTGAAAGCGTCCCGATGCGCCAGGATCGCGGTGCGCAACGCGGGCGACACGGCAGTGGTCAGCGCCTTGGCCGCCGCAGCGGTGTTGGTCTGTTCGTGCTCCCGGTCGATCGGATGCACGTGCGCGAGAGTATCGGTCGCGGTCGCCAGGCCGGGCTGTGCCTCGGTCGCTACTGCCGGGGTAGCTCTTTGCTGCGGTACCAGCACGCCGACGACGGTGCCGACGATCCGCTCACGCATCTGCGCTTCGGTGTAGGGGCCATCGCTGGTGTACCATAGACCGGGGGCACCGGAGGCCAACCGGCGCTCAAGCATGGCGCTGTTGCTCGGCCGGTTCACCGGATGGGCGAACCAGCCCTCCTCATCCCATCCCCCGACAGGGCGCCGTTCCGTCTGCATGGCAACGCGGTTGCCGCTGTTCCATTGCAGGATGCACAAGGCTCCGTTGGTCGGCTCGCGCCGCATGCCATCATAAACGACGGTCTCGCCCGGCCGGACCAGCGGATAGGCGACAGCGTCATCAACGACGTAGGTGCCCATGCCTTCGGGGCATTCGACCATCTCAGTCAGCGCGGCAGGCGCCGAGCGGTGCTGCGCGATAATCTCGGCTGACGTGGACACGCCGCGCACCTTGTGGATCGCTGCCACGCGGTCGGTGCGGATATGCCCAATCTGCCCCGTAACCGGCTCGCATACCCTGATCAGCGGCATGACCTCGGACCCGGGCGCGAACGGCGCGGTATGGTCAGGCTGGAAGCCGCGAGCTAGGTCGAAGATAGCCGGGCTGGGCTTCCCCTTCATGTAGAACACAGCCAGCCCTGCCTTGGCCGGCATGACGGGCTCCACGATGATCCTAGCGTCCGGCGCAGCGTGCAGGCCCAAGCCGTTCTCATCAACCACGAGGCCGTAGGCGTCAGGATGCGTGCCGTGCGGTACGGCGATCGTGCCGAGCGGCGCTACAGGCTCCTGCGAGGCGTTGGGTTGCGCGGGCTTGCGCTTAATGAACCGGCCTGCGGCGTCCCGCATCTGGGCGGCGCGCTGCTTGAGGCTCGGCTTGTCGACCGACTGCTTCGGCGCCTTGATGGAGTTACGAGAGGACATGAAGCCTCCTAAATCGCTGTGCGAGAGGGGAAGCGCGGCAGGGCTCGCCGCGCGGTGGCGGCGGGTCAGAGCAGGGTGGCGAGGCCGGTGAGCACCATGCCGCCGCCGACGATGGCGACGGCGGCCAGCAGCTCGCCCGTGGCGTCGAGGAAGCGCAGGGACCGGCTGTGTACGGTGTCCGGCCGGATTGGGGTCACGGCCTGCCAGGGCTCGATAGCGCCCGGGATCGGCTCGTCCGGTAGGTTGCGATAGCGAC
>NZ_JAKSYG010000048.1 GCF_022829725.1 Methylobacterium sp. E-005 | reverse complement strand
TGTCGGCCAACGTCCTGCGGACAACCTCTCGCACAGCAGCCTCGTCCGGCAACTCGTGGCCGACGTCATCTATGGCGACAATGCTGTCGAAGGTGTCGATGAAGAAACGGGGCATCAGGCCCTCCGCGTCGCAGGCGGGAGCGCTCGCCTCACCCAGCCGCCAGCGCCTACGGTCGATCAGCCAACGATGCCCTCCTGTGCCGTATCCGACCGGGAGGCGCCACAACACACATTTGGTTTGCAAGCTACATGACTGCGCAGGCTGAATAAATTGGAGCAGCACGACACGACTACGCGGCTTTAGTCAAAAGCGACCCACATATGTAGTAAAACGGAACTTGATGTG
>NZ_JAKSYG010000039.1 GCF_022829725.1 Methylobacterium sp. E-005 | reverse complement strand
ATCGAGAAGGAGAACACCACGATCATCGACGGCGTCGGCGAGAAGTCCGACATCGAGGGCCGCATCTCGCAGATCAAGGCGCAGATCGAGGAGACCACCTCGGACTACGACCGTGAGAAGCTGCAGGAGCGTCTGGCCAAGCTCGCGGGCGGCGTCGCGGTGATCCGCGTCGGCGGCGCGACCGAGGTCGAGGTGAAGGAGAAGAAGGACCGCGTCGACGACGCCCTCAACGCCACCCGCGCGGCGGTCGAGGAAGGCATCGTCCCCGGTGGCGGCACCGCGCTGCTGCGCGCCAAGAAGGCGGTCGCCGAGCTGAAGTCCGACATTCCGGACGTCCAGGCCGGCATCAAGATCGTCCTGAAGGCCCTTGAGGCCCCGATCCGCCAGATCGCCCAGAACGCGGGCGTCGAGGGTTCGATCGTGGTCGGCAAGATCACCGACAACACCTCCTCGGAGACCTTCGGCTTCAACGCCCAGACCGAAGAGTATGTCGACATGATCCAGGCCGGCATCGTCGA
>NZ_JAKSYG010000037.1 GCF_022829725.1 Methylobacterium sp. E-005 | reverse complement strand
ACCAGCACAGCGGCGCGATGTGTCGGTTGCGACCGCTCTTGAGCCAGCGGTTTTCGCGCTCCTGCTGGCAGATGGCGCAGATGAAGCTGGCATCATTCATTTGGACGCTCCCTCTGCTTCGGCGACGCGACGACGGGCTGTGACGAGGGTTGCGTTGAGCGACATCGCGTTCTTCAGTCCGAAGCGCCTGGCGATGGCATCGCGTTGACCGTATTCGGCAGCAGCCGCGGCCTTGATCATCCGGCGGTAGCGGGCCACGTCGGGCGTTGCCGACCATGTTCTCGCCGGCACGAGATGCCCGACATGCCGTCCGACCGTCTGGACGGACCAGCCCGTGATGGCGGCGATGTCGGACCGGCATAGGCCTTCTTCGTTGACCAGGGCCGTCATCTGCGCGAGGTGATGCGGCTTGACGGGTGCGGGCGGTTTCCGGACTACGGCAGGGTCTGCGTAACGCCACCAGCGCCTGTAGTGACGGTTGCACCATCCGCGGGCGAGATGCGGGGATTGGCAGCCGGGGATCGAGCAGGTGCGGGTCATGCTGCCCTCCGCATGAACCGACCAAACTCGTCACGCCGCTGCGGAGGCTTCGGTTGAGCGTTTAAAGCAACGACGCGGGCGGCCTTGAACCCAGCGAGCGTCAAATCGTAGACGAAGCGCCGAAATTCCCCCATGTTGAACTTCGGCGTTCCGCGATACGCCGCGAGGAAGAACATGAAGGGCTCAAGCGGGTAG
>NZ_JAKSYG010000033.1 GCF_022829725.1 Methylobacterium sp. E-005 | reverse complement strand
CGTCGCCCGCGATCGTCCCGACCCGGTGACCGTCATCGAAGCGGCGCACGCGGGACGGCAATCACACCTGATCCCGCTGCGGGTCGCCCGCATGGCCTCTTCGCCGTTCGCCTTTCTGCGCGGCGCTGCGCAAGTCATGGCTTGGGATCTGGCACAGGGGCCGCGCGGCGCCATCGATGTAGTCATGAACGGCGACGCGCATATCTCGAACTTCGGGCTGTTTGGATCGCCCCAGGGCGATGTGGTGCTCGACCTCAACGACTTTGACGAGGTCACGGTCGGGCCGTGGGAATGGGACCTGAAACGGCTTTGCGCGAGCATCGAGGTCGCCGCGCGGGATGCAGACGTCGCCGCATCGGAACGGCGGCAGGCGGTACTGAGCGCAGCGGCGGGTTACCAGCACACGATGGACGATCTCGCCCCGCGTGGCTCGCTCGACGTGTGGCGGCGCGCGGCACGGGCCGAGGACCTGGCATTCGCCGGCATCGAGATCGACGCGCGTTCACAGGCTGTGGTTCACAGGGCTGTCGAGAAGGCGCGGCGGAAGAACAACACGAGCTTACTCGACCAAGTGGGCGAGCGTCGCACGGACGGTGGCTGGCGTTTTCGTGAGGAGCCGCCGATCCTCGTCCGCGTCGATGAGGCGACACGCGAGCTTGTGACCACCGGTCTGGAGCGCTATGCCGAGACGCTGCCGCGCGAGCGGCGGTTCATGCTCAGCCGCTACCATGTGGTCGATGTGGCCCACCGCGTCGTAGGTGTCGGCAGCGTCGGGACCCGGGCCTACGTCGCGCTGCTGTGCGGCAACTCCGATCGAGACGTCCTCTTCCTTCAGGTGAAGGAAGCCGTGCGACCAGCCCACGCGCCCTATCTGCGCGGCATGCCCAAGCCCTATGCCGATCACGAGGGCGAGCGCGTGATCTACGGCCAGCGCCTGCTGCAGGCCGTGGGCGATCCGCTGCTGGGATGGACAAAGATCGATGGGCGACCGTTCTACGTGCGGCAGATGAAGAACATGAAGGGCGAGATCCCGGTCGCGCGCATGACAGGCCGGTCGCTCCTGTACTTCTCGCACGCGTACGGGGCGCTGCTCGCCAAGGCCCACGCACGAACCGGGGATGCGGCAGCGATCGCGGGTTACTGCGGTCATGACGGCCGCGCCGATCTGCGCGAGGCCCTGGCCGACTGGGCCATGATTTACGGAGATCGGAACGCGGAGGACTATCAGACCTTCCGAGAGGCCATCGGCGCGGGCCGGCTGCGAGCGGCCGAGGATCCGCATCTCTGATCTTACGGGTGTGGTCGCGGCCGCGCGGACACAGCGGCCTTCTCACGATCTGCGAGATTTGGGTCGAGCCTGCACCGACGGCGTCGTTCGCCCGCGCCAGCAGCCCTGAACTTGGCGCTCCACGAACTCGGCCGTCGCCCAGCCGGATCGCCATGACGGGTCGCACCGTCTCCCGTGCGCAGTGCCACCCTGTCCGGCGTGCTGTCGCCTCTCTTGGTCTCACTCTCAGCCGGCGCATTCCGAGACTGACTGGCAAGCGATAGAGGTACGGCGTCGGATTGCGAATGCGCAGGTCGATTAAAGAACCGCCACCCCTTCCGGCCTGACTGCGCGGGGCGCACGCGTTGCCCCGACGCAGCCTAGTGTCCTGATCGCGAAGTTTCTACGGTCATGGGGATGATGATCGGAGAGACGGCGCGATGGGTAAGGCCGCGGTTGGCATCGACCTGACAGAGCTGGAACGGCGCGAACTGGAGTCGCTGGCCCGGGCCCAGAAGACCGGACAGGCGCTGGCGCGGCGGGCCCGGATCGTGCTCGCGGCGGCCTCGGGGCTTGAGAACAAGGCGATCTGCACGGCGGTCAATGCGGATGCCAACACGGTCTCGAAGTGGCGGCGACGCTTTGCTGAACGCAGGCTCGACGGGCTCCTGGACGAACCCCGTCCAGGCGCACCGCGCACGATCGGCGACGATGAGATCGCCGAGACCATTCGCCTGACGCTGGAGACGAGGCCGCCCGGCGCGACCCACTGGTCACTGCGCTCCATGGCTGAGGCGGTGGGCTATGCCCCCTCGACGATCCATCGCATCTGGCAGGCCTTCGGTCTGCAACCCCACCGCAGCGAGACCTTCAAGCTCTCCACCGATCCGCTGTTCGTCGAAAAGGTGCGCGATATCGTTGGGCTCTACCTCAGCCCGCCTGACAGGGCGCTAGTGCTATGCGTCGACGAGAAGTCCCAGATCCAGGCGCTGGACCGGACCCAGCCCCTCCTGCCGATGCGGCCCGGTCAAATCGAGCGCCGGAGCCACGACTATACGTGTCACGGCACGACCTCGCTGTTTGCCGCCCTCGACATCGCCACCGGCGCTGTCCTCGGCCGCTGCTACCCGAAGCACCGCTCCAGCGAGTTCCGCAAGTTCCTCGACCAGATCGAGGCCAACGCCGATCTCGACGTCCATCTCGTCATCGACAACTACGCCACCCACAAGACCAAGCCGATCCGCGACTGGCTGGCCAAGCGGCCGCGCTAACACGTTCACTTCACTCCTACCGGAGCCTCGTGGATCAATCAGGTCGAGCGCTTCTTCGCGCTCCTGACCGACAAGCAAATCCGGCGCGGGGTCCATCGCTCGACCGAGGCGCTCGAGCACGACATCCGCGCCTTCATCGACGCCCACAACGCCGATCCAAAACCGTTCCGCTGGACCAAAACCGCATACGATATCCTCGCCGCTATCCAGCGCTTCTGCCTTCGCACCCTCCAAGTCGGAGAGACTAAGGAATCAGGACACTAGCGTGGATCCTGCCGCGTTCTGGCTCGGACGATCTGCCGGGATCACCAGTCCGTTGGAAGGCAACCTTCCGCCCCTGCGTGGTATTTGTAGTGCGTGACCCATAACGCCCTGGGCGATGCGCCCCACGCCCTCGTCGTCGACGACGACGCCCTGATCCTGATGGAGGCGACCAGTATCCTTGAGGATGCGGGGTTTCAGGTGCTGAAGGCGATGAACGTTGTCCAGGCCCTGAAGATATTAAATCAGCATCACGACGCGGTTCAACTGCTCTTCACCGACGTGCACATGCCGGGGCAGGCCGACGGCTTCGACTTGGCAAGGCAGACAAGCGAGCGATGGCCGCACATCGCGGTCGTAGTAGCCTCGGGCCAAGCCGAGCCTGAGCCCGGCGACCTGCCGGAGGGGGCGACATTCATTGGCAAGCCGTTCAGCGCAGAGATCGTTCGACACCATGTCCGCAAGACTCTGCCTGACGAGAAGCACCCGGAGTCGTTGAAGGCGTAGTCTTCTAATCTCGGCGAATGGTGTCTGGTGTGAGAGGCGCTTCCGGCTAGAAGCAGCCCCTGGAACCGTCCGATTCTGAGCTGCCTGATTGAGTGAATAGATCGCCTAAATTTTGTTATTAGCTGCTGCTTGGCTCAGGATAAGGTCGAACGGGAAATCCGAGGCGCTGCCTCAAATTAGACTCGTTATTTTAGTAAGTTATTACTGCTCCGAGAGGTGGAATTTAGATTATTTTTGACGAACTCATTCTTGATCGACGCAGCGACGCTGAGAGTAAGTTCGGTATTCAGTCAATAATTCACCTTCAAATGAATTATCTTATCCTCCGGCAGCCGCACAAGTGGAACGTGGAGAGTCCGCAGTGGCAACGTGGTCGTGTCGGCGAGGTCAACGACACAACAGAGGAAAGCCGAAGGCGAGAAATAACTTGCCCCAGCCGGCTTCTTCGTAGCGATGGTGCCTATCGAGAGGCTCAGTATCGGGATAGAGGCTGCATCATACCGATGGGAAAAACCTGATGAGCATGGACGGCGCCGAGGTCCTGAAAAGGACGCTCACAGAAGACGAGGCCGCCATCCTCGAAGCCTGGTACATATCTCTCCGGGAAGGGACCTCCCTGCAGAGCGGTCGTATCCGGGAGGCCGAACTCCAGACCCAGGCCAAGGCCGTGTTCGGCCAGCTTCGGGACGGACTTTCGTCCGGCGGGGTCGACGCGGACGCGGAAAGCTATACCCCGCTGCGCGAGAACCTCGCCGATATCTCACGCTCGCGAGCGATCCAGGGGTTCACGCCGACCGACACCGCCAACTTCGTCTTCTCGCTCAAAGAGCCGCTTTTCGAGGCGCTAAGGCGCAAGTCGGCCGCGGACGCCTCGGCCTTGGCCGCCGGCGTATGGGCGGCGGGGAAAGTGCTCGACAGGCTCGGGCTGCTCACGATGGAGGTGTTCCTGGCCAGCCGCGAGGAGGTCATCGGGCGTCAGGGGCAGGAGATCGCCGAACTCTCCACGCCGGTGGTTCGGCTCTGGGACGGCATCCTGGCGCTGCCGCTCATCGGCACCCTCGACAGTGCTCGCACCGGCGTCGTCATGGAGAACCTGCTGCAGGCCATCGTCGACGAAGAGGCCGAGATCGCCATCATCGACATCACCGGCGTACCGACCGTCGACACCTTGGTGGCGCAGCACTTGCTCAAGACCGTGGCGGCCGCCCGCCTGATGGGCGCCGACTGCATCGTCTCCGGCATCCGGCCGCAGATCGCGCAGACCATGGTCCATCTCGGCGTGGAGCTGAACGTCGTCTCGAAGGCGACGTTGGCCGACGCCTTCGCGCTCGCCCTAAAGCGGACCGGCCGCAAAGTGGTGCGCCAGCAGGCGACGGTGACTGGGGAGCGCCGCTGAGGCCATGGACCGCATCCCGATCCTCAAGCTCGGCGGCACGCTGATCGTCACCATCCAGGTCGACATGCACGACCGCCTCGCGCTGGCCTTGGAGGAGGACCTCACGGCGATGATCGTGCGCACCGGCGCGCGTGGCGTGCTCATCGAGATCTCGGCACTGGAAATCGTCGATTCCTTCATCGGGCGCATGTTGGTGAGCATCGCCGCTGTCTCGCGCGTCCTCGACGCGGAGACCGTCGTGGCCGGTATGCGGCCGGCGGTCGCCATCACTTTGGTCGAGCTCGGCTTGGAGCTCACCGGCATCAGGACGGCCCTCAACGTCGAACGCGGCATGGCGATGGTCCAAGCGCGGCTAGTCGAGGAGGGCGACGGGCACGGGAGCGACCGTGACGGTCACGAAGAGTGAGACCTTGCCCATTCGCTCCGGCGACGACGTCGTGCGCGTGCGGCAGCAGGTCCGTGCCCTCGCCGTCGAGATCGGCCTCGGGCTCGTCGACCAGACAAAGATCATCACCGCCGCGAGTGAGCTCGCGCGCAACACCCTCGATTACGGCGGGGGCGGTGAAATCCGCGCGGAGATCGTCCAGGCCGGGACGCGCAAGGGCCTGCGCCTGACCTTCGACGACCAGGGTCCCGGCATCGCCGACATCGAGCAGGCGATGACTGACCACTACACCTCCGGCAAGGGCCTCGGCCTCGGCCTGGGCGGGGCCAAGCGCCTCTCGAACGAGTTTCATATCGAATCGACGTCCGGCGTCGGCACGCGCGTCATGATCGCCCGGTGGAAATGACATGGACCGGGTCACCGTCACGGAAGCGAGCTAGGTGGCCGAGGCCCGACGACGCGCGGTGGCCGTCGCTCAGTCCATCGGCTTCGACGAGACCGCGGCCGGCCGCATTGCGCTCGTGGTGACCGAACTCGCCACCAACGTGGTCAAGTACGGCGTGCCGGGCGAGGTCTTGGTTGGCACCTACGAGGACGGGACCGGCTCGGGCGTCGAGATCCTCGTGCTCGACAAGGGCGAAGGATTCTCAAATCTCGGCCTGGCCCTGACGGACGGACACTCCACGGGCGGCAGCGCGGGCGAGGGCCTCGGCGCGGTGCGCCGCATCTCCGACGCCTTCGACATCGTGTCTCGCCCCGGGCTGGGCACGGCGGTGTTGGCGCGCCTGTCAATCGACAGGAAGACCGTTTCTGACGCCGTGCCGGCCTTTGGGGCCGTGGCGGTCCCCCTGAAAGGTGAGACCGCCAACGGCGACGCCTACGCCGTGCGCGAGCGCGCCGACGGCTGGACCGCCGTGGTGTCGGACGGACTCGGCCACGGGCCGGAGGCCGCCAAGGCTTCCGAGGAGGCGCTGAAGCTGTTCCGGAGACACCAAGACAAGCCGCCCGCCGCGATCCTGTCCGCCATCCATGCAGGCCTGTCGCACACGCGAGGCGGTGCGATCTCCGTCGCGCGCTATGAGCGAAACCGGGGCACCCTCGCGTTTGCCGGCATCGGCAACGTGCTAGGTGCGGTCGTCTCCGGCACTGTGACCAAGCGGACGGTCAGCCTCGCCGGGACCGCGGGGCACGCGGCTCGACGCATCCAGGAATTCGAGTACCCCATGCGCCCGGACGACCTGTTCGTGCTGTGCTCGGACGGGATCGCCACGGCTTGGTCGCTCGACGCCCATCCCGGCCTCGTGGCCGCCCATCCGGCGCTCGTGGCCGGGGTGATCTATCGCGACTTCGCCAGGGCCCGAGACGATGCCACCGTGCTCGTCGTGCGGGATGGGACGCGATGAGGTGGCCGCTCCTCACCAGTGCCGTCCGGCACGAGGATGACATAGCGACGGTGCGCCAGCGCGTGCGCCGGCTGGCCGAGCGCCTGGGCTTCGAGATCCAGGACCAGACCCGTATCGCCACGGCGGTGTCCGAGATCGCGCGCAACGCCTACGGCTACGCCGGTGGCGGTCGCATCGAGTACGGCCTCGATCAGCTCGATCGGGACCGAGGCGAGCAGTTCCTGATCATCAGAGTGAGCGACAAGGGACCGGGCATCGCCGATCTCGACGCCATCCTTGAAGGTCGCTTCCGCTCGACGACGGGCCTCGGCATCGGCATCACCGGTTCACGGCGGCTGATGGATCGCTTCGAGATCGACACGGTGGCCGGCAGCGGCACTGTCGTGACGTTCTGGAAGCGGCTTCCATCCGGGGCTGAACGTTTCACGGGACCGAGGCTCGCGAGCCTGGCCGAGGAAATCGCTCGAGCCAGGACTGAGGAACCGCTGGTCGCCTTGCGCGAGCAGAACCGGGAGCTTCTGCGCAGCCTCGCCGCGCTGGCCGAGCGCGAGGAGGAAACTCAGCGCCTGAACCAGGAACTCTCCGAGACGAACCGGGGCGTGGTCGCGCTCCACGCGGAGTTGGAAGCGCAAGCTGTACTCCTGCGCGAGGCGGGCGTTCTCCTGGAAAGCCAAGTGGCTGCCCGCACTGCCGAACTTGCTGAGGCGAACGCTCGGCTCCTGGCCGAGGCCGTCGAGCGCGAGCGGATGGAGCAGGACCTGCGGCAATCCCAGAAGCTCGAAGCGGTCGGGCAATTGACCGGTGGCGTCGCGCACGACTTCAACAACCTGCTGACAATCATCCGCTCGTCCGTCGACTTCCTCCGTCGCCCGGATCTGCCGGAAGACCGGCGCAAGCGGTACATGGACGCCGTCTCCGACACCGTCGACCGCGCCGCCAAGCTGACCGGACAGCTCCTGGCCTTCGCACGTCGCCAGTCCCTGAAGCCTGAGGTGTTCGAGGTCGGCGAACGCCTGCGCGGCGTGGCCGAGATGCTCGACACCATCACAGGCACGCGCATCCAAGTCCGAGTCGAGCTGTCGGACAGACCCGCCCTGGTCCGCGCCGACCTCAACCAGTTCGAGACGGCCCTTGTGAACATCGCCGTCAACGCCCGCGACGCCATGGACGGCAGCGGTACGCTGACGATGCAGGTGGCGGCCGGGCGGGCCATGCCGATGATCCGGGGGCATGCCGGCTCGCAGGGGCCGTTCGTAGCGGTCTCGCTCGCCGACACCGGCTCGGGCATTCCCCTGGAGGTGCTCGGGCGCATCTTCGAACCGTTCTTTACGACCAAGGACGTCGGGCGCGGCACCGGTCTCGGGCTCTCCCAAGTGTTCGGGTTTGCCAAGCAGTCCGGCGGCGACGTGGACGTGACAAGCGAGAGCGGCAAGGGGACGGTCTTCACCCTCTACCTGCCCGAAGTATCGTCCGAGACCGCCGAAGCCCCTGTGCCCGACCCCGACGCCGCTTTGTCGCCGGCTGGCCTCGGTCAGCGCATCCTGCTTGTGGAGGACAACCTCGAGGTCGGACGCTTCTGCACTCAGATCTTGGAGGATCTCGGATACGCACCCGAGTGGGTCGTCAACGCGGAAGAGGCGCTCGAGCGTCTCGGGACGGACGGTGCGGGCTTTCAGGCCGTGTTCTCCGATGTCATCATGCCAGGTATGGGTGGGATCGAGCTCGCCAGAGCGTTGCGTATGCGCATTCCGACCCTGCCGGTGATTTTGGCATCAGGCTACAGTCACGTCTTGGCCCAGGAGGACAGCCACGGCTTCGAGTTGCTGCACAAGCCCTACTCGGCCGCGCAGGTCGGCCGCGCCCTGCGCCGGATCATCGGCGCGTCACCCCCCGACCGCTGATGTGCAGTCGCCGGTGATGCGCTATCCAAAGGCGATCGTGGCCAACTTCCCATTCATGGTCTCGACTGAATTGCGTAGGTTCACGCGGCTTTCGAACCCACGGCGCGTCGGCGGTTGAGGAAGCGTCTGCTTCCGAGATGCGCTGGAGTGAAGCTGTACGGCGGCAATGGGCGCCAAGCCGAATGTCCGGTTTCTGGTGGGTCGCCGATCCCAGCCTCCAAGCGGCGGCGTTGATCAACCATATGGTCCCTTGTACACGGGTCGAGACGCTGCGGTTCCGGGAACGGCGCACCGTCGCCGTAGGAATGCTTTGGGGTGTCGATGAGGTGGCGCACCACCGGGTTGCGCTTCAGGAGGTCGGCGCGGTCGACGAGATCGCGCCACATCAGGTACTTGGTGA
>NZ_JAKSYG010000028.1 GCF_022829725.1 Methylobacterium sp. E-005 | reverse complement strand
GTCTGAGAGTCCGCAACGATCTTTTTATTCGGTGCAATATGATCTGTAACAAGATCGGCCGCCCGCCCCCGGCCCGTGAGCTGATCGGGGCGGGGCCGGGCGAACGGTTAGCGGGCCGGCAACCATTCGGCCGTCCCCCGCCCTGGCATGTCAGACCTCCCGCCCGCCGTCGCCTCCTGGCGCGACCAGATCGAACGCTTGTCAGAGCACGCCTCGCCGTGCCGGTATCTCGCCCCGGTGAAGTGGAAGGCGGTGCGCGAGAATGCGCTGGCGTTTATCGACCAGCACGGCGCCGAAGCGCACCGGCTCGGCTGGACCGCGCCCGAGCTGTTCGGCGTGCATCCGACGAGCGGCACCCTGCGCGTGGACTCGTGCGGCGCCCTGATGCTCGGCCCATCCGCGGTCCAGGCTGTCCATGCTGACCGCGTAGCGTTCGCCCAAACGTCGGGCTACCGGCCCTTGAAGGGTCAGACTCTGGGCTTGCCAATTTGGGAGTTCGCGGCTCGGGCGCGCTGATGCGGCGCCTCAAATTCGCCGTGCCGCCGAGGCCCTGTTCTATGATGCGCCTGATTCTCGCTGCCATCATTCTTGCCGCACTGCCGGCCGCTGCCCTCGCCGGCGATGCTCAGCAGGGTGGCCCTGTAACCGAAGGCGGGTTCGGGATGAGCGGAGCGGACTACTACGGCGATATACGCAGCCGGATGCCCTTCACCAACGAAGCTCCGCCGCACCAGATTGGGATCCGCGACGTGGAGCGTGTTCGAGCTGCTCGAGGGCGCATGGAAGTTGCTGGTCGACGCGCAGAGGTTCGGCGGCATCTGCGGCATCGGCATTCACCTCAGGGCTGACGCTCCCCGCCATCTGCCTTGTCCTCGGCCGCATGCCGCTTCTTCGCGGCGATCAGCTGATCGAGCCAAGCGATCGCCAACTCGTGCGCCTGCATGGTCCGCGCGTCACCGATGCTCTGCCCGATCTGCCAGCGGTGCCAGGATCGCACGTCGGCCAGCGCCTGCAGGTAGGCCTTCTGCGCTTCGGTCATGACACCCTTGAAACATCACCGTTGGGGCCGAGGAAGCCCCTGATTTCACACGCGGTTTGCCCCGTCATCCACACCGCTCCACCACGATCTCGACCGCCCCCGCCCGCGCCGGTTGAACAGGCCCGTCGCATCAGGTTTGTTCCACACTTGTTCGCAATCGGGGAGCACCAGAATGGGGCGCCTGGGTGATGTGCAGCCCGGCCGGGTGTGGGTCGATTGCGCATCTTGCAAGCGCTCGGGCCGCTACAGCATCGCCAGCCTCCTCGAGCGGTTCGGGCCGGACATTTCAACGACCGACCTCCTGCGGCACCTGACGGCCTCGTGCCGCTACCAGCGCCCGCCCGGGGCACCGCCCGTGCGGAAATACGAACACCTGTGCCTCGCCGCGATCACGCTGCCGCAACCGATTAAGCAGATCCCGCCGGTACCGCCGGGCGTGCCTTACACGATTGAGGTCTGGAGAGAGGGCGGCGGCGGCATCGAGCTGCATCTCGCCACCATCTACCCGCTGGCGGTGGCGAAGGCCGCGTTCGATGCGGCGTGCCTGGAGTGGCCCACCCACGAGGTCACCCTTCGGGACCGGGCACGGATCATTCAGAAGCGGGAGCGGCCGCTGCCGAACTCCAGCGCGGCGCCTGAGGCGTTCCGGCCCTGACGGCAAGCCCGTCTTCTTCCAGGCGCGCGAGTGCACGGGCGGCGTGCAGGGTTCGCTCTCGGCCGGGCAGCCCGGCGCGCTCGGCGATATCGGTGGCGGTCGATGGCTCAGGTGTGAGAGCCGCCAGCACGCGCGGGCGGATGTCGTGGCGCGGCCGGGCGCCGCGAGGGGCGGGGATCTCCGGCATCAGCGGATTATGCCGCCTCGACCAACCCGCGGCTCTCGGCCAGCCGCAGCACGTCGGCATCCGAGAAGATCAGATCGCCGATATGCCAACGCTCCAAGTCGTCACCGATCGGCGCCACGGCGATGCCAGCGGCCCGCAGCGCTTCGACGGCGTCAAGGACGGGGTCGGTGTCGTCGATCATGCCGACGCGATTAGCATTCGGTCACGAGCTCGTGCGAGCCGATCATCGTCTGGGGCCGTCGGCATGTCGTTGATCACCTGGTTGACGATGCCGCGGGTGGCCTGCTCGTCCAGTCCGAGTCCCTGCGCGAATCCGTAGAGCTGTCGCACGAGGCGGGTGACGACGACCTGATGCACATGATCGGGGTCGTTCATTGCCCGTCCTGCCATTGCCGGGCAGCTTCGGCCGACCGCTCGTCCTCGTGCGCAGCCATCTGCTCGATGGTCTCGGCCAATGCCACAGCCGCATCGCCATACGGTCCGGCCCTTTCAGCGACTTCTCGGCAGACCCGAGCTGCGTGCCGTAAGCCCTCGCTGTGAGCTGTATCGATTGCCGTCATCACGGCATTGAGCGCGCTATCTCGCTCGGCCTCATCGCCGTGCAGATGGGGGATAAGGAACGCCACGAGCTGCGCTTTCCAGCGGATCCGAGCCTCTGGAGAGTCGGCGCTCATCCCTGGACCGGGAAGCCAAGGATCACGGCGGTTTTCACCATTGTGCGGCCCAGGCCCGGCTTGGTCGCCTCGTCAGCCAGCAGCTTCTTGGCCTGCGGGTGCATCTCGATCGCCTTGGCGACGTCTATGGTGTGGCCGGACTTGAAGGCGAAGGGCTTGGCCGATTCGTTCGCGAGATAGGCCGCGGTCGCAGCCTCGATCTCCTCGTCCGACACCTCGGATTTGCGGCGAAGGTCGGCGACGCTGGGGATCTCTTTGGCCATCCAAACTGTGCCGACTCTTTGTGCCGACCCCCGATTTCCGCGGGAGCCGGCGTGTTGATCTCGCCCGCAGGGTAGCGCGAACGGGCAGTGAACGGAATGTGCCGAGATCTGTGCCTTGACGAAGTGCCGTCAAACGTAGTCAAACGCACTTCTGACGCACCGAAACCGCCAATTTCGTCAACGGTTTCAGAGCGCATGCCGGTGTAGCACAGCGGTAGTGCAGCGGTTTTGTAAACCGAAGGTCGGGAGTTCAATCCTCTCCACCGGCACCACAAGACCGTGATTCCAGCGGGCACAGAGGAGCCCGAGGACCTCAGACGGTCCTGACGGCACCTTGGATCCACGCCCGTGATGAGGCTGTCCGCAGCCACCGGAACACGGCGCCACCAATACGCGCCGTAACGGCTCGGCCGCCGGGCGCAGGACGACGTCGTCAAGGGCAACCTCGCCGATCACCGGTGAGCGGGGCCCTCCGAAGCGGAGCTCGCCCGATCCGCAACGAAGCCGGACTCCCCCGGGCGCCCGCTCGCACCGGCCGCCGTGGCGCGCAGGTCCGCGCGGAATTTCTGCGGGCCTCGAATCCCGCGACCGCGCATCACAGGGCGGTACGCCAGCGCTCGACGGCGCGATGGAGCCGTTGCATCTACCCCCGTGCAGCCGGAACTCGCCCCGCGCCGCCTGAGGAGGCTTGAGCCATGCAGACCCTGCGCGGTGCCGACATCGTCGCCCGGCCCCTGGAGGCGCTCGGCGTCACCCGGATCTTCACCCTGTCGGGCAACCACATCATGCCGGTCTTCGACGCCCTGCTGGAGACCGGGATCGCCCTCGTGCACACCCGCCACGAGGCGGCCTGCGTCCACATGGCCGATGCCTGGGGCCGGCTGACCGGCGAGGTCGGGGTCGCGCTGGTCACGGGCGGACAGGGCCACACCAACGGCGCGGCGACGCTCATCACGGCGCTGGCGGCGGAGTCCCCGGTGCTGCTGCTCTCCGGCCATGCGGGCCTGTCCGAGCTCGGGCGCGGCGCCTTCCAGGAGCTGGCCCAAGCCGACATCGCCCGGCCGATGACCAAGGCCGCCTGGACCGCCGGCTCGGTCGCCGCCCTCGGGCCGGACCTCGCCCGGGCCTTCCGGATCGCCCGGGAGGGGCGGCCCGGCCCGGTCCATCTCAGCCTGCCGGTCGACCTGCTGGAGACGGCCGTCCCCGCCGCCTCGGTGCGGATCCCGGACCGGGCGGAGGCCGCGATCCGCATTGCCGAGCCGGCGCCCGATCTGGTGGCCGACCTGCTCGCCGCGCTGGCAGGGGCGGAACGGCCGCTGATCGCCTGCGGCCCGGCCCTGTGCGACACCTCCGGCCGGGCCGCCCTGGCGGCTTTGGAGGAGACGATCGGCCTGCCGGTCGTCGGCATGGAGAGCCCGCGCGGCATCAACGATCCCGCGCTCGGTGCCTTCGCCGAGATCCTGGCGCGGACCGACCTCCTCGTCCTCCTCGGCAAGCCCCTCGACTTCACCCTGCGCTTCGGCGCGGCGCCCGCCCTTGCCCCGGATTGTCGCTTCGCCCTCGTCGACCCGGATCCGGCGCTCCTCGCCCGCGCGCCGGCCGACCGGCTCGTCGTTTCAGGCCTCGCCGATCCGCGGCCGGTCCTGGCGGCGCTGACCCTACGCGCGACCGCCCATCCCCGGCGGGAGGCCTGGCACCGGGAGGCGCGGGCCGCCCTCGCCTATCGGCCACCAGCCTGGGCGGATCGACGCGGGAATGAAGGGCGCCTGCACCCGGTGGAGCTGTGCCGGGCGGTCGCGGCCTTCCTGGATGATCACCCCGACGGCACGCTGATCTGCGACGGCGGCGAGATCGGGCAATGGCCGCAGGCTCTGGTCCGGGCCGGACGGCGGCTGATCAACGGCGTCTCGGGCACGATCGGCGCGTCGATCCCCTTCGCGCTCGCCGCCGTGCTCGAGCGCCCCGGCGCCCCCGTCGTCGCGATTCTGGGCGACGGCACCTTCGGCTTCCACATGGCCGAGTTCGACACGGCCGTGCGCTATGGCATCCCGTTGATCGCGGTGGTCGGCAACGACGCGCGCTGGAACGCCGAGCACCAGATCCAGCTGCGCAGCTACGGTCCCGACCGGGCCCGCCACTGCGACCTGCTCCCGACCCGCTACGACGCGGTGGTCCAGGCGCTCGGCGGCTTCGGGGCGCTGGTGACCGAGGCGGCCGCGCTTCCGGCGGCGCTGGAGGCGGCCCAGGCCAGCGGCCTGCCGGCCTGCATCAACGTGATGATCGAGAGCGTGCCGGCGCCGATGCTCCGCCGGGGTGGCTAGACCCCTGGCCACCGAAACAGGCACCGGTCCGGCTGCGCTCTGCCCGACAGCAGGCCGGGCAGCGCCAGCGCGGTGGTGGTCAGCCCGATCGCGGCGAGCAGCGCCAGGACCAGGGTCCGGAAGCGCCGCTGGTCGATCCGGGCGAACAGCGCGAGCCCGGCGAGCACGCTCACCAGCACCACCGGCAGCGCCAGGGCGAGGTCGCCGACGAGTTCGGGCGGCAGCGGATCGAGGGTGACGAGGATCGTCAGCGCCCAGATCTGCATCACCAGGGTGAAGGACTGGTAGACCGCCCGCTGGGTGCGGGGCTCCCAGCCGCGCACGAGGCTCCAGGCCGTCGGCAGCGCCCCGGACAGGCCCGCGATGCCGCCCAGTACGCCGCCGAGGAAACCGACCGCGCCGTCGCTCCAGCGATTGCCGAATCCCACCCGGTAATCGGCGCGCAGAAGCGCGATGCCGCCGCTGTAGAGCAACAGGAAGGTGCCGATCGCGACCTTGATGAAGCGCGGATCGAGGTCGTGCAGAAGATGGATGCCGATCGGTGCGCCCACGAGGCCGGGCAGGATCATCGCGAAGGCGGTGCCCCGCGGCGGCCAGGTCCGCAGGCGCAGGATCGAGATCACCTGCGAGAGGATGCTGCAGACAAGAACCAGGGCGGTCGCCTCGACCGGCGTACGGATCGAGAGCAAGGTGCCGGAGGCGATCAGCGCGAAGGCGAAACCCGTCAGCCCGGAGACCAGACCGGCACAGCCGACGCAGAGGATGAGGAGGAGCGTGTCGTTCACCGGGGGCGCCCGGGCCGGTCGATGGCAAACGCCCGCGCAACCGCCATCCTTGTCCTCCGGACCGCCGCCCCGCTGAAGCGGGCTCATTTTGTATGTATCTTATATAAGACTTCGCGTGTGAGGCAAGCTGCGGGCGTCGTACCCGGTTTCTGGGGAAGTACCCCGACCGACTCGCGCGAGTGGCGTCAGTCGCTTGCTGGACAGGCTGCCTGGATCTGCCGCGCACCCTCCCCGTCCTTTGAAGCTGTCAGACCCACACAGTGTGGGCCGCGATGCGGTTGCAGAATACGGCGCGGGTCCCCTTTCCGTGCGGGGGAGGGACAGGATGAGGGATCAGGTCTTTCCGGATAGGGCTCATCATCCACCAGCGCACGAAGGCGCGCCCCATCCTGAAGCTTCTCATCCCTCACCCCGACCCTCTCCCGCACGGGAGAGGGGGCACGTCGCGCCCTGCAGGGCCGGATGCTTCAACCCCGAATGAATGCAATCACCGCCGTCGCACAATCACCCGTTGACGCCCCTCTTCTCGTTAGTCTTATATAAGACAAGTCGCCGCCGCGAAGCCGACGATTACGACCAGGAGGACCGCATGAGCAGCCACGCCGCGTCCGGCGAGGGGCACCGCAAGCCGCATCTTCTCGCCCATTCCCCCCAGGACAACGTCGCCGTCGCGGTGATCGAGGGCCTGAGCGCCGACACCGACGCCTTCGGGGTGATCACCGAGAACGACACCACCTTCGCGGTCCATGTCCGCCACGACATCCCAATCGGCCACAAGGTCGCGCTCACCGACCTGAAGGCCGGCGATACGGCCATCAAGTACGGCCAGGACATCGGCAAGGTCATCAAGGACGTCGCCAAGGGCGAGCACGTCCACGTTCACAACGTCAAGACGAAGCGCTGGTGAGGTGACGATGTTCAAGGAAGCCGCTCAGCTCGAACACGAGATCGCCACCCCCTTCGTCGGCGGTGCCCCTGATCAGTTCGCCACGCCGGCGCTCGCGACCCAGCGCGCCTCGCAGGACGACACGGCCGCCACCTTCATGGGCTGGCGCCGGGAGAACGGCCGGGTCGGCGTGCGCAACCACGTCGTGCTCCTGCCGCTGGACGATCTGTCCAACGCCGCCTGCGAGGCGGTCGCCAACAATGTGAAGGGCACGATGGCGCTGCCCCACGCCTACGGCCGGCTCCAGTTCGGCGAGGATCTGGATCTTCACTTCCGCACCCTGATCGGCATCGGCTCGAACCCGAACGTCGCCGCCGTCGTGGTGATCGGCATCGAGGACCAGTGGACCAACCGCGTGGTCGAGGGCATCGCCAAGACCGGCAAGCCGGTCTGCGGCTTCGGCATCGAGGGCCACGGCGACATCGCAATCATCGCCAAGGCGAGCTACCAGGCCAAGCGCTTCGTGCAATGGGCGACCGAGCTGCAGCGCGAGGCATGCCCGATCGCCGACCTCTGGGTCTCGACCAAGTGCGGCGAGTCCGACACCACCACCGGCCTCGCCTCCTGCCCCACCGTCGGCAACATGTACGACAAGCTCATCCCGCACGGGATCTACGGGGTGTTCGGCGAGACCTCGGAGATCACCGGCGCCGAGCATCTCTGTCGCGAGCGGGCGGCCAGCCCGGACATCGCCGACAAGTGGTACAGGATGTGGAAGGCCTACCAGGACGACGTGATCGAGGCCCACAAGACCGACGATCTGTCCGACTCGCAGCCGACCAAGGGCAACATCGCGGGCGGCCTCACCACGATCGAGGAGAAGGCCCTCGGCAACCTCGAGAAGATCGGCCACGAATGCCGGTTCATCGACGCGCTCCAGCCCGCCGAGGCCCCCGCCAAGGGGCCCGGCCTCTACTTCATGGACACGTCCTCGGCGGCGGCCGAGTGCGTCACCCTGATGGCGGCGGCGGGCTACGTGGTGCACACCTTCCCCACGGGACAGGGCAACGTGATCGGCAACCCGATCGTCCCGGTGATCAAGATCACCGGCAATCCCCGCACCGTGCGCACCATGGGCGAGCATATCGATGTCGACGTCTCGGGCGTGCTCAGCCGCGAGATGACGATCCCGCAGGCCGGCGACGCGCTGATCGACATGGTGGTGCGCACCGCCAACGGCCGGCTCACGGCGGCCGAATCCCTCGGCCATCGGGAATTCGTGATGACCAAGCTCTACCGCAGCGCCTGACGCGCACCTCCAGAGCCATGCCCGATCGCGTTGCCATCAGGCATGGCTCTCAGTCCCTGTTTCGTCGCGCACTCCTGCGCCGAGCCGGCATCCGCTTCGGTGGAGAGTGCTCTAAGTCCGGCATCCTCGGATCACGGTCCGCGGACGCCGCCCCGACGCCACGGGGTCCGGACCACGAGGGGAGCACAACCGCGGGGCACATCGCGGCGTTCTTCCATCCTGTCACACTGGAGGAACGCATGAGGCTGCTGCGGTCGATCTACGGCCAGGTTCTGCTCGGCATTGCCCTCGGCATCGCGCTCGGCGTGGTCGCCCCCGACATCGCCGTGGGCTGCAAGATCCTCGGCGACATGTTCATCAACCTGATCAAGATGATCGTCGCCCCCGTCATCTTCTGCACGGTCGTGGTCGGCATCGCGCATGTCGGCGACCTGAAGAGCGTCGGGCGGATGGGCCTGAAGACGATCGTGTATTTCGAGGCCGCCACCACGGTGGCGCTCGGCGCCGGCCTGCTGTTCGTCAACCTGCTGCGCCCCGGCGACGGCGTGAACGCCACCGTGGAGAGCCTCGATTCCAAGCTGGTGGCCGGCATCGCCGGCAAGGCCCACGCGCAATCGCCGATGGAGATCATCGCCAACATCATCCCGCACAGCGCGGTCGACGCCTTCGCCAAGGGCGACCTGATCCAGGTGATGTTCTTCTCGGTGCTCGTCGGCATGGGCCTGGCGATGCTGGGCAAGAAGGGCGAGTTCCCCCTGAAGGTGGTCCACGCCTTCGGGGAGGTGCTGATGAAGGTCGTCGGCCTGATCATGCACGTGGCACCGGTGGGAGCCTTCGGGGCGATGGCCTTCACCATCGGCAAGTTCGGCCTCGGCATCCTGGCCCAGTACGGGCTGCTGGTCGTCTCGCTCTACCTGACGTTCTTCGTATTCATCGCGGTCTTCCTCGGCGGCGTGATGCGTTTCTACGTGGGCCTCAGCCTGTGGAAGCTGTTCCGCTACAGCCGGGAGGAGCTGTTCATCCTGCTCGGCACCACCAGCTCGGAATCGGTGCTGCCGCCGATCATGGCCAAGCTCAACGGGCTCGGCGTCGACAAGAGCGTCACCGGCCTCGTGATGCCGGCCGGGCTCTCGTTCAACATGGACGGCTCGTGCATCTACCTGACCATGGCGGTCGGCTTCATCGCCCAGGCCCTCAACATCCCGCTGACCTGGGAGCAGGAACTCGGCATCCTGGCCATCGCGCTCGTCACCTCGAAGGGTGTGGCGGGGGTGGCGGGCGCCATCCTGTTCGTGCTGGCCGCGACGCTCCAGGCCTCGCAGCTTCTGCCGGTGGCGGGCATCGCCCTGATCATCGGGATCGACCGCATCCTGAACGAGCTGCGCTGCATCACCAACACGGTGGGCAACATGGTGGCGACCCTCGTGATCGCCCGCTGGGAGGGCAAGATCGACCTCGCCCAGGCCCGGGCGGTGCTCGACGGCCGCATCACCCCGGATCTCGACCTGCTCGACGACGGGGAGACCGCGGACACGCCTCCCCCCGACGAGCCGGCCGCGGCCTTCCGCCGTCCTCTGCTGGCCGCCGTGCCGTCGACCTGAGAAGGAGTGCCCATGCCCAAAGTCGTCATCAGCGAGTTCATGGACGAGGCGGCGATCGCCGCGGAGCTCGCGGGCTTCGACACCCTATACGATCCCGGCCTCGTCGACCGGCCGGACGCGCTGGCGGCAGCGCTGACCGGTGCCGACGCCCTGATCGTGCGCAACCGGACCCAGGTGCGCGGCGCCATGCTGGAGGCCGCGCGGGACCTCAAGGTGGTGGGTCGCCTGGGCGTCGGGCTCGACAACATCGACGTCCCGGCCTGCCAGGACCGGGGCATTGCGGTCTACCCGGCGACCGGCGCCAATGACGGGGCGGTGGCCGAGTACGTCGTGGCCACCGCGATGCTGCTGCTGCGCGGCGCCTACGGGGCGACGGCCCGCGTCGCCGCCGGCACGTGGCCGCGCAACGCTCTGATGGGCCGCGAGATCGGCGGCAAGCGGCTGGGCCTGCTGGGCTTCGGCTCCATCGCCCGGGAGACCGCCCGCCGGGCCGCGGCCCTGGGGATGGCGATCGCCGCCCACGACCCGTTCGTGGAGGCCGGGGATCCCGCCTGGACGCCGGATCACGGCCCGGTGCGCCGCCTCGACCGCGACGCGCTGATCGCGGAGAGCGACGTCCTCTCCCTGCACGTGCCGCTCACCGACCAGACCCGCGGCCTGATCGACGCGGGTGCCCTCGCCCGGATGCCGAAGGGCGCGGTGCTGATCAACGCCGCGCGGGGCGGGATCGTGGACGAGGCCGCGGTGGCGTCCGCCCTGCGCGCCGGCCATCTCGGCGGCGCGGCGCTCGACGTGTTCGACCGCGAGCCCCTCGACGCGGAGGCCGGCGCGGTCTTCGCCGACGTGCCGAACCTGATCCTGACGCCGCACATCGCCGGGGTGACCCAGGAATCGAACGTGCGCGTCTCGTCCGTCACGGCCCGGGCGGTGCGCCGCCACCTCACGGAACGCTGAGCCGATGCCGGTCCTGACCCGGCCGGAGGCCGAGGACCTCGCCGCCCAGGCGCTCATCCGCTGCGGCACCGCCGGGGCCGCGGCGCGGAGCGTCGCCCGGGCGCTGGTCGGCGCGGAGGCGGACGGCCTGAAGGGTCACGGCCTGTCGCGGGTCGCGCCCTACGGCGCGCAGGTCCGCACCGGCAAGGTCGCGGGCGACGCGGTCCCCCGGGCGGAACAGCCGCGGCCGGGCCTGCTCGCCATCGATGCCGCTTACGGCTTCGCCTATCCGGCCCTCGACCTCGCCCTGGAGGCGCTGCCCGGGCTGGCCCGCCACCAGGGGATTGCGGCGGCCGGCATCCGCCGCTCCCATCATTGCGGCGCCGCGGGGCGGCCGGTGGAGGCGCTGGCCGAGCGGGGCTGCGTCGCGCTCCTCTTCGCCAACACGCCCGCCGCCATGGCGCCCTGGGGCGGGCGGCAGGCCGTGTTCGGCACCAACCCGCTGGCCTTCGCGTGCCCGCTGCCGGGCCGGGCGCCGATCGTGATCGACCTCGCCCTCTCGAAGGTCGCCCGGGCCAACATCGTCGGGGCGGCCAGGCGTGACGCGCCGATCCCCGAGGGCTGGGCCCTCGATTCCGAGGGGCGCCCGACCACGGACGCGAAGGCCGCCCTCGACGGCACGATGGTGCCGCTGGGCGACGCCAAGGGCACGGCGCTCGCCCTGATGGTCGAGCTGCTCGCCGCCGGGCTCGTCGGCGCGCGCTTTGCAGGGGAGGCCTCCTCGTTCCTCGACGCCGCGGGGGACCCGCCGGGCACGGGCCAGCTGATCATCGCCCTCGACGCGGCGGCGCTCAGCCCGGACGCGCCGGAGCGCTTCGCCGTGCTGGCCGGGGCGATCGAGGGGCAGGACGGGGCCCGGCTGCCGGGCGGTCGCCGGCTGGCGCTGCGCCGCGCGGCCGAGGCGGGGCTCGACGTGGCCGACACGCTCGTGGCTGAAATCAAGGCGCTGTGAAGCGTATTGCCCCGCTCGGCGGGCCGACGTAAGCGAGGGGAGGGAGCGGTGCTGGACACAACCTTCGACGCTCTGCCCGCAGGTGGGGCTCGGCGTCGTCACGCGATGGAACGGTCAGGCGAAGGGCAGGCAGGTGCGGGACGCCCCGGCGGCGTCGGCTTCCGGCCGCTGTACCGGCAGGTCTACGACATGCTGCTGAAGCGCCTCGCCGACGCGGTCTGGCAGCCCGGCCAGATGCTGCCGAGCGAGGGGCAGCTCGCCGCCGAGCTCGGCGTCAGCCAGGGTACGGTGCGCAAGGCCCTCGACGCGCTGACCGCCGACAGCCTGCTGGTGCGCCGCCAGGGTCGCGGCACCTTCGTGGCCGACCACGACGACAAACAGAGCGTCTTCCGCTTCCTGAAGCTGCGCCCGGACGATGACGGCGTCGGCATGCCGACCAGCCGCGTCACGGGGATCGTGGAGGCCGCCGCCAGCGCCGACGAGCGCGGGCGGCTCGACCTCGTGCGTACCGCCCGGGTGGTGCGGATCGCGCGCGTCCGCGCCGTCGACGCGCGGCTCTGCGTGGCCGAGACGATCAGCGTGCCGGCGAACCTGTTCCCGGGCATCGCCACACTCGAATTGCCCAACACGCTCTACAGCCTCTACGCGACCCGCTACGGCATCACGATCGCGACCGCCAACGAGCGGTTGAAGGCGGTGGCTTTGGGTGCCCGCGAGGCGGATCTGCTCCAGGCCCCGGCCGGCACGCCGGCCCTGGAGATCGACCGCATCGCCATCGACCTGGAGGAGCGGCCGGTGGAATGGCGCCTCTCGACCTGCCTGACGCAGGAGGTCCACTACCTGTCGGTCCTGCGTTGACTGGGGGCGTCACCGGCACGGAGCCGACTGTCCGTCCTCCGGGGAGCGACCCTGATGAGCGCTGACGCCTCCTCGAAACCCGCCGCGGGCGCCGCATCCCGGGCCGCCGGAACCGGCCTCGGCTTTTCGCTCCTGCCCGGCATCGGCCTGTGCGCGGCGATCACCGCCGTGGCGATGGCCGCCCAGGCGCTGGAGGAGCGCGCCACCGGCCACCCCTACGTCGAAGCCCTGGTGCTGGCGATCCTGATCGGCATCGCGGTGCGCACCACCTGGACGCCGGACGCGCGCTTCCGCGCCGGCATCGCCTTCTCGGCGAAGCAGCTCCTTGAAGTCGCCGTGGTGCTGCTCGGCGCCTCCCTGAGTCTCGGGGCGATCCTCGCCTCCGGTCCGGCCTTGCTCGCCGGCATCGTCGGCACCGTGGTGATCGGCATCGCGGCCAGCGTCGCGATCTGCCGGGCGCTCGGGCTGCCGGCCCGGATGGCGATCCTGGTGGCCTGCGGCAACGCCATCTGCGGCAACTCGGCCATCGCGGCCGTGGCCCCCGTGATCGGCGCCGAGCCGAAGGACATTGCCGCCGCCATCGCGTTCACCGCCGTGCTGGGCGTGCTGATGGTGCTCGGCCTGCCGCTGTTCGTGCCCTTCGCGGGCCTGAGCGACAACCAGTACGGCGTGCTTGCGGGCCTCACGGTCTACGCGGTGCCGCAGGTGCTGGCCGCCACCGTGCCGGTCAGCCTGCTCTCGACCCAGGTCGGCACCCTGGTGAAGCTCGTGCGCGTGCTGATGCTCGGCCCCGTGGTGGTGGCCTTCTCGCTGATCGCCCCCCGGCTGCCGCAGGCGACGGCGGACTCCGCCGCGTCCCGGCCCGCCCCGGCCCGTCCCGGGCTGGCCAAGCTGGTGCCGTGGTTCATCCTCGGCTTCCTGGCGCTGGCGACCTTCCGCTCGCTGGGCCTCGTGCCGGACGCCGCCGTGAAGCCGCTGACCCAGCTCGCGGGCGTGCTCACGATCCTGTCCATGGCGGCGCTCGGCCTCGGCGTCGATGTCCGCGTCCTGGCCCGGGTCGGCGGCCGCGTCACCCTGGCGGTCACCGCCTCGCTCGCCGTCCTCGTCGCGGTGAGCCTGTGCCTCATCACGGGGCTCGGGATCCGGTAGGCGCCGGCGGGCTCACCCGGTATCCTCCCCCGGGGGGCCGATCGACTGGAGAGACAAGCGATGACGCGCGATCCCGACGATCCGCCGGCCCGGCGGCGCTTCCTCGTCCAGGGTGCGGCCGCGGCGGCCGCCCTCGTGGGGGGACGTGCCCAGGCGGAGGAGGCCGCGCCCCCCGCCATCCCGGCGTGGATGAAGGCGCCCGGCGCCGATGTCGGCAGCCAGACCTACGGCACGCCCTCGCGCTTCGAGGCGGACGTGATCCGCAACGTGCCCAAGGGCCTGAAGCAGTACACCTCCGCGTCGAGCCGCACGCCGCTCCAGGATCTCGACGGCATCCTCACGCCGAACGGCCTGTTCTACGAGCGCCACCACGGCGGCATCCCCGACATCGACCCCGCCCGGCACCGGCTGATGATCCACGGGCTCGTCGAGACGCCGCTGATCCTGACGATGGACGACATCCGCCGCTTCCCGTCGGAATCGCACATCCACTTCCTCGAATGCTCCGGAAATCCGGGCTTCGAGGCCATCAAGGGCAAGACGGCCTCGGACCTCGTCGGCCTCGTGAGCTGCGCCGAATGGACGGGCGTGCGCCTCGCCACGGTGCTGCGCGAGGCCGGGCTCAAGCCGGAGGCCCAATGGGTCGTCGCGGAGGGGGCCGACGCCGCCGCCCTCACCCGCAGCATCCCGATCGCAAAGTGCCTGGACGACGCGCTGCTGGTCTACAGCCAGAACGGCGAGCGCCTGCGGCCGCAGCAGGGCTATCCGCTCCGGGTGCTCCTGCCCGGCTTCGAGGGCAACATGAACGTGAAGTGGCTGCGCCGCCTCAACGTGACGGCGGAGCCGGCCTATTCCCGCGAGGAGACCGCCAAGTACACGGATTCCATGCCGGACGGCACGGCGCGGCAATTTACCTTCGTCATGGAGGCGAAGTCGATCATCACCCGGCCCTCCGGCACCCAGCGGATCGCCCCCGGCTTCCACGAGATCACCGGCATCGCCTGGAGCGGGCGCGGCAAGATCCGGGGCGTGCAGGTCACGACCGACGGGGGCAGGAGCTGGCAGGAGGCGGCCCTGCAGGAACCGGTCCTGACCCGGGCGCTGACCCGCTTCCGCCTGCCCTGGACCTGGGACGGCCAGCCGACCACCCTCATGAGCCGGGCGATCGACGAGACCGGCTACGTGCAGCCGAGTTTGTCCGATCTCACGGCGGTGCGGGGGCTCAAGTCCTTCTACCACAACAACGCGACCGTGCCCTGGCGCATCGCGGAGAGCGGCGAGGTGACCAATGGCTATGCGTAACGCCCGCGCGCTGGCAGCCGCCTTCCTGCTGCTCGGCCTTGCCGGCGCAGCCTCGGCCGCGGAGCGCTACGGCCTCGGTCGCCCGGCCACCGCGGCCGAGATCGCGGCCTGGGACATCGATATCGACCGCGACGGCCGGAAGCTGCCGCCGGGCAGCGGCAGCGTCGCGCAGGGCCACGCGGTGTTCGAGGCGCAGTGTGCCGCCTGCCACGGGGCGCGTGGCGAGGGCGGGGTCGGCGATCCGCTGGTCGGCGGCCAGGGCAGCCTGGCCTCGGCCAAGCCGCTCAAGACGGTCGGCAGCTTCTGGCCCTATGCGCCGACCCTGTTCGACTACATCCGCCGGGCCATGCCGATGAACGCGCCGGAATCGCTCAGCGCCGACGAGGTCTACGCGGTCTCGGCCTACATCCTGAACCTGAACGGGCTCGTGCCGGACGGGGCGGTGCTCGACGCCCATGCCCTGGCGGCGGTGCGGATGCCGAACCGCGACGGCTTCGTTCCGGATCCGCGTCCGGACGTCCGCTGACGGACGGCGTTCCTGATCCCCCAGAGCGTCGGTTGGCACCCCACGCGCCTTCCCTCCCCCTCTGCGGGTGATGGGGGACGCGAAGCCGGGATCGTCCGCGCCGGTCATCCGCCGTTCAGGCCGCGCGGCTCATATTCACTACGGCCAAGCTATAAATAAGTATTGCTGGATTGTAACCGAAGATATATTTTGCAAAAACTCAGATAAGCTGGGCCATTTCAAGATTAAGATTACCTGAATGCGTAATTCAGAACCGATTAAATCCGTAAGGCCTAACAGCGCCGCCGGAAGGCGATGAGACGCGTTTCCGCCACGGCCCGGCGACGGACCGAAGCGGCGAATCGCAGGACCCCGCGGGGCCATCGCGCACGGTACGGGGCGCAACCATGTCGGGGAGCAAGAACGAGCGGGCGGTCTCCACCGCCCCGCGGGCGGATGCGGCCGACACGGTCGTCGCGTTCCCGTCCGCACGGCGCCCCCCCGCGCCCCAACGCGCGATCGATGCGGCGGTCCAGGAGCGGATCGGGCGTGGCCTGCGCCTGCACTACGCGGACGTCCTGGCCCTGCCGGTCCCGGATCGGCTCCTGACGCTCCTCGACGCCCTCGCCGACACGGAGGCCCAGCCATGACCCTGTTGCTCCAAGCCGCCCCTGCGGGGAGCGGATCCGGCCCGGCCCCGTCAGGCGCCGATCCCGAGATGCGCGATCTCCTGCTCGGGGCGATCCCGGCGCTGCGGGCCTTCGCGTTCTCCCTGACCTACGATCTCGACCGCTCGGACGACCTCGTGCAGGACACCCTGGTCCGGGCCTGGATCAACGCCGCGAGCTTCCGCCGGGGCACCAACCTGACCGCGTGGCTGTTCACGATCCTGCGCAACCTGTTCTACTCGGAGCAGCGCAAGCGGAAGCGTGAGGTCGAGGATGCCGACGGGGTCCATGCCGCCCGGCTGACCAGCCTGCCCGAGCAGGAGGTCCGGATGGAGATGGCGCAGTTCCAGAGCGCCCTGAACCAGCTCCCGGCCGCCCAGCGCGAGGCGCTGGTCCTGGTCGGCGCCCAGAGCTTCACCTACGAGGAGGCGGCGGCGATCTGCGGCGTCGCGGTCGGCACGATCAAGAGCCGAGTCAGCCGCGCCCGGGTCCGGCTGATCGAGGTGCTGGGCATGGCGGGGACCGACGATATCGGCCCCGATGCCCAGACCCGGGCGGCGCTCGACGGAGGCTGATCACGGCCCAGTCACGGGATTCCAAAGGACGGGTCCTTTGGCGGGTGCAGGGCAGAGCCCTGCGGTACGGCTCGCCCACCCCCTTCCAGGGGCCGGGGATCCGTTCGTCGGGGTTTCACGCCGACACCCCACCAAAGGGCTGCGCCCTTCGGGATCCCCGTTCGGGACGAGGCCTCACTTGATCAGCCGGACGACCTCGCGGAAGCGCGGGTGCCGGGCGGTGCCGAGCCATTCGAACACCACCATCTCGGTGGTGACGATCTCGGCGCCGTGGGCCGCCATCCGGGCGAGTCCCGCATCCCGGTTCTCGGTCTTGCGGGAGCCCACCGCATCGGCGACCACCGCGACGCGCCGCCCCGCCTCCAGCAGACCGAGCACCGTCTGCAGCACGCAGATATGCGCCTCGCAGCCGGTCACCACGCAGTCCCGGTCGTCCGGCAGGCGGTCGAGGAAGCCCGGCGCCCGCGTGGCGCCGAAGCTCATCTTCGGAAAGGCCGTCCCGGGCTCGGGGGCAAGCTCCGGCACGGTCGGCCCGAGGCCCCCGGCATTCTGCTCTGTGACCAGCACCGGCACGTCGAGGAGCCCGGCGGCAGCTTTGAGGCGGCCCGTGTTGGCGATCACCTCGGCACCCGCCGCGATGGCCGGCATCAGCCGGACCTGGACGTCGATGACGAGGAGCAGGGAGCGGACGGGATCGATCAGCGGCATCGGGCGCGGCAAAGCCTCAATAGGTCGCGAACAGGCGCGCCACCGCCTCCGGCTCCGCCGTGACGGTCAGCGCCAGGGCGAGGAGGATCCGGGCCTTCTGCGGGGTCAGGTTGTCGGCGCTGAGGATGCCCCGGTCGCGCAGGCGGGTCGTGAGCGGCACCACGCCGCTCCCGGCCCGGGTCGACATCACCACCACGAGCCCGGCGGCCACAGCGGCCTCAAGAGCCTCCGCCTCGCCGGGCGCGACCATGCCGGGGGCGAGCCCCGCCGCCACGAGGCCCCGGGCCCCCGCGGCCCGGAACGCCCGTACGGCGGTGCCGTCGGCATCGGCGTAGCCGTAGGCGATGTCGACCCGCGGCAGCGCGGCCAGGGTCCGGATGTCGAAGGGTGTGCCCGGCGCGTGCGCGCGCTCGGAGCGGCGATAGTACCGGACATGGTCACCATCGACATGGCCGAGCACCCCGAAATCCGGCGTCCGGAAGGTCTGGAGCCGGGCCACCGAGGTCTTGGTCACCTCCCGGGCCGCCTGGATCTCGTCGTTGAGCACCACGAGGACGCCGCGCCCGCGGGATTCGGGTGCCGCCGCGGTGCGAACCGCCGCGACCAAGTTGAGCTTGGCATCGGTCGACAGCGCGCTCATCGGGCGCTGCGAGCCCACCAGCACCACGGGCAGGTCCACCGTCAGGGTGAGGCTCAACGCGTAGGCGGTCTCCTCCAGGGTGGCGGTGCCGTGGCCGATCACGATGCCGGCGAGGTCGGGATGCTCGGCCGCGAGGCGCGCGCACAGGCCGACGAGGTCGCGCCACTCGGCGAAGCCGATCGCCGGGCTCGGCACGGCCCGGAACGGGACCGGCACCATCGTGGCCACCCCCGCCAGGTCCGGGACCGCCTCCAGGATGCCGCCGGCGTCGAGGCGCCGGTCGGTGGCGGTGTAATCGAGGATGTCGAGGGCGTCGCGCCCGAGGGACGAGATCGTCCCGCCCGTCCCGATGAACGCGACCTTGGGCAGCCCGCGTTCCGCCGTCATTCCTACCGCCATGCCGCGTCTCCCCGCCGTCGCCGGCCCCCGAATGCCGGAGGGACGATGCCGCGGTGCGGGGCCGGGGTCGACCCCGCCGGGCGCAGGCGGGCGATGCGCCGGACGATGGGCGCATCGCCGGGGCGCTGTCGCGTCAGCTCCGGAAGTCGACCAGCAGGGCCGAGATAGTGGTGCCGGTGCTGGTGCCGCTCGCCCCGTAGCCGGTGCTGGACGACTGGCTGCCCTGGAGCTGCTGGAGGAAGCTGGCGAGCAGATCGCTCGCCGACGACGGGTCGGAGCTGCTCGACGAACCGGACAGGCTGCTGTCAGAGGCGGCGTCGCCCGGCGGCGGGCCGGGCGGGGGCCCCGGGGGCGGGCCGCCGGCATCCGAGACATTACCGCCCTGCGCGTCAGCCGTCTGGGTGCTCTGGCCGTGGCTGGCGAACAGGTTCTTGAGTTCGGTGGCCTGATCGCTGGTCAGGCTGCCGCTGCTCACCTGATCGGCGATCAGGCTGTCGATCCGGTCCTTCATGGAGGACGGGTCGAGCTTGGCCTGCGTGCCGCTGGCCGAGCCGGTGCCGTCGCCCGTCAGGCTCGAATCGATCGACGACAGGGCGCTGGTCAGGGCGCTGGCGTCGGTGCTGCTGAGACTGCCGGCCGACAGCGCGCTGCTGATCGTATCGGCCATCCGCGTCTGCGGGCTGTCCTGGCTGGACCAGCGCGGCGCGTAGAGCTGCGCCGTCGTGGTGGAACTGATGCTACTCATCGGGAGGCTCGGGGCACGGATCTGCCGGAATCGCCCGGCGGCGGGTCCGTGTGCAAATTACCCACGCGCTTCTTAAGACCGCGTTTCCGGGGCGCTCGCAATGTGAGGGGCCGGTTGAAATCCGGATCTGCCCGCCTCCCCGCGGAGGCGGCGCGCGGGCGCGCGACCTCCGTGGCGATGCCCGGGAACCGGCGTCAGACGCCGGCCGCGACCCGCAGCGGCATCGCCGTCTCGCCCAGGCGCGCCGCCGGCGCGGCATGCGTGTAGAGGCCGCGATGCTTCGGATGGGGCGCGAGCCGGTCGGTCAGGCCGATCACCGTCTCGGCCGCCCCCAGCAACAGCGCTCCCTCCGGCGCGAGCTGGGCGGCAAGCCGTGCCAGCACGTCCGACTTCGTCGGCGCGTCGAAATAGATCAGCACGTTGCGGCAGTAGATGATGTCGAACTGGCCGAGCGCCGTGAAGCTGTGCAGCAGGTTGAGCTGGCGGTAATCCACCATGCTGCGCAGGCTCTGGGCGATCTGCCACTGCTCGCCGACCTGATTGAAGTACTTGATCAGCCACTGCACCGGCAGGCCGCGCTGGACCTCGAAATGGCTGTAGAGACCGGCCTTGGCCTTCTCGATCACCTCGGTGGAGATGTCGGTGGCCACGATCTCGACCTGCCAGCCCGGCATCCGGGGGGCCGCCTCCTGCAGCAGCATGGCGAGCGAGTACGGCTCCTGGCCGGTGGACGAGGCCGCGCACCAGATCCGCAGCTTGCGGCGGCTGGCGTTGCGGATCAGCGCCTCCGGCAGGAGCGTGTCGCGGAACAGGTCGAACGGGATCCGGTCGCGGAAGAAGAAGGTCTCGTTCGTGGTCATCGCCTCGACCACGTCGCGCTCCATCGCGCCGTTCCGGCCGAGCTTGAGCGCGTTGATCAGTTCGCCGAGGCTCCCGATCCCATAGCGGCGGCAGATCGGGGTGAGCCGGCTCTCCACGAGGTAGCGCTTCTCGGCGGTCAGCGCGAGACCGGAGCGCTGCTTGAGGAAGCTGCGCAGGAATTCGAATTCAAGCTCGGTCATGCCGGCTGACCCGTGATCATGGCGCGCAAAGCCGTCGCGAGGTCGGACAGGGGCAGGACCGCTTCGGCGAGGCCGGCCCGGGCGACGCTGCCCGGCATCCCCCAGACCGTGCTGGTCGCCTCATCCTGGGCGAGGACCGGGCCCCCGGCCTCGGTGAGCGCCCGGGCGCCGTTGGTGCCGTCCGAGCCCATGCCGGTGAGGATCACGGTGGCGGTGGCGGCGCCGAACACGACCGCCGCGTCCTTGAACAGGACGTCGACCGCCGGCCGGCAGAAATTCACCGGCGGCCCGTCGGTGAGCTTGATGACCGGTCCGTTCGGGCCCGCGGCGAGGCCCATATGGCGGCCGCCCGGGGCGACATAGATGCGGCCGGGCTCGATCCGCTCGTCGGGCTTGCCCTCGGCGGCCTGGATTCCGGTGCGGGTGGTCAGGTGCTCGGCGAACACCGCCGTGAAGATCGGCGGCATGTGCTGCACGATCAGCACCGGGAGGCGGCGCAGGGCCGCCGCGCCGATCCCTTCCAGCATCTCGCCGACCGCCCGCGGCCCCCCCGTGGAGGAGCCGATCAGCAGGGCGCGGGGGGCCGTGCGGCTGCGGACCTTCGGCCGCAGGGTGAAGGGGGTCGGCGGGCGCGCCGCGGCCGGTGCCGGATGCGCCGACGGCGCGGGGGCGTAGGCGACGGGCGCCGGATGGGCCGACGGCGCGGAGGTCGGGCGCCGGGTCCGGGACCGGGCCGCCCCGAAAACCCGCACCCGCTCGATCAATTCCGCCCGGAACACGTCCGAGGTGGTGACGCCGCGGCTGCTCTCCGGCTTGGCGATGTAATCCACCGCCCCGAGGGCGAGGCATTTCAGCGAGATGTCGGCGTTGCGCGTGGTCAGCGTCGACATCATCACGACCTGCACGCTCGGGCTCATGGCGAGCATGCGCGGCAGCGCCGTGGTGCCGTCGAGTTCCGGCATCTCGATGTCGAGCAGGACCACGTCCGGGTCGTGCTTGGCGATCATCTCGATGGCGATCCGGCCGTTCGAGGCCGTGCCGACCAGTTCGAACCCCGCCTCGCCGATCCAGCGGGCCACGAGGCCGCGCACCACGGCGGAATCGTCGGCCACCAGCACCCGGATCGCGGCGGCAGAGCCGGTCGTGCTCTGATTCGGCGGATTGCGCAGCGGTGCGACCGCGGGGCTCAGGGCCATGATGGGTGCCTCGGGTACAGGGCCGCGGATGCGGGAACGGGTGCGGGGCGCGAAAACGTCAGGCTGCGTCGTCCACGAGCCCGACCTGCTCGAGCTTGGCGGCGAGGATGTCGCGGTCGAAGGGCTTCATGATGTACTCGTCCGCCCCCGCCCGCAGCGCCCGGGCGATCGCGCCGATATCGTTCTCGGTGGTGCAGAACAGGACCTTCGGCACCTCACCCCCCTCGCTCCGGCGCAGGGCCTGGAGGAAGGCGTAGCCGTCCATGTTCGGCATGTTCCAATCGAGCAGGATCGCGTCCGGCATGTTCGCCGCGCAGGCTTCCAGGGCGGCGTTGCCGTCCTCGGCCTCGCTGACGTTCATGCCGAGATCCTCGATGATCCGGCGGGCGACCTTCCGGATCACCGCGGAATCGTCCACGACCAAGCAGTTGGTCTCGTGCGGCGCCTTCATGGCCCTCTCCCTCAAGCCGCCTTGGCGCCGGCAGGCGTGAAGCCGAGGAGCGCGTCCACGTCGAGGATCACCAGGAGGCGCCCGTCGAGACGGTGGACGCAGATGGCGAGGTTGCGGAAGCGCGGATCGAGGTTGATCGGCACCGCCTCCCGGCTGTCGGCGCCGAGCTTCAGCACCTCGCCGACGCCGTCGACCACCAGCGCGAAGGTCTCGCCCGCCTGCTCCAGGCCGATCGCCATCTTCGGATTGGCCTTCGAGCCGTCCGCCTCGTCAGGCGCATCGGGCAGGCCGAGGCGGCGGCGCAGGCTCATGGCGGTGACCACGCGGCCGCGCAGGTTCAGGAGGCCTACGATCTCGGCCGGGGCGAGCGGCACCGGGGTGACCCCCGACGGCACGAACACGTCGTGGACCCGCTCGATCGCCAGCCCGAACAGGGTCTCGCCGACGAAGACCGTCACGAAATCGTCGGTGGCGCCGGTCTCGACGCCGTTGGTGGTGGCGCCATTCGCTTGGGCGCCGGTGGCGTTGGCATTGGCAGCCTGCATCGGAACTCTCCGGATGATCGGTTCGATCGAGATTGGGCGGGCGGCGCGGCGGTCAGGCCGCCTTCGAGACCGTCTCGGCGCTGAGCTCGGCCAGCGCGGAGATCAGGCCGGCCCGATCAAACTTCGCCACGAGATCGGCGATCGCCAGGATCCGGGCCCGCTCCACCGCGTCGGCGCCGATCGCCCCGGTGAGGCCGATCACCGGGAGCGCGGCGAGCCGCGGCTCGGCCCGGCGCATCGCGGCCACGAGGTCGAAGCCGCTGCGGCCCGGCATCTCGAGGTCGGTGACCACCACCTCGATCACCGGATCGGACTGGAGCGTGTTGAGCGCCGCCTCGGCGCTCGCCGCCGTGACCACCTGATAGCCCGCCGCCTTCAGCACCGGGGTCAGCATGTCGCGGAAGAAGGCCGAGTCGTCGACCAGCAGGACCTTGGTGAGCTGCTCGGGCCGCTTCAGGCCGCGCGCCCAGTCGTCGTAGGCCAGCGGCAGGAAGTGGGCGATGTTGATGATGTCGGTCGCCCGACCCCGGAGCACCGCCGAGCCGATCAGGTCCGAGCGGTCGGCCGCGATCTCGATGTCGAGGCGCTCCTCGACGATGTCGACGATCTCGTCGACCACCAGCCCCATGGCGCGGTCGCCGTCCGAGAACACCACGAGGGCCTGGGTGCCTTCCGACTTGATGGTGATCGCCGGATCGGCCGGCACCAGGGGCATCAGGCGCCCGCGGTACTGGATCAGCGCGCGGCCGCCCAGCTGCTCGACCTTCGCGCACTCGATCTCCTCGAGGCGGGTGACCAGCGACAGCGGCACCGCCTTGAAGCTGCCCTGGCCGCCCTTGAACACCAGGAGCGTGGTCTTGCTGTCAGCCACCTCGTTCGCCTCGTCATCGTCGGCATCCGCGTGGCCGCCGCTGCCCTGGACGCCCTGCGCCACCTGCCGGGCGACGCCGTTCGGATCGACGATCAGCACCACGGCCCCGTCGCCGAGGATCGTGTTGCCGGCAAACATCGGGATGTGGCGCAGCTTCACCGACATCGGCTTCACGACGATCTCTTCCGTGTGGAAGACCTCGTCGACGAGGATGCCGAAGCGTTCCCGCCCGACCTGGGCGACCACCACGAACCCGGCCTGCTCCGTCTCGGTGCCGGCCGCATTCTGCCCGAGCAGGCCGGTGAGCGAGACGATCGGCAGCAGCCGCTCGCGCAGGCGCAGCACCGGCGCGCCGTTGATCCGCTCGACCCGCTGGGCGCCGGCATCGACCCGCACCAGCTCCAGCACCGCCACCTGCGGCAGGGCGAAGCGGTGCTCGCCGGCCCGCACGATCAACGCCGCCACGATGGCCAGCGTCAGCGGGATCTTGATGGTGAAGGTGGTGCCGCGACCCGCCGTGGTGGCGATGTCGATCAGGCCGCCGATCGTCTCGATGTTGGTCTTGACCACGTCCATGCCGACGCCGCGGCCCGAGACCGAGGTCACCGCCGCCGCCGTGGAGAAGCCCGCGTCGAAGATGAACTTGGCGACCTGCGCGTCGGTCATCCGGTCGACATCCGCCTGGGAGGCGAGCCCGCGCTGCACCGCCTTCTGGCGGATCGCCGCGAGGTTCAGGCCCTTGCCGTCGTCGGCGATCTCGATCGTGATCGTGCCGCCCTCGTGATAGGCGGCGAGCCGGATCGTGCCGCGGGCGGGCTTGCCCGCCGCCACGCGATCGGCGGTCGATTCGAGCCCGTGATCGGCCGAATTGCGGACCATGTGGGTCAGCGGATCCTTGATCACCTCAAGGACCTGCCGGTCGAGCTCGGTCTCGGCGCCGACCATCACGAGGTCGATCTGCTTGCCGAGTTCCGCCGAGAGGTCGCGGACCACGCGCGGCAGCTTCTGCCACGCGTTGCCGATCGGCTGCATGCGCGTCTTCATCACGCCGTCCTGCAGCTCGGCCGTGACGTGGGACAGGCGCTGCAGCGGAACCTTGTAGCTCGAATCCTCGTGCCGGCGGGCGATCTCGAGCAGTTGGTTGCGGGTCAGCACCAGCTCCGAGACCATCGTCATCAGGTGCTCGAGCGTATCGACGCTCACGCGGATCGTCTGATTGTTCTTGGCGGCGGCGGTGGTCTCGCCCGGGGTCGCCTCGCCCTCGGTGCCACCCTCGGCCTTCTCGGCACGCGCGGGCTCGACCTCGGCAGTCTCGACCGGCGCCGGAGCGCTCTGCGAATCAGCCTTCGGAGCAGGCGCAGATACGGGGGCGGCGGCCGCCACGGGCGGAGGCGCCGCGAAATCCGATTCGTCCGGCCCCGGGGCCGCCAGGAAGGCAGCCTCCAGATCGTCGAGGGAGACCTCGCCGGGCTTCAGCTCGCGGACCACCGGATCGGGCAGCACGGGCTCGGGCGGCCGCGCGGGAGCCGCCGGCTGCGATGCCTCGGGCGTTCCCTCGGCCATGCGCTCCAGGGCGGAGATGAGGTCGTCATCCGACCCTGACGGCTCGGTTCCGGTCGCCTCCAGATCGGCCAGGATCTCCTTCAGCCGGTCCAGGGTCAGCAGGATCAGGGTCACCGAGGCGGAGGTGGCGGGCAGCCCGTCCCGGAACCGGCCCATCAAGGTTTCGGCCGCATGCGCCAAGGCTTCGAGGCGCGGAAGACCGAGAAACCCGCACGTTCCTTTGATGGTATGGACCAGCCGGAAGATGTTCCGCAGGATCGTCTCGTTATTCGGATCCTGCTCGAACCGGACGAGCTCTGCATCGACCGTATCGAGATGCTCGCCGCTCTCAGTCAGGAACTCGCGAAGCAGGTCGTCCATAGGGGCTACTCGTTACGGAGAGAAGGTCTCGCGCACCGTACTTACTCGGGCGCGGTTAGGGAAGCGTTTCAGTTCCCGCCCCGCGCCAGAGTTTTTCCGAATTTCACGCCGGCGTGGTGTTCGAACCCTCACCGGAACCCTCACCGGAAGCTTCATCGGATGCCTCGATCACTGTCGGCGCGGCCGTGATCGTCACCTCATCATCCTGGATGGCGAATCGAACATTCATGGCGGCGGCCCGCGCGACGAGGCCCGCGAAGAACGGCAGGATGCCATGGGCATCGACCGTGCCGCTCTCGGGGCTGCCGGCCATCAGCTCCTCCACGTGCGGGGGGATGCGGGCATGCGAACCCTTGGATTTCAGCACGAAGGTCGGCGCCGCGCTGTCGCCGGAGACGACGACGTCGATCACGCCGCCCCGCGGGATCGCGGTCGTGGCGATCATCACGAGGTTGAGCAGCAGCTTGACCTTGTTCTTGGGGAACAGCGCCTGCGGGGCGCTCCAGGTCAGCTTGGTCTTGTCGTCGGAGAACATCCCCTTGGCGACGCTCTCGGCGTCGGCCAGATCGATCGAGGCACCGGCCGATCCCGCGGCTCCGAACGCGATCCGGGCGAATTTCAGCCGCGCCGAGGCCTGCCGGGCACTCTTGCCGATCAGTTCCAGCGCGAAGACGCGCATCGATTCGTCCTGGTCGTCCTCCAGGACTTCGAGCCCGTTCACGATCGCGCCGACGGGGCTGATCACGTCGTGGCAGACGCGGGAGCAGAGCAGGGCCGCGAGATCGAGGCCGTCGAGGGTCAGGGTCGGCGAGTTCGGGGACGACATGGTGCGGCTCCGGGGGGATCTGGTTCGGGCGTCTGCGGGCCGGGGCCCCGACGGGCGGCCGTTCGTCGACCGCCGCATCCGGCGTACACGTCGCCCAGAGGAGTCCGCGCGCGCGGCGGGCCGGACCGGGGGCGACGGCCGGTCCGCACGGATAAACGCCACGCCGGCCTTTGAAAAGCGTTACCGGGATTGACGGATCGGTGATCAAAGCCTCGACTCGGCAACGCGATTCGAGGCTGCGCCAGGAAGGATGCGGCATGAAACGCGTCGTCGGCCTTCGGGTTAGCCCCATGGTCCGCGGGTCCAGTCGCGGCGGATCGCCAACGTCCTGAACCCGCCCCATGCCGACCGCTTCCCTGCGCGACACGCTCCACCCCCGCCTCCGCGTCGCGGATCGGGACACCGCCGAGGCCCGGCTCGCCGAGATCGCGCCCGCTCTTCCGCCGGGCTTCCTGACGCCCGCCTGCCGCGATCTGCTTCTGGGGCTCGCCGACCATTCCCCGTTCCTCTGGCAGGCCTGCCGGCGGGCGCCGGAGCGCCTGGTCGCCCTGCTGGAGCAGCCCCCGGACGCGGCGAGCCGGGACATCATCGCCCGCCAGCGCGCGGTCGGCGCGGCCTGCGGCGCCAATCCCGACCTGGCAGAGGTCGGCCGGCGGCTGCGCGCCAACCGGGAGGCGCACGCGCTCCTCGTGGCGCTCGCCGATCTCGGCGGCTGCTGGGACGTCGCGGCCGTCACCCGGGCGCTGTCCGACTTCGCCGACGCGTCGGTGAGCGCGGCCACCGAGGCGCTGCTGCGGCAGGGGATGGCGGCCGGGCGCTTCCGACCGCCGGATCCGGAGGCACCGCAGGCCGGATCCGGCCTGATCGTCCTGGGGCTCGGCAAGCTCGGCGGCGGCGAGCTGAACTATTCCAGCGATATCGATCTCGTGATCTTCTACGAGACCGAAGCCGCGGCCTCCGCCACCGGCGGCGATCCGAAACCGTTCTTCGTCAAGCTGGCGCAGGGGCTGGTGAAGCTCCTGTCCGACCGGAGCGCCGAGGGCTACGTCCACCGCATCGACTACCGGTTGCGGCCGGACCCGGGCTCCACCGCGGTGGCCCTCTCCACTGGCTTCGCCTTCGACTACTACCAGACGCTGGGCCAGAACTGGGAACGCGCCGCCTTCATCAAGGCCCGGCCGATCGCGGGCGACATCCCGGCCGGCGCGGCGTTCCTGGCCGAACTTGCGCCGTTCATCTGGCGGCGGCATTTCGACTTTCCGGCCATCGCCGAGATCCACGCCCTGAAGCGGCAGATCCACATGGTCCGCGGCCACGAGACCCTCGCGGTGGCCGGCCACGACATCAAGATCGGCCGCGGCGGGATCCGGGAGATCGAGTTCTTCGTCCAGACGCAGCAGCTCGTCTTCGGCGGTCGCAAGCCCGCCCTGCGGGGCCGCTCCACCGTGGCGATGCTCGAGGGGCTCGCCGCGGCGGGCTGGATCGACGGACGTGCCCGGGACGAGCTGACCGAGGCCTACGGCTTCCTGCGGACCCTGGAGCACCGGATCCAGATGGTCCGCGACGAGCAGACCCAGCGCCTGCCGACCGGCCCCGAGGCGCTGACCGGGCTCGCCCTGTTCGCGGGCTTCCCGGATCTGGCTTCCTTCGTGGCGGCGTTCCTGCATCAGGCCGGCCGGGTCCAGGCCCATTACGCCCTGCTGTTCGAGGCAGACGACCCCGACGCCGAGGCGGCCCTCGTCTTCGGTGCGGGCGAGACGCCGGAGCCCGAGACCCTGGCGCGGCTGGCGGCCTTCGGCTTCCGCGAGCCGGAGCGTGCCTGGGAGACCGTACAGGGCTGGCACCGCGGCCGCCGCCCGGCCCTGCGGACCGGGCGGGCCCGGGAGATCCTGGCCGAGACGCTGCCGGCGCTGCTGCGGGCGCTCGGCGGCACCGCCGATCCGGACGCGGCCTTGCTCGCCCTCGACCGGGCCTTCGCGCGGATGCCGGCCGTGGCGGAGTTGCTGGCGATCCTGCGCGCCCACGAGCGCCTGCGCCTGCTGTTTGCCGACATCCTGGGCACGGCGCCGCGCCTCGCCGATACGGTGGGGCTCAGCCCACACGTCCTCGACACCGTGCTGGACCCGGATTTCGTCACGCCGGATCCGGATCCGGAGGCGGTGTACGCGCAGTACCGGGCCCTGGTCGGCCAGCCAGCGAGCCACGAGGAGTTTCTGGATTGCTGCCGGGACGCCACCCGGCAGATGACCTTCGTGACCGGAGCGCGCCTGCTCTCGGGCATCCTCACGCCCCGGCAGGCCGGAGAGGCCTACGCGGCGATCGCCGACGCGACGGTGGCGCTGAGCCTGGAGGCGGAGGAACGGCGTTTCGCGCAGGATCACGGCGCGGTGCCGAGGGGGCGGTGCTGCGTCCTGGCGCTCGGACGGCTCGGATCGCGCCAGCTCAGCGCCGACTCCGACCTCGACCTCGTGTTCCTGTACGATTTCGATCCCGAGAACCGGACCAGCGACGGGCGGCGCCCGCTCGATGCGGTCGTGGCCTATAACCGGCTGGCGCAGCGCCTCACCGCGGCGCTCACCACGGCGACGCGGCGTGGCCGGCTCTACGCGGTCGATCTGCGGCTGCGGCCCTACGGCAGCCACAGCCCGCCGGCCGTGCAGCTCAGCGGCTTTGTGACCTATCACCGCGAGGCGGCGGAGCCGTGGGAGCACATGGCGCTGGCCCGGGCCCGGATCGTGGCGGGCGACGCCACCCTGGGGGCGGCCGTCATGGCCGAGATCGCCGCGATCCTCGCCCGCCCGCGCGAGCCGGCCACAGTCTGCGCCGAGGCGGGGGCGATGCGGGCACTCGTGGCCCGGGAGCGCAGCCATGCCGGCCCCTACGACCTGAAGCTCGCCCCCGGCGCCCTGTTCGACCTCGATTTCCTGGCCCAGGCCATCGTGCTGAGCCACGCGCACGACTGGCCGGACTGCATCGGGCTCGGCGCGGCGGCGGCCTTCCGCGGGGCGGCGGCGCGCGGCCTTTTGCCCGACGCGGCGGCCGACGCCCTGGCCGAGACCTACGGGTTCCTCGACGCGGTCTATCAATGGCAACGGCTGGTGATGGCCGATCCCGCCGGGGAGCCGTCCGGGACGGCCGCCCGGCAGATCGCCAAGGCCCTGGGCCTGCCGGACGCGCGCAGCCTCGCGGCGGAGCTGCGCCGCCACCGGCGCCGGAGCCAGGCCCTGCAGGCGCAGATCCGGCGGTCCGTGAGGCTGGCAGCCAGCCCTTGAGATGCGTCCCGCCCGGACGCCAGATGCGGTCGCTCGGTCGGCAGCCGCAGCATCGGGACCGAGACCGTCCCCAGACGGACCGACGCCCGATTCCGGATCGAGGTCCCATGCGTACGGAAAACCGTCGACATCCCTCCCCCGGTCGGGCATTCAAAGAGGTCTTGGGAGGGACCATGACGGGCGCGGCGACGATCTCTGGGCCTGAGCGCGAGCGGATTGCCGTGGCGCTCGCCGAGATCGCCTGCGCGGCGGGCGAGATCCTGCGCCGCTATCACCGGGCCCCCTGCCCCCACGCCCTGAAGCCGGACGGCACCCCCTGGAGTGCCGCCGACGTCGAGTCCGAGGATCTGATCGTCGCCGCCTTGGCCGAGCGCTTCCCCGGCATCCCGGTCGTGGCCGAGGAGCGGGTGGCCGCAGCGGGGGCACTGGGCACCGCGGCGACGGCGGGCGAGACCTTCTTCCTCGTCGATCCTCTGGATGGCACCCGCGACTTCCTGGCCGGAACGCCGGACTATTCGGTCAACATCGCCCTGGTGGCGGGCGAGCGCCCGGTGGCCGCGGCCCTGGCGGCGCCGGGTCTCGACCGGGTCTGGTGGGCGGGCACCTGGGCCGTCGAGGGCCCCGTGACCGCGGGCCGCCCCGGCGCCGGGCGTCCGGTGCACGCGCGGGCCGTGCCGGAGGCGGGCCTCCTGGCGCTCGGCAGCCGCCGGCACGGCGATGTCGCAACCGAGACCTGCCTCGCCGCGCTCCCCGTGATGGAGACGCGCCAGGTCGGCTCCGCGCTCAAGTTCGGCCTGATCGCCGCCGGTGAGGCCGACCTCTACGTCCGCTGCGGCCCGACCATGGAATGGGACACGGCGGCCGGCGACCACATCGTGGCGGCCGCCGGGGGCTGCGTGGTGGTGCCGGGGGGCGGCCCGATCCGCTACGGACAGCACGGGCCCGACCACCGCAACGGACCCTTCGCGGCGCTCGGCGACCCGTCCCTGGCCCAGCGCCTCACGCTGCCCGGCTCCTGCGGCACAGGCGGCGGCCGGCCGACGCTCAGCGCGGCGTCGTAGGCGCCCCGTCCGGCTGGTCGCGCAGGCCCGGCCATGCGGCCTCCGCCCGCCCGGCGAGGCCGGGATCGGCCAGGAACCGGGTGCGGCGCCCTGCGTCCCGGAACAGGTAGAGCCGGTCGCCGATCACCGCGAAGACCAGGGGATCGGCATCCACCAGCCGGCCCTCCAGGATGCCGGCGGCGTCGTAGCCCCCGAGCCGTGGGGCGTAGACGGACGGATCGTCCCGGAAGACCTCGCGGTTGGCGCTGTTGGCGAAGCGCCAGACCCGTCCGCCCCAGGTCAGCTCGAACCGGCCCGTCCCGGCGACCGGCCCGCCCTCCAGGAAGTAGCTGACCGGATCGAAGCCGTTGAGCGTCAGCAGCACGAGCGGTGCCCCCACCGATTCGCCGGCCGCAGGCCGGGCCAGCATCAGGGCGGCGCAGACCGCGACCGTGCGGATCCGGCGCGGCGCGCGGGCTGCGGGCTCAGGACGCGTTAACCACATCTTGCGAATTCCCCCGGAAGCTGGTCCGACTCATCCGACCGGATACCCGCGGGATCGCGGGCCCGGCGGGCCGAGAGCGGCACAGATCCATCGCACGAACCGATAATCGAACCGGGCGAGGAGACAACGATGACGGCACGAGACGATTGCGGCCCCGACCGGCGCCGCCTGCTGCGCGCGGGCCTCGCCCTGGCGCTCGGCGCCCCCCTGGGGACGGCCCTCGGCCTCCCGGGGGCCGCCCTGGCGCGCGGCGGGGATGCCGACACCCCCGAAACCTTCCGCCCCGGCGAGGTCGTGGAGTCGGGCCACCGGTTCTTCGGCTCGGTCTCCCGCGGCCTCGCGCTGACCGTCGAGGAGGCGGGCCGGCGCTGGGGCGAGCCGAACGGCTACATCCTCGGCCAGGAGGGCGGCGGCGCCGTGGTGGCGGGGGTCCGCTACGGCGAGGGCACGCTCTACACCCGCAATGCCGGCCAGCGGCGCATCTACTGGCAGGGGCCGTCGGTCGGCTTCGATGTCGGCGGCGACGGGGCCCGCACCATGATGCTCGTCTACAACCTGCCGAACGTGCGCGACCTGTATCGCCGCTTCGCCGGCGTTGACGGCTCGGCCTATCTCGTCGGCGGCTTCGGCATGACCGCGGTGGTCAACGACCGGATCATCGTGGTCCCGATCCGCAGCGGCGTCGGCGCGCGACTGGGGATCAATGTCGGTTATCTGAAGTTCACCCGGGAGCCGACCTGGAATCCGTTCTGATGGATCGGCGCGACGATCGGATTTCACCCTTCCGATCAACCTGGGCTAGAGTGAAGACGGGCCGGGTCGTCCGGCCGGATGCGCGGGTTGTTCCCTCGTGATCGAAGCGGTGATGATCTTCGCGCTGGGCTTCCTGGCGGCGAGCCTGTGCGGCCTGCTGCTGCTGCCGGCGCTCAACGCCCGCGCCGCCCGGCTGGCCCGGCGGCGGGCCGAGGCGCGCCTGCCCCTGTCGCCGGCCGAGATCGCGGCCGAGCGGGATTTCCTGCGCGCGCAATTCGCGGTCCAGCAGCGCCGCCTGGAGCGCAAGGCCGAGACCGCGGAGGCCAAGCGCCAGGCCGAGATGGCGGCGCTCGGCGCCGGGACCATGCGGGTCGCCGCGCTCGCCCGCGACGTCGCGGCCCGGGACGCCGAGATCGGCCAGGTCCAGGCCAAGACCCGGGAACTCGAGACCGAGCTCGCCCTGGCCCGCGAGGATGGAACGGCGAGCCTCGCCACGCTCCAGGCCCTGGAAGAGGCCCATGCCGACCTCCTCGACACCCTCTTGAGCCTGAGGCAGCCCGGCATCCGGGCGGCCGATCCGGACGCCAAGGCGGTGGCGGCCGAGCGCGACGATCTGCGCGCGAGCCTCAAGGCGGCCGAGGAGGCCCTGGCCCTGACACTTGCGGATCGCTCAGCCGACCGACAGGCCGGCATCGAGCGGGAAAACGCGGATCTGCGACGGCGAATCGCAGAGGTCGCCGACGCCGTGACGAGCCAGGGCCGAATGCCCCGGGCCGCCTACCCGGTGCCGCAGCCTGAACGCGTCTGACCGAACCCACGCGCCGGGCCCCGCGCCGAAACCCGCGCCGCCCGCCTTGTTTCGACCACGCGAAGGCCCCATCGCAGCGCCGACCCGTTCTGCACTGTTCCTTGTCGACTGATGGTACGGATACCCATGCGCCTGAAGCCACTCGTCCTCGCCATCGCGGCGGCCACTGCCCTGACGCTGCCGGCCGCGGCCCAGCAGTCGAAGCGCGGCAACGAGACCCTGAAGAAGTACTGCACCGGCGACTACCTGACCTATTGCGGCAACCTGGCGCCCGACGATCCGGCCACCGATGCCTGCTTCCAGAAGAACTGGAAGAAGCTCAGCGAGAACTGCCGCCGCGCGATCGACGCCTATGAGGCCGAACAGGGCCAGAACACCCCGTCCAAGGGCCGGCAGGGCGCGAAGGACAGCAGGGACCGTCGCGGCTGAGGGAGCGTCGCGGATCGCGATTCCGTCCTGTTGCGGCGGCGCGCTCGCGCCCGGCCGCCGCAACCGCTAAGCTCGGGCTCCCGCCGGTGCCCCGTGCCCCGGTGCCGAGACGGCCGGACCCGCGCGCGATGTTGTCGAACCCCGCCCTGAAGATCCTCGCCACGGCGGGCCTCGCCGCCCTGGCGCTCTCCGCCTGCGGGCGGCGCGGCGCCCTGGAACCGCCCCAGACCACCGCCCCCGCGGCGGCCGCCACGCCTTCGGCCCCCGACGCGGTGAACGGCCGCCGGACCCTGCCGGTGTCGGTCGGCCTCGGCGGCGGCGCGCCGGAGCCGGACCCGGCCTCGGTCCGCGCCGGGGATGAGCTGTCGGTGGCGGCCGTGCCACCGGGGGGCACCGACGCGCCGGTCCAGACCAGCCGCGGCGCGCGGCGGGGCTACCGTGTGCCGACGGAGCCTTTCATTCTGGATCCGCTGTTGTAGAGGGCGGGGGCCGGGACTCCGGACCGCTCTCCGGGTCCGGATGTTTCACGGGAAACACCCCCTGCCCGGCGCCAGACGAGACACGGCCGAGATGCACCATTTCCATTACCGCGACGGCCGGCTGCACGCCGAGGACGTCGACCTGACAGGCCTCGCCGCGGAGGTCGGTACCCCGTTCTACTGCTACAGCACCGCCACGCTGGAACGGCATTATCGCGTCTTCGCCGAGGCCTTCGCGGGGGACGACGCCCTGGTCTGCTTCGCCATGAAGGCGAACTCGAACCAGGCGGTGCTGCGCACCCTCGCGGCCCAGGGCGCCGGGATGGACATCGTCTCCGGGGGCGAGCTGCACCGGGCCCTGACGGCCGGCGTCGACCCCGGCAAGGTCGTGTTCTCCGGCGTCGGCAAGACCCGCGCCGAGATGGAGGCCGCGCTCAACGCCGGCATCTTCTGCTTCAACGTGGAGAGCGAGCCGGAGCTGGCGGTCCTGTCCGAGACCGCGACCGCGCTCGGCCGCACGGCGCCGGTTTCGATCCGGGTGAACCCGGACGTTGATGCCGGCACCCACGCCAAGATCTCCACCGGCAAGTATGAGAACAAGTTCGGCATCCCGATCAGCCGGGCGCCGGCGGTCTATGCCGCTGCGGCCGCCCTGCCGGGCCTCGCGGTGCACGGCGTCGACATGCATATCGGCAGCCAGATCACGGATCTCGCCCCCTTCGCGGACGCGGCGCGGTTGCTCGCCGGTCTCGCCCGGGACCTGCTGGCGGCGGGCCATCCCCTGCGCCACATCGATTTCGGCGGCGGCCTCGGGATCCCCTACCGCGACGACAACGCCCCGCCCCCCGACCCGGCGGCACTGGCCGCGACCCTGCGGCCGCATTTCGCACCGCTCGGCCTGCGGCCGGTCTTCGAGATCGGCCGGATGATCGCTGGCAATGCCGGGATCCTGGTGACCCGGGTGCTCTACGTGAAGCACAGCGAGGGCCGCACCTTCGTGATCGTCGACGGGGCGATGAACGACCTGATTCGCCCGACCCTGTACGAGGCCTATCACGGCCTGCGCCCCGTGGCCGCGCCGGGGCCCGACACCCCGCGGCATGTGGTCGACGTGGTTGGCCCGGTCTGCGAGAGCGGCGACTACCTCGCCCTCAACCGCGAGATGCCGGAGGTGAAGGCCGGCGACCTGATCGCCGTCATGAGCGCGGGCGCCTACGGGGCGGTCCAGTCCTGCACCTACAACACGCGACCGCTGGTGCCGGAGGTTCTGGTGCGCGGCGACCGCGCCGCCGTGGTGCGCCCGCGCCTCGACGTTGAGGCGCTCGTCGCCCTCGACCGGGTCCCGGACTGGCTGGCGTGAGCGGCACGCCGGCGGGCGGGCCCAGGGCGGGGGCCGCGGGTCCCCTCCCCCTGTCGATCTTCGTCATCGCCCACAACGAGGCGGACCGAATCGGCGCCACGCTCCGGGCGGTGCGCGACCTGACCGACGACCTGGTGCTGGTCGATTCGGGCTCCACCGACGGCACGCAGGCGCTCGCGGAATCGCTCGGCGCGCGGGTGATCCACAATCCCTGGCCGGGCTACGGGCCGCAGAAGCGCTTCGCCGAGGAGCAGTGCCGCCACGTCTGGCTCCTGAATCTCGACGCCGACGAGGTGGTGCCGGACACGCTCGCCCGGGAGATCCGCGCCCTGTTCGCGGCCGGGGAGCCGCGCCGGTCGGCGTGGCGGATCGGCATCGCCGAGATCTTCCCCGGCGAGGCGCGTCCGCACCCGCTGGCCTACCGGCTCACCCCGGTGCGGCTCTACCGGAAGGACCGGGGCCGCTACTCGGCCTCGCCGGTCCACGACCGGGTGGCTCTGGAGCCGGGGGTGACGGCGGGCCGGCTCAGGGGGGTGATCCACCATTTCTCGGTGCGCTCGCTCGGCGATCAACTCGACAAGCTCAACCGCTACTCGGACCAGCAGGCGGACGACCTGGAAGCCAGGGGCGTGGTGATTCCGAGCTGGCGCGTCTTCGTCGAGCTGCCGGGCAACTTCCTGAAGGCCTATCTCGGCCGCCGCCATTTCGTGCGGGGCACCTACGGCTTCCTGACGGCGATGAACTACGCGATTTCGCGGCATCTGCGCATCGCCAAGCATGTCGAGCGCCGCCGCGTGGCGGCAGCCCGCCGGGATCGGGTTGACCCGCCCGGCCCGACCTTCTAGAGCCAAGGCGCCGGAGACGTGGCCGAGCGGCTGAAGGCACTCGTTTGCTAAATGAGCATACCCAGAAATGGGTATCGAGGGTTCGAATCCCTCCGTCTCCGCCACCACCGCCGAAAGCGGCGTGGATCCCGTAGCTTACTGATATGCAATGGCTTTCCGGGCTGCCTGTGGTACACACGGGTGGTACACAATGCCCCTCGCCATGGCGCGACCGTTCAAGCATCCCCGCACCGGCATCTACTGGCTGCGCAAGCGCGTACCGGACGCCCTGCGTCCGCTCGTCGGCAAGCTGGAGGTCAAGCAGAGTCTCGGCACCCGCGATCCTGTCGAGGCCAAGCGGCTCCATGCCGAGGCGCTCGCACGCCTGGAGCGTCAGTGGGCGAACCTACAGCAGGGGCCGCAGACGCTGAGCGAACGAGAGGCCCACGCCATCGCCGCGCCGATCGAGACCTGGCTCGTGGCCCAGCACGCCGACAACCCGCGGCGGCAGACGCTCTGGGATCCGGCAGTCGGCGCCGATCTCTGGGCATCCGCGCCGCCGTCCCCGGCACCATCGACTTCGGACACCGCCCTGCTCACCTTCGATCTGACGTTCATGCAGCGCCGGCCTATGCAGGAGTGGTGTCTGACGACGGCGGACGCCTGCCTCAGAACCCAGGGCCTCCAGGTCGACGAGGCTGGACGACTCATGCTCGCCGAGGCGATCGCCATGGCGATGCAACGCGGCGCCGAGACCCTGCAGCGCTACGCCCGGGGTAACTACGGACATCCAGCGCCGGCTGGCGATCGATCAATCCCGCTGTCTCCTTGGCCGACGGATCCGGCCATCCCGTCCGGGCCGGCGATCACCTTCCGCGACCTGGCAACTGGATGGATTAAGGAACGCCAGCCCGCCGAGAAGACGCGTTACACCTTCCCGCGCGTCCTCGACGAGCTCGCTGCCTTCCTGGGCCACGACGACGCGGCGCTGGTCAGCGGTGTGGATCTGGTCCGCTGGAAGGAGGCACTCCTCGACCAGGGCCTCGCCGGCTCCACGATCCGCAACGGCAAGCTCGGCCCCGTCCGGACCATCTTGCAATGGGGCGTCGACAACAAGCGACTGTCCGCCAACGCGGCGACCCGCGTCGGCGTCTCGACCAAGGCGAAGGCGTCTGAGGGCAAGATCCCGTTCAGCGACGCCGAGGCCAGTCTGATTCTCGGGGCGGCAGCGGCTGAGCGCGATCCCATCTACCGCTGGGTGCCGTGGCTGTGCGCCTATACCGGCGCACGCGTCCACGAAATCTGCCAGCTGCGCCGGGAGGATGTGGTCGAACGCGACGGCATCCGGTGCCTGCACTTCACTCCCGAGGCCGGCTCCCTGAAGACCCGGAGCTCCGAGCGCTTCGTTCCCCTGCACCCGGCCCTGATCGAGGCGGGCTTCTGCACGTTCGCAGAGGGAATCCGGTCAGGCCCGCTCTTCCCCGGCCTGAAACCAGACCGCTTCGGCAGCCGGGGCGGCAACGGCACCAAGTTGCTCGGTCGATGGGTGCGTCGCCTGGGCATCGACAACCCGCGCCTGCAGCCGAACCACGCCTGGCGCCACCGCATGAAGACGCTGTTTCGACGCTGGGAGGTGGCTGCAGATTTGGGACGCGCGATTCTCGGCCATGCCGCCGCCGATATCAGTGACACCTACGGCGACATGGAAATCCGCGCACTCCATCGCGAGATCCTAAAGCTGCCCGCCGTCATCCCTCAAGCCACCGTGCAACCGAATGCTGGTAGACATCGGATCAGCCGGGGCCCGCAGCCGAAACGCTCTACCCATAGGGCTAAAAGGGTCGCCGTCGACAGTGGAAAATCCGTTGACTAGGAATTAGAATTGAAAAGGAAGGATGAAACAAAACGGACAACAAATAACTCCTACGACAACATACATACTCTTCCCAATACATATGCTCCGATCACTCCTCTAGCCATACCCCGATGAACTTTTCCTACGGGGAGATCCGCGCCCATAGGATGGGGCCTTCATCGCTCAATACAGGAGGAGCTTTACATGCCCAAACTCAAGCAGCGCCCGCCGAACCATCATGACGGCGACAGCGCAGAGACGCGCGCCCTCATCGAATGGCTACTTGCCAACAAGATCTACTTCGTTCGGCACAGCCGCTATCACCTCAAGGTCGACAGCTGGAATTACTACATCGGGAAGGGTACGATTTTTCGGGACGGCGAGGAGGCTGCCGAGACCCAGCGTGGGGTCGAAGCCTTCAGGCTTCATCTCTCCCGACTGAGCTGCATCAAGACTGGCGGCCCAGGCGACTTCGACCTCAGCACCGTCCGCTGAGGCCACCCAGGGCCAGCGCCGCGGTACAGGCGAGTCGCGGTGCCCGATAAACGGATCCGCCTTCGTCGTCACCGACGAGGTTGATCACGCCGACATTCCGGTTTGAATCTCTCAGGACACCGGGATGGGACGGCTCGTTTGGCCTTTGTGAGTTGGTCCTCCCCGAAACGATTTAAACCGCCCTTAACGTTACCACCCCATACCAAGACGATATGCTGAAGCCGCCGGATTAGCGAACGTACTACAATGGATTCCGTTTCAGGACTGCCATCCGGATCATACGCGTCCCTGAAGCAGCGCGTTCTGGACGGGGGCACTGAGCGATCCGAGGTGACCGGCAATGTTGCAGTAAGCCAGACCGATCCCTCGACACAGATCGACGTGGCATCGGCAGCGTCCGCACCAGCCCTCGACCCGTCTAGGATCAGGGACCGGATCGATGCCCTCATCGAGAACCAAGTCGCGGCCGGCCAAATCACGGGTGATCAGGCCGGTGTGATCCGGCAAGTGCTGAGCGCGCCCGAACTTGAGGCGGCCGACGTCATCGAGAACACGGGAACGTCGGCCTCCGCTGGTACGGATGACGGTGCCAACGCGTCAGCGGCGGTGCCGGATGCTCGCCCGAACCCCAGCGACACGCTCGCATCCTTCATCCAACAGGTGCAGCGGTCGCAAAGCAGGACCATCGGCTACGGGAGCGATGGGGCGCGAAGCTCAGACCTCACAAGTTCAAGGTTGCTCGACTTTAACACCTGACACCGGTGCTACCAAGACTGCGCGATCCGCGATACCCTTCGAACGGCGAGGCCATAGGCCTCCGCATCGGCGTCGATGCGGAGATGGACGCCACGCGCGCTGGTCGCAACCACGCACACCTGCACGATGCCGATCACCACCGCCTCGATCTCCAGCCGAGTGCCAGGCTCAGCCGTGAAGGCTCCCGGCACTGCCATCAGAAGGCCGCCCGAGCTCACATCGAGAATCGTCGCTCGATAGGTGCGAGCCACATCTCGGACCCGAGCCGAGAGTGTCACCGGAAATCGGGGCGCCGCGCGCCGGTCACCGCCATCTCGCATGCCGCTACCGTGACCCGAGCGAATGCATCTCGATCATAATAGTCTCAAGATCGTTCCGTGATAAATGTCATAACTCGCATTAAGGTAAAGCGATAGTTAACCTTCAGGCATGAGACTGCGCTCGTTCGTGCAGCCCGGCACCCGCTTACTTTCGCCTTCGATGACAACAGCTCAGCCCTTTTTCCACCGCGCTCGTGCTCCGGACTACCTCGGCCAGTGCGGCACCGCCTTTGGCCGAGCCTCTCGGCGATGAGCACCCCGTCTCGCACGCCGCTCGGCCCCGAAACCGAGGCGCTGCGCCAGATCGTCGACGCGGTCGCCGGGCTGATCCTCCGGCTGGATCCAGCGGGTCGGGTGATCTACGCATCTGCGGGGGGCCAGGCATTCCTCGGCGCGGAGGGCACTGCCCTGATCGGGCAGTGCTTGCGCGAGGTTATCCACCCGGAGGACGAAGTCGCTCTCGCTGCCACCACACAACCAGACGGTCCCGACACAGCCGTTGTCCGCATGCGCGGCACAGGCGCACGCTGGATCACGACGGTGCTGGTTGTCCGGCAGGTTCCCGGCACGGGCCACCGCGTCGTCACGGTCCGGGAGGCACTCGACCATGAGCAGACCCACGCGAACCTGCGCACAAGCCGAGACCATTACCGGGCGCTCGTGGATACGCTACCGCAACTCGTCTGGATGGAGCGCGCGGACACCGGTGAGACGGTCTACGTCAACCAAGCCTTCGAGGCCTATTGCGGACCGATCCCCACCACCCGTGCTGCCCGCACCGACCGGTTCCACCCTGACGACGCCGGCCAGATCGGCGATGCCTACGCCAAGGCGCGCGTGCAGGGCCGCTCTGGCGAGGTCCAGGGTCGCGTCCGCGACCGGAACGGTCGCTTTCGCTGGCACCAATTCGTGTTCCGGCCCCTGCACATGGGCAGCGACCTGATCGGCTGGCTAGGATCTGCCCTCGACATCGACGAGGTCGTGGTAGCCCGGGAGGCGCTGGCGGAGAAGGGTGAGCTCCTGCGCCTGGCCCAGCAAGCGGCTGGGGCCGGACTGTTTGCCATCGATCTCGCGACCCACGAGGTGATCCTGTCGCCGGAAAGCGCATGCCGTCTCGGGCTGCCCGAGGATCGCCCGGCGGTGATGGATGTCGCCGACTGGATGCGCCGGGTCGCTCCGGACGATCGCGCGACGACTCTGCGGGCGGTGCGGGAGGCCTCCTCCGGGGGCAAGACCTTCGACGTCGCGTTCCGGGTCCCCACAGTCGGAGGTGGTCGCCGCTGGATCCAGGCAATCGGGCGTCGTCAACTCGACCGGGACGGTGTCGCGGTGCGAATCAACGGCTTGACCCTCGACATCACCGCCCGGAAGGACGGCGAACGTACGCTGCTCGACGCGAAGGCGGCGGCCGAGGCTGCGCGGATCGAGGCGGAGCGCGCCAACGCCGCCAAGACCGAGTTCCTCTCGGCCATGAGTCATGAAATCCGCACGCCGCTCAACGCGGTGATCGGCTTCGCCGGTTTGCTGGTGGAGTCCGGACGGCTCGATGACGATCTCAGACGCTACGCGGAGCTCGCCGCGACGGCGGGCACGAACCTGCGCACCGTCGTGGACGATATCCTCGATTTTTCGTCCGTGGAGGCCGGCGTGGTAGGCCTGGATCCCGCGCCGTTCGCGGTTCGCCCGCTCGTCGATTCCTGTCTCGGCATCGTCGGAACGTCGGCGGCTACCAAGGGCCTCGACCTCGTCGCACAGGTCGAAGACGCCGTTCCGAGCTACCTCGTGGGTGATTCGGGGCGCCTCCGGCAGATCCTGCTGAACCTCCTCAACAACGCGGTGAAGTTCACGCCGCGGGGCAGCGTGACCGTCAGCCTCCGCCACGAGGGGGTGAGCCCGCGTGGCGAGCGGATCCGCTTCAGTGTGACGGATACCGGTATCGGCATCTCGCCCGACCGGCAGGAGCGGTTGTTCCGCCGCTTCTCGCAGGCCGACAGCTCGATCCGTCGTGATTACGGCGGCACCGGTCTCGGTCTCGCGATCAGCCGCCAGCTGGTCGAGCTGATGGATGGCGCAATCGGCCTCGTGTCGGAGGCCGGCAGCGGCTCGACCTTCTGGTTCACGCTGGCGCTGCCCCGGGCCCTCGCCCTCACCATGAACGCCCCGTCCGGTCCGAGAGGGCAACGACCAGCTGGGCGTATCCTCCTTGTGGAGGACGTGGACATCAACCGGGAGTTGGCTTGCACCGTGCTCAGGGCCGCCGGCCACACGGTTGACGTCGCAACAGATGGTATCGGCGCGGTTCGTGCCGTGGAGGCGGCCAACTACGACCTCGTGCTGATGGACGTTCAGATGCCACGCCTCGACGGCATGATGGCCACCCGGCTGATTCGCTGCCTGCCGGGTCCGATCGCCCAGGTGCCGGTGATCGCACTGAGCGCCAATGTGTTGCCGGATCAGGTGGAGGCCTTCCGGGCCGCCGGGATGGATGACCATTTCGGAAAGCCGTTCCAGCCTCATGAGCTCTGCGCTGTGGTGGCACGGTGGCTGGACAGGGCGGCCGGCGCAGTTCCGGACGCGGAGCCGACGCTCGACCCTGCGCGCCACGCGGACAACATGGCGCTGATCGCTCCGGACACGCTGACCCGGCTGCTGGGACAGTTCCAGGCGCGCGCCGAGGATGCGTTCGCGATCTCCGGCGCAACCTGCGACCCAGGTCCCGGTCACGCCGCTGGGCCCAGCACGTCGGGGACGGCGGCCGAGCGCGCGGTCCTGCGCGCTGAGGCGCACGCACTGGCAGCGGCGAGCGGCCTTCTCGGGTTCATGCCGCTCAGCCGAGCATGCTCGGCCCTGGAGCGGGCGACCGAGGACGCTGCGTTCGACGAGCTCCTGGCCAGAACACAGGCCCTCGCCGTCGCGGCCATCACCGAGACGCGGGCGATGCTGGCCGGCGGTCTTGTCCCCGCCCGGACCGCCACAGGAGCGCGGTGATGGCGACGGCGGGACTGGATCGCGCAACCCGCGGCCGGGTCGCGATCCTGGCAGACGACGATGAGTTCTTCCGCCTCGCCATGGCCTCCCTGCTCACCCGGCAGCTCGGCTTCGCCCATGTAATCGAGACGGCGAGCCTGGACGAGGCACTCGCCGCTCTCGCCGCGACACCCGAGACGGCGCTGGCCCTGTTCGACCTGCAGATGCCCGGCATGGCCGGCGCAGGTTCCGTGGCAGCCGTGCGCGAATGCTATCCCGCGGTCAAGGCCGCCATCGTCTCGGCCTCGACCGCGCGCGCCGACGTGCTGACCACGTTGGCTGCCGGCTGCCACGGCTACGTGCCCAAGACGCTGGGTACTGCGGAGGTGCTGCGCGCCGTCTCGGCGATCCTCGAGGGGGCGATCTACGTGCCGCCCTTCATGGCCGAGCCGCCGCCCAGCGCGTCCGCGCCGCCTGCCGGCGAGGTGGTGCTGACCCGCCGTCAACGGGAGGTGCTCGAACTCATCGTGGCCGGCCGATCCAACAAGGAAATCGCCCGAAGTCTCGATCTCGGTGAGGGCACCGTGAAGGTGCATGTCGCCGCGCTCCTGCGCACCCTCGGCGTCGCCAACCGGGCGGCTGCCGCGGCGACCGGCCCGCGGATCCTCGCTGCCGGACTAGGCAAGTCGGCCTAGTCCCGAATCACCCATCCACAGGCCGAACGCGCAAGCGCGGCGCGCGCGGATGCGTGTCAGTGCTGCAAGGACCCGACATGATCTCTGATTTCTTCTTCCGAAGACTGCACTCTCCGGCACCGATAGCGGCCTAGTCCGTCTTTGCTCTGCATCCTAATCGCTTCGGCAAGGACCGATTAAGGCTGCTGGCCGGATCCTAGGGGCGTCCTGCAAGTCACGTAGCGTATCGACATGCACCGCAGCTTCATCGGGTGCGCCGCGGCCCTGGTCACGGCGGGTTGCCCCGTCGCACAGGCGGCCGACTGGTATACAGGAGCCGAGCCGCCGTCCGGCCCCGACGCCTGGATCGTGGCCGTCGACACCTCTGCGGCCATCGCGTCGCAAGGTTCGCAATTCGCCAGCGCCACCGTGACGGCAGCGCCTGCAGGCGACCTGCTCACCAGCGGTATCCGCGTGCGGGTCGATGGCCTGATCGGCTCGTACCGGGCCGAGAGCCCCGGCGCGGCCCGCGCCGTCGGCCAGCAGACCGACCTCGCCGCGATGGCCGGCTACGCGCTCGTCGGGCCGGACAGCGTGCTCACCGGCTTCGTCGGGCTGAACGTCCGCCATGACGAGGTCGCGCAGTCCGGGGCGAGCGAGACCGCCGCGCGCACCGGCGTCGGCCTGAAGACGGCCCTGGACTACTATGCCCGGCCGACCGCCTTCACGATGTTCCACGCTACCGGCTCCTACGCCACGACGTTCAACGCCTATTACGGTCGCGTCCGGTTCGGCGTCGCGGCGCTCGCCGGCGGGTATGTGGGGCCGGAATTCACGGCCCTCGGGGACGACTACTACCGGCAGTGGCGGGTCGGTGGCCACCTGAGCGGCATGCAGATCGGCGCGCTGCAGCTCGGACTGTCGGCCGGCTACGTCCACGACCACGTCCGCAAGGGCGGCCTCTACACCTCCCTCGATCTGCGGACGGGCTTCTGATGGGCACCACGACGCTGGACAGCCCGGTGACGGGGGCGACCATCATGGCCGTGGGGACGGCGGCCCCCGCCCGGGCCGCGCGACCACGCATCCTGATGGGCCTGCTCTGGGCGACCTGGGCGCTGTGCGCCACACTCGCCATCGGATTTCTGGTCCAGCCCGTCGGCCCGGCGGCCCAGCTCGCGCTGTGCGCCGCGGCCGGGGCCGGGATGGTGGCGCTCTGGGTGCTGTTTCCGCGCCGGGGCCTCGCCCGGATGGCTTTCCTGGCGCTCGGCACGACCGTGGTTATCCGCTACGTCTATTGGCGCCTTACCGGCACGCTGCCGGCGCTCGACGATCCCGTCAGCTTCGGGCTCGGCGTGGTGCTGGCGCTCGCCGAACTCTACTGCGTGTTGATCCTCACGGTCAGCCTGATCATCAACGTCGAGCCGCTGGCGCGTGGCGCCGCGCCGGTGCTACCCGAGGCGGAACTCCCCACCGTCGACATCTTCATCCCCTCCTACAACGAATCCGCGGAGATCCTGGGCGTCACCCTGGCGGCGGCGCGCAACCTCGACTATCCGGCCGGGCGCGCCACCGTGTGGCTGCTCGACGACGGCGGCACCGATCAGAAATGCGCCGATGCCGATCCCGCCCGGGCCGAGGCGGCGAGGACGCGCCGGACCGAGCTGCAGGCGCTCTGCACTGCGCTGGGCGCCCACTACCTCACCCGGACGTGCAACGAGCACGCCAAGGCCGGCAACCTCAACAACGGGCTCACGCAGGCGAGTGCCGACCTCGTCCTGGTCCTTGACGCCGACCACGCGCCGTTCCGCCCGTTCCTGCGCGAGACGATTGGCCTGTTCGCGCAGGATCCGAAGCTGTTTCTGGTGCAGACGCCCCACGTCTTCATCAACCCGGACCCGCTGGAACGGAACCTGCGCACTTTCTCGAAGATGCCGTCCGAGAACGAGATGTTCTACGGCGTCACGCAGGCCGGCCTCGACAAGTGGAACGGCTCGTTCTTCTGCGGCTCGGCGGCGCTGCTCAGGCGGGCCGCGCTCGACGCGGTCGGCGGCTTCTCGGGTATCACCATCACGGAGGATTGTGAGACCGCCTTCGAGCTCCACGCCCGCGGCTGGACCAGCGCCTATGTGGACCGGCCGCTGATCGCGGGCCTCCAGCCGGAGACCTTCGCGGACTTCATCGGCCAGCGAGCGCGCTGGTGCCAGGGCATGTTCCAGATCATGCTCCTGAAGAACCCGTTGCTGAAGCGCGGCCTGAAGCCGATCCAGAGGCTCTGCTACCTGTCAAGCATGACCTTCTGGTTCTTCCCGCTACCGCGGCTCATCTTCATGCTGGCGCCACTTCTGCACATCTTCTTCGACGTGAAGATCTTCGTCTCGTCGATTGACGAGGCCCTGGCCTTCACGGCTACCTACGTGGTCGCCAACATGATGATGCAGAACTATCTCTACGGCCGCGTGCGCTGGCCGTGGGTCTCCGAACTCTACGAGTACGTGCAAGGCGTCTATCTCGCCCGCTCCATCGTCTCGGTCATGCTGTCTCCACGCAAGCCGAGCTTCAACGTCACCAACAAGGGCGTCGGCCTCGACCGCGATCACCTGTCGAGCTTGGCCTGGCCGTTCTTCGCGATCTTCGGCGCACTGATGGCGGGCTGCGCGACGGCCACGTGGCGCTATCTCTACGAGCCCGGCGTCACCAGCCTGATGCTCGTGGTCGGGCTCTGGTGCCTGTTCAACCTCGTGATCGCGGGCGCGGCGCTCGGCGTCGTGGCCGAACGCCGGCAGCCGGAGCGCAGCCATAGCCTGCCGGTGAATCGGCGCGCCGTCGCGTCAGTCGGCGGCGCGGTGTTCGAGGTGATGGTGGAGCGCGCCTCGACCGAGGGCTGCCGCCTGCGCCGCTGCGACGGTTCGGCGTGGCCGACCTCGGCCGGAGCGGGAAGCGTGGGCCGGATCGTCCTCGCCGGGGCCACCTGCGGCCCCCTTACGTTCCGTCAGGGCAGCGGTCTCTCCGGCGACACCTGGGACGTGGCCTTCCCGGATTCCGACCCTGCCATGTTCCGCGGTCTCGCCGAACTGATGTACGGCGACGTGTCTGCCCTTCGGGCGTTCCTCTCCGGCCGGCATCGGCACGAGAACCTGCTCTCCGGAACTCTGCGATTCCTCGCCTGGGGCGTCACGGAGCCGGTTCGAGCCATCACGTACGGACTGCGCGACCGCCGCATCGTCCCGCCCGCCGCGCGGACGCTGCCCGCCCCGACCATAGTTGCGCCGGCTCGCCGAACTCAGTCGGAGGTCCCGTCGGTCACGGCAGGGTCGGTCGTCGCGCCCATCGCGGCAGCGGCGCCGACGCCTTTTATCCCCCCGATCGTCACCCTGGATGGCGCCCTCCTCTCCGCTACGACGGCCGAGGTGATGTCCGTCCCTGTGGCGAAGGTCCCGGTGCCACCGATCGTTCCGGGAAGTGCGACAACGCTCGTCGAGGCGCGCCCCATACCGCCCCAGGAGCCGGCCCAGGCCGAAGCAGGCGCTTCCGTTGGCATGCCGCTGACGGACGCAGCCTGGAGACGCGCCGTCGCCGAACTCGCCGCTGCCGAGGCTCCCACCGCGGTCTCCGCCGCCATTCCGGCCCAAGCCCCCACCGGGGCCGCCGCCGAGCCGCGGCTCGACCCGACGGCTTGGCTCGCGGAGATCCTCGCCCTGGCCGGGTCGGAACGCGCCGTACCCATCCGCGCCGAGCCCATCCGCGCGGACCTCGTGCGCGGTCCAGATTTTCGTGCGCTCGGCCGCGAGCCGGCGCCTCCCGCCTCCATCCGCTCCGCTGCCTGAGAAGCCCCATGCGCAACGGTCTCCGCCCAGTTCTCGTGGCCATCCTCCTCACCTGTGCGGCAGGCGCCTCGGCCCAGACCTTCTCGGGGGTCGGAGCGGCCCCGGTTCTGATGCTGCCGGCGACCGGACGGGCGGCGATCGTCGCCCCGGCCGAGTCGGTTGCCGCCGCGCGGCCAATCCCGGCTGACGCGACCGAGACCGGCCCGGTCCTCCGCCGGCTGCCCGTGATCGCGGCAGCGATGCGGCTCTGGGGCGAGAACGGCCGCCTGAGCTTCCCGCTCTACGTCACCGAGGCAGAGGCGCGGACCGGGGGCCGCTTCCAGGTTGGCTACGTGGCCGCGGTCTCGATCCTTCCCGAGACTGCTCGGCTGACCGTCAGTCTCAACGGTCTCGTACTGGGGAGCGCCGCCATCGACGGGGCCCGGGGCGCCCGCAGCCTCAGCTTCGACGTACCGCCGGGGGGGATGTCGCGGGGCTTCAACCGGGTCGACATCACGGTGGCGCAGCGCCACCGCGTCGACTGCTCCGTTCCGGCGACCTACGAGCTTTGGACTCAGATTGATCCCGCGACGACCGGCCTGCTTGCGAGTTCCGGGGGGCCGTCCGATCCCGTCGACCTCGCGGCGATCCGAGGCGGCCCCGACGGGGCGGTACCGGTCCGCCTGATCCAGACCGGTGAGAAGCTGAGCCTTCGCACCGTGGAGCGGGCACTGGCGGCCCTCCAGGCTACCGTCCTGGCCGGCCGCTTCATCCAGCCGGCGGCCGATTTCGGCCCAGCCGCCGAGGACGGCGACGGGCTGGCACTCGCAGTCGGCCGCGTGGCCGAACTCGCCGGGAGCGTTGACCTGGCATCGCTCGGTCCCGTGACCGGGCCGCGCCTTGCGCTCCTGCCGCGGACGGCGGAGCGCCGCCCCATCCTCGTCGTGACCGGACCAGAGGATGCCGATGTGGCCGCCGCGCTCGCGCAGCTAAAGGCTCTGTCGCGCGTGGAACCACTGGGGACGCCAGCAGGCCTGCGCTCGCTCGCCGACGTCGGCGGCCGCAGGGTCTCGGGCGGGGAGACCCTCACCTTCACGGAGCTCGGTATCCCGGATGCGCACGTGACCGCACGGACCCACCGGATCGCCTTCGACCTCGCCCTGCCGCACGACTTCATGCCAGCCGACTACGACAAGCTGATCTTGGATTTGGACGCAGGCTATCCGGCCGGCCTCGCGCCCGGCGCCCAGATCGTCGTGGAGATCAACGGCGCGAACGCGGCCAGCGCGCCGCTCGGACGGACGGGCGGGGAGGCGATGAACCGCCGTTCGGTGTTCCTGCCGCTGCGGCTGCTCCGACCGGGCCTCAACCGGATCGCGATCCGCGCGGAGTTGCCCCGCACCGACGACCAAACCTGCCCGGATGAGACGGGGGTACCCACGGAGCGGTTGTTCCTCGCCGGCTCGAGTCGTTTGATCCTCCCGCCGCTGGCACGGGTCGGGCGGCAGCCCGAGATCGCCGAGACCGTCGCCGAGGCCTTTCCGTACGCAGGTTCGGTGCGACGTCCCACCCTCGTCGTCCCGGCCCCGGATCGCGACACCATGGCGGCCGCGGCGACGCTCGCTGCGCGGCTTGGCCTCGCCGCCGGCCGGGTGCTCCCCTTCGCGTTCGCCGCCGGCCGCGCCGGCATAACCGGACCGACCCTCGTCGTGTCCCCCGCCAGGACCCTGGACGGGACCATCCTGACCGCTGCAGGCCTCGATCCGCAGGCCCTGTTGGACGCCTGGGCCGACCGTGAAGCCGCACCGGCACGGGAGAGCGGCCCGGCGTTGCGGCGCCGGGTGCTCCGCACAGACGCCATCGCGGCTTGCAGCGCGCTGGCGCCCCCGGTACCCGAGGCGGTCACAGAAGCGGCCGCCAGGCCGGACGCGAAACCGGCGGCGCGGGCGGGCGGCCCAATCCTGGCGGAGGCGGCAGCCCTCCTCGCGCAGGGCGTGACCGGGCCCGCCGAGGACGATCTGCTGACCCTGGTCACGGCCCCCAGTGCCGTCAGTCTGCGGGAGGCGGTGGCGTGCCTCGTCCATCCGCGGGTTTGGACGCGTCCGGAGGGCCGCCTCACCGCGCTCTCGTCCGTCGACGGCTCCGTGAGTGTCGAAGCTGCGGCGGAGCCCCGCTACGTCGCCACGCTGCCTCCCGCGCCGGGCAACCTCCGCCGCATCGCGGCCGGCTGGCTCTCCCTGCATGCCGGCCTCTACGGCCTGTTCGGCCTGCTGCTGGCGGGCGGTCTCGCCGGCTCGACTCACCTGCTCGTGCGCAACCTCGGACGGAGATCGGAATGAGCGTCTTCGTGCACGGCGCCCCCTTCCTGAGGATGGTCATGAGCTTCCTGGCCGTGACGTTCCTGGCCGTGAGCTCGGCCGGACCGGTGATGGCCGGCTCCGCGCCGGCCCTCGCTGGGGCCCTCGGCAACGGTGAGGCGTGGCGGGCCTACAAGGCCCGGTTCATCACCGAGCAGGGCCGCGTGGTCGATACCGCCAACGGTGGCATCAGCCACAGCGAGGGCCAGGGCTACGGCATGCTGCTCGCCGTGGCGGCGGGCGACCGCGAGACCTTCGAGCGGGTCTGGACTTGGACGAGGGCGAACCTGATGGTCCGCGACGACCAGCTCCTCGCGTGGCGGTGGGAGCCGGACAAGCGCCCCGCGGTCGCCGACATGAACGACGCCTCCGACGGCGACCTGCTCGTCGCCTGGGCGCTCACGGAGGCTGCCGAGGCGTGGCACGATCCCTCACACCGAGCCGCCGGCCGGCGGATCGCCGTCGAGCTTGGGCGCAAGCTGATCCTGCCGCGCGCCCCGCAGGGTCCGCTGCTCCTGCCGGCGGTGGCGGGCTTCTCCGCCGAGGAGCGTCCCGACGGGCCGGTGGTCAACCTGTCGTACTGGATCTTCCCGGCCCTCGACCGCGTCTCGCTGCTCGCACCCGAATTCGATTGGAGCGCGCTGGCGCGCAGCGGGCGCCGCCTGATCGCGGCCGCACGCTTCGGGGCCGGCGGGCTGCCGGTGGAGTGGATCTCCCTGTCCGGGGCCGCACCCCGGCCAGCCGACGGGTTCCCGGTCCAGTTCGGCTACAACGCCCTGCGCATCCCGCTCTACCTCGCCATGGCGGGGGTCACCGATCCGGACCTCTACGCGCCGTTCCTCGCCCTGTGGCAGAAGCCCGAGACCGGCCTCCCCCTGATCGAGACGGAAACGGGCCGGGTCGTGGCGCGGCTCACCGAAACCGGATACGCCGCCATCCCGGCGCTCGGCGCCTGCGCGAGCCGCGGGGCGCCGTTCCCGTCGGCCCTGATGCGCGTGCGAGCCGAGAGCGAGAACTACTACCCCGTCACCCTGCACCTGCTGGCCCTGGCGGCCCTGCGTTCGAGGTATCCGGCATGCGCGCCGCGCTGATCCTCATGGTTGCCCTGCTCGTCGTCGCACCGGCCGTCGCCGGGACCATCGACGCTGCCAAGCCGGACGAGACCGCCCTGCGCTACTACGCCGGCCAGCATCAGCGCACGCGGGTGGAGGCGGAGGCAGAGCGGCTGCGACGGCGCTATCCGGGCTGGCAGCCGCCGGCAGATATCTGGACCGCGCGCGCCGGCGGCGAGGATGAGGACGGACTCTGGGACCTCCTCGCGGCCGGCCGCGATGCGGATCTCGGCACCACACTCGCTGCCCGGGCCAAGGCTGAGCCGGGCTGGAAGCCATCGGCCGCCCTGCAGGCCGCCCTGGCTGCGCGCGCCCTGCGGCAGTCCTGCCTGTCCCTCGCCAAGGCCGGCCGCTGGGCCGAACTGGCAATCTTCGCGGCGGGCCGCCGGTCCGACATCGAGGCCGCCGACGCAGAAGTGGTCTGGGCCGCCGCCGAGGCCTACGGCCGCACCGAGCGCCAGGGGCAGGCCCTCGATCTCCTCCGCGCCGTGCTCACCGCCGGCCGCTTCGGGCCAGAGGAGCGGCGGGTCAGTCTCCTGCGGGCGATGCAGATCCTGCCGATGAAAGAGGTCGACCGGCTCGCCGCGCTCGGGCCCGCCCGGGACCTCGACGCGATCCACGTGGACCTCATCCGGGGTCGCATCGGCGCGGTGCTCCACGACGAGGTCGACCAGTCCGTACCGCCCGAGGACCTCTTCGTCTTCCAGGCCTACGCGGAGACCGCGCCCGACCCCGACCAGGCGGCGCTCGTGGCCTGGCTCGCCTTCAGGCGACACGACCTGCCCACTGCCCTCACTTGGTTCAAGCGCGCCATCGCCCGCGGCGGCGATGCCATGGTGGCGCACGGCCTCGCCCATACCCTGCGTCTCCTCGGACTGCGCCGCGACGCTGAGGACGTCGCCTACGCGTGGCGCGAGCCGCTGGTGAACAACACCCTGCTGTTCATCGATCTCCTTGAGGCGGAGCTCACGAAGGAAGACGCGCCCGCGATCGAGCCGGACCGCCTGAAGCGCTACGCCGAGGTCACACTCGCCACGGCGTCGGGAGAGGGCGCGCAGGCGCTCGCCTGGTACGCCTACAACCGCTGCCAGTTCGATACGGCGCTCAGCTGGTTCCGTCGCGCCGTCGCATGGTTCCCCAAGGAGGCCACGGTCTACGGCTACGCTCTGTCGCTGCGCCGGATGCATCAGGAGCGCGTGTTTCTGGATGTCGTGAATCGCTACGACGGTCTGTTCCCGCGGGTTGTCGGTCTGCTCTTCCAGCCTACGGTCAGCCGACCGATGCCCTGTGAGGGTGCCCCGGTTCGGGTTACCAGGGCGGTCACGGGGCCGGCATCCGGCTATCTCGACCTCGCGTCCTCGAGCGGGGCGGCGAAGAACGGGCGCGTGCCGCAGCCCGACGAGGTCATCGCCATCCGCGCGCCGGCGCCCCCCGTGATCCGGCGTGGCGACTTCCCGGTCGCCGTGCTTATGGAGAACGACCTGCGCTCCGCCCCAACCAACGGACCAGTCGCCGAGACGCGCTGGTCCGACCGCCCACGCGGCCGGCCCCCGACCATCGCCCGGCGCGTGCCGGGCGTTGGGCCGATGCCCTACGAGCGCTACGGCTTCTCCCTGCTGCCGGCCTGGAACGGCGCCGAGCAGGCGAGCCAGCCCGGTGCCGCGGAGAGCCCGGCACCGCGCGGGACGCTCTGGGCGGACGAACATGCAGCCCCGGCCGACGGGCCGGCACGGGCCCAGGCGCAGGTCCCCCCGGTCCCAGACCGGGGCGTGCCGGCGACGACTGGCTCACTCGGCGCGCCGCAAGCGATGCGTAACCAGATCGTGCGAGAGAAGGCCCCGTGATGCTCACCGCCCGAACATCCCTGGCCCTGGCGCTGACCGCCCTCGCCCTCGGCGCCTGCACGGCCCGCGACGAGGTGCGCTCCTCAGCTGGCGGCGCGCGCTATGCCAGCCTGGACGCGGTGCTGGACGGGCGGCACGACTCCACGCGGGCGACCGCGCCGGCGCGGTCAGGCACGCCGATCGCCGTGCTCCCGAACTGGATCGGTCGCCCGGTGCGCCTGCAGGAGCGCGACGCGGCGGACAGGTTCGAGCAAGCCGTCTCGCTGAGCCTTGCGCCACGCGGTGAAGCGCGGCAGAATCTCGTGTTGCTGCGCATACCCCGCGCGGGCGCTGGCGCCGAGGCGGTGGACGGGGATCTCGCTCCCGGCGAACGGCCGACCGAGGCCGGGATCCGGGCCGAACTGGCGGCGGCCTTCCCCGGAACGGTGATGCATGTCGTGACCCGTCCGGCCGCGAATGCTTATGGGCCCTACGGACTCGCGGTCGGCCGGGCGGCGGGGGGTGCCCGCTGTCTGTATGCCTGGCAATGGATCGCGGCCCCCCCGGATCTCGACCCAGAATCCAGACGCTCCGGCCCGCTCTCGCTTCGGGTCAGGCTGTGCCGCGATGACATCACCCTCGACGCGATGGCGGCGGCGGTGAACCAGATCAGGCTCGTGCCGCGCTACGAGGGGACACCCGTGACCGGGATACCGGCTTCTCGCGCCCCCGACGTGGCGCACCGGCACGCGCGGCTCCGCACCGCCGTCAGGCCGCCGGACGCGGAACCTGCCGGGACCGCCGAGCCGGCCGTCGCCTTACCGGCGGGTCGGCGTTACCTTGGCGTGCCCGACGTGGCCGCAGCCCCGGACGATGGTCGAGCCCTCCGGGATGCCGGACCCGGCCCGGCGGCGCTGAGCCGGGCCTTCGTCGGCGCCCAGCCCCCCGCTCAGACCGAGGCTATCGTCGCGGACCTGCCAGCCGAAGCCCTCCGCGGCCCGGTCGCTCGTTCCGCGGGACGCCCATGAGGACCGCATGACCGACCGAATCCTGCTGGTCGAGGACGACCCCGGTTCGCGCGACCTGATCGGCACCCTGCTCACGGCGCGGGGATACGCGCTCGACAGCGCGGCCGACGGCTTCCTGGGGCTGCGCCTGCTGAGCGAGCGCCGTCACGGCATCGTGCTGATCGACTATCACCTGCCCGAGATGGACGGCTACGCCCTAGCGCGGCTGATGCGCGAGATCGTTGGCGCACACGGACACGTCCGCCTCGTCGGGATCACGGCCGACCGCCACGGGCTCGCCTCGCGCCGCGGCGCGGACGCGCTGTTCGACGCGATCCTGGTCAAGCCGATCGAGCCCGGACTGCTCTACGCGACGCTCGACCGCCTGCGGGAACGGGACGAGCCACCGGCGGCTCCCGTCGCCGCGGAGTTGCCCGCCGAGGCGCTCTGGCGCCGCCGCGGAATGGCTGGGCGGCCGCGGGCCGTCCTGTACCCGGATCTCGGCGCCGAGGCCATCGCCGCCGTGGGCCACGCCTTCGTCGTCGGCTCGGTCGAGGTCGCCGACGTCATCCTGATCGGCGGTGAAGAAGGCCTCCTGCAGCTCCGGGCCCACCCGGCCGGCAGCCCCGCGCATCTTCTGCCCGCCATCGACCTCACCGGACGTCTCGGGCGAGCCTGCGACACCGCCTTCCGGGTGAACGATCCGAGGGCGTGGACCGGGCTGGCGGAGATCTGCCGCGCCTTTGGCGAGCGCCGTGCGGCGCTCGCCGCGACCATCCGGAACAGCGATGCAGCCGCCTGCAAGTTGCTGGCCTGGCTCTATGTCGGGGAACGCAGCCTGCCCTTGTCCGCCGCCGATGGGGTGTCCGCGACGGTCCTGGCGGCGGGCCTCGAACGCAGCGCCGCGATGGCGGCCATCCTGTTTCTGACTGAGCACGACCTGGCGATCTGCGAGCCGGCTCAGGACGGCTTGATCGTAAGGCTGACCTCGGCCGGGCTGTCTGCCGCTACGGCCGGCCTGACCGTCGCCCCGACCGTACCGCCAAAACCCAGCCTGGACCCGATCCGCGACCAAGCGCGGGTTCAGCGCCTCCGGGAGGCGATCGGCGCGGCCGAGGTGGAACGCCTCACCGGTGACCTGCACGCGCGGATCAAGGCCGCTTTCCCGCCCGAGGCGGCAGGCCCGCTCATCGCGCAGGAGGCGCACGCCTTGATCGCCATGGCTGGTAGCCTCGGCTACACGCGCTTGGCGGCAGCGTGCCAAACTCTTGAGAGGGCCATCTCGACCGGATCGGACGAGACGGCCGCCCTTCAGCGGGCCAAGCTGGCGATCCATGATATCGTAGAGGTGCGAACCGTCGCTTGATCCCCCCAATCGACCAGCCGTTTGCAGACCGCGCCCGCTTCACCATTCCCGCGAGTAGCTCGCTGCCGGCGATGGAAGAGGTTTTGAGGCCGGCTCTCCGTTTCCTCGACGCGCACTACTACCGGTCGGTGTTCCGGCGGAACGTCAGGGCCAGCACGCAGCGCGATCCGAGACGTTCGATGTCGACGCGCAGAGCGACATTTACCGAACGTCATTGAAGTGTGAACCAAGATCTCGGAAGCGGAACCGCGCCTGTCGACCACCGAGCTGGCCCAACCATGAAAGCACTCGCGGCCGGGTACGTCAGCCGACGGCTCGCCCTTCTCGGAGCGATCATCTGCTCGATGCTCGTTGGCCTCGAGGTGTGGCATGAATGGGACCAGCGCGCAGCGGACATCCAACAAACGGAAAAGTCCGCACTCAACGTCGCACGTGCCGTCGCGCGGGAGGCCGATGCCACCTTTAGGCTGGCGGATACGGTCCTGTTCGGCATCACGGAGCGGCTTCAGAACAGTGGACGGTCTCCGGAAGCTCTCGATCGACTCAGCCGAAGCATGGCCACGGCCACGCGGTCGCTGGAAAACGTCGGCGCGCTGTTCGTCTACGACGCCGACGGCAACTGGATCGCGAGTTCGCTGGCCCAAATACCGGCGGGGGTAAACAACGCTGACCGGGCCTACTTCCGGTTCCACAAGGCCAACGGCTCGCTCGCCCCGCATCTGAGCGAGCCTATCCGGAGCCGATCCTCGGGGTTTTGGATCATCCTCGTCTCCCGACGCCTGCAGAACCCGGACGGCACCTTTGCCGGCGTTGCGGCCGCGACCGTGAACGTCGAGCGCTTCGTCCAACGCCTGTCCGGCTTCGACGTTGGATCAGGTGGGGTGATCGCTTTGCTGACAGGCGAAGGGAGGATCCTGGCGCGCCAACCTCTTCTCAATGACCTAATCGGACGTGACTTGTCGGCCACGCCCCTCTTCCGGGATGACCTCCCCAAGCGCCCATCCGGGGTAGGACGCTACGTCTCGCCGATCGATGGCACGACCCGGTTTGCCGGCTTCGCTACGGCGAGCGTGTTCCCTGTGGTCGCCTATGCCGCCATCTCGGAGGACGAGGCTCTGGCTTCCTGGCGCGCCAGTGCCCTCGGGCGCACCGCCGTCCTCGTTCTGCTGCTCGCCGTCCTCATCGGGCTCGGCCTGAGACTGCTCCGCGATCTTCGACGGCGAGAACAGGCGGAGGTCGAGCTCGCGCACAGCGAGGAGCGCTACCGCCTGCTCGCCGAGAACACGAGTGATCTGATCGTGTTCAAGCCCACGATGACGGGGCGCCGCGGCTACGTCTCACCGGCGGTGCGGCCAATCCTGGGCTGGGAGCCCGAGGAATATGCCGTCCTGCCGTCCGCCGAGATCATCCATCCCGACGAGATGGCTGGAGTCGTTGCCGCCTACCGTACCCTCTCGCCGGAGCACCCGCAGGCCACACATGTCCACCGCCTGCGCCACAAGGCCGGGCACTACGTCTGGATCGAGTCGGTGTTCAAGCTCGGCGGACGCACCCCGGACGACCGTACAGTCGTAATCTCGGGGCGTGACATCACGGCTCGCCGCGCGGCGGACGAAGCGCTGCGCGCGAGCGAGGCGCGCTACCGCCTGTTGTCGGAGGCGGCCTCTGACATGGTCACGCACATGGATTTGTCCGGCAGGCGCCTCTACGTCTCGCCCGCCAGTCGCGAGTTGCTGGGCTACGAACCGCGCGAGCTGCTCGGTACCAGCCCGCAGCAGGCGATCCATCCCGAGGACGCAGCCAGTCTGAACGCCCTCCTCGCCGAGATGTCGGCCGGCCAGCGCGAGCAAGCCGTGCACGTAAACCGACTTCGCCATCGCGACGGACGCTGGGTTTGGGTCGAAGCCTCGCTCAAGCGGCTGCAAGATGATGCCGGTCAGATCACAGGGTTCGTCGCGTCGGTGCGCAATATCGATGCTCGGAAGGCGGACGAGGTGGCACTGCTTGCGGCCCGGGAGGGAGCCGAGCGCGCCAGCGCGGCCAAGAGCGAGTTCCTGGCCTCGATGAGTCATGAAATCCGTACGCCGCTGAATGGCGTGATCGGCTACGTCGACCTGCTGCTCGACGAGCCGGGGATCGGCGGCCGTGTCCGCCAGTTCGGCGAGCGCATCCGCTCGGCCGGCGCGGCGCTGCTCACCGTCGTCAACGACATCCTCGACTTCTCGAAGATCGAGGCCGGTGAGGTCGAGATCGCGGTGCGGCCGTTCTCGCCTGTCACGCTGATCGACAATGCGGTGTCCATCGTGCGCGGGCTCGCGGAGGCGAAGGGATTGGCCCTCGATGTCGATCTCGACCCTGCGTTGCCAGTCTGGCTCGCCGGCGACGAGGATCGCCTGCGGCAGGTGCTGCTGAACCTGCTCAACAACGCCATCAAGTTCACCACAGTGGGTCGGGTCGCGCTGCGCGTCACCGTCGGTGCCGGCTTCGACCCCGTCCGGCTCTCCGTCACCGTGGCCGACACAGGCATCGGCATTCCGGCAAACAAGCTTGACCGCCTGTTCCAGCGCTTCAGCCAAGTCGATGGCTCGTACAGACGCGGCTACGGCGGCACGGGCCTGGGGCTCGCAATCTCCAAGTCGCTCATCGAGCTGATGGGCGGGGCGATCGGCGTCGAGAGTGACGATGGGCAGGGATCGACCTTCTGGTTCGAGGTCAGCCTGCACCGGGCGCAATCTCCCCGACCGATGGTGGCCGAGGCTGGTGCCAACCCGGTACGCCAGGGCCGACGCCTCCTGCTCGCCGAGGATGTGCCGCTCAACCAGGATCTCGTCCGTGCCCTGTTGGAGGCGGCTGGCCATACGGTTGATGTGGTTGCCGACGGTGCGGAGGCGGTGCGCGCGGTCCGGGCTGAACGCTACGATCTCGTCCTGATGGACGTGCAGATGCCAGTGATGGACGGGATGAGTGCGACGCGCCGCATCCGCGGCCTGGACAACTCCGCATCCGCCCTGCCGATCATCGCGCTGACCGCCAACGTGCTGCCGCAGCAGGTTGCCGAGTTTCGCGATGCCGGGATGACCGATCACGTCGGCAAGCCATTCCGCCGCGATGAACTGCTCGCCGTCATCGACCGTTGGGCCGGTTCCCCTGTCAAACGGCTCGCGGCTGCCGATATGGCGGGTCCGACACATGGTCCCCGGATCGATCCCACTGTGCTGGACACGGTGGTGCTCACGGAGATGAAGGAGAGCTTCGGAGCCATCCGGTTCAGCGACATGCTCGGCCTTCTCGCCAGCGAACTTGCCGAACGCCTCCGCCCGCACGAAACCGACCGGCAGCAGATCGCCTACGACGCACACACCCTGGTCTCGGCAGCGGGCGCGCTCGGCTTCGTCGGCCTATCGCGGCTATGCCATGAGGTCGAGATAGCCGCCCGAGCGGGTGCCGACCTGACATCATTGATTGAGTGTCTGGTCGAGCAGCGCGCGAGCACGCTGCAGGTGATTCAGGAACTAAGGGCAGCTTAGGTGGCCTTGCGAGCTAGGCTCCTCGCGATGGGTAACTGAACGCCTTGTGTCCAAAACAGGCGGTATCAAGCTCGGATCTGCATTCCACAGAGATGGGCAGCGGCACTCGGTTTCGAGTTTGCCGAGCTTCGTCGAAGTCGTCACAACGCACCGCGGGTATTTCCATCCCCCGGCCTTCGGCTGGCCGGCGCAGCCGCCGAACTACATGGCCTTCCGCTGGGGCGGGCGGCTGCAATAAATCCACCACGTCGATCGCTACGAGGTGATCACCCGGTGGCACCCACACTTTCCGGACACGACGGAGCAGGAAATCCCCGCGCATTTCCTCTACTACCTGGGGGCGCCAATGACCCCAAACCACCCCGTCTCGACCGGCAACATCTACGCCACAGGACGGGTCTGGGCGGCGATCAACTTGTTGCTGACGTACACGACCATCGCGGCGGCGATCGACGAAACACAGCGGCGCAAATAGGTAGCAGCGGCGTCGTAACCATTTCTCACCACCCGCTCCTAAGACCGGCAACGGTCGTCGAACACCAGCGAAGGTGTTGAGAAAATGTTGGATGGAGCTTTGGCTATAGCCAGCCCACAACGGGCTCCGAGCCTCCACCGCCAGCCAGGCGGGACGGGGATCGCCGGATCGCAAGGACCGAAGGGCATCGGCGGCAAGGGCGGCATCGGCAACGTTGCCGCTCAGGATGGAGGAACGGGTCGCCCCAGCCCTCCTAGACGATGCCCGTCTCCACGAGCCTGAGGGCGGGGGTCCGTCCGCGTTGGCCGCCGAAAGGCGGGAAGCGATGTTTAGAGGCCGACAGCCCAACCCCGGCCTGCCTTTGACAAGGTTGCATCCCTGGCTCGACGGTTGACGACGGCGTGGCTTCGAGGTTCGGGCTGCACGATCTCAGCTGGCTTCGCCGCCGGCCGGCGAAGCCTTGCTCTCCGGCAAGACGGCCTCCTCAAGCGTCCACCAAGGTTCGGGCACTTCATTTCGCAAACATCCGGTGGAACAAAATGCAAATGGGGCGACCTCTCTCGTCTCAAACCTCACCCGTGACGGCGCACGAAGATCCAACTGCGGGTTGAAGAAGCGAACCGCCATCAGAGACCACATAGTAAACGTCATCCGAGAGGCGGCTTGCAATGCACTGAAATCGTTCCCTAAATTTACCAGTCTGGCGGCTGCCCCTGCACTCCGGACTCGATGCAGATTGTTGGTCGGCAACGGAATGATCAAATCGACATCTGAAGGTCTGAGCCCAGCAGTGAAATCATCTCTAGGACTGTTGGCGACGCTGCTCTCACTTTCGGAGCGTCCGTTTCTCCGCCCTTAGAGGTCCTGCGGATGACCTAACCTGGCCGAAAGTCGCTGGTCTGCTTTCGGTTGCGCGATGCAGGAAACCGGACCTCATAGCATACTCGCCCCTAGGGTCAGAAAGCCACGTTTTGCCGACGTTTGAATAGCCGACGCGGTTTTCCGACGGGCTTGCAGCCATTTTGGCGGCCCAACATGCGTGCCCAGCGATCGTCGGGAAAACGGTCCTTTTTCGTACATAGATGATCGCACTACCTACCGTTGCGTTCCAATAAGGCAGATCATTGGAACGGCCACGCTGGAACATGGCCGCTTGTCATCGGCGCGAGCGATTGAGGCTGCGTTCACCCCTTTGGTAGGATGTTCGCTCCAGTATGCAGCTTGCCGATCGGAAACGACCATGCCGTCAGCGAAGGGTTTAAGATCGAGTGATCCACGGCCCATGAAGCCTCGGTACTGGATGGACTACTTCGACGCGCTCGCCACGGTGCCGCTGCTAGCCAAGCCGCACACGGCGCGCCGCCGGGCCGGTGAGATGGCACGGATCTGCCCCTATCCCGATGTCGCCTCCGCGGGCTTGGCGAAGGTGAGGACCGCCCTCAAGACGCACGGCTCGTCGACTCCTCCGTCTTAGCGCTGCCTTCGCATAACGCGGCGTTCTGGAACCGAGCGTGTCCCCGGGTTCGAGAGGCTGCTCCCACCTCGTAGCGGTCGCGTAGGATTTTGGATCTTCCGAGAGCACGCCGCCGCTAACGCGACGTTAACCACATCGATTGTGCAGTGCGAGGTGTCCAGAGGGACTAGCCATGCGCCACATCCACGTCGTGCCCGGTCTGCGCCTGCGGTTCGCTGGCCGCGACGAGACCTTTGACGAAGGTGTCGAAATCGGTCTCCTCGCGGCTCAACTTGCATCCGGCATAGCCGAGTTTTCGATGTTGTTGGCCGCCGGCACGCTGGACCAGGCGCGTATGCTGGCGACAAATATGGGCTACCGCCTCCACGTCACGACAATGGATGAAGGCACGGTCGAGGTCGTGTTCATCACCGGAAGCCGCCGGCCCAAACTGCAACTTGTGTGTAACAACCTCCTCGCACGCTCATAGACGTAATTCCCCGGCCCGAGATCTGCTCGACCAGTTCATTCAGGGCGATCGGTCAGATCAAGGACACTCAAACGCGGCAGTCTGAGCTTTTCCTCGCATTCGAGCGTTGGCGCTTCGGATGGAGATACGCCGATGGCCGATGCGGTTCATTACATGCAGATGCGGCAGATCGTGGCCGGCCTGTCCGAGGGCGTGATCTTGATCGAGCCGGATCAGACCATCGCCTACGCGAACGATGCCGCCGTGATGATGCATGGGGTGACAGATGTCGGCGATCTCGGCGCTACCGTGTCCGAGTACCGCGCGAACTTCACGCTGCACTACCGCAATCATCGCGAGATCGGCCCGCTGCAGCATCCCCTGGACCGCGTGCTGGCCGGCGAGGTGTTCCGCGATATCGTCGTCGAGTTGACCCCGACCCGGGATCCGAGACACAGGTGGATGCACCGCATCCGTAGCCTAGTGACGACCGATGCGGATGGCACGCCCAACGGCCTCGCCCTTGTCATGCAGGACGTGAGCGAGCGCTACCAGGCCGAGGCCCGGTTCGAGCGGATGTTCAACGCCAACCCGGCCCCGGCGATCATCTGCCGGATCACCGATCTGCGCTTCGTGCGGGTCAATCACGGTTTCCTCGACCTCACCGGTTACCATCGCGACGATGTGCTGGGCCGATCGTTCTGCGAGATCGACCTGCTGCGCGAGGCCGAGCGGCGCGAGATGGCGATCCATCGCCTGCACGAGGGCCGCACCATCCCACAGATGGAGGCTCAGCTCGCCACGCCGTGTGGCCGCGGCCGCTACGTGATCGTGGCCGGGCACGCCATCGAGATGCCAGGCCCGGGCGGCATCGAACCGTGCATGCTGTTCACCTTCGCCGACCTGGAGGATCGCCGCAAAGCCGAGATGGCCCTGCGCCACAGCGAGGAGCGCTTCGCCAAGGCGTTCGACCTCTCACCGGTGCCGAGCGCGTTGATGGACGCGGACGGGCTGGAGATCACCAGCGTCAACCAAGCTTTCGTCACCACCTTCGGGCAGGCCCCCGAGACTGCGGACGGCCGATCGCTCGCTGACCTCGCACTCTGGGTCGACCGCGCCGAGCAGCGCAGGTTCTCCCGGGACTTGAGGCGGCTCGGCAGCGTTCGCGGCTTCGAGGCCGTGCTGCAGGATGCGGTAGGCACGGAGATCGACTGTCTGGTCTCGGCCGAGCGGGTGCGCATCAACGACGAGGCGTGCGTTCTATGCGTCCTGCAGGACATCACCAGTCGCAAGCGCTCCGAGCGCGAGCTGATCAGCGCCATCGAGGCGGTGATGGCCGACGCATCGTGGTTCAGCCACGGGGTGATCGACAAGCTGGCGACCCTGCGCCATCCGCCGCGCTCCGGTCGGCCGTCGGTCGGTGTCGAGAACCTGACGATCCGCGAGCAGGACATGCTCACGCGGATCTGTCGGGGCGCGACCGATCGGGAGATCGGCGCCGAGCTGAAACTGTCTCCGAACACGGTGCGCAACCACGTGTCCGGGCTGTACCGCAAGCTCGGGGTCAACCGCCGCAGCGCGGTGGTGGTGTGGGCGCAGGAGCGCGGTATCGGGCCGAACACACGGCACCGGGGCTGAGAACGACGAAAACCGTGACAGAACTACCAAGCCAACTTGGTGTAAATGTACTTTATGTAAATAGTCGGAACTTCTACTAAATCACCTGATTACACGGTGGTAGCTCTGCTCACGCGAGCATCTCAGAAGATCATCCCGAGGGGTTGATACGAGGAGATGCGCGTGGCCGGGGGTCGGAAGGTGCTCTCGCCCGATCATATCCGAGCCCTGATCAAGGAAGCCATCGGTATCATCGAGGGCGACCACGCGATCCAGGCGGAGGCCACCGCCGAGATCGCCGCCATCGAAGCCGCATACGCGTCGTCGAACCCAGAGCCGCGACCAAAGCGCTGGACCCGCACGTGATGCTGGGTCGCGAGCGGACGCACGCCGAGAGAAAGTAGAGCCGGACCATGTCACTTCTCGCTTGGATTGTGCTCGGCCTCGTGGCCGGCTTCATCGGCAGCAAGGTCGTCAACAACACCGGCCAGGGGCTCGTCGTCGACATCCTGCTCGGGGTCGTCGGCGCCGTCGTCGGCGGTTTCCTGTTCAACCAGTTCGGCGAGCCCGGCGTCTCGGGTTTCAACCTCTACAGCCTGCTCGTCGCCGTCGTCGGCGCTGTCATCGTGCTGGTCA
>NZ_JAKSYG010000015.1 GCF_022829725.1 Methylobacterium sp. E-005 | reverse complement strand
AGAAATGGCTGCAGCCACCGATCCAGATCCTCATGCCATCCGCCAGCACCGGACATCGCGCGCACCCAAGCCCATGGCCGTGGCATGCGAATCCGCGAAAACCTCCCGCGTTCCTTCAATCTGCCAAAGTAGTGCTAGACGCCCTACCAAATCACCCTGACCATAGTGTAAGCACCTGGAAAGGTTCGGTTTTGCAACACGCACGAAGCCCAGTAGCTCCAGGGAACACTATCGTCGCCCACGCTCACGACGAGATTGAGGTTGATCACTGAAAGGTCGCTAGAGGGTGGTTCAGACATCCTCAGATGCGGTTTCTCGTTCGCATCAGTAAGTTCGATTTCGCAGGAGATCTTCTGGAACCGGTCAGCTTGATCATCGCTAGAACCAGCGATTCCTGCGGTTAAACAATTACGTGTTAAGGGCACCAGATCTCGAGATATCCCAACTTCTTAAAGGCGAGTGAGATTCCGCTGGGCTATAACATAGCAGTCCCGATGTCCGTCGTTGGCTCAGGCTTTGTATTGCATGCCCGCACGTAGGACACGGATCATGTCGGCAATGACCAACGCTTTGTCAGCATCCGGCTCAGCTGCGATCTGCGCACCGGCTGTGACGTGCTCGGCGGTGATCATCAGTGCCACCTCGCGCAAGGCCGCGGTCAATGCGGTGATTTGCTGGATCTCGTCCAAGCAGTAGCGGTCTTCCTCGATCATCCCGCGCAGACCGCGGATCTGGCCCTCGATCCGGTTCAGACGCAGTACCAGGGGCCGTTTCGCTTCATCGCTGCGCCTGAGTTGGATCTTGTCGCCGACGATCTCACCTTCAACATTACTCATTCAGAGCCCCGCCCCGTCATGCGCTTCAAACCCAATATGGGTTGTTCGTTGGCGAGGGGTGGAGCGTTCACATATCAGCCGATCTGCTGAGTCTCAGCACCGCTGTCCGGACGTGCCGGGCCGAGCACCGGCTCCTCGCCCATCGGCTTGTTCTGGAACACGCTGAACTGGCCCTTGCCATCGATCGACGTACCGCTGGTCCAGCGGCCTTCTGGCGGCGCAGAGCCGTCGTGCGCGGTGGCGTAGAAGTTGTAGTTGTTTTTCTGGTCCTCTTTCTCCTGCGGGAAGGAGTTCGGGATCGGCAGCGTGCCCTCGTGGCCACCCATCTCCTCGATGACTGCCAGCCACTGCTGCTGGTGCATCGTATCGCGAGCGATCATGAAGTGCAGCATGTCCTTCATGCCGGCATCGTTGGTCGCATTGTACAGGCGTACTGCCAGGACACGACCCGTACTCTCAGCTGCGACGTTGCAGTACATGTCGGCAGCGAGGTTTCCGCTGGCATAGATGTGGCTCATGTCGAAGGGCACGCCCTCGCAGTTGGCCGGGAAGGCCGCCATGCCGGTCGAGAGCAGGTGCCGGTGCAGCATGCCTTCGACCATGTGGCGCGGGTTTTCACCGCCCATCACCGCACCGATGATCTTATCGGCGGCCCCGGCCTCCTGGACCTTGGCGGGCGCGTTCTCGAGGTTCAACGCCACTGCGGTGGCCAGCATCTCGACGTGGCCCATCTCCTCGGTGGCGGTGTGCAGGAGCATGTCACGGTACTTCGTCGTCGGGCCGCGGGCTCCCCACGCCTGGAAGAAGTACTGCATGCACACGCGGATCTCGCCTTCGATACCGCCGATCGCCTGCTGGAGCATGCGGGCGAAGATCGGGTCGGGGTTCTCGACCTTGACCGGATACTGCAGGCGCTTGTCGAAATAGAACATGAGCTTCGCTCCCAGATCGGCACTGCGCCATGACGGCGAGCTTGGCAGATGCCCCCCGGGAGCATCTGGTTCGATGTTCGGGCAACCGGGCTCGGGCCGAACGGTTCAGTCACAATCCGAGGTCACCGCGCAGAAAGAAGCCCGCCGCGGCGCTAGGCCGGGCGGGCTGAGGCGGTCCGTGGTCCCAGGAACGAACTGGGTGCTCCGCAGAGCAAGGCGCATTCCAGAGCTGAGCTTAAGATGTCACTTGCTGCTGCCGCCTCCGCCGCCACCTTGAGGTACGGCTCGGGAAGGCTGACCGGCGTTGCCGCCAGCCGCTGAGTTATTCGTGATGGTGTCGGCGGGGCGGCCAGTAGGTGTCCCTGTCACGGTTGCCGGAGCACCGGTCGAACCCGGCTGGGGAGCGGCTACACCCGGCCCACTTGGAACCGGTGCTGAAGGGGCCGCCGCTGGCGCTTGGGCGAGGGCCGCGCCCGAGAACAGCAGCATGAATGGGATAGCCGTGACGATAGTGCGATGGCGCATCTGAACCTCGTGGTCGATGAACGACGGTAACGCGCGCGTGAGCGGAAGCGTTTCCTTCCGCAATTTGGAAGCAATCAGCACAGACGGATGATCTAAAGACCTGCACAAGCTTCATCAGTGAGAGCGTAGGACGCGCCGGCCGCACGTGAACGGGGAGAACACGGCAACCGGCGCGCTCGCGTGCGGGAGCGTTAGGGCGCTCGACAGCTGCGATACAGAGGGAAGGGGGATCGGAGACGGAAAGATCCGTAGCCTCCCTGCTACTAATCCTCGGCAGCCCCCTTGGCCTTCCGCTGCCGCCCAGCGGCACGCTTCGGCTTATCAGAGACGGTCTCCACAGGCTCTTCGGCCTTCTTGCGCTGCTGCCCCAGGCCAAAACTTCTGGCGAGTGCTGAGCGTGCTTCGGAATAACTGGCAGCCGTTGTAGGGTAGTCCCGCGGTAGGCCGAAGCGCTCGCGGTACTGCTCCATCGTTAGACCAGCAGCGGTAAGGTGGCGCTTCAGCGTCTTGTAGCGCTTGCCGTCGATGAAAGAGATCAGCGCGTCCGGCGTGATTGATTTGCGGATCTGGGCAGGGGTGAGCTTCCCAACTGTCGAAGTTTCGGGCTTGCTGCCCCCACCGAGCCTGGTGAGCGCAGCGTGAACGCCTGCGAGCAGGTCCGGCATGTCAGCTGGTCGGACGGAGTTTTTCGACACGTAGGCCGAGACAATTTCGGCCGTCAGTTCGACGATATCGACGGCTACCACCTCGATGGTTGCTGAATTTTCAGTCACGACACACCTAAATTTGAATAGGATGACACAACTAGCTGTCGCTTACGGAAAAAGCAATGCGCTATTTCACGAGAAGTCATTCGTTGTAAGTGCCGCCATGATAATGTCGGGCTACAGTCAGAAGCATTTGGCTACCTTGATCGCCAACGATGTCGTATTAGCCTACGCTTGTGATTGCGATAGCTCGAACGCGCTCAACTCTACGGTGCGCGGTATCGTGGTGGGTAAGTTGGTAGAGGCGCTTTTTCGCGTTCTGCCGACCAGTAACGGCGCGTTCCTCGCCACCGTCTGCAACTCCACCCTGGCCGATACCCTCGGCGGAATGGATACCGGCGGACCACGCGTTGAGATGGTCGACCCCGGCGACGGGTCCGTGTGGCCTGCCCCCTGAAAAGTGGTCCTCCCTGAGGTATGGCTTTGAGCCATGTGGAGGATGTCGTCATGGGACGGAAGAAGCATACGGCTGAAGAGATCGTTGCTAAGCTGCGGCAGGTCGATGTCTTGATCTCGCAGG
>NZ_JAKSYG010000013.1 GCF_022829725.1 Methylobacterium sp. E-005 | reverse complement strand
CCGATGATCCTCTGCGGGGGGACGGGGACGCGCCTGTGGCCGGCCTCGCGCGAGAGCATGCCGAAGCAGTTCGCCAAGCTGGTGGACGCGAAGGTCTCGACCTTCCAGGCCAGCCTGGAGCGCGTTGCCGACGCGGGCGTGTTTGCCAAGCCGACCGTGATCGCCTCGGCCGAGGCCCGGTTCATCGTCGCCGAGCAGCGCGACCAGCTGGGTCTCACCGCCGACATCCTGCTCGAGCCGCAGGGCCGCGACTCCGCCGCCGCCGTGGCGGTGGCCGCGCTGCACGCCGCCGCGAGCGACCCGCGGGCCGTCGTGCTGGTCATGGCCGCCGATCACGTCGTGCCCGACATCGCCGCCTTCGTGGACGCCGTGCGGCGCGCGGCGGAGGGCGCACGGGCCGGCTACACCATGACGCTCGGCATCGAGCCCGATCGCCCGGCCACCGATTACGGCTACATCCGCCGCGGCGAGCCGATCCACGAGGCGCCGGGAGCGGCCCGCGTCGCCCGCTTCGTCGAGAAGCCCGACCGGGCCGGCGCCGACGCGCTGATCACCGAGGGCGCCCTGTGGAACTCCGGCTACTTCCTGTTCCGCGCCGACCTGATGCTGGCCGAACTCGAGACCTTCGCCCCGGCCGTGCTGGAGGCCGCCCGTGCCGCCTACGAGGCGGCCGTGTCCGACCTCGACTTCGTGCGGCTCGATGCCGAGGCCTTCGCCCGGGCCCCCAAGATCTCGATCGACTACGCCGTGATGGAGCGGACCGCCACGGCCGGCGTGCTGCCGGTGTCGTTCGCGTGGTCGGACGTCGGCACCTGGGATGCGGTCTGGCAGGTCCTGGACCACGATGAGGCCGGCAACGCGGTGCGCGGCCGGGTGTCGTTGATCGGGACGCGGAACAGCCTGGTGCACAGCCAGGGCGGTGGCCTGACCGCGGTGGTCGGCCTGGAGGACGTGGTCGTGGTCTCGACCCCCGACGCGGTGCTGGTGGCCTCCAAGGCGCATTCGGGTCAGGTCAAGGAGTTGGTCAACGCCCTGCGGGCCTCGGGCGAGCCCGAGGCGGACGCGCATCTGCGGATGTACCGCCCCTGGGGCTGGTATCAGCGGATCGACCTCGGCGAGCGCTTCCAGGTGAAGCGGATCCAGGTGGTGCCGGGCGGGCGGCTGTCGCTGCAGAAGCACTACCACCGTGCCGAGCACTGGGTGGTGGTGCGCGGCACGGCCGAGGTGACCGTGGACGAGCGGGTGACGCTGGTCCACGAGAACGAGGCGATCTACCTGCCGATCGGCTCGATGCATCGCCTCGCCAACCCCGGCAAGATCCCGCTGGAACTGATCGAGGTGCAGGTCGGCTCCTATACCGGCGAGGACGACATCATCCGCGTCGAGGATATCTACGGACGGTGAGGTCACTTGACTGTCATAGCACAATTGACCTTTAGACCCGGAGATAGATTAATATTGATCGTCCGCCAAAAATTTGCGCCATAATGTTTCTTAATACGTAAAAGGTTGGCCGTTTATGATTGATCATACCCCGATGACTGGTGCGAATGCGACGATGTACAGCGAACCTAACTATCGGCATTCGTCGCAGGGCGTCGGCCCATCGATTGAGAATTTCATACGACTAATATTAAGATCGAAGACTTTCCTCGTCGGCTGGATAGTGCTGTGCCTGATCCTTGCCGCTATCTATATAAACATTACTGCGCCGGTCTATACCGCGAGCGGAACGCTCCTCCTCGACCCTCGGCGAAGCGCGACGATCGCCTCCGATACGTCAAGCTTAGCGTCGCAAGTTAATCTCGATAACGCGCAGGCCGAAAGCCAGCTTCAAGTTGTGCGATCAGAGCGGCTGCTAAAAAAAGTCTTCGATGATCTCAGCTTGCAGAATAATGATGAGCTGCACCCAAAAACCGTGAGTTTTCGGCAGCGTTTACAAGATGGGCTATTTCCGCATGGGGCCGATCCCGCCGATCAAGATCCCAATCGCAAAGAACGAGAAGCGGCCGCTGCTTTTCAAAATTTTGTATCTCGTGTGGGCGCACGTCGTATCGGGCAATCATACGTCATTGAAGTCTCATATACGTCATCGAGTCCAACCGAAGCGCGACGCCTCGCAAATGCTGTCCTCTCCGCGTTTCTGGGGCAACAAATATCGTATAAACTGGCTGCTGCCCAGAATGGAGCGGAGTACCTCCAGGGGCGGATCAATTCTCTCAACAACCAATTGAAAGCTGCAGACCAAGCCATAGCAGAGGGGCGGGTCCCAAACAATTATATGCCCGATGCTGACGCTCGTATCATCGGGGCGGCCTCCGAACCCCTTGGAAGGGCTTGGCCCAAAAGCGGGCTCATAATGGCCGCTGCCGTTTCTTTCGGAATCTTTACTGGGGTATTGTTCGTCATCGTATTAGCCAGTCTCGATAAAAAAATAAGATCATCCTCTCAAATCGAAGAGCTTTTGGGCTTGAAGGTTATCGAGTGTGGAATATCCAAAGATCTGAGAGCGGACCTCCTGAAATTAGCGAAAGAATTGAACAACGACCGAGCCGATCAAGTCCAGAAGATAATGATAGACACATCGATCCGGAAGTTGACAACCGAGGTCGAGCTGGCCATTGCCCACAGGGCCCACTGGTCCGTTGGGTTTGTATCGTGCAGCCAAAATTTCCTCGCGCCGTTTATGGTCGAGAGCTTTTATAATATCAAGCGACGCCATAGCGGCCTCGTTATTTTGATTGATTTATTTGACAACATGCGAGAGCATTTCATCGCGGGGATCAGAGGAGGGCGACCGATCTTGTCCAACGCGGAGGAACTGGATCGCAGCGTCGGCTTTCATGTCGAGCCTTTCCCGATTGAGGGAGGAGGAGGGTATGTCTCAGGTGCCGAAATCAGGAAGCCTCACGACACCACAGATATGCCGCTCAACGTGGCACCGATAATTATTGAAAAAGTCAATCAGGTCGCATCGGTCATCGTCGATCTGGGGCATGCCGACGCAGGAACTGGATATCTCGCTGCTATCGGCGCAGTCGATCACGTCTTTATCGTATGCGAAAGCGGAAAGACTACGATTGGCGAGTTATCGGAGGTGAGGCGCAATATCTTGAGGCGAAACGCGCGATCAGATATTCACGTAATTCTGTTTTCTCGACAGTAAATGAATTGCGGTGAATATCGGCCCCATTTAAAAGCTTATCATGACTGTGGAATTATTAAAGGACGCACTGCCGACCAAAATCAGATTGTTTTTGAATTTTAAAAAGGGGCTAAGACAAAATGAAGGTGGAGTCGTAGGATGGCGTTGAGTACTGGGGCCCGCTCACAGACAAAGCTTGCTTATGTTGTACTGGCGCATTCCGATCCGCAGTTGTTCGGCCGCCTCATGAAGCGTATCGCGAACCCCTCTGTATCCTGCTTCGTTCATGTTGACGCGAAATCGCCAGCCGAGCCGTTCATCCGTGCTGCGACTGGAATTCCACGCATCAAGTTCGTAGAGCCGAGGCTTCGCGTGATGTGGGCCGGGTTCAGTCAAGTGGAATCAACGCTTTTATCGATCCGCGAGGCAATCAATGAGACCGGTGACGAATGTACACACATCGTCATCATTTCAGGCGCAGACTATCCCCTTGCCAACAACGAGGAAATTATCGAATTTTTCCAAAGCCGTAAACGGCAGCAGTTCATCCGGCGATTCCTTGTGGCTGACTGCGGCGATGAGCGCCAGTTATGGAGAGTTAAAGGACGACACTTTCGAGAGTTGGCCGATCGATTTACGCATAAAAGAAAGCCATTATATGCTTTAGAACAACTCCTAAAGTTTTGGCCGAGGGATATTCCGACAGAGTTTCAAGTGGCTCTCGGCTCTAACTGGGTTGCATTAACCCGCGAGTGCGCATTATTTTGTCTCGAAGAAGCAGAGAGAAACGCAAGCTTGAAAAGTTTTTTCCGCCCCGCTTTTGGGCCGGATGAGATGTTCTTACATACGATCGTTCAGAATTCAAGATTCGTAGACGAAGCGTCGCCTGTCGAGTCGTACGTCGATATTACCGGGCCAGGCGGCCCGTTTTACTATGGCAATGTCCACGCTTTAGTTCCCAAAGTCCCAATCGTGGATGTCGAGGACGCAAAACTGATCGTGAAGAATCGAGGCTGCAAGTTATTTACGCGCAAGCTTTCTTCGGAACTATCAGGGGATGTATTAGATTATCTGGACCAAGTAGCAGGTGTCGCAATTTGAAGGCGGATTTTCATTCATGAAGCCGTGATCCCGTAGCCGCTCGCGATCTTTGCAAAACTGGAGAGGTTATCTCTGATACAAAGAGGATACTGGTTTTGAATATAGCACCGATCGGATTGATCACAATTGTCCTAGGTATTGCCTGTTTGCAGTTTGGGCAGAAAGCGTCGCTTTATGTTTTTCTGCTTACCTCTCTTCTCGGTGCCGCGTCGGCGATCACACTCGGTGCTGGCGGGCAAATACAGCCGGTCCATCTATTTTTGATCTTTCTACTCCCATATTTGATTTTTTCGAAAAATAAATGCGCCAATGCGCTAGAGATTATAACTTTTCCACGTCCGGGTTTTTGGCTGCTTAGCTTTCTTATAATGTCGGTCTTAACCGCCTATTTTTATCCCCGTATTTTCGAAGGTGCGACTAACACGTTCGCGCTGGGAAGCTCCGAGGGGGGGCAAACGCTTATGCTGACGCCACTTGCCCCAGGGGGAAGTAACACGACCCAATCGATCTACTGTGTAGCCAATCTGCTTTGTTTCGTCGTCGTTGTTAGTATCCTCGACTCCCGACGGCATATCGTCGATCTTCAAACTGGCTTTCTGATTTATGGATCTGCAAACATAATATTTGCAATTTTGGATATTGCGACCTTTTATTCGGGGACCGAGCCCATTCTTCTGGTGATAAGAAATACGAGTTATGTTTTGCACGTCGATGAGATATCGAATGGCTTGAAGCGGATAGCGGGCTCTTTTACGGAGGCATCCTCTTTCTCAACGGCGACAATCGGGGTGCTTGGATATACAAGTGTACTCTGGTTGTATGGCGTGAGAAGTGTTTGGTCTGGATCCGTCGCGCTCATTTCGCTGATTATGCTTCTTGCGTCGACGTCTTCGACCGCGATCGTCTGCGCACCGGTCGTTCTAGGGGTGCTCTATCTATTGGCATTGAAAGAAGCCGCGACATCTCGTACGTCTCAAAATGCTAAGACACTGGTCATCGCGCTTCCCACATTGGTTTTGTTTGTTGTATTTGTTCTTGCCATTAATAAATCTTATCTGGACGGATTGAACGATTTTCTCGGAACGCTGATATATGAAAAGGCACAGAGCCAATCCGGATTGGAGCGCGCAGGATGGAATGCTGCTGCTCTTCAAAATTTTTATGACACCCGATTTCTTGGCGCAGGATTGGGAAGCGTGAGAGCTTCGAGTTTTGTTCTAGCCCTTCTCTCTAACGTTGGAGTTCCGGGTTCAATCCTGTTTTTGCTATTTCTATTGGCGGTGTTTTTCCGAAAATCCGACGGCGCCGATGGGCTTTCGCCAGCTCGGTTAGGTGCTAAGCTCGGAATGTTTGGGCTACTTTTGTCTTCCGCTGTTTCCGGTGCGCTTGTCGATCTGGGATTCCAGTTTTATTTATTCGCTGCATTGGCTTGTTCTGGCAGTGAGCTGAATTGGCCACGCGTACGATATCCCGAACGACTGAGTGCGACAGTCCGTGCGTGATCTGGGCAGGCGTTAGTCAGCGGCGATTCTAAGGTGTCAGCTGAACCAAGCTGTTGCGGGTTTGTCATCCTGTGATTTCAGGCCACTGTTTTGCAGCATGGGGGCGGAGACGGCGTACCTTTCCTACCTCCCGAATGAGCAGGGAGCGTGATGAGACCGGTCCTGCGCAAGCATAAACCCGGAACCGGCGCGGAAAGGTAACCGGCAGATCATCCGTGGCACTATGTATGGCGTCACATCGGGTCGCCGCCAGCGCGATTGTCCTGCCGCCTACGGCCGGCAAACCACGGTCTACAATCGCTTCAGTCGCTGGTCGCGGCGTGGCTTCTGGAAGGCGATGTTTCCGGCGTTGGCGAAAGCGGGATGAGTCGGCGCTGCAGCCGCCTTCGCCATCAGCTACGTTTAGGCCCCTCGTTCCGGCCGTTGCGGTAAAGGGGTTGGGAACCCAATGGCTGGAGTTGGAAGTTCCTTGGCAGAAACGTTCGACGCTGGCGAGGATGGCGTCGGCGGATTTGGTCCAGACGAGAGGGTTCGGACCAACGTCGGTGTGGTTGATGTCGCCGTGGATCGCGCCCTCAAGATCGTCGGTCCGTTTGAAGGCGCCGCGCTGCATGCGTTGGCGGGTGAGACGTGCGAGCCAGCCCTGGTCGGTATTAGGCCATGAGGCGGATATCGAAGTGAACTACAACTGCTAGCTTGGGCGCTTCAACGACGCGTCGTGGATGAGGCTTCTTTCGTCGGTGACGACGTCGTCGAGCACGAGGTCACTGTTACGGTCCCTCGACCAGTTCGCTTCGATCTTTTTGAGGACGGCGCGGAACTCGACCGAACGATGCCGGCACGTCCGGCGGCCGAGCACGGTCATTGGGTGGCCTTCTCGGGCTGACCTTCGAGCGTCGTCGTATCATCGCCTCGCGCGCGGTGTCGTCGCAGGCAAGCGGGGCACCGGATCGTGGCAGGTCGGCGAGACCGTCGAGGCAGTGGGCGAGGATGCGAGCGGACGGTCGGAGCGGGTTCGCTCAGGGCTTGGATCTGGCTCTTCTCATCGATGGATGGCACCACTGCATGGGCGGGTGGGATCATGGTGAGGCCGACGACATCGTCGACCTTGGCGACGTAGGCGGGGTTGCGCGAGCGCTTGAACGGGCCCCGCCGATGCGTTTGGAGGCGGTGCGCGTCCCAGATCCGCGGCCCGCGGCGCGCAACAAGATCCCGACAGCGCTGGCGACGGCTTGGCCGGCCCAGTGTGTCAAACAGCGTTGAACATTGACCCTGGATCGGCGTCGAACTTTGGCTCTGACTCATTCTCGCTGACGCCGGCGGCGTTGAGGTTGCGGATATCTACGATGGAGCCGCAGCATGCGCCCCCGCTTCAGGCCGTCGAGCCT
>NZ_JAKSYG010000007.1 GCF_022829725.1 Methylobacterium sp. E-005 | reverse complement strand
CGATGCTGTGATCCATCTCACCGAGGATGGCGACGTGCAGATCGCAGAAGTCGCCCGGCACCAGGAGGGCCGTGATCTGGCGTCGTCCGTCAGTAAGGCTCTTGTAGCGGCAGGCGAAGCCTTCCACGACGAGGTGTACGTTCTCTGGACGCTCGCCTTCGGGGCTGATGTCCTTACGCCGCGCGAGGCGACGAGTTTTTCTGGTGAGGTCGTGTAGGACGGCACGGTCCTCGTCGTTCAGACGCGCTCCGTATTCGAGCTTCATGATCAGCGGATTGGACATTCGTGCTCTCTCGCGGCTCGGCCGCGCTGAGAACGAGGAGCTGTGAGGCTTCCTTCCGCCGTCAGTCGGACGTCGGTCCGAGACCGAACAGCTGTATGTGCGGGGCAAATCCCCAACCCACATCAAGTTCCGTTTTACTACATATGTGGGTCGCTTTTGACTAAAGCCGCGTAGTCGTGTCGT
>NZ_JAKSYG010000228.1 GCF_022829725.1 Methylobacterium sp. E-005 | reverse complement strand
CGACCGCAACACCCGCAACCAGGGCGCGTTCGTCATCAACGCCGCCAACAACTTCCCCGTCGTCTACAGCGGCATCGGTCGCCGCTCCGACGAGTTCGCCGTCGTCCGCGCCGGCCTGAACTACAAGTTCGGCTCGTACTGAGATCGAGCACCGGCGCGGTAACGACCGCGCCGGCGCCTCAGGCCGTTCGAGTCCTGACACGTCCGAGAAGCCCGGCCGCAAGCCGGGCTTCTCGCGTTTCGACAAGACCAAATGAAGTTTTCGAAAGGACCCCTGACAAAGCGTCGCCGCGCACCCATGTCGTGTCTGCCATGCGGCGCGTTCGAGCCCGCGGGTAAGATTCGAGGAGGACGACTCCATGAACAGCGAAGAACGCGACGTCATTTCGGGCATCTTCCAGCGTCTGGAGCAGGCGCAGTCTCAGCCCCGCGACGCGGAGGCCGAGCGCTTCATCGCCGACAAGATTCGCGCGCAGCCCTACGCTCCCTACGCGATGGCGCAGCTGATCTACGTGCAGGAAGAGGCGATCAAGAGTCTGAACCAGCAGCTGGAACAGGCGCGCCAGCAGGGCACCCAAGCCCAATCGTCGGGTGGCGGCGGCTTCCTGTCGAGCATCTTCGGAGGCGGCAGCCAGCGCCAGGAGCCGCAGCCGGGCTACGCGCCGCAGCGGCCGACCGGCCAGCCCTGGGGCAATGCGGGCGCCCCGCCGCAGGGTTACCCGCAACAGGGGGGCTATCCGCAGCAGGGTTATCCGCAGCAGCAGGGCGGCCCCTGGGGCGGCCAGCCGCAGGCTCCGGCGCGCGGGGGCGGCTTCCTGGCTTCGGCGCTTCCGATGGCCGCCGGCGCAGCGGGCGGCATGCTGCTGGGCAGCGCCCTCTCGAACGCCTTCGCGGGCGGTCATTCGAGCCTTGGCAGCGCCGCGGCGGCCGGGCTCGGTGGCGGCAGTGGCGAGACGATCGTCAACAACTACTACGGTGACGGCGGCAACCAGGATCTCGGTTCGGCCCTCGACGGCGGTGGCGGCGGAGGCGACTTCCAGGACGCGAGCTTCAGCGATCCGAGCGGCGATTTCGGCGGCGACATGGGCGGCGGCGACGACAGCGACTGGACCTGATCGGCCGGTCGATCAAGGCGGAAGGCCCGGCCGCGCTCAGGCGCAGCCGGGCCTTTTCTGTTCCGGCCGGCTCTTGAACGCGCGGGCGCGGCTTTGCCGATGGCCAAAGGTTGTCGCCCCGAGCCCCGGAATTTCTCAATCGATCGGCAATCTCCTTGCCGGTGAAGCCGAGGCGCACGCTTCTCTCAACGGCGGCGATCAAGCTTGGGTTACTCGAACCAGGCAAACGACCTTCTGAACATCCAGGGCGGTTCAGAGAAAACGGCTCCAGTATTTTCGAAACCTTATGCCACAGGCCCGGAAGGTTCCACTATTTATCCAGTGCCCTTCGGCGGGTCGGGCTCAATCCAGAAGATGGCCGAACACCTGTTCCTAAAACATTCGGCGCCGGAACCTCGTGAAACACCCGCGCTTCCGGACGAACACCGATCGGCTGCGCCACGTCGACGAGTTCGATTTCAACGCCAGCCGCCATCTCCCTGATCAGTGCCTGAACCTTCCGCTGTCTCAGCGGCCGGTCGACGTGCCTCCTGGGAGGAAATCTCGGATCGTCCGGTTCATGAACTCCACGTCCGCCGCCTTGGTCGCCGTCGCCGTCGTGTGGCCCTGCTCGGAGGGCACGGCGACGACGCTCGCCTGCGGGATGAAGGCGCCGGCCTCGCGGGCCTCCTCGACCGGGTTGTACAGGTCGAGGTTGCCACCGGTGAGGATCAGCGTTCGGGCCTTGATCGCGGCCAGCGCCTTCCGGACATCGCCGCCGAAGCCGGCGGTCTGGCCGATGTCGTGGCGGTCGTAGGCCCAGGTCTGTGCGATCCAGTCGTTGGCGTCGAAGCCGGCTTTCAGCACCGCCTCCTCCTGCGCCTGCATCCAGGGCAGGATGTCGAGGGGTTGAGGGGCGATGCGGCGCACAGGGCCTCCGGCGTTCGGGCGGCCAGCACCTGCAGGATGTCGGCGCGCAGCCGCCAGCCCTGCTCGGGCTGCCTTTCGTAGGCGCCAGCCTTGAACGCAGGATCGAGCATCAGCGCCTTGCGGGTCGCCTCGTTGACGGCGATCGACCAGGGAGCGGTGCGCGCCATCGGGGTCAGGGCCACCAGGGCGTCCATGAAGCCGGGATGGCTGACGCCCCATTGCAGCGCCTGCATGCCGCCCATCGACGCGCCCGCCACGGCCACAAGATGCGTGATCCCGAGGCGATCCAGGAGCCGCTTCTGGCTCTCCACCATGTCGCGGATGGTGAAGTGCGGGAAGGCCGTCCCGTGCTGGCTCGTGCTGTTGCTCGGGCTGGTCGTTAGACCGTTGCCGATCGCATCGGTGGCAATGATGAAGTATCTATCGGTATCGAGCCCCTTACCGGGACCGATCAGAAAGTCGATCCGGTGGTGGTTGCCGCCGATTGCGGTCGTCATCAGGATCGCGTTGGACTTGTCGGCGTTTAGCGTCCCATGGGTGACATAGGAGATGGCGAAGTCCCGGATCGTCTCGCCGCTCTCCAGCGGCAGGTCGCCGAGCGGCTCCGTCCGGTGCGGCGGCGCGTTCGGACCGTGCGCCGCGGATGGCGACAGGCCGGCGACCAGCAGGGCAGCGGCCAGGATCCATCCCGGCAGCCAGCGAAGTGGTGTGCGCATCGCGAATCTCATCTTAGACCCTGTGCAAGCGTCCCGCAGGCCGCCCCCCGCCCTTTCGAGGCACCGCGCGCGGTTCGGGGATGGCGCGGGGACGTGATGTCCACCTAAACGATCGGGCGCGGCACCGCGCTGCGTGCCCCGGAGGCCGCGCCGGCCTCGGCCGCGGTGAGGCCGGGCTCCAGGCTCTCCAGGCTCTGGCGGCGCGGCTCGACGCCGAACAGGGCGACCGCCACGATCTGCAGGGCCAGGAGCCCGATCATCAGGCCGGTCACACCCGCAATGCCGTAGGCCTCGAACAGGCTCACGACCAGGAAGGGCGTCACGATCGTCGCGCCGCGTCCGACCGTGTTGCACAGGCCCGAGGCCCGCAGCCGCACCTCGGTGGGGAACAATTCGGGGATGTAGATCCCGAACAGGAGCGCCACCAGCACGTAGATCGGCACGGTTAGTCCGAAGCCGACGAGCGGCAGCAGGACCGGATTCAGGGTCATCGGGTAGAGGATCCCGAACAGGATGGCGGCCGCCGAGGCGCCGATGATCGTCGGCTTGCGACCCCAGCGATCGGCGGTCAGCGCACCGATCGCGCTCCCCACCGGCGCGCCGAGGCCCATCAGCAGCGCGTAGCCGAAGGAGGTCGCGACGCTCAGGCCCTGCCGGATGAAGAAGGTCGGCAGCCACGTCACAAAGCCGTAGAGCAGCGTGTTGATCACCACGAGGCACAGGCAGCCCAGCAGCAGGCGCGACAGCAGCGGCGGCCGGAACAGGGCGGCGAGCCCGAGTTGCGGCATAGGCGCCATCGCGGCGGCGGGCGGCAGGGGCGCGCCTCGGCTCGCCTCGGCCTCGATCGTGCGCATCAGCGCCTCGGCTTCGACGTGGCGTCCCACAGCCTCGAGCCAGCGCGGCGATTCCGGCAGGTTCTTGCGGGCGTACCAGACGGCCAGCGCCCCAAGGCCGCCCAGCGCGAACATCGCCCGCCAGCCGAAGGCCGGGATCACGAGGTATCCGATCAGGGAGGCCACCGGCAGGCCGGTGACCACGAACACCGCCATCAGGCCGAGGAAGCGCCCGCGGGAGCGCGCCGGCACGAACTCGGTCATGGTCGAGTAGCCAACGACATTCTCGGCCCCCAGGCCGACGCCCATGATGAAGCGCAGGATGATCAGGACCGTCATGTTCGGCGCGAAGGCAGCGCCGATGGCGGCGAGGCCGAAGACCAGCAGGTTGGCCTGATAGGTGAAGCGCCGTCCGTAGCGGTCCCCGAAGAAGCCCGTGAGGAACGAACCCGCCATCATCCCCACGAAGGTCGCCGAGACGAACCACGCATTCTGCGGCAGGGTCGAGAAGCCGCTCTTCAGGGTCGAGCCCAGCACGGTGGCGGCAATGTAGATGTCGAAGCCGTCGAAGAACATGCCGATCCCGATCAGCCACATGATGCGGCGATGGAACGGGCCGATCGGCAGACGGTCGAGACGGCCTCCGGCGTTGACCGCCGGGCTCACGGGTTCGGGCATGGGCGTTTCCTTCCGGGGTGGGAGCCGGCACGGAAGGAGTCCGTCTCGCGCGGACCTCGCATCCCCCCGCGCCGTCGTGCGTCAGTTCAGGCGGCGCTGGCCCGCCGTGTCGCGGTACCAGTCGAAGGGCCCGTCGCCGGTGGCCACCATGATGCTCTTCACGTCGAAATGGTCGTTGAAGCTCTCGATGCCGCATTCGCGGCCGAGCCCGCTGTCGCCGACCCCACCCCAGGGCGAGGCCGGGTCGAGGCGGTGGTGGTCGTTGATCCAGACGATGCCAGCCTTGACGGCGTGCGCCACCCGGTGGGCACGGGCGACATCCCGGGTGCGCACGGCGGCGGCGAGACCGAAGGGCGAGTCGTTGGCGAGCCGGAGCGCCTCGGCCTCGTCCTCGAAGCGCGTGACGCTGGTGAAGGGCCCGAACACCTCTTCCTGGAAGATGCGCATGTCGGCGCGCACATCCGCGAAAACCGTGGGCTCGACGAAGTAGCCGCCCTCGAACCCCGGCACCTGGGCCGCCCGCCCGCCGGCCACCGCGCGGGCACCCTCGTCCCGGCCGTAGCCGGCATAAGACAGCACCCGGTCGCGCTGGCGCTCGGAGATGACCGGCCCGAGCTGCGTTGCCGGGTCGAAGGGGTCGCCAAGGCGGATCGAGGCCGTCTTGGCGGCGAGCCGCTCCACGAACTCGTCGTAGATCGAGGCCTGGACGAGGTGGCGGCTGCCGCACACACAGGTCTGACCGGCGCCGATGAAGGCACCGAAGGCGGCGTAGTTCACCGCCCGCTCGACGTCGAAGTCGTCGAACACCATCACGGGCGTCTTGCCGCCGAGTTCCATGGTCTGGTGGGCGAAGACCTTGGCGGCCGCCGAGCCGGCGATCCGGCCGGCCTCGGTGCCGCCGGTGAGCACCAGCTTGTTGATGTCGCGGTGCTCGGCGAGCGCCTTGCCGGTCGAGGCGCCCAGGCCCAGCACGATGTTGAACACGCCCGGCGGCAGGCCGGCCTCGGTGAAGATCTGCGCGAGCTTCAGCGTGGTGAGTGGGGTGTATTCGGAGGGCTTGACCACCGTGGTGCAGCCGGTGGCGAGGACGACCGCCAGCGACTTGCACAGGATCATCAGCGGATGGTTGAACGGCGTGCAGTTCGCCACCACGCCGATCGGGGTGCGGCGGGTATAGTTGAGGTAATTGCCTTCCACCGGGATCACGTCGTCGCGCCGCGCCAGCGCCACGCCCGCGAAATAGCGGAAGAAGTCCGGCAGCCGCGAGAGCTGCGCCCGGGTCTCGTTGACCGGCCGGCCGTTGTTGGTGGTCTCGAGCCGGTAGAGTGAGTCGAGGTTGGCCTCGAACGCGTCGGCCAGCCGGTTCACCAGGCGGGCCCGGGCCCGGATATCCAGGCCGCCCCAGTCCTTGCCCTCGAAGGCGCCCCGGGCCGAGCGCATTGCCCGGTCGACATCAGCCGGTCCCGAGTTCGGGATGCGGGCGATGACCGCGCCGGTGGCCGGGTTGCGCACGTCGATCAGCGTGCCGTCCCCGGCCTCGACCTCGCGTCCGTCGATGAAATTACCCCGGGTCTCGATCGCCGGTGCCGGCTCACGCATGTTCATGGCGTCTCTCCCGTGTCGCGTCTCACCGCTCGGTCGGTTCGCAAGCCCCGGCGGCGTTGATTCAGAGGATGACCGCGCTGCGCTCCAGCGCGGTCAGGATGCGGCGCTCGGCCTGGGCGACATGCGCACGCACGAGGCGCCGCGCGCCCCGCCCGTCACGGCGCTGCACGGCGTCGATGATGGCGGCGTGCTCGTCCACCAGCTGCGCCGGATCGCGCCCCCGGATGCCATCGAGGCTGACGCGCACGAGCCGATCGGCCTGCTCGACGAGATCGCGCACGGTGGCGGCCATGCGCCGGTTGCCCGAAGCTTCGGCCAGGGCGATGTGGAAGGCGCGGTTCTCGGCGATGAAGTCGGCCCCGTCAGAGACCGTGCGGAAAGCGTCGAGGGCGTCGAGGACAGCCTGGGGCGCGTCGGCCGCCGCCTCGGCCGCACAGGCCGGCTCCAGCGCGAGGCGCATGCGGAGCAGGTCTCGCGCATCAGCGACGGAAATTGCGTTGATCTGATATCCCTGACGCGCGTGGACGGTCACTAGCCGTTCGCGCTCGAGGCGCAGCAGTGCTTCGCGGACCGGTTGCCGGCTCACGGCATAGCGCTGGGCCAATTCCTGCTCGCGCACCTCGGCGCCTGGCCGCAATGTGCAGGCCAGAATATCGGCGCGGATCGCCGCGTAGATGTTGTCACGGAGCAGCACGGATCGCCTTTCGGTTGATCCATGCTGCCATCTGTGAAATATCACGTCAACCGAGTTTGTGCCGCTTGATCGAACACGAGAGCGGGTCTGAGCCCGGGCTCGAGCCAACAGGGGGACGTCTGGATGCAGTCGATGGTCGCGAACGGACAGGTGGCTGTGACAGCGTCCGGCGAGGGGCCGCCCCTGGTGCTGCTGCACTCTCTGCTTGCCGACGCGACGAGCTTCGACCGCGTTGCGCCCGACCTCGGACGATCTTTCCGGGTCCTGATTCCTGACCTGCCCGGCTTCGGCGGATCCGCGCCGGTGCCGGGCGGGCTCGAAGCCGTAGCCGATCGGGTGGCGCAAGCGGTCCGCGACGCGGCGGATGGACATCCGGTGGCTGGCCTCGGCAACGGGTACGGTGGCTTCGTGCTGCTGCTCTGCGCTCTGCGGCACCCTGGCCTATTCGACCGCCTCGTCCTCGCGGATTGTGGCGCATGCTTTCCGGAGCCGGGGCGCGAGGCCTTCCGCGGCATGGCGCGGGCAGCCGGTCAGAAGGGGCTCGCGGCGATCGCCGATACGGCGATGCGACGCCTGTTCGCGCCCGCCTTCCAGGCCGCGCATCCCGAACTGATGATGGAGCGGCGCGCGGCCTTCCTGCACACCGATCTCACGGTGTTCGAGGACGCCTGCGCGGCGCTCGCCACACTCGACCTCCGCGAACGGCTCTCCGAGCTGCGCGTCCCTGTCCTGGTGCTGGTCGGTGAGCATGACGAGGCAACCCCACCCGCCATGGCACGTGAACTCGCGGCCGGTCTGCCGGATGCGAGGTTCGTGATGTTGCCGGACTGCGCCCATGTTCCTCAGCTTCAGATCCCTGACGTCTTTGCGAAGGAAGTCAGCGGGTTCCTCGGTTTGCAGACTGTGAACTGACGAAGCCTCGGCGGGTCCGATAGCTGCGGGTCGCGCAATGCCGGCTCGACGGCCGGCTCGTTCGGCTCGTTCGGCTCCGCGCCGATATTCGCGGCGGATCTTCATCGAAGGAGCGCGGGCCTGACGCGTTTAGGCCAGCCTCGTATCCGTTGTCGGTCAGCTTTCGGGCAATCGGCCAGCTGGATTGCCCGTGATCGCCGACCGTTGCGGGAACCCGGAACACGCCCTATCGACGGTGGCGATGCCCGCCCGATCACGCCGCACAACCACGTCCGGTAGCCTGTTTGGCGAGGTCAGCGAGCGGCTCCCGCTCTTCGAGCCCCTGCCCCCTGACGTGCTTCACGCGCTCACGACGTCGGGTTTGGGTCGCGGTTGCCTGACGGCCTCTTTGCGGGCGCGTCTGCGCAAGGCCGGGTACCGGGATCTCGGCCATCTGGCGCAGACGTCACCGGAGGCGATCGCCAGCATCAGAAAGTTCGGCCCGGTCCGCACCGACTACGTTCGGACTTTCATCCTCGCTGAGATCGCACGGTGGCTGCCGGGCGCACGCGAGACGCATGCAGCCGGAGCCACCGGCGCGCGAAGACTCGAACGCTTGCGGGATTGGCCGGTCGAACAACTGCCGCTGGACGCCGACGCAATTGCAGCCCTCGGCTTGGCGGGATGTTCCTGCGCGGATATGGCCGGCCAGTCACGCTTCGAACTCCTCGGGACAGGGGTCGTCCTGTCCGGCGATGTGGATCGCGTCGTCACGACACTCGCCCGCTTTCTGGGTGGAGGTGGGATGGCCGCTTCTCTCCCCACGCAGGGAGCCATCGACGCGCCGGCGTCGGAAACTGAGGCGATTGCGGCCCGCCGAGCCGCGCAGCTCGCGACGCAGGATCGCGAATGGGAAGACGCTGCTCCAGCCAGGGCCTAAGCATGGGGGGCACGTCCCGGATCAGCAACGTCCAGCTTTCGTCGATCGGCCGCTCGCGGCCATCCTGGATGTTCGGCGGCTTTCCAGAGATCTTCCATCCGGATACGCCCGGCGGCCTCGGCATCAGCGCCGCGGTCGACCGCTCTGCGCAGCTCATGGCGATCAGGGCTCGAACGCGCACTCTCCAATCGCGACCGCCTGAGGGGCGGAACCCTGACGGCACTCAACCCGGCCTCGGAATCAGCGTGGTGTCGTGTCCGCCCGAAGCGCGCCGCACAAGGCAGGTCGAAAAGCACGCAGGATGGCTGAGCGCCCCAGGGTTCTCCGAGCATGGGTTGTCCGCGGATATATTTAAGCGCGTGACTGCGGGGGCGAGGTCGCTGACCGTGTCCGGCGGACCGAGGCGGATGAGGCGGCGTACGCTGTTGGTGCTGGGATCCCGCGTCGAGAGGCCGGTTGCACCGGAAACGAGGGTGTCGACCGCATCCCCCTGCGCGAACAGGGCAGGACGGTAAGCCCAGAGCTTACAGGCCGGAGGGAGCAGGCTTTCGCCAAGAGTTCGCGCCGATAAGGCGTATCTTCACGATCGGGTGTCTGCTGCCACTTACGTGCTGTTGCCGTCTTCAGGAGCGGCATCCAAATGGCGTCCTTCGCGTTTGCACGGCCCGAAGGCCAGCAGACACAGGAGTTTTTCATGTCCAGCCGATCCTCTCAATGGGAAGAAGGCAGAGCCGCCAAGCTGTCGGGTGCGACCGCCTCCGCGGATCCCTACGAAGTCGGCTCGCAGCAGAGCGCCGACTGGCTGGAGGGTTTCACCGTGGATGAGCCGGAGCAGAACATCGATCGGCCCGAGCCCGGCGAAGGTTGAGAAAGACGGGCGGCACGACCAGAGAGGCAGAGCCGGGCGTCGGATTTGCCTCCTCAACAACCCTCGCCTGGGTCCGAGGCATTGAAGAACACCCCCTGCAGAACAGGGCCGAGCGCCGCCGACGCGGCGATCATCGCCCTGCCCATGCCGTCACCGGGGATTGTTCGGAAACGGCAGGATGGCGGACGCAGTCTGAGATGCGCCCACCATCCGGAGTGACGCTACTTGCTTGTCGCGGCCTTGCCCATGGAACCGGCTGGCTGCGTCGAGGCCGCATTCGCCGCGCCGGCACCGGCCTTCGGGAGGGCGACCGCGTCGATCACGTCGAAGCGCATCCCGTCCTGGGCGGTCTTCAGGATCGCGTTGGCCTCGTAATACTTGCCCTGGCCGATCAGCGTCGCCGCCTGATCGACGTCGGCGATGGTCTTGTTCAGCGGCAG
>NZ_JAKSYG010000227.1 GCF_022829725.1 Methylobacterium sp. E-005 | reverse complement strand
GCCATGACTTGCGCAGCGCCGCGCAGAAAGGCGAACGGCGAAGAGGCCATGCGGGCGACCCGCAGCGGGATCAGGTGTGATTGCCGTCCCGCGTGCGCCGCTTCGATGACGGTCACCGGGTCGGGACGATCGCGGGCGACGTCGAGGGTGGCATGGGCAGCGTGGGGTAGTTCCAGGCGCAGGACCTTGCCGGCGGCACGACGTTTCTCCCACGGCTCGACACCCGCGCGCAGGTTGATATGCGGGAAGTCCGCGAGGGGATCGAGGACCACCTCCTCGGCAGCCTCGATGACCGCATCTTGCTCATCGGTCACCGCCGATGGGGTATCCGTAGGCTGCGCTGACCGTTCCATCGACTTCATCCGACCGCTCCACACCCAGGCAACGGTCCGGCCGCGGAACAAACCCCTCCGCTCAACGTGGACTCAACCGCGCACCCCCACGGGTGGCGCGCTGCCGCGCGGAACCGGCCATTACTCGCGCCGCCGACTCACTCATTCTTGCTGCCGAAGTATGGTGACCGCGGCCCACGATCTGCGACGACCTTCGGCGCGCTCCGAGGCGGGTGCACGACGCGCTCGCTATGCAAAGCATCCGGCACGTGACACTCACGTCCCATGAGCAGCTTGCACAACCTGATTGGGACGGTCGCCCGCCGGCGTCACGCGCCGGTCACCGACTACGGCGTCACGCTGCTGTTTGTCGGCGCCATGACGTTCGTTCGGTTCCTCGCTCCGGCCTACGTCGCGCCGTTCCTGTTGTACATCCCAGTTCTCTTGCTCGCGAGCCTCGCTTTTGGCTGGGGTCCAGGAACGCTGGCCTTGTCGTTGTCCACCCTGATCGCCGCGTGGTTCTACACTCAGGACGGGATGCTCGACGGCGTCGACGCTGCCTTGCTGTGTCAGTACGCATTGGTCGGCGCGACCATCGTGTGCATCTGCCACACCCTGCGCCGGTCCGTCGCGCAGAACGAAGCTACGCTGGGGCGGCTCCACGCCGCAAACCACATCCTCGTCGACAGGGAGGCGGCGTTGACACGCGCCAATGCGACGGCGGAGGCCGCTAAGGAAGCGGCCGAGCAGGCCAACACAGCGAAGAGCGATTTTCTGGCCAACATGAGCCATGAACTCCGCACCCCGCTCTCCGCGATCATCGGCTATAGCGAGATGATGGGTGAGGAGATCTCCGACGGTTGCGCGGCGTCGGACCTCGTGGCCGACATCGGCAAGGTCGAGCGCAACGCCCGTCACCTGCTCGGCCTGATCAACGATGTGCTGGACCTCTCCAAAGTCGAGAGCGGCAAGATGGAGGTCTACGCCGAGGACTTTGCGGTGGAGGACATGTTGCGCGACGTCGCGAGTTCGGTCGCGACGCTGGTCGGCAAGAGGGGCAACACGCTAGAACTTCAACTCGCGCTTGGCCTGAGCCGGATGCATTCCGACCTGACGAAGACGCGCCAGGTGCTCTTCAACTTCCTGAGCAATGCGGCCAAGTTCACGGAAAACGGGATCATCACGCTCGCCGCCTCGCGCATGACGGATCTCTCGGGCATCGACCGGCTCTCGTTCTCCGTCACCGATGCTGGGATCGGTATGACGACCGAGCAGGTCTCGCGCCTGTTTCAGCGTTTCGAGCAGGCCGATGCCTCCACGACGCGCAACTTCGGGGGTACCGGGCTCGGCCTTTCGCTCACGCGTTCCTTCGCTGACATGCTGGAAGGGACGGTCACGGTCTCCAGCACGCATGGCCAGGGGAGTACGTTTACGTTCACCGTGCCGGCAACCTTTGTTCCACCCGTCGATGAGCGAGCCTCGGACGATCCGGACGTTATCGTTGACGATGAGGTGGACGGCGATGTCATCCTGGTCATCGACGACGATCCGGACCAGCTCGCGCTCACGACGCGGTTCCTCCATCGCGAGGGCTTCCGGGTCCAGACAGCCACGAACGGCAGGAGCGGCCTTGACCTAGCCCGGAGGCTGCGGCCGCGCGCCATCGTGCTGGACGTGATGATGCCGGGCGTGGACGGGTGGTCGGTGCTGAGCCAGATCAAGGCGGACGCGATGCTTGCGTCTACACCCGTCGTGATGGTGACGTCCGTCGACCAGCGCAATCTCGCGGAATCGCTCGGCGCCTCGGACTACATGCTGAAGCCGGTCGACTGGTCCCGGTTCGGCAAGATTGTGAGTCAGTTCAGGCTGTCGGGGACGGACCGGCGCGGCACCGTGCTCCTCGTCGAAGACGAGGCCGTGACCCGCATGGCCATGCGCTCGACCCTCGAGGAGGACGGATGGTCGGTCGTGGAAGCCTCGAACGGGGAAGAGGGCCTGCTGCACGTGGCAGTCACCAAGCCGGACGTGGTCATCGTGGACTTGAACATGCCCATCATGGACGGCTTCGGCTTCCTGGAGGGCGTGCGAGCCGTGCCCGGCTGCTCGGACATCCCGGTGATCGTATTGACGGGTCGCGAATTCTCAGCGGACGACCGGAGCAAGCTTCGCGGCGCGAGCCAGATCCTCAATCGTGGCGACCTCGCGTCGGCGAGTCTGGCCGAAAGGCTGAGA
>NZ_JAKSYG010000225.1 GCF_022829725.1 Methylobacterium sp. E-005 | reverse complement strand
GCCGCGATCGAGGCCTTCGCCCGCGAGCTGCTGGCCCACGTCGAGGCCAAGCGCGAGGACCGCTGACAGCGCCCCTCTCCGTAGCCGTGCGTACCGCCCCGGCCGGATCCCGCCGGGCCTTCCCCTTCATCGCGACCCGAGACCTGACACCATGGGCGACGTGCTCACTTTCACCCCGCGGCCGAAGCCGGTCACTGGTAACATTGCCAGTGAGCCGCTGACCGGCGCCGCACTACGCGCCAGCCTGGAGGAGGCGGCGCAAGTCGCCCTCGACGCCGCGGACCGCATCATTGCCGTGCTCGACAGCATGGACGGCGACGCGGACCACGAGGACGGCGGGGACGCTGAACCGTCCCTAGCTGCCCCTGAGAACGCCACCGGCTCACAGGTCACATGGCTGCGCGGGAACGATCAGGACCGCGAGGCAGAGGCGCCCGAGACCGCGTTGCCGGCGGTAGCCGCCGAGGCGACCGTGATCCACGTCGAGCCCCTGCGATGGGGCGGCCGCGGCAACGTCATCGCGGCGGCAGGCTCGTTCATCATCGACTTGCTGGAGCGAGCTTGATCGACGCTTCGTCAAGGGGCACGCCTGTCGCGCGAACAACACAGGTCCTGGTAAAACGACAGGTTGAAGGTACTAGTGACTGTCGTGTGATCGTAGCGACTCTCGACTCGTGGCGTCGGGATCCATCAGGTTAGCGGAACGCGCGCACGCCGGTCGTCGCGCAGCGCAGGCCGAAAGGTCGAAGCCGACGCAGCTCGCGAGCCTGTTGGATAAGTATGAACCCGATCACCTTCAACTTTACCGGTGCGATCCAGAACTATACGGTTACTATTGCTGGTGACTACGACCTATCCGCTTTCGGTGGTCAGGGCGGTGCTCACGCATCGTACACTGGTGGTTTGGGAGCTGCGACAGGTGGCACCTTTGGCCTGACGGCGGGCGAACAGCTTCGAATTGTCGTCGGCGATCAAGGTGCGGCTGCTACTGATACAGGCGGCGGCGGCGGCGGGACCTTCGTGTTCGGCAGCACTGACGGAGGGCAGACTTACTCCCTGCTACTAGCCGCTGGCGGCGGCGGCGGCGCGGGCGAAACTCAAAATGGCCACGGCGGTTTGGCTGCAGCAACCGGTGCCAATGGCACTGGTCTTGGGGGCGCGGGTGGAACCGGCGGCGGCGGAGGAGGCGGCGGTGCGGGCCTTTTGGGCGCAGGTGCCAACGGCAGTGGCGGCGGCAATGGTGCAGCCAGTTACACCAGTTTCGGGGCGGCCAGTGGTAGCGCCGGAGGTAGGGGCGGTTACGGCGGTGGTGGCGGCGGCAGCAGCTTTCCCGGCGGCGGCGGTGGCGGCGGTTATACTGGCGGTGCGGGCGGTAATTATGGTTCTGGCGGAGACGCTGGCTTCGGTGGCACGTCATACAACGCCGGCACGCCGAACACGGCCGAGACGGCCGCTGGAATTCATAGTGGCAGCGGGAGCGCGACGCTCCGGCTGCTCGCCGCTACTCCAACGCAGCCTGTCACGCCGGTCACTCCGAGCCAGCCCACCAATCCAGCCCCTCCGGCCAACAACGCCCCGTGCTACTGCACTGATACGCGCATCCTGGCTGACCGTGGCGAAGTCGCGGTCGAGGCTCTGGCGATCGGCGATGAGGTCGTGACCTCCTCGGGCGAGCACCGCCCCATCCGCTGGATCGGCAACCGCAGCTACATCGGCCGCTTCGCCAACACCAACCCCGCCGTCCTGCCGGTCTGCGTCAAGGCTGGGGCGCTCGCCGACGGCGTGCCGACCCGCGACCTGTGGGTCTCGCCCGACCACGCGCTCTACCTCGACGGCGTGCTCATCCCGGCCGAGTACCTCGTCAACGGTACCACCATCGTGAAGGCCGACCGCGTCGAGAGCGTCACCTACTGGCACATCGAGCTCGACAGCCACGACGTGCTGCTCGCAGAGGGCGCCCCGGCTGAGAGTTTCGTCGATGACGGCGGCCGGGCGATCTTCCACAACGCCGCCAGCTACCGCGCCCTGTATCCGCATCAGCCCGTGTGGCCGGTTGCGGCGGTCTACTGCGCTCAGCGCGTCACGCACGGCTACGCCCTGGAGGCGGTGCGCCGTCGCCTCGCGCTGCGTGCCGGTCTACCGGTGGCGCCCGCCCGCGTGTTCGGCGAGCTGCTCGGCCACCTCGACCTGTGCGACGGCAGCCGCATCACCGGCTGGGCGCAGGATCTCGCTCACCCGGATGGCCCGGTCTGCCTCGACATCGTCGTGGACGGCGCGGTGGTGGCGCTTGCCCTCGCCGAGACCTACCGGGCCGACCTTCAGGCTGCCGGCATCGGCGATGGCTGCCACGCCTTTGATCTGGAGCTGCCGCAGCCGCTCGCGCCGAGTGCCGCCCACACGGTCGAGGTTCGCCGTTCGGCCGATAGCGCCGTCGTCGGCTTGCTGCGCGTCGAGGCTGCGGTCGTCCTCGCCGCCTGATCGATGGTGCTACGCGGGCACGTCGATTGGCTGTCCCGCCGGCAGATGATCGGTTGGGCGCAGGACGCCGCTGCGCCCGATACCCCCGTCAGCCTGTTCATCTCGGTTGACGGACGGGTCGTGGGCCGCTGCCTCGCCGACCGCCCCCGCGAAGATTTGGTTCGCGAGGGCATCGGCCACGGCCGGCACGGCTTCGACTTCACCTTCCCCGAGGGCGTGCTGCCGGCGCTGGCCAGGTGCACAGTGGCAGTGCGCCGCGAAGGCGATGGAGCGGTATTGCCGGGTTCTCCCCGGGCCCTCGACCCGATCACCGCGTTCGATGAGGACTTGCAGGCACGGCTGGCGCACGCACTTGCCGAGCCGGTCGATTATGCAGAGCGCGATCGGCGGCTCGTCTTTCTCATGAAGGAGGCGCAGCGCCTGCGGCAGGCCGGGGCCGACGATGCCGGGATGGCGCCTGAACTCAGCAGCCGGCCGCGCGCGCTGGTGATCGATACCGTGATGCCGACGGCGGGCCGCGACGCAGGGTCGAACGCGATCCTCTCGCATGTCCGCTCTCTGCAGCGGCTCGGCTATGCTGTTACCTTCGCCCCCGCCGACATGGTTGGCGACGCGACTGCGCTGGAGGCCGAGGGCGTGCGCTGCTGCCTGTCGCCCTGGTACGTCACGGTGGAAGAGGTTCTGCGCCGGCACAGTGGGGCCTTCGCGCTCGTGTACCTGCACCGGGTCGATACCGCCGGGCGATACACCCAGCTCGTGCGCGATACGCAGCGGGGCGCGAGGCTGGTCTACAGCGTCGCCGACCTGCACCACCTGCGCACTGCGCGGCAAGCCGAGGTCGAGGGTCGCGTCGATCTCGCGGCCTACGCCGAGCACCTGCGGTTCTTGGAGCTGACCGCGGCGCGATCCGCGGACGCGGTCATCACGCATTCGACCGTTGAGGCGGCGCTGCTGCGCCGACACATCCCGGCCGAGCGGGTACACGTCGTGCCCTGGGCTGTGGCGCCAAACCCTACCACGGCACCATTCGGGCAACGGCGAGGGCTGGCCTTCATCGGTGGCTACAGGCACAAGCCGAACGTCGACGCGGCGCGATACCTGATCGAAGCCGTGATGCCGGCGGTAGCGACGTCAGGTCCAGCGATCCTGTGCCTTCTGGTCGGTAGCGACATACCCGAGAATTTGCGAGCCTTGGCCCTAACCCAACCAGGCGTCGAGGTGATCGGACAGGTGCCTGACCTCGCATCCGTGTTCGACGGCGTGCGGCTGACTGTGGCGCCATTGGCCTACGGGGCGGGCGTGAAGGGCAAGGTGCTCGACAGCCTCGCGGCGGGCGTGCCGTGCGTGTGCACGCCCGCAGCCGCGGAAGGCATCGACTTGCCAGAGCCGCTGGCGAGATTGGTGGCGGATACGTCGGTGGGACTGGCTCGGTCGATCATGGCGTTACACCAAGACGAAGGCCTGAACCAAGCCTGCAGCGAGGCTGGTTTGGCCTACGTGGCCGAGCGGTTTGGCGAGGGGCGGATCGACGACCTCATGCGACCGGCAGTCGAGCGCGCTGTCTAATCGACCCTCGCGCGGTGCTGGCTGGCCTGCTCTGAAGCGATCGGCGCCTTGCTGCCGGGCATTACTGAGCCCGAGCACGTCAGAGAGGTGCGGGCGATCCTGCTGCCGTCACATGATGTCAAGGAGTGCCATGCAGCCACTCGCCCTCGATCGTGAGGGTAGCTCGGTAGACAGGAATACCGTGGTCGTCCCGCATCGTGACGCTGACCTTCTCACCAATACGCCCGAGCGGCTGATCTTTCACCATGTCGGGGAGCGACCGAAGCACTTCCTGCGAAGCGGTGTGGGCATCATCGAAATCGAGGCCCACATCGTCGCTGACGTCACTGCCATTGCTCACATCGAAGAAGTAGCGGGCCATCGGCATCTCCAAAGGCGATGCCGCGCTAAACATGTATGCTGCAAAAAAGTTCTCTGGGCAGGTCGACTGGGCCTATTGGGGTATCTCACGCAACCCGGAACGCCCATCGAGCCAAAGCGAGCTACCTAATCGGCGAGGTGTAGATACTTCGGGTTAAAGTCAGCGACTTCACGCAGGGTGTCCCAGTCGTGGATCGTCAGCCGGCGGGCATACAGGTCCATCACACCCTGATCGCGCAGGGTTTTCAGCGTCCGGTTCACATGCACCGAGGTCAGGCCCAACGCATCGGCGAAGTCAGTCTGCCGGAGCGGCATCGGCATGCTGCAGCCATCGGTGAGATCAACAGTCTTGAGGCGTAGGTACAGTTCGCAGAAGAGGTGAGCCAGCTTCTGACGCGCATCGCGTCGGCCGAGGCTGGTGATCCACGCCCGGTGTGTAGCGGCTGTGATGACAGCTTCCCGCCAGAAGCACTGAGCGATGGCAGGGTATCGGTCCGACAACTTCTGCAGGTCGCTGTGCGGCACGAACGCGACGATGCTGCGGGTCACCGTAGCCATCCCAAAATCTGGCGACGGAAGGTGCAGGCTCTGCAGGTCCGGCAGATCGCCGGGTACATGGAATGACAGGATCTGACGTCGGCCGTCCGTCAGGAGCTGATAGCAGCAGGTCCAGCCATTGAGGATCACACAGCAATGGTTGGATGGGCCGCCTTCATAGAGGATATCCCGGGAGGCTTCGATCGTGCGGATGATGAGCGGCAGATCAAGGATCGCGCGTTCGTCCGCCTCGGGCAGTGGTACGGCGCCTCCCAGCCTGCGAGCCATCAGGCCGAAGACGTTCTTAGACATCACCATCGTATCACGCTGCGTCGAGCAGCCAGCACGCCCTTGATGCGGCCCCGAACTGCCGATCCTCCCAATCCTGCAACCAACCTAAAATATTGTATTCAGTTGCATGCCCAGTTCCCGGGCCGAACAGCCCCTTGCAATCAAGACGCGCGCAGAAGCCGTTCCGCCTCGTCCTCCGGCTCAATCCTCTGGTGGTTGAGCCGCGCCCGCATCGTCTTGGATAGCCTGAAGTGAACGGCCGTCTTGGCTGCCACCTCCACCCTGTCACCCGAGCGCGGGTTGCGACCGGTGCGGGCGCTCATCTCTCGGGCTGAGAAGGCGCCGAAGCCGCGCAACTCCACCCTATCGCCCGCGGCCAGCGCGTCGGTCATCCTATCGAGGATGGCGCCGACCACCCGCTCAACGTCCCGGGCATACAGGTGCGGGTTCTGCGCCGCGATGCGGGCGACGAGCTCGGATCGGATCATGCAGTGAAGGTGTCCAAGCCAAACCGGCCGGGGCAAGTGCGGCGACGCATTTTGCACCTGATGCGGCCGAGCACGTCAGACAGGCGCGGGTGATCTAGCCACCGCCTCCTCACCGACAGGCGAGCGGCGGAGACACCGCTGCCCGAGTCGTGCCAGCATAAGCGTCTGGAGGCTACATGCGCGAACTTTTCGATCGACTGATCCATGAGGGCGAAACGGGTATTCAGCGCTTGATCGATGAGCGGATGCAGGAAGGCGTACAGCTCGACTTCAAGCAGAAGGGTGACCCCAAGAAGGGCGGCTTCGACGCGAACGACAAGAAGATCCTAGCCAAGGCCGTTTCAGGGTTCGCAAACTCAGCCGGTGGCCTGCTGGTCTGGGGAGTGAATGCAGAGAAAGGGCAAGATGGCATTGACTGCGCTCAAGCCCCGTCTGCGCCGATAGCTCAGATCGAGTTGTTTTTGTCCGAGGCGACAACCCTCGTTGGGCAGCTCATCCAGCCGCGCCACGATGGCATTCAACTGTATGCGGTTCCGGCTGCGGCTGCTCCGGGATCGGGCTACTTGCTGATCTATGTGGAGCGCTCAGAACGCCGACCGCATAGCTCGGAGGCGAGTGGACAGAAGCAGTACTTCAAGCGCGCGGGCGACAGCTTCTTTGAGATGGAGCACTATGACGTTGAGGACGCGTTTAAGCGCCTAGCAGTTCCTGATTTGCATTTGGCGTGGAGGCTCGACATCATCTCAACGGATGGCGCCGGAAATCAAACATCTGAGCTCGTGCTGCAATTGAAAAATTTATCCGAAGTTACGGCTAAATACCCGTACTTATACTTGAAAGGTCATATATACGGCGACGTGCGTTCAGAGCCTCGATTTGATTATCGGCGGACCCAAGAAGGGGAATGGCTTTGCTTTTATGCGGGGGCCAATCAAGTCATAAATCCGGGCACAAGCTCATCTGTTGTTGAGATAAGATCAGGTATCGTCTTTCGCCCGTTCGGCTTGTTCGAGCTGAACAACGCTCGCGAAGGCCAATACCTCGATTTAGAATATCGCCTAGGCTGCGAGAATACTCGACAACGATCAGGTAGGTTCATCCTACCGATTGAGGCGCTGGCGGCCCGGTCCGGCGTGGCCGAGGGGTAAGGCGCACCTGCACATGCGCGCAACGTTGACTTAACCGTGCCGCCCGGCCGACATGGACCGTTCCGGCCGCACCCGCCTTGGCGAGTCGCGGCCCCCATCAGGAGCACAGCCACCGCGGATCTGAGACCCTGAAACGACTACGGGCCCCCTGTCGCCAAACAGAGAGCCCGCGAAATCGAAGTGGCCTAGTGGGGCCCATGTCAAATCCCCATCAGCCACAGCTCCCCTCGGGAGTCAACGGGAACGCCAATTCCCGGAGCGATGAAGTCGTGCCTTGATCACAGCCGCGGTCCGAAAAGGACCGGGTTCGATGTTTCACGCCACCATGCGGGGGGCGATCGAGGACGCGCGCACGCTCGCGCAGCTCGACAGCCTGTCGCGCACCATCTGGCAGGCCCACGCCGCCGAGACCGTCACCGACGCCGAGGCTCAGGGCTTGGCCGAGGCGCTACACACCCGCAGGAGCGCCGTGCGCGAGGCCGTGGCGCCCGTCGGCATCCCGCTCGGGCGTGTGACGCTGTTCCCGCCCAAGCGCCTCCAGCGGGCCCCTGAGCGATCCGTGGCCATTGAGCGCCGCCGCCGGCTGGCTTGCTCCGGTCCGATGCCGCCTGCGCTCGCCTCACGGTTCACCACCGGGCAGCTCGCGGTGCTCCGGATCGTCGGGGACGAGATGGCCCGCAACGGGGCCTGTGGCCTGTGCATCGACGCTATCGCGGCACGGGCGGGCGTCTGCCGGCGACTGGCGCAAGGAGCGATCCGGCTGGCCGAGGGCGACGGCCTGCTGACGATCCAAGAGCGGCGCCACCAGGGCCGGAAGTCGGATCCGAACGTGATCCGGATCATCTCCCGCGAGTGGCTGCAGTGGCTTCGGCGGGGAGGTCGATCCGCGGCCCCCGCGCTGTTGGGCAGCATAGGGTGCAAAACGCTTCACCCCACGGATAGGGGAGATCCACAGAGAGGGGGTGTGGATACGGAAGCGAAGAAGGGCTGCCGGAGGGCAGCGGACGACCTCTACGGATCAGACCGAACGAGAATCTGCGCGGATGGTGGGACGGAGCGAGCCATGCGGTGAAGGTCTGCGAGCGGACGGAATAGCGGACGGCGGTCCGGCACTTCGCCAAGCCGCTCAACGATTCGAGTAAAACGAGGTTACGTCGCGAAAGCAGACCTCCCGCGAACTCACGCCCCCGTGGACTGTGATTGTGGCTTCTCAGACACAGCAGACGCAAATCTATCCGCTCCTAGACGGCTGCCTATTCCATCAAACGTCGCTGTTAGGGAAACGCTTAATCTCGACCGTGGTCACTCGCTGCGACCCCACGGGTGATGGGGAATGGCAGGATCTTCATGGCCGACCGGGCATTGACGGGCCGGAATTTGCGGCGGGCGCTTGCGGCGAGCACGGCGTTGGTCTCGGCCGCCGTCCTGATGGTGCCGATGGGATGGTTTGGGCTGATCGGTTCATCTGGCCCGGCTTCCGCGAACGGCGGTAACGGCGGTAAGCCCGAAAATGGGTCTGCCGGTGGCGCCGGGGGCACGGGCTACGCCGGCGCGTTCAATGGAAACCAAAATGGCTCAAACGAGAGCGGCGGTGGCGGCGGCAGCGCGGGCGGTGGTGCGGGCGGCCAGGGCGGCGCGGATGTCGGCACAGATGGTGGCGCGGGCGGAACCGGGAGCGGGATCGGGGCTAGTGGTCTCGACGGCGCGGCGGGCGGGAACGGCATGCCTCCGAGTGAATGGTTTTACCCCGATGGCGGCGGCGGGGGCGGCGGCCAAGGTGGCTTCAACGCTTACGTGAACACCACGTTGACCAATGCTGGGACGCTGACTGGCGGCACCGGGGGCGCGGGCGGTACATCCTACAGCGGAATCGGTGGCGGCGGGGGCGGCGGCGCGGGTGGGTACGGCGCGGTCGTGACCGGAAGTGGAGCGAGCGTCGCCGCGCCGCTGACCGGCAGTAACAGCGGCGCTATCCTGGGTGGCACAGGTGGAGCCGGCGGCTTGTCCGGCGCCGGGAGAGGTTCCTTCCAAGGCGGTAATGGCGGAGACGGGGGTATCGGCGCGTTCTTCGCCGGCGATTACACCACCTTCACTAACCTTACCGTCGGCACCTTGACCGGAGGCGCCGGCGGCGTCGGGGGGGCCGGCACCTATCTTACGGGCGGGGCAGGCGGGGCAGGCGGGGCGGGCGCATCATTCGCCGGGTCAGGCGCGTCCCTAACCAACAACGCCACCATCACGGGCGGCAATGGCGGCGTCGCCGGCAGCGGCGCCGGCGGCGGCGGCCTCGTCAACATCGTGAGCGGCGTCGGCGGAACAGGCGTGTCATTCGCCGGGGCGGGCGCGATCCTGATCAACCTCACCGGTGCCAGTATCACTGGCGGTAACGGGGGCAACAGCAACAGCAGCAACGGTCGAGCTGGCGGCACTGGCGGCGCGGGCGTGTCGTTCGCCAGCACCGGCAACACTTTGATCAACAACGCCGGCGGCACCATCACCGGTGGCACGGGCGGCACCGGTGACTCCAGCCGGTCTAACCCTGCTGGCGCGGGCGGCGCGGGGGTGAGCGGAAGCGGTCTGACCATCACCAACGCCGGCGCCATTCAGGGCGGCTCTGGTGGGGCGACCGGCAGCGGTACCGCCGCGATCGGCGGCATCGGCGTCATCGGCGCCACCCTGTCCATCATCAACGCGGGCACGATCGCCGGGGGTCTGCCGGGCAGCGGAACTGCCGCTAATCGCGCCAACGCCGTCACCTTCACCGGCGGCGCCAGCAGCCTGGAGCTGCAAGCCGCGACTGCAGGCGGGCTCTATGCTGGCATCACCGGAGCCGTGGTCGTGCAGACGGCCAACGGCGCGTCCGGCACACTGCTGCTGGGCGGCGCAAACGCCAAAACCTTCGATGTGTCTGCTATCGGTGCCGTCGGCTCAGCTGCTCAGTACCAGGGTTTCTCTGCCTTCATCAAAACCGGTACGGTCACCTGGACACTGACCGGCACGACCACCGCCATCACCCCCTGGACGATCAATCAGGGTACGCTGACGGTCTCGCAGAACGGCAACCTCGGAGCGACCTCCGGTGGGCTGACCTTTGGTGGTGGAACGCTGGAGATCCTTGCCGGCCCCGCCCCCTTCACCAGCGCGCGGGGCATCGCACTCAATGCCGCCGGCACGGTGCAGGTCGATACGGCCGCCAACACCGCCACCCTGTCGGGCATCATCGCAGACAGCGCGAATGGGTCAGGTCACCTGACCAAGACCGGCGCCGGTACGCTCGTACTGTCTGGGACCAACAGTTACACCGGCGGTACGGTTATCACCGTCGGTACGCTCAGCGCCGCCAACCCCGCCGCGCTTGGCACCGGGGGCGCCACGGTCGCCTCCGGCGCGACCCTTGACGTCAACGGCGTCACGATCGCCAACTCCTTGACCCTCTCCGGCACCGGCGCCGGCGACGCAGGAGCGCTGACCGGCACCAGCACGGCTGGGGTTTCCGGGGCCGTCACGCTCGGCGCCAACGCCGCGATCGGCGGGACCGGCAGGTTGACCATCTCCGGAGCGATCGGCGACAGCGGCAATGGCTTCGGGCTGACCAAGGTCGGCGCGGGCACCCTCGTGCTGTCCGCCGCCAACACCTACTCGGGCGGCACGACGGTCTCGGCCGGCACGCTGCAGCTCAACCACCAGACCGGCGGCACCATCGACGCGGGCGGTACCGGCACGATCACGGTCGGCGACGCCGGGCTCGCATTCGCCCAGACCGGCACCTTAGCGAACCAGCTCACCTTGAACGGTACGATCGCCTCGCGCATCGGCGCTGCCGCTGGCACGACCACGACGCTCACGGGTGGCTTCGATGCCCAAAGGGCCCCACGCGTCGTCTTCGGGTCGTCGAGTGATACCGGGACGATCGTCCTTTCACCGGGTGGTACCGCTAGTGCTGCCAGGAGCCAGACTTACGAGATCGCCGGCGGGACGTTGCGCGCTGGGGACACCACGCTGGGCGGCATTTTTCTTGGGCTCGTCGGGACCCAGATCGACGCGGGGGGCACGCTCGACCTCAATGGTTTCACCTCGGCGATCCGCAACCTCCAGGGTGACACTGCCACCACCGGCGGCGTGCTGACCAACGCTGCAGGTACCACGACTACGATCGGCGGGGGCAGCTTCGCCGGCCAGATCAACGGCGCGGGCGATGTTGTCTTCAACGCCGCGTCCTCCGGCCTTTTCGGAATCGCACCCACCACAGGCACTACCACTCTGTCTGGCGTCAACGGCTACACGGGCGCGACCACGATCTACACCGGCGCCACGCTCAACCTGTCCGGCGCAGGCTCGATCGCCCAGTCCAGCGGCGTGGCCAACGACGGCACCTTCGACATCTCCGCCACGACGAATGGCACCTCGATCACCACGCTGTCGGGCAGCGGTGGCACCTCGCTCGGTGCGAAGACGCTGACCATCACGAACGGCTCGACGAGCTACGGCGGCGTGATGAGCGGCAGCGGCGGTCTCACCGTCTCGGGCGGTACCCAGACGCTCACAGGGGCCAACACTTACACCGGCGCCACCACGATCACCGCTGGCACGCTCGCCCTATCCGGAATCGGCTTGATCTCCGCCTCCGGCACCGTAGCGCTCGGCACCGGGGCCACCTTCGACATCTCCGGCCATACCGGCGGCACAGCGATCGCCGGACTGTCGAACACCGGGGCTAACCAGACCGGCACAGTTGCGCTGGGTGCCAACACTCTGACCCTCACGGCCGCGGCAGGCAGCTTCGGCGGCACAATCTCCGGTGCGGGCGGTCTGCAGCTGACCGGCGGCACTCAGATGCTCACCGGGGCCAATACCTATGGCGGCGGTACGACGATCGCCACGGGCGCCAGCCTTCAACTCGGCAGCGGTGCCGGCGGCGGCACCAGTGGCTCGATCATCGGCGATGTGGCAAACGACGGCACCTTGACCCTCAATCGCTCCAACGCAATGACCTTCGCGGGCGCGATCTCCGGCGCTGGCAGTCTCGTCCAGACAGGCTCGGGCACCACGACCCTGACCGGCACAAACCGCTACCAGGGCGGCACCGCCATCGATGGCGGCACCCTCCAAGTCGCAGCCGACACAAATCTCGGCGACGCGGCTGGCGCGCTCGCCTTCGGCGGCGGCACGCTGGCCACCACTGCTAGCTTCGCCACATCGCGTTCGACCACCCTCAGCGTCGGCGGCGGCACATTCGCGCCAGGGGCCACCACCACCCTGACGCAAGCTGGGGTCATCAGCGGCACAGGGCCGCTCACCGTGGCGGGTGTGGGTACACTTGCGCTGACTGGAGCCAACACCTACGCCGGTGCGACCACCATCAGCGCCGGCGCAACCCTGCAGCTCGGTACCGGCGGCAGCACTGGCTCAATCGACGCCACTGCCGCCATCACCAACAACGGCGCGCTGATCGCCAACCGGGCGGGCACGCTGACCCTCGCCGCGCCGATCTCCGGCACCGGCGTGTTCACCCAGGCGGGTCCCGGCACCACGATCCTGACGGCTCGCAACACCTACACGGGTGCGACTACCGTCGATGCCGGCACTCTGCAGGTCGACGGCGTGCTCACCGCCTCGGACGTGACGGTCAACCTCGGTGGCCGGTTATCCGGCTCGGGCAAGATCGGCGATCCGCTGATCAACGCCGGCGGCACGCTCGCACCGGGCAGCGCGACGAGCATCGGCACCCTGTCGATCACTGGACCGCTCACGTTCGCCCCGGGCTCGTTCTACCAGGTCAAGGTCACCCCCACCACCAACGATCGCACCGCGGTCACCGGCACGACGACGATCCAGGGCGGGACGGTGCAGATATTGGCGGGCTCGGGCACTTACACCCCGGCGCTGCGCTACACGCTGCTTTCGGCGAGCGGTGGCGTGATCGGCACGTTCACGAACCTGCAGACCACGAGCAACCTCGCCTTCCTGACGCCGTCGCTGAGCTACGATCGCAACAACGTCTATCTCGGCTTCGCGCAGACCGCGGCAGTGACGACGGTGGCGTCCACCGGCAACCAGACTGGCACGGCCACGGCGCTGAACGGGGCTGGGCCGACCGTGACCACGACCACGACGGCCAGCCCGACGCCGGCCACGACGACGAGCGTGGCGGCGAACGGCACGGTCACCACGACGATGACGAACAGCGGCGGCACGACGACGGTGGTCTCAACCCCAGCCGCGCAGGTCGCTACCGCGGTGCTGAACCAGACGGCGCCCGGCGCCGTGCAAGCACTCAACAGCCTGTCGGGCGAGGTGCAGGCCTCGGCGATCACGGCGCAGGTGCAGACCGCGTTCCTAGTGCAGGAGGCGATCCTCGACCACCTGCGCTTCGGTGAGAGCAACGGCTTCGCGGGGCCGGATCTCGGCGGCCCCGGTCTAACCGGTACGATCGGCCAGCGCTTCGCACCTGGTACCACCCTACCGGCGATGTATTCGGCTGATGTAGCTGGCGACCAGGCTGTCGGCCTGCTGTCGGTGCGCCCCGTGACCCCGAACTACGCGCTTTGGGGCCAGGGCTTCGGCAGCTTCGGCAACACCGCCTCGAACGGAAACGCGGCGCACCTGACCCGCCAGACCGGCGGCTTCGTGCTCGGTGGCGAGACCGGGTTCGGCGTACTGTCGGACGGGCTGTTCGACGACTTACGGGTGGGCGTGGCGGCGGGCTACACCTTCACCAGCTTCGATGTGACGAGTCGCCAGTCCACTGGCAATGTCGAGAGCGGGTTCGGGGCGGTGTACGGGCGTGCATCACTCAGGGCGATCCAAATCCGGGCGGGCGCTGCTTATGCCGGCAACGCGCTCGACACCCGCCGCACGGTGCTGTTCCCGGGCTTCAGCCAGGCCGATACGGGCAAGGCGGGCGGCGACACGGTGAACGGGTTCGGCGAGGTCGGCTACCGCATTGGCTTCGCGCAGGGTTACGTCGAACCGTTCGCTGGCGGGGCGGCGATCCATATCCGCCGGGACCGCTTCGCGGAGACCGGGGGTGCCTCGGCACTGACCGTGTTCGGGCGCTCCTACGACGTCGAGACGGCGACCGCGGGCCTGCAGGGTCAGGCGGTGCTGTCCGACCTGTTCGGGACGGCGACGCCGATCATCGCGCGGGGCCTGCTCGGCTACCGGCGAGCGTTCGGGGACGTGGTTCCACAGGCGCTGCTGGCGTTTGGCGGGGGCGAGCAGGCGTTCCTGACGGCGGGTGTGCCAATCGCGCGGGATGCGCTGGTGGCGTCTGCCGGCCTGGACGTGCAGGTGGCGGCCAACGTCACGCTGGGCCTGAACTACACCGGCCAGGTGGGCGCGCGGGCGCAGGACCACGCGGTCAAGGGAGCATTCAACTACCGATGGTGAGTGGTTGGGGCACGGGCAGGACCTATCAAGGCCGTAGGCTGCATAGGTGAGCGATGTCGTAGCCGCGCTACTCCTGGCGCTGGCGGCCGAGAACGCCGAACTGCGTGAGCAACTGGCCTCCGCTCAAGACATGCTCGTTGAAACCGCGATCGACGCCGGCAACATGCACGCCCTGGTCGAGGCTATAAGGACCGAGCGCGACGCGTGGCAGGAAGAAGCTGAGCAGTTGCGGGCGCAGGCCATGCGCAGGGCCTGAAAGCTACACGCCCCGCACGCCCGCATTCCGTAGGCTGGCATAGAACTTCCCCGGGTCGAACATGGCCCGCGCCTGCTGCAGGCTGATCGGCCGCGTACCGACATCCTGCGCGCCCATCATGCCGCCCGCCTTCTGCCCTTGCTTCTGCTGCGCTGCAGCCGCACCCTTGAGCGCGTTGGCGATCTGCGAATAGGGGCTGTTCTGCTGCGCCGCCGGGGCGTCGAAGCTACCAGACCCAGGCGTAAGGGCGAGCGGCTGACCCGACAGAGAAGCGACATCAGGGGTTGGCGAAGACTGGCCCGGCACAGCCGCGCCCTGCCCCACGATGCCACCGAGACCGAATGCGCCGGCCTGTGCTGTCGCACCCATCGAGGCGCCGGCCGGACGGGCGATACCCGGCGACATCTGCGACGCGGCACCCACCCCCGGCAGGGCCTGCCCACCCCCGAGGCTGTTGGCATAGGCCTGCGTCGTCGCCAGCCGGGCCGCATTCTCACCGCCCGGGCGATTATAGCCTGCAAACTTCCACGCATCCGCCATCAGCGCGTTGGCTTCCTGCGGGCTCTGGGCGTTCTGCAAGGCTCGCGTGAGCTGCGGGTTTTCTTGGAGGAGGAAGTTCGCCTGCGCGGCAACTGGATCGGCCGCGCCCTGCGTGAACGCCTTCATGTTCGCCAGCCGATCATCCCGCCACGACAGGATGCCGCCCGATGTGCCAGCCTGTCCGCTCTCGCTCGGGTCGGACCAGCTCCCCGTGATGTTCGAGGGCGAATACCGGCTCTCATGTTGCGCGTAGGCCGCGACCGCGCCGAGACCGTTCGGGTTCGTGAGGCCACCCTGCTGCAACGTCGAGATGAACCGGCCGCGGATGTCGCTCGGATCGTTCGTGGCCGCCTGCGCGCTCGACGGCCCCAGCGCGTTCATGGCCGCGGAGGCGAGGCCTTGCGCCTGCGGCTGCACAACGGCGGTCGGAGCGCCCGTCGGCGGGGTCGGCGAGTTGTAGCCGGTGAAGCCCGGAGGCGCGGCGGGCGGAACGTCCTGCGGCATGCCCTGGCTGACCCCGCCCTGAGCCTGTGCCTGGGCGAGGGCCTGCATCTGCAGCCAATCCGAGATTGACGGGCTGAGACCTGTATCGCCGCCCGCAAAAGAGGGTAGGCCGCCGAAGCCGTTGCCGTCGCTCATCTGGAATGCCCCATGGCTGCGAAATCCGGCCCGCTGGCGGGCGTCAGGCGATTTCGGGTGTCTGTGTGCGGGTTCGGGGCAACGGCCTTCCCAAGCCTCCGCGCTCGATCCTGGCGGCTATCGACAGAACGGCGAGGCGGAGCCACATTCTCAGGCATGCGCCGCGCCGCTGAAATCCTGACCACCCTTGTCGTCTTCGCGCTGGTGATGACCGCGCTGGGGTGGGGGGCGCGTGCAGCAGCCCCAAGCGTGGGTGATTGGTTGGCCGCCAGGATCGGCGAAGCAGGGGTTTGGGGTATTCTCGGCTTGGTTGTCATTGTGGGCGCCCTCGCGGCTTACCGCAGCAGCAGGTTGGGCGCCGGCAGGTAAGGCCCTGCCCGATCCGACTGAGACAGCATCGCCGCCTGCGTCCCACGTGCGCCGAGCTGCCCGAGCTGCGCCGCCCGTTGCTGCATCAGGCCCCGCGCGTTGATCGCGTCCAACAGCATGTTCAGCCGATCACCTTGTCCCAAGGTCACGGCATCGGCGAGCTGCCTGTTTCGCGCCACGTCGGACTCACGCCCCATGGCGTTGATGACCGCTTTGCCTGCGCGCGCCGCCTGCGACAGGGCATAGCCCTTCGGACCGCCCACGAGGCCCGCCATCGTCCCTCCGAGATCATCGCCCATCGTCGTGCGGGGCGCGATCCGGTCGTCCGCGTCGTCTCGCGCCAGCATGCTCCGAGCCCGGCGCAGCACGGCCTCCTCTGACCCGCGGGCCAGAGGCAAGCGGCCATCGATGGAATAGACCACGTTCTGCGCACTGACGGGATCCGTAGCCCCGTCCACCGCGGCTCCGATCGCCTGATTGGGGGCCATCCTCTGCCCCCGGAGATCCACGGTCGCGGTTGGGGCACTCTGCGCCGGTCCAAGGGCACCGTTCACGTCCTGCGCGAGGCGATCGCTGGTGCCGGCTGTACGGGCCATGATCGGCGCCGTCACGGCCTGCCGCGTCTCCGGCCGAACTGCGAGACCCTGCGCCTGACCTTGAAGCGATGGGCTGGCGTCAAGCAGCATCGCGGGCGAACCGAGTTCGTCCAGGCGGCTACGCACGGCATCGACGCCACCCGAGTGGGCAACATCTTCGCCGAGCATGCGCGTGGCGGCCGATCCGAAGCCGCTCTCAGGCGCGCGAAGGCCGCCGACGAGGTCGTAAAATTTGCGGATGCCGGCCCCGATAGCGCTACCAGCGGCCGGAGCGACAACGCCGAGAGCGCCCCCAGCAATAGCCCCGTTCCGCGCCTCGATAGGATCGCCACCGCTGCGAACGGCCGAGTCCGCACCGCCCATAATGGCACCCGTCCCCATCGAGGCGGCCGACCGGAGTGCTAGACCACCAGACCCCGCGCCGAACACTGCGGGAGCCGCCGCGATCAGCGGAGCCGTGCCCACGATGCCGCCGCCTATCTCGCCCGCGGTGGTCGCGCCGGGGTTCGCGTCCGCGGTCTGCTGGCTGTAGCCCTGAACCCGCTTCAGCTCGTCGGCATAGGGCTCACCGCTCTGTAGGGACCGGACGCCCGCAGCCGCATGCTCCAGGCCCGACAGCGCGTAGGGGCCGATAATCGGCACACCGTTGACGAGACCTCGCCCAACCGCTGCCGAGGCGTCACCGGCCACGCCCGCTGCAGGGGCATCCGATACGCTCGGGATCAGGTCATCGAACGACAATGCCGCCTGCTGGCCGCCCTGCGCAGGGATCAGGTCATCGAAGCTGAGACCAGCCATGTCAGAGGCTCCCCGGATCGATGTTGTTCTGGCGCAGCCGGCCAATCACGGCATCACGAGGAGCCCCGCGGGCGATGGCGGCGCGCGCCATGCCGAGGGCGTCGCCTGGCACCGGCAGACGTGCGCCGGGATCGGCCAGCGGGTTCGGGGTGCCCTGGCCGTACCGGTAGACCTCGGGCGTATCGACGTGGAAGAACCCCGTGCGCGCGGCGGCCTCGGGGGCAATCTTGGCGTACCGGTCGAGCGAGGCGTTGTGCGCGTCGATCGCGTGACGGGCCAGGGTCTCCTGCGCATCCACGATCTGCCGCAGGGCCTGCTCCGTCTTCGACCGGTCGCCGCCCGCGATGGTCTTGCCGAGCTGCAGGTCCATGTTGGTGGTATGTCCGGCTTGGCTGACCGCCTTCGCCAGCTCGGCCTGCTTCTGCGTCGAGGCGGCATCGAAGTTATAGGAGGCGTTGAGCTGGCTCGGGTCGATCCCGAGAAGCTGAGCGCCGATGGCCTGGGCCTGGGTCCGCCAGTCCGCGCCGGACCCCGAGATCACGCCTTTGTCGAGCGCTTCTTTCTGCCGGCTGATCGCCGCGAGCGTGCCGACGGCGCCTTGAGCCTTCTGGTAGCCGCCAGTGATGTTGTCGCCGATCAGCTTATCCAGCCCCTCGTTGGCCTTCTTGTCGGGCTGCGGAGGCACGAGCGTCCGCACGGTCGAGTTGCCGCCCTGGTCGCCCGCGGCGGCGTTCCCGGCTGCGTCCTTGCTGGGGAACAGGTTGCTCTTGTTGACCGCGATCGTGCCACCCTGGCCGTCGGAAATCGTGACGATGTCGTCCTTGGCGTGAGCGTCCTTCACGGTCGCCAGCGCGTCGGCCTTCCTCACCTCCTGGTCGAGGGGGATGCCCGAGGGTCCGAGATTTCGCCACGTCGAGGGGTCCTGATCGGGCCGGCCGAGGAAGATGTTGCCGCCGACCGTGAACTGCTGCGGGTCCTTGTTCATCTGCGACTGGATGGATGACAGGATCGCGGGGTTGAGCGTCGCCGCCTCCACCTGATCGGGAGACAGCCCCTTGCCTCGCAGGTACGCACGGGTAGCGTTCTGCTGCTGCACCTGCTGTTGCAACTGGTACATCTGGAGCTGTTGTTTCACGTCCCCCATGCGGCTCTGCTGGTAGCCCTGCAGGCCAGCGCCGATGCCAGCCCCGATGCCGCGATTGGTCAGCAGGCCGATCGACACGTTCATCAGCAGGTTGGACAGGTCTGGGCTGTTCAGGCCCTGCGCAAACCGCTCCATCAGGCTTTGCTGCGGACCGCTTTGAGGTCCGGCAGCCGACGGCGCGCCGCCCGTGGGCTGGCTGGGCGACTGCTGCCCGCCGATCGGCCGCGGGGTGCCGCTGATGACCGTTCCCGTGAGCGGATCGAAATCGCCCGTCTGTGCGAGGGCAGGCAGACCGGCAGCCGCGCCGCCAGGGCCGCCGCTGTAGAGAAGCTGGTCGGGGGCGTAGGCAGACCGCACCCGGTTCGGGGTGAGGGCCACCACCTGGTCGTCCCCGCCGTGCTCGGCGAGGTTCCGCAAGATCGCGGTATCGAGGCCCTGCTGTTGCGCCCGCTCGATCGCAGCGCCGATGTGGCCCCAACCGTAGGAGATGTTGCCGGACGGGTCGTGGCTGACGGGGAAACCCATCTCGGCGACCTGACGGGCGATGTCCCTGTCACCCTCACGGCGGGCCCGGTACGTCTCCATGTAGCCATCATGCAGCGACCCATAGCCGGGGCTGCTGTCGCGCACCGTCAGCTCGCGCGCCCTGGCGCTGAAAGCCGGATCGGTTTCGGCGAGGTGCGACAGGTCGAAGACGCCCGTCTTTCCCGGGTCCACCGTCGCACGGAACACGCGCGAGCCAGCTTCGGCGCCAGCTTTCGGGGAGCCGGCATAGGCGGCGGCAGTCTCGGGGTCGGGCGCGAAGAACACCGCACCGCGCTCGGCCGGGTTGTTGGCGAGCGAGGGATCGAACCGCTGGAAGTCCTGCCCAGGCGTCGACCCATGGTAGAGATCCCAGGATTTCGCGTTCGGATCGAGCAGCCGCGGACCGGGCGGGGGCGGCTCCAACGTCGGCTTGGCGGCGCTGATGGCGGAATCCATCGACGCCAACAGGTCGTCCAGGGATTGGCCGCCACCGAACGAACGAAGGGCACCCGCCGGCGCCTTGAACGGAAGGGATCCGGTCATTGCGAGCCCGGCCAGCCCGTTCGCAGCGTTTTGCGCCTCGTCCGTCGTGTGGCCCGTGGTCGGGTCCCAGATCGGCAACTCCCCGCTGTAGGCGCGCTGCGGGGCAGTCACGATCGACGTTGCCGCATCCCGCGCCCGGCCCGCAGCCGCACCTAGGAACTCCGAGGGGCTGATCGTGCCGTCCCGGAATTTGCCGATCAGGTCGCCGCTGCGCCCGAGCATGTCGCTGAGCATGCCGCCGATGCGGCTCCCCGCGTCGCCGACAGCCTGCGCATCGCCGGTCGCCCCGCTCATCATGCCGTTGAGTACGGACGACATGGACGGCAGGCCGCGTTGGGCCAGCGCGCCGTCGACCGCCGGGGGCACGGCTACCGCGGACGGCGCACCCTGGCTCTGCAACCACGCGCGCAGCTCAGGTGAGAGGCCAGTCTGATCGTCGCCCGAGGCGAACGACGGCAGGGCCGATCCGAAGCCGCCGGCCATCAGGCGCTCCCCGCAGAGCTGCACATGGCGCCGAGGATCGTCGGGTGAGATCACACCCAGCGAGGCAGCCGACATCGGCAAGGCGGTCTCGGCCCACATCGACGCCATCACGGCGGCGGATCTGAGCCGTCGCCTCGCCGAGATCGAGGGGATCCGCCGATGAAGCTCCACGACCTCAAGAGCCGCATCGAGCGTCTGGAGCACCAGAACCCGAACCTCAAACCGGGGCCGCATCGCTACACCGACGACGAGCTCGACGGCCTGATTGCGGTTCTGCGGCAGTCCGTAGCTGGCGAGCCGATCGACCCCGAGCGCGATGCATGGGCGGGCGCGCTGCTGGCGCGGGAAGGGCTCACGAACCCGGAGGCGTGGGCATGAGGCTGAAGGAGATCGAGGCCCGCATCGCCAGGATCGAAGCGAGCCACCGGGCTGACCCATTCGCCGGCATGACCTGCGAGGAGATCGAGGCCAAGGTACAGAGGAAGCTCGAACGTCTTATCCAGCGGTACGGGAGTTTCGCTGCGGTGGTCGCCGCGATGGAGGCATCCGGCGAGTACGCGCTGCGGGAAGGCGCTAGGCTGATGGTCAAGCGCTACGGCGCGACCCACGACGAGACCCGATCGGTTGCAGCTTGAAAAACTTGATTGTTTTCAAGTTGGCTGCCTCGCGCGTGCGCGCGTACTGGTCGCAAAACCCGCCGGCCGCCGCTGTTTCCGTGCTGTATTATCAGCTAGCGGCGCCCGGCCTACACCCCCAGAAACTTCGCGCTGCTCTCCGAAGGCCGCGCGTGCAGATACCGCCCTGTCGTCGCCACCGAGGCGTGCCCGAGCGTGGCCTGCACGAGGTGAATCGGTGCCCCACGATCGAGGCTGTGCGAGGCGTGCGCGTGCCGGAGCCAGTGCGCCGAGACCTCGCCCGGCAACCCAGCCCGGGCAGCCGCAGCCTTCACCACCCGGTGAACCGCGCTCGGATCAAGCGCCCCGCCCTTCCGCGACAGGAACACGGGCGCCTCGACCGACCAGTTGGTAGACTTTGCCGCTTGATTGTCGCGAAGGGCCATCAGCACCTTCCACGTCGCGGCCGACAATAGCACCGCCCGCGTCTTGCCGCCCTTGCCGAACACCGTTGTTTGCCCCGCCGAGTCGCGAGCTGCGAGATCCCGCCAGCGCAGGCCACACACCTCCGAGATCCGCAGGCCACCGCCGTAGAGCACCGTCAGCAGAACCCGGTTTCGCAGCCCGGGCTCCTGCCGGATCATCAGCAGCGCGTCGGCTTCCGCCATGATGCGTTCGGCCAGGGTGTTCTTGATCGGCGGCACCTTTACGGCCGCGCCGATGTTGAACCGCAGGAACCCGACCTCCTGCGCGAAGGCGAACAGGCTCTTGAGCGCCGCGGCCGTGAGCGCCACCGTGGCCGAGGATCCCGGCCGGGCCGCGATGTACTCCTGCAGCTCGCCCATCCGCACCGAGCCGAGCGGCTTGCCGACGTGCGCCATGAACTGGCGGGCCTCGCGCTCATAGTTCCGGCGCGTGTTCGGGCTGGCGGACCGGGCGAGCCACAGCCGGACCATCTGCGTGTCGTCGTCGGCCTGCGCGGGCGGCAGCGCCTCGACGGGGTCGGCTATCGGGACGAGGGCTGTGCTCATGACGCCAGTGTTCCGACAAGCTGTAAGACGAAGCCCACCAGGACCAGCCCGAAGCCGACGCGAGTGCCGCGCAGCAGGGCTAGTGCCTTCCGGGCTAGGCGCGCCTCTGCCAGCATCTGTGCCGATGTCGTGTAGGGTGGCGTGCCGTACATCCGGCGCTGCATGTCGCGCCGGATCTGGGCATCGCCGTTCGTGTCGGCCACTTCTTCCAGCCGCGTGCGCAAATCCTGTGTCAGGAGGATTACGACGCCGAGCACGTCGAGCGATAACCCCGCGACCGACAACACCTTGGCCAACGTGATCGGATCGCCGAGCACCGTGAACAGGACTGGGTTGAGCAGGTTCGGCACCGGGATCGCCTCAACGCAAGATAAGGGCACTTGTCTTGCGTAAGAGATGGTGCCACAACGGCAGCGCCGCAGCAAGGCACGTCGCTACGGTGCTAGCACGCTACGTCGATGCGCCAGAACGGTCGCACGGATCTGTCGACGCAGCGAAGCAGCGGCGAACGGGCGTGTCACGCTGCATCCGCACGACGACATCGAGACACGGGAGCACGGACGTTGCGAGTCGTCGCCTTCACCAGCCGGAAAGGCGGCAGCGGCAAGAGCACGCTGTGCGCGCACCTGTCTGTCTACGCCGATGCGCCGGACGCGCCGGCCCTTCTGATCGACACTGACCCGCAGGGCAGCCTCGCGCTTTGGCACGAGCTGCGCCAGGCCGAGACCCCTATTCTGGTGAAGTGTGAGGCCCGCGATCTACCCGACACCATCGAGGCAGCGCGCAAAGACGGGATCGGCTGGTGCTTCGTCGACACCCCGCCCCACAACACGGCCGATATCGCCGCGGCCATGCGCGTGGCCGACCTCGCCGTGATCCCGTTCCGACCGGCCGTCTTCGACATCGCCGCGGTGGCAGCGACGCTGGAGATGGCTCGCGCGATCGGCAAGCCGGTGCTGCCAGTCATCAATTCGGCGCCACCCAGGCGCGGTGTCCAGGTTGCACACGTCGTGACCGAGGCGCGTGAGGCGCTGTTCGCGATGAGCGCGACCCCGTGGGCCGGCCAGATCACAACCCGGGCTGCGTTCGCGCACGCGCTCGCCAGCGGGCAGGCCGTCGGCGAGTTCGAGCCGGGTAGTGCCGCGGCCAGCGAAGTTTCGGATCTGTGGCAAGAGACGCGTCGCGCGCTCGGCATCAAGGGATCGAAGAAGTGAGCAAGAAGCCCTCGTTCGCCAACCTCGGCGCCCGTCTGGCTCCGAAGGTCGCCGAGGCGCCCGCGGCCGCACCGTTGGCCGCGATGGAGGAGGCCGCGCAGGCAGAGGCAGTCGCGGTGAAGCCTCTGCGCGGCAAGCGCCAGCCGGACGGTCGCCGCGGGATCCTGGTTCGCGCGAGACCTGAGGCGTGGAGAGCCCTCAAGATGGTCGCGCTCGACCGTGAGGTGACGCTGCAGGACGTGATGACCGAGGCCATCAACGACGTACTCGCCAAGCACGGCAAGCCGCCAGTTGCGTGATGCCAGTAGCCCCGTATCGAACTGATTCGGCAGACACGTAGCGGCGTTGTTCGGCAGTTCCGCAGATATCTACGTTGCTACGGTGCTAGCACCATAGCTTGATACGTTGGTACGGCACTCGATATGTACGCCCCCACCAGCCGCGGCGCGGTCGGGATGTGCGCAAGGCCGGGCGAGCCGCGAGACAAGGCCGCCCGGCCGAAGCCTCGGGTTCAGTTGTCCAGCTTGCGCTTCGCGCCCTCGATCTGAGGCAGCAATTCTTTGAGCTGTGCAGCCGCATCGTCCCGGATCATGCCGGGCGCCATGCCGGCAATCAGGCCCAACCCGTTCAGGAACGTCAGCAGAGTCCGAATTTCGGCCTCGTCGAGATCCACGCTGCCAGCCGCCACCTTCTCCGAGACCCTGCCTGCCGCTTCGGCTTGCGCTTTCATCTCGGCTGCCTGCCGCAAGCCGTTCTCGGCTTGGTGCTTCATGAACCACCCGATGATCTGCGCCTGCTCAGCGCTGAAATCGATCTTCATGCCTCTCCCCTGCGCTTTCGGGTTCGAATATTGGCCGGCGGGTCACGCCGAAGCCGAACGCCAGGCAGGCCGCCATTCTCCGGCAGGAACACGGCGCCCTCGCGCTCAAGAGCCTTTTGCAGCCCGTCGAGGGTCATCGAGTTCGCGCTGATCGGCCCGTCTATCCGCTCGACCCGCTTGATCGTCTCGACCGACACGCCGGACAGCTCGGCCAACTCGCCTTGCTCCAGCTTCAGCATCGCGCGCGCGGCGCGCAACTGCTCTCCCGTCAGCATCTTACACCTATCATGCAAAAACATGCGCGTTGAGTGTTGACGCGCTATCGGGATGGGATTACACGATAAGGGTAAGCAGTGACCCGCGCAAGGCAAATCCGATGGCCCACCGCACCGTCTCTTGGACCCGCCTCTCCCGCTCGCTGCACGACAGCAAGCCCAAGATCCCCGCCGGCCTGATGGGCGCTCGCGTCCTGATCGAACTCGGCGCCCGCACCCGCCCCCTGGTCATCGGCGGCCAGTACGACCGCGCCGCCATCATGGCCGCCGCCTGCAAGGCCGCCACCGGCATCCAGGAGCGCTGCGGCGTCTCCCGCGCCGAGGCCCTGTCCTCCGCTCTCAAAGCCACTTGGCAGGTCGCCAAGGCCGCCCACCGCCGCGCCGCACACTGAGGAGCTGCACCCATGGCCGCTTTCGAGATCACTCATTCTGCCCGCAACGGCGCTAACACCACCGGTTCTGTCTGGGTCGAGCGTACCGGCAAGGTCTACACCTTCCTCGCGTTCCCGAACGGGGGCGTGATGCTGGCGAATGGCACCCGTTCTGTGCCCGCCAATCAACTCCGCGACGTTCGGCTGTTCGTGTCCAAGCGCTTCGCCGTGGTGTCGGCCGCTCCCGCGATGGTTCCGCAGCAGTGCCAGCCGCAGCAGGCCGACGCCGGGCGCCGCATTTTCCTGCGGGGCACGCTGACCGCCGGCATCCTCGCCGCCGCCGTCACTGTGACTCCTGACAGTGAGGCCGCCGCCCGGCTTCATGGCGTCGCCCGCTATCGAACCCGTGAACTTCGCTTGGATCCCGCAGGGCCTGCGGATCGAACTGGACCGCTTGCGCGACATCGCAGAGGCCGAGTTTCAGCGCCGGATATCCGCCCTGCGCGAGACGGGGAACGACACGCCCGAGTGGGCTGCTGCGCTCCGAGCCAGCCTGTTCCTGCCGGCGCTCACGGCTGCGATCGATCCCGGCAGCGTGGAGGCGGCCACGCTGGCGGCCCTCAGTCGGCCGGCCGGCCCCGATCCGGTTCTGGCGCTGATCGAGGAGCATCGGGCCGCCTACGCCGAGTGGGACCGTCTCGCCGAAGTTTGGAGCGAGATGCTGCTGGGTGATCCCGG